>NZ_JBVJDK010000014.1:0-73605 GCF_055582325.1 Streptomyces sp. NPDC042100
TGCGCGGGGCCCCGGGCCGACCGGCCCGGGGCCCCGCGCACGTCAGCCGCGCCGCTCGCGTCCTCCGGGCTCCTCGCGCTCCCCGGGCCCCGCCGCCGCGTACTCCACCCGGACCGTCCGCGCCAGCAGCGCGTGGAACCCGGCGGCGTCCTCGGGGCCGTCGTGCCGGGACAGCACGAACGCCGGATAGCCGGTGAAGTCCGGGTACGGGCGCACCACGTCGCCCGGGAACAGCATCTGCACCACGTGGTCCACCCGCGGGTCGGCCCGCACCTCGTCCAGGCCGTGGACCGCCGTGACCCTGCCGTGCCCGCCGCACGGCACGATGTAGTTGGCCGCCGCCCCGACCGGGGCCGCGAGCCCCGCCGGGCCGTCCGACTCCGGCGCCGCGCCGACCGCGATCCGCAGCGCCTCGGCCGCCAGGTCCGTCCCGCTGACGTGGGAGGCCACGTAGTGCGAGGCGCCCGAGCCGCCGATCCGGGCCCCCAGCTCCAGCAGGTACGGCGTCCGCCCGCCGCGCAGCCGCAGCTCGGTGTGGGTGGGGCCCTCGGTGACCCCGAGCGCCGCGTGCGCCGCCGTCACCTCGCGCACCATCGCCGCCCGGACCTCCGCCGGCAGGGTGTCGGGCGCCCGGTAGACGCTCTCCTCGAAGTACGGGCCGGCCGGCTCGCCCTTGTAGCCCACCGAGAGCACCCGCACCCCGCCCCCGTACGCCAGGGACTCGACGGCGAACTCCGGCCCGTCCAGGTACTCCTCGACCACCAGCGCCGCCGCCGGGTCGGCCAGCTTCTCCGCGCACACCCGGCGCACCCCGGCGACCGCCTCCCGCAGCGCGGCGGGCGAGTCGGCCCGGGTCACGCCGAGGCTGGAGTAGCCGTGCGCGGGCTTCACCACCACGGGGAAGGCCAGCCGCGCCGCCTCGGCCAGCCCCGGCTCCGGGTCCGGCCCCTCGATCCGTACGAAGCCGGGGACGTTCAGCCCCGCCTCGGCCAGCCGCTCCCGCATCAGCCGCTTGTCCTGCGCGCCCCGCGCGGTGTCCCGCCCGATGCCCGGCAGGCCGAGCAGCTCGGCCGCCTCGGCGACGAACGGCACCATCGGGTCGTACAGCGTCGTGATGCCCTGGAAGGGCCGCGCCGCGTGCCGGGCGCGCAGCGCCGCCAGCGCCCCGGCCGGGTCCCGGTCCGGCGCCAGCGGCAGCAGCTCCACGACCGAGGGCGGCAGCCGGTCGGCCCGGACCTCCTCGTCGGGCCGAGGCACCAGCACCAGGTCGATGCCGGCCCGCTCGGCGGCCTCGAAGACCCAGGGGAGCCCGGCCCGCTGGTAGACCAGGACGAGGACCGGACGGCCCGGGTCCGCTCCGGTGGCCGTCACGAGGCGGTCCCGTCGACGGCCGGGGCGGCGAAGAGGCCCGGGCGGGCGCCCGCCGCGCAGCCCGCGCTGCCCGCGACGGTCACGAGGGCGGACCGGCCGCCCGGGACACGCAGGGCGAAGAGGCAGTCGAGCCGCTCGCCCGCCGCCCCGCCCGGGGCCAGCAGGAACACCGTCTCGCCCGGGGCGGGAGCCGGGGCGGCGTCCAGGGAGCGCCAGCGGCCCGGCCGGGTGTCGAGCCCGGCGGCCAGCCAGGCGGCCACGTCCGCCTCCAGGGCCTCCGCCTGCCCGTCCAGCGCGTGCCGCCGGCACCAGGCGACGCCCTCCCGGCCGATCCGCCGCAGCAGCGCCCGGTCGGCGCCGTCGGGCCGGGCCACCGTCCCGTCCTCGCCCTGCCGGGCCCGGAACCTGTCCACCAGCGGGATCAGCGAGTCGGTGAGCACGGCGCCCTCGGCGCGCAGATGCTCCGGTACGGGCGGGAAGTCGTCCGGTCTCGTGTACGTCACCTTGCGGCGCCTCTCCGTGGGCGTGCGGCCTGTGGGGGCGCCGGCGGAGCCGCGCGCCCGCCCGGAACGCTCAAGATCCAAGCAACCCCCGCCGCCCCGGGGCAAGGCCCACGACCGCGCGTCCCGCATGACGGGACGCCGCCTGGCCGCCCACCCGCCTGGCCGCCCACCCGCCTGGGCCGCCCGCCCGCCTGCCTGGCGCCCGCCCCCCCCGGGCCGCCCGCCCGCCGGCCTGGGTGCCCGCCTGCTCGGGCCGTCTGCCCGCCCACCCGCCCGCCCGGCCGGGCCCCGCGGTGGCGGGAGGCTCAGCTCCGGGGCGCCGCCTGCCGAAACCCAGGGCATGACCTTCACGTCCGCGCCCCGGGGCCCGGTCCGCGCCCCGGCCCCCTTCGACCGCCTGCTCGCCGCCCTCGGCGGGCTCCTCGCCGGATTCGCCGGTCTCGCCGTCGCCGCGCTCGTCTCGGTCGTCGTGCGCCCCGAGGCGGCCCCGGTCGCCGCCGTCGGCGGCTTCGTCGTCGACCACACCCCGGCGGGCGTCAAGGAGTGGGCCATCCGCACCTTCGGCGAGAGCGACAAGACGGTCCTGCAGACCGGCGTCCTGATCCTGCTCGCCGTCCTCGCCGCCGTCCTCGGACTGCTCGCCCCGCGCCACCGGGCCGCCGCGCTCACCGGCGTGGGGCTGCTCGGCGCGGCGGGCGCCGTCGCCGCCGTCACCCGCCCCGACTCGGCCTCCTGGACGGACGCCCTGCCCTCGCTGGCCGGCGCCGCGACCGCCGCCGCGCTGCTGCACCTGCTGGCCCGGCGGCTCACCGGCACGCCCACGACGGCGCCCGCGCAGGCCCGCCGCCGCTTCCTCGTCGCCGGGGCGGGCACCTTCGCCGGGGCGCTCGGCGGGACCCTCCTGGCCCGCTCGGCGGGCGCCGACCTGTCCGCGAACGCCACCGCCTCCCGGGACGCCCTGCGGCTGCCCCGCCCCGCCTCGCCCGCCCCCGCCGTGCCACCGGGCGCGCAGCTCCCGGTGCCCGGGATCAGCCCGTTCCGCACGCCGAACGGGGACTTCTACCGGGTGGACACGGCCCTCGTCGTCCCCCGGATCGACGCCGACGCCTGGACGCTGCGGATCCACGGCCAGGGCGTGGCCCGCGAGCTGACGGTCACCCTGAGGGACCTGTTCCGGCGCGAGGTGATCGAGCGGGACATCACCCTCAACTGCGTGTCCAACGAGGTCGGCGGACCGTACGTGGGCAACGCCCGCTGGCTGGGCGTCCGCCTCGCCGACCTGCTGCGCGAGGCCGGGGTGCGCCCGCCCTCCGCCGGCGGGCCCGCCGACCAGCTCGTCGCCCGGTCCGTCGACGGCATGACCATCGGCAGCCCCGTGGAGACCGTCATGGACGGCCGGGACGCGCTGCTCGCCTTCGGCATGAACGGCGAGCCGCTGCCCTTCGCCCACGGCTTCCCGGTGCGGATGCTCGTGCCCGGTCTGTACGGCTACGTCTCCGCCTGCAAGTGGATCTCCTCCCTCGAACTCACCACCTTCGCCGCCTACGACGCCTACTGGGTGCCCCGAGGCTGGGCGGCGCGGGCGACCGTCAAGACCCAGTCCCGGATCGACACCCCGCGGGACGGCGGGAGCCCCCGGGCGGGCACCGTCGCCGTGGCCGGGGTCGCCTGGGCGCAGCACCGGGGCGTCTCCCGGGTCCAGGTGCGGGTCGACGACGGCCCCTGGCAGGACGCCGAGCTGGGCGCCGAGGACAGCCGCGACACCTGGCGCGAGTGGGTGTACCGCTGGCCCGCGGCGCCCGGCCGGCACACCCTGACCGCCCGGGCCACCGACGGGACCGGAGCCCCGCAGACCGAGCAGCAGGCCGGGACCATGCCCGACGGCGCCACCGGACTGCACTCCGTCACCGTCACCGTCGAAGCCGCTCCAGGGGGAGCGCCGGCACATGGTGCCCGGCCCGCCCCGACATCGGCCGGGCGGCGGTGAGCGCGTTCAGCACGGCCTCCTCGACCGCCTCCACCACCGCCGTGCAGAACGGGTCGATCCGGCCCCACGGCACGAACCGCAGCGTCTCGTAGGGGGCCGGGCCGTCCTTCTCCGCGTCGGGGAAGGTACTGGTCAGCGCCGACTCGTTGGCGGTGGAGAAGGCGAGGAACAGATCGCCGGAGAAGTGGCTGCCGGTGGTGCCCGTGCGGGCCAGCCCCAGTGGCACGCGCCGGGCCAGCGCCTTGCACTGGCCCGGCAGCAGCGGCGCGTCCGTCGCGACGACCACCACCACGGAGCCCGCGCCCGGCGGCACCCCGCCCGCCTCCGGGGCCGCCGCCGGGCCCGGCGGCAGGTCCCGGCCCACCGGGACCCCCGCCACCACCAGCTCGTGCCGGGCCCCGAAATTGGCCTGGAGGTGCACCCCGACCGTGTAGCGGGCGTCCCCGTAGGGCACGACCCGGGACGCCGTGCCCACCCCGCCCTTGAAGCCGTAGCAGCGCATCCCCGTCCCACCGCCGACACAGCCCTCCGCCACCGGGCCCGAGGCCGCCGCCTCGATCGCCTCCGCCGCGTGCTCCGGCCGCACCGCGTCGCCGTGGATGTCGTTGAGGTGCCCGTCCCAGGTCTCCGTCACCACCGGCAGCAGCCACTCGGCCGCCCCGTCCGCGCGGTGCCGGGCCAGCCAGTCGACCACCCCCCGGTGCACGGGACCGACCGCGTACGTGTTGGTGAGCAGCACCGGCACCGCGAGCGAGCCGGTCTCCTCCACCCACGTCGTACCGGTCATCTCCCCGTTGCCGTTCAGCGCGTACCAGCCCGCCGCGCACGGCACCCCGACCCCGTCGCGGCCACGCGGCAGGACCGCCGTCACCCCGGTGCGGACGTCGTCGCCCTCGATCAGGGTGACGTGGCCGACCCGGACGCCCGGCACATCGGTGATCGCGTTCCAGGGCCCCGGCTCGCCGGTCAGCGGAACGCCCAACTCGCGTACTCTCGCGCGTACTTCCGTCATGGGCCGCACCGTACCGCCCGGCGCCCGGGTGCCGGGGGCGGACGGACGGAGCACCATGGACCCATGGACGTCACGTCCGCCTCCGCCACCGCGCCCACGCTCGGCGAGGCCAGCGCCCCGGGCCGGCTCGCCGGACCCGACGAGGGCATCGGCGCCGCCGAGCTCGCGCTGGCCGCCCGCAACCACGGACTGCCCCTCGAAGCGCTGCGCTACGACACCACCCCGCCCGGGCTGCACTACGTCCTGGTCCACTACGACATCCCCGTCGTCCCCGCCGCCGACGCGGGGGAGTGGCGGCTGGACCTCGGCGGGCTGGTGCGCCGCCCGCTGCGCCTGGACCTCGCGGAGCTGCGCGCCCGCCCGGCCGTCACCCACCGGGTCACCCTGGAGTGCGCGGGCAACGGCCGGGCCCGGCTCAGCCCCCGCCCGGTCAGCCAGCCGTGGCTCGTGGAGGCCGTCGGCACCGCCGACTGGACGGGCGTCCCGCTGGCCGGCCTGCTCGCCGAGGCGCGGCCCGCCGACGGCGCCGTCGAGGCGGTCTTCACCGGCGCCGACCACGGGGTGGAGCGCGGCACCGAGCAGGACTACCGGCGCAGCCTGCCGCTCGGCCACGCGGCCGACCCGGCGCGCGGGGTCCTCGTCGCGTACGCCATGAACGGCGCCCCGCTGCCGCCCCAGCACGGGTACCCGCTGCGGCTGGTGGTGCCCGGCTGGTACGGCATGGCCTCGGTGAAGTGGCTGCGCGCGATCACCGTCACCGACACCCCCTTCACCGGCTTCCAGCAGGCCGTCGCCTACCGCTACCGGCAGGCGCCCGGCGAGCCCGGCGAGCCCGTGGACGTGATCGCCCCGCGCGCCCTGATGGTCCCGCCCGGCTTCCCCGACTTCATGTCCCGGGTCCGGGTCGTCCGCCCCGGCCCCGTCCCGCTCACCGGCCGCGCCTGGTCGGGCGCCGGGCCGGTCGCCCGGGTCCGGGTCAGCGCCGACGGCGAGCGCACCTGGAGCGACGCCGAGGTGGCCGCCGACCCCGGGCACCCCTGGGCCTGGTCCGCGTGGCACGCCTCCTGGACGGCGGTCCCGGGCCGCCACCTGCTCACCGTCCGCGCCACCGACGTGGCCGGCCGCACCCAGCCGCTGACGGCGCCGTGGAACCGGGGCGGCTTCGGGAACAACCTGGTCCAGCGGGTCGAGGTCCTCTGCGTCCCCTGAGGCGGGCAGGCGGGCAGGCGGCCCGGCCGGCGGGCGGCCGGGCCCGCCCGGGGCCGGGCGACACGCCGGGCGCCGGGCGCATAGAGTCGGACCCGGACGTCAGCGCACACCACGCGTCACCGCATCATCGAGGAGCATTCCGTGACCGACCCGGAGACCATCGCCACGCAGCAGCGGATCGCCCGTGAGCTGGAGGTCGGCGAGACCTTCGACCCGCGCGCGGAGATCGAGCGCCGGGTCGCCTTCCTCGCCGAGCGCCTCACCTCCACCGGCCTGGCCTCCCTGGTCCTCGGCATCAGCGGCGGCGTGGACTCCACCACCGCCGGACGGCTCTGCCAGCTCGCCGTCGAGCGGGCCCGCGCCGCCGGCCACGAGGCCGTCTTCTACGCCATGCGGCTGCCGTACGGCGTCCAGGCCGACGAGCGCGACGCCCAGCTGGCCCTGGACTTCATCCGCGCCGACCGGGTCCTCACCGTGGACGTCAAGGCGGCGAGCGACGCCGCCCTGGACGCGGCGATCGCCGCCGGGACCGCCTTCCGCGACCCGCACCACCAGGACTTCGTGCAGGGCAACATCAAGGCCCGGCAGCGGATGATCGCCCAGTACGCGGTCGCGGGCGCCCACAACGGCCTGGTCGTCGGCACCGACCACGCTGCTGAGGCGGTCTCCGGCTTCTTCACCAAGTACGGCGACGGCGCCGCCGACCTCGTCCCGCTGACCGGCCTCACCAAGCGCCGGGTCCGCGCCGTGGCCGCCGAGCTCGGCGCCCCCGCCGAGCTGGTCTGGAAGGTCCCGACCGCCGACCTGGAGACCCTCGACCCGGGCAAGCCCGACGAGGACGCCCTGGGCGTGACGTACGACGAGATCGACGACTTCCTGGAGGGCAAGCCGGTCGGCGAGGCCGCCTTCGCCGCGATCGTCCGCCGCTACGAGCTCACCGACCACAAGCGCCGGCTGCCGATCGCGCCCTGATCCCCCCTGCCCCGCGCGACGGCACCACCCGCACCGCCCGCACCCTCGCACCGCCCGCAGCGAACGCGTACCACCCGCACCACCGCACGAACAGGAACAGCCAGGTGTCCACCTTCCGGCAGCCCGGACTCGTCCTCACCGACCACCGCTTCAGCGTCCCCCTCGACCACGACGTCCCCGACGGCGAGCGGATCGAACTGCACGCGCGGGAGGTCGGCGCGGCCGACCGGGCCGACCGGAGCGGGTTGCCCTGGCTGCTCTACCTGGAGGGCGGGCCCGGCTTCGGCGCCCGCCGCTCGGTGGGGCCCGAGGGCTGGCTGGGCCGGGCGGTGCGGGAGTTCCGGGTGCTGCTGCTCGACCAGCGCGGCACCGGCGCCTCCACCCCCGCCAGCCGGCAGACCCTGCCCCTCCGCGGCACCCCGCGCGAACAGGCCCGCTACCTCGCCCACTTCCGCGCCGACTCCATCGTCAAGGACTGCGAGCTGATCCGCCGCGGCCTGACCGGCGGCGCCCCCTGGACCGTGCTCGGCCAGAGCTTCGGCGGCTTCTGCGCCGTCCACTACCTCTCCGCCGCGCCCGAGGGCCTGGAGACGGTGCTCATCACCGGCGGCCTGCCCTCGCTCACCGCCACCGCCGACGAGGTCTACCGGGCCGCCTACCCGCGCGTCCTGCGCAAGAACGAGGCCCACTACGCCCGTTATCCCGACGACGTCGAGCGGGCCCGCCGGATCGCCGCCCACCTCGCCGCGCACGAGGTCACGCTGCCCGGCGGCGGGACGCTGACCCCCGAGGTCTTCCAGTCCCTCGGCATCCTGCTCGGCGGCGGCGACGGCACCCACCGCCTGCACCTGCTCCTGGAGGACGCCTTCGTCCCCACCCCGGCGGGCCCCGCGCTGGCCGACGCCTTCCTCGAAGCCGTCCAGGGCACGCTCTCCTTCGCCGGGCACCCGCTCTACGCCCTCCTCCACGAGGCCATCTACGCGCAGGGCCGGGGCCCGACCGGCTGGGCCGCCGAGCGGGTCCGGGCGGAGTTCCCCGCCTTCGACGCCGCGCGCTCGCTCGCGGGCGACGGCCCGCTGCTGTTCACCGGCGAGACGATCCACCCCTGGCACTTCACCGCCGACCCGGCCCTGCGCCCGCTGCGCGAGACCGCCGGACTCCTGGCCGCCCGCGCCGACTGGGCCCCGCTCTACGACCCGGCCCGGCTCGCCGTCAACGAGGTCCCGGTCGCCGCCGCCGTCTACCACGACGACATGTACGTGGACACCGCCCACTCCCTGGAGACCGCGCGGGCCGTCCGGGGGCTGCGCACCTGGGTCACCGACGAGTTCGAGCACGACGGCGTACGGGCCGGCGGCCCGCGCGTCCTGGACCGGCTGCTCGCCCTGGCCCGCGGCGAGCTCTGAACCCCGCCACCGGGGCGGTGCGCGAGGCTGAGCGTTTACCGGCGGAACGCTCATTAAAATCCAAGTGGCGCTCACCGAATGCGCATTGCCCGCCGTCGGCTCCCACGGTAGAACAACGCGCATGACCAGCCACGTGGACATCGAGATCGCGAGCCAGCCGGACTGCTGGCGGCGCGCCGCCGAGCTCGCCGGGGAGCGGGCCGCGCTGCTGCCCCGCACCGGCGAGCGGGTCGCCGTCGTCGGCTGTGGCACCTCGTACTTCATCGCCCGCGCCTACGCGGGGCTGCGGGAGTCCCTCGGCGGCGGCGAGACCGACGCCTTCCCCGCCTCCGACCCCACCCCGCTCGGCCGAGGCTACGACCGGATCGTCGCCCTCACCCGCTCCGGCACCACCACCGAGGTCGCCGAACTCCTCGCCCGGGCCGCCGGCCGCGTCCCGACCCTGGCCCTCACCGGCGTGCCCGGCGGCCCGGCCGCGCGCCTCGCCGACGCCGTCCTCGACCTCGGCTTCGCCGACGAACGCTCCGTCGTGCAGACCCGGTTCCCCACCAGCGCCCTCCAACTCCTGCGCGCCGGACTGGGCGTCGACCTCGGCCCCTCCATCGCCGACGCCGAACTCGCCCTGTACGAGCCGCTGCCCGCGAGCTGGACCCGGCACGGCCAGTTCACCTTCCTCGGCACCGGCTGGACCGTCGGCCTCGCCGACGAGGCCGCGCTCAAGCTGCGCGGGGCGGCCCGCGCCTGGACCGAGTCGTACCCCGCGATGGAGTACCGCCACGGGCCGATCGGCATCAGCGATCCCGGCAGCCTGGTCTGGTGCCTGGGCCCCGTCCCGCCGGGCCTCGCCGACGAGGTCGCCGCCACCGGTGCGCGGTTCGTCGCCGACGCCGTCGACCCGGTCGCCGCCCTCGTGCGCGCCCAGCGGCTCGCCGTCGCCCTCGCCGACCGCCGGGGCCTCAACCCCGACCGGCCGCGCCACCTCACCCGCTCGGTGATCCTCGCCGGGGCCCGCTGACCGCCCCCGTATCCTGCGCCCATGACCGACACCGCCGGGCCCGTCCCGCCGCAGCTCGCAGAGATGCCCGCCGACTGGAGCCGCGCCCTCGCGGTCGTCGCCCACCCCGACGACCTGGAGTACGGCTGCGCCGCCGCCATCGCGGGCTGGACCGACGCCGGCAAGGAGGTCGTCTACGTGCTCGCCACCCGGGGCGAGGCGGGCATCGACGGCCTCGCGCCGGAGGTCTGCGGCCCGCTGCGCGAGCGCGAACAGCGGGACAGCGCCGCGGTGGTGGGGGTGCGGACCGTCGAGTTCCTGGACCACCGGGACGGCGTGATCGAATACGGGCTCGGGCTGCGCCGCGACATCGCCGCCGCGATCCGCCGCCACCGCCCCGAACTCGTCCTCACCCTCAACCACCGCGACACCTGGGGCCCGGAGCCCGGCGGCGCCTGGAACACCCCCGACCACCTGGCCGTCGGGCGCGCCACCCTGGACGCGGCGGCCGACGCGGGGAACCGCTGGATCTTCCCCGAGCTGACCGAGCGGGGCCTGGAGCCCTGGGGCGGGGTGCGCTGGGTCGCGGTCGCCGGTTCGAACCTGCCCACCCACGCCGTCGACGCGCGGCCGGGCCTGGAGCGCGCCACCCGCTCGCTGCTCGCCCACCGCAGCTACATCGAGGCGCTGACCGACCAGGACGCCGACACGTACTGCCGGGACTTCGTCACGATGGCCACCGGCCGCGCCGCCGACCGCTTCGGGGGCCGCCCGGCCGTGGCGTTCGAGGTGTTCCCCCGGTAGCGGCGGGGCGCTAGGCTCCGGCCCCGGACGAGAACTGACGCACAGTCAGGCCTGGAGGAAGCGGGGGCGGCCCGGTGATCGACACGCTCGACCACTCCGTCCCGGAGGGCGCGGAGCGCCTGACCCTCCGGGTCGAGGACGGCATCGCGGTGGTCACCCTGTGCCGCCCGGAGAAGCTCAACGGCTGGAGCTGGGAGGCGAGCCGCCAGCTCGGCCTGGCCGCCGACCGGATCCGCTTCGACGAGCGGGTCCGGGCCGTGCTGCTGCGCGCCGAGGGCCGGGCCTTCTGCGCGGGCATCGACGTCACCGCGCCCGGCGGGGACATCACCGGGCGCTCGGCGGCCGAACGCACCGAGAACTACGCGGAGGGCGTCCGCTGGGCCCACGAGCGCTTCGCCGCCTTCGCCCGGCTGCCGCAGCCCGTCGTCGCCGCCGTCCAGGGCTACTGCCTCGGCTTCGGCTTCGAACTCGCCCTCATGGCCGACATCCGGATCGCCGCCGACGACGCCGTCTTCGCGCTCCCGGAGACCGGCATCGGGGTCGCCGTGGACGCGGGCGGCGATCTGCGGATCGCCCGCGAGGCGGGCGCGGGCTGGGCCAAGTACCTCGCGCTCACGGGCCGTCGGATCGACGCCGCCACCGCCGAGCGGCTCGGCCTGGTCCAGCGCGTCACCGCCCCCGGCGAGCTCGCCGCGGCGGCCCGGGAGACGGCCGAGGCCATCGCCGGGCGGGCCCCGCTCGCCGTCCGGGCGGTGAAGCGCAACATCGACGCCTTCGCCGACCAGGGCCTCGCCGCCGCCCTCGACCGCACCGCGCTCGCCGCCGCGCTCACCCTCACCTCCGAGGACGCCCGCGAGGGCTACGCGGCGGGCGCGGCCCGCCGCCCGCCCCGCTTCGAGGGCCGCTGACTCAGGCCCGGGGAGCGGGCTTCAGCACCGCGAACGGGGCCCCGAAGGGGTCCGCGAGCCACGCCATCCGGCCCACGTCCGGCACATCGGCCGGCGGCATCAGCACCGAACCGCCGCTCTCCTGCACCGAGGCGGCGACGACGTCGGCGTCCTGCGTCGCGAAGTACGGGATCCAGCGCGCCCGGTCCGCGCCCGGCTGGAGCGGCGCCACCCCGCCGAATGAGGCGTCCTGCTGGTCGCCGACGGCCGTCGAGACCACCCGGTAGGTCATCCCCGGGGCCTCCATCTCCGCCCAGCGCCAGCCGAACAGCTCCCGGTAGAAGCCGAGCACCCGCTCCGGGTCGGCGACGTGCAGCTCCGCCCAGAGCAGGGTGTGCTCCGCGGAGGTGCGCTCCAGGCCCTTCACGGCGTGCGGCTCCCACACGGCGAACTCGGCGCCGCCCGGATCGGTCAGGGCGGCCATCCGCCCGGCGTCCATCACGTCCATCGGCGCCATCCGGACCCGCCCGCCCGCCTGCTCGGCCGCCCGCGCCGTGACCTCGGCGTCCGGGGTCTCGAAGTACACCGTCCAGGCGCTCTCCGCGCCCTCCTCGGTCAGCGGACCCAGCGCGGCCACGGTCTTGCCGTCCTGCTGGAAGAAGCCGTAGCCGCCGGCCTCGGGTCCGGCCGAGACGAAGTCCCAGCCGAAGACCCGGCCGTAGAACACGGCGGCGGCGCCGGTGTCGGGGCTGCCGAGGTCGAGCCAGTCGGGCGAGCCCGTGGTGAAGTCCGTACCGAGCATGGGGTGAGTCCCGTCCTTCCGGGTGGGGCGGCCGTGCGGAGCGGGCGGCCGGATCCCGGCCACCGCGCCCGATCCTCACCCGCCGCCCCGGCCCGCCGGGACCCCGCCGCCCCGGTTTCCGCCACACGGCCCAGCCCGCTTCAGCCCCCGGGCGGCGCGAACGGCCCCCGCCCGAGCTGCTCCCGCACCGGTATGACCGGCTCGTTCACCAGCGACCTGCGCTGCCAGTTGGCCCCGTCGACGACCAGCGTGTGCCCGCTGACGAACCGGGCGTACGGGGAGGCCAGGAAGGTCGCCGCCCAGCCCAGCTCGCGCGGGTGCCCGACCCGCAGCGCGGGCTGCCGGGCCCCCGGCCGCCCGGCCCGGTCCAGGGTGGCCCGGACCGCGGGGACCATGTCCTCGTGCGGCATCAGCCCCGGCACCAGGCCGTTCACCTGGATCCCGTACGGCCCCCACTCCACCGCCAGGGTCTCCGTCAGGTTCTTCACCCCGGCCTTCGCCGCCGCCGAGTGGGCGTGGCCGGGCCCGCCCGTCCAGGCGTAGGACGCGCCGACGTTGACGACCGAGGCGGGCGTCCCGGCGGCCAGGTGCCGCGCGGCGAAGGCGTGGGTGGCGAACCAGGTCCCCGAGAGCGTGATGTCCACCACCGCCCGCCAGCCGCCCGGCGACAGCTCCTCCGCCGGGACCGGGAAGTTGGCCGCCGCGCAGTTCACCAGGACCTCCGGCCGCAGGCCCAGCTCCGCCTCGCAGGCGTCCAGCGCCCCGGCGATCCGCTCCGGGTCCCGGACGTCGCAGACCGCGGTCGCCACCGGGGTCCCGGCGACCGCCGCCAGCTCCTCGCGCGCCGCCGCGAGCCGCTCGGGCGTGCGCCCGAGGACGGCCAGCCCCGCGCCGAGCCGGGCGAACTCGGCGGCGATCGCCTTGCCGAGCCCCGAGCCGCCGCCGGTCACCACGACCGCCCGGCCCGCGAAGGTGCCGGCGGGCAGCGCGCTGGCGCCCAGCGGGGGAGGGGCGGGCAGCCCCGGGGTGGCGGCGCGGTCCTCGTGCGTCATGTCCTCCATGCCGTATCGATAGCGCGCCCCGCGCGAGAACTGAAGACCCGTCAGTTCTTCTCGTCAGTTCTTCCCGTCAGTTCTCCCCGTGAGTTTTCCCCGTGAGGTCGTCCCGTCGGGTCCTTGCCGGGCCCCCGGGCACCGGGCGCCCCACCGGTCCCGTCAGGCTCCTCCGGCCGAGGCTCCGGCCGCCGCCCTCGGGTCCGGGCCGGCCGCCCTCCGGTCCAGGTCGGTGAAGAGGAGGTCGGCGTTGACGTCGGCCGCCGCCCGGTAGCCGCTGCTCGCCGCGTGCACCAGCTGCTCGTGCGGGCCCGTCGCGTTGCCCGCCGCCCAGACACCCGGGACGCTGGTGCGCCCGGTCTCGTCCACGGCGGTGAAGGCGCCGAAGGGCGTCTGGCGGGTCGCCGCGCCCAGCGCGGTGAGCAGCCCGTCGCGGGGCACCGGGCGCGGGCCGGTGAACAGCACCTCGCGCGCCACGGTCCGCCCGTCGGCCAGCCGTACGCCGGTCAGCCGGTCGTCCTCGACCACCAGCCCCGCCACCTCGCCCGCCACCACGGTCACACCGGCCGCCGCCAGGCGCGCGGCGTCCTGCCCGGCGGGGGCCGGGGCGGTGTGCAGGAAGAGGGTGACGTCGGCGGACCACTGGGAGACCATCAGGGCCTGGTGCGCGGGGAGCTCGGGGTGGGCGAGCACACCGAAGGCCCGGTCGCGGACCTCCCAGCCGTGGCAGTACGGGCAGTGGAGCACGTCCCGGCCCCAGCGCGCGGCCAGCCCGGGCACCTCCGGCAGCTCGTCCACCAAACCGGTGGTCACGATCAGCCGCCGGGCCCGCGGGCGCCGACCGTCCGCGAGGGTGAGCGCGAAGCCCCCGTCCCCGTCCGGCGCCGCCGAGGTGACCAGCCCCTCGGTCAGCTCCACCCCGTAGCCGGCGACCTCCCGCCGCCCCGCCGCCAGGAAGCCGGCCGGGCTCATCCCGTCCCGGGTCAGATAGCCCTGGAGGTGTGCGGCGGGCGCGTTGCGGGGCTCGCCCGCGTCGACCAGCAGGGTCCGGCGCCGGGCCCGCCCGAGCACCAGGGCCGCGCTCAGCCCCGCCGCGCCGCCGCCGACCACCACGGCCTCGTACGTCTCGTGCTTGTTGTCGTCCATGCCGCGAGGGTCACGCGGGCCGTGCGGACTTGACAAATCAACTTGCCGTTTCTGCAATGAACCCATGACCGCAGAAGACGACGACCGCATCGAGGCCGTGCTGACCGGGGTGGGCCCCCGGCTGCGCCGGATCCGCCGCGACCGGGGAGCCACCCTCGCCGAGCTCTCCGCCTCCACCGGCATCTCCGTGAGCACCCTCTCCCGCCTGGAGTCCGGGCAGCGCAAGCCCAGCCTGGAGCTGCTGCTGCCGATCGCCCGTGCCCACCAGGTGCCGCTCGACGAGCTGGTCGGCGCCCCGCAGGGCGGCGACCCCCGGGTGCGGGCCAAGCCGATCGTGCGGCACGGGCGCACGATGTACCCGCTGACCCGCCAGCCCGGCGGGCTCCAGGCGTACAAGATCGTCCAAGAGCCGGTGGCGGAGCCGGGCGAGCCCCGGGTCCACGAGGGGTACGAGTGGCTGTACGTGCTCTCCGGCAGCCTGCGGCTGGTGCTCGGCGAGCACGACGTGGTGCTCGGCGCGGGCGAGGCGGCCGAGTTCGACACCCGGGTGCCGCACTGGTTCGGGCCCGCCGGGGACCGTCCGGTGGAGTTCCTGAGCCTGTACGGGCCACAGGGGGAGCGGATGCACGTGAGGGCACGCCCGAAGAAGTCCTGACCGCCTGGTTCCGCCAAGCCAAGCGACCGCTTAGTATGCCGATCGGCGGGCGGTGCCTCGACGTGTCCCGACGTACCCCCGATGTATCCCCGACGTACCCCCGACGTACCGCGCAGGACCGACGACGGCTGCTGGAGGCCCGGATGCAGGCATGGCGAGTGCACGAGAACGGCGAGCCGGGCGAGGTGATGCAGCGCGACGAGGTCGCGGTCCCCGAGCCCGCCGCCGGGCAGGTGCTGCTCAAGGTCCGCGCCACCGGGATCAACTTCCCCGACGCGCTGCTGTGCCGGGGCCAGTACCAGGTGCGGCCCCCGCTGCCCTTCACGCCCGGCGTGGAGGTCTGCGCCGAGACCGAGGACGGGCGCCGGGTCATCGCCACCCCGGCCCTGCCGTACGGCGGGCTCGCCGGGTACGCGGTGGCCGACGCCGCCGCCCTGCTGCCCGCCCCCGAGGCGCTGGACGACGCCGAGGCCGCCGCCCTGCACATCGGCTACCAGACCGGGTGGTTCGGCCTGCACCGCCGGGCCGCCCTCAAGGAAGGCGAGACGCTGCTGGTGCACGCCGCCGCGGGCGGCGTCGGCAGCGCCGCCGTCCAGCTCGGCAAGGCCGCCGGGGCCACCGTCATCGGCGTCGTCGGCGGCGCCGACAAGGCCGCCGCCGCCCGCGCGCTCGGCTGCGACGCCGTCGTCGACCGGCACGCCGAGGACGTCGTCGCCGCCGTCAAGGAGGCCACCGGCGGCCGGGGCGCCGACGTGGTCTACGACCCGGTCGGCGGCGCCGCCTACCAGCAGTCGGCCAAGCTCGTCGCCTTCGAGGGCCGGATCGTCGTCGTCGGCTTCGCGAGCGGCACCGTCCCCGCGCCCGCCCTCAACCACGCCCTGGTGAAGAACTACGCGATCCTCGGCCTGCACTGGGGCCTCTACAACCTCAAGGACCCGGCCGCCGTGCTGCGCTGCCACGAGACCCTCACCGAGCTCGCCGCCAAGGGCCTGATCAAGCCGTACGTCAGCGAGCGCGTCCCTTTCGAGGGCGCCGCCGACGCCGTGCAGCGGGTCTCCGAGGGCGTCACCACCGGTCGCCTCGTCGTCCTCCCGGCGGGAGCCCGCGCATGACGGACACGCCCACCGGAGCCGCCGCGCCCGGCGCCGCCGAGCTGACCGAGCGCACCCGGCGGCTGCTCGCCGCCCACCCGCCCGCCGCCACCGCCCGCGCCGACTTCCTGCGGGCCCGTTTCGACGCCGGCCTCGCCTGGGTGCACTACCCGGTGGGCCTCGGCGGGCTCGGCGCCCCGCGCGCCCTCCAGGCCGTCGTGGACGCCGGGCTCGCCGCCGCCGGCGCCCCCGACAACGACCCCCGCCGGATCGGCATCGGCCTCGGCATGGCCGCCCCCACCCTCCTCGCCTACGGCTCCCAGGAGGTCAAGGAGCGCTTCCTCAAGCCGCTCTGGGTCGGCGACGAGGTCTGGTGCCAGCTCTTCAGCGAGCCCGGCGCGGGCTCCGACCTCGCCGCCCTCGGCACCCGGGCCGTCCGGGACGGCGACGGCTGGGTGGTCACCGGCCAGAAGGTATGGACCTCCAGCGCCCACCTGGCCCGCTGGGCCATCCTCATCGCCCGCACCGACCCCGAGGCGCCCAAGCACCGGGGCATCACCTACTTCGTCTGCGACATGACCGACCCCGGCGTCGAGGTCCGGCCGCTGCGGCAGATCACCGGCGAGGCCGAGTTCAACGAGGTCTTCCTGACCGGGGTGCGGATCCCCGACGCCCACCGGCTCGGCGAGGTCGGCGACGGCTGGCGGGTCGCCCGCACCACCCTCATGAACGAACGCGTCTCCATCGGCGGCGCCCGCCTCCCGCGCGAGGGCGGCATGATCGGCAAGGCCGCCGCCACCTGGCGCGCCCGCCCGGAGCTCCGCACCCACGCGCTGCACCGGCGGCTGCTGGAGCTCTGGGTGGACGCCGAGGTCGCCCGGCTCGCCGGCGAGCGGCTGCGGCAGGGCCTCGCGGCCGGCCAGCCCGGCCCCGAGGGCAGCGCCATGAAGCTCCTCTTCGCCCGGCTCAACCAGGAGATCAGCGGCCTGGAGGTGGACCTCCTGGGCGACGAGGGCCTCGGGTACGGGGACTGGGAGATGGTCCGGCCCGAGCTCGTCGACTTCACCGGGCGCGACGCGGGCTACCGCTATCTGCGCTCGAAGGGCAACTCGATCGAGGGCGGCACCAGCGAGGTGCTGCTCAACATCGTGGCCGAGCGGGTCCTCGGGCTGCCCGCCGAGCCCCGCGACGACAAGGACGTCCCCTGGAAGGACCTGGCGCGATGAGCGACCTGCTGTACTCCGAGGCCGAGGACGACCTGCGCGCCGCCGTCCGCGCGCTGCTGGCCGACCGGGCGGACCCGCGCACCGTGCTCGCCCGGATCGAGACCCCGGACCCCTGCCCGCCGGGCCTGTGGGCCGCGCTCGCGGGCGGCATCGGCGCCGCCGGGCTGCTGGTGCCCGAGAAGCTCGGCGGACAGGGCGCCGGGCCGCGCGAGGCGGCCGTGGTCCTGGAGGAGCTGGGCCGGGCGGTGACCCCGGCCCCGTATCTGACGAGCGCGGTGGTGGCGACCGCGACGCTGCTCGCGCTCGCGGCGGAGAGCGCCCCGGCGGCCGAGCTGCTGGGCGCGCTGGCGTCCGGCGAGCGGACCGCCGTCCTGGCCGTGCCCTTCTCCACCGCCCCCGACGGGCGTCCGGCGGGAGCCGTGTCCGGGCCGCCCGGGGATGTCGCCGCCCCCGTCCCCGCCGTGGCCGACGCGGGCGCGGCCGACGTCCTGCTGGTGCCGCGCCCGGACGGGCTGTACGCGGTGGCGGCGGCGGACTCGGTGATCATCCGCACCTCCTCGCTCGACCTGACCCGGCCGCTGGCCACCGTGGACGCGAGCGGCGCGGCGGGCACCCGGCTCGCCGGTGCCGACGCGGCGGCCGGGGCGGTCCGGCACGGGCTGCTCACCGGCGCGGGACTGCTCGCCTCCGAGCAGCTCGGGCTCGCCGAGTGGTGCCTGGAGGAGACCGTGCGGCACACCCGCGAGCGGCACCAGTTCAACCGCCCGATCGGCTCCTTCCAGGCGCTGAAGCACCGGATGGCCCAGCTGTGGCTGGAGCTGGTGGGGGCCCGGGCGGCCGCCCGCGCCGCCGCCGACGCGCTGGCGACCGGTGCCGGGGACGCGGCCCTGACGGTGGCCGTCGCCCAGGCGTACTGCTCGAAGGCGGCGGTGCGCGCGGCCGAGGAGTGCGTACAACTGCACGGCGGCATCGGCATGACCTGGGAGCACCCGGCCCACCTGGCCCTGAAGCGGGCCAAGTCCGCCTCGGTCGCACTGGGTTCGGCCGGGCGGCACCAGGACGCGATCGCGGCCCTGGCGGACCTGCCGGCCCCCGTGTGAGGTCCCGGGCGGGCCGGGCGGGGAGCCGAACCGGCCATCCGTAGGGAGCCCGCTTTGTCCGCACCCCTTTGCCTGCTGTTTAATTGCGAGTTGTTCGCAATAACAGTTGATCTTCAAAAGGGGTGTGGGCACCATGACCGCCCGATCCATACGCGGCGCCGCCGCCGCGACGCTGGCCGGCACCCTGGCCCTCACCGCGGCGGCCTGCTCGACCCCCGGCGGCGGCGCGGGCAAGGGCGGCGCCACGGATTCCGCGGTCGTCGGCATCGCCTACGAGCCCGAATCGCTCAGCCCCCTCCTCGGCTACGGCAAGGACGGCAACTCCAAGATCTTCGACGGGCTGCTCACCCTCGACGCCGACATGAAGCTGCGGCCCGCCCTCGCCACCGCGCTGCCGACGGTCAGCGCCGACGGCCTCACCTACACGTACCGGCTGCGCCAGGGCGTGAAGTTCAGCGACGGCAAGCCCTTCACCGCCAAGGACGTCGTCTTCACCTACCGCACGGTGCTCGACCCGAAGACCAACAACCCCTCGCGGACCGAGCTCGACGCCCTCAAGGACGTCAAGGCCGAGGGCGACGACACCGTCGTCTTCACCCTCAAGTACCCCTACGCGCCCTTCGCCCAGCGCACCGTGCTCGCCATCGCCCCCGAGCACGTCGCCGGCCGCCAGGACGTCAACACCGGCCCCTTCACCACCCGGCCCATCGGCACCGGACCGTACGTCCTCACCGGCTGGTCCAAGGGCGAGAAGCTCACCTTCAAGGCCAACCCCGGCTACTGGGGCGGCGAGCCCGCCGTGAAGAAGTTCACCATGGCGGTCATCAAGGACGACGACGTCCGCGCCACCCGGCTGCGCGCCGGCGACCTCGACGGCGCCATCCTGCCGCCCGCCCTCGCCGCCGGATTCAAGCGGGACGAGGACAAGAAGACCTACGCGGCCACCACCTACGACTACCGCACGGTCACCCTCCCCACCCACCACCCGGTGACCGGCGACACCGCCGTCCGCCGCGCCCTCGACATCGCCGTCGACCGCCAGGCCATGGTCGACAAGATCCTCGAAGGCGCCGGCAAGCCCGCCTACGGCCCCGTCCCCACCGACAGCCCCTGGTTCGCCAAGGGCACCGAGCGCCGTCACGACCTCGCCGGAGCCGGGAAGATCCTCGACGAGGCCGGCTGGAAGCCCGGCCCCGACGGCGTCCGCGTCAAGAACGGCGTCCGCGCCTCCTTCCCGCTCTGGTACCTCTCCGGCGACAAGATCCGCCAGGACCACGCCCTCGCCTACGCCTCCGACGCCAAGAAGGCCGGCATCGAGATCAAGGCCCAGGCCGGCACCTGGGAGGTCATCGAGCCCCGCATGAAGACCGACGCCGTCCTGGCCGGCGGCGGCTCGCCCGGCGACCCCGACTTCGACCAGTACCTGCTGCTCACCTCCTCCCTCGGCGGCGACGGCTTCAACAACATGGCCTGGTACGACAACAAGACCGTCGACAAGGCCCTGGAGGACGGCCGCCGCACGAACGACCCGGCCGCCCGCCGCGCCGCCTACGACACCGTCCAGCGCGAACTGGTGAAGAACCCCGGCTACACCTTCCTCACCCACATCGACCACCTGTACGTCGTCGACAAGCGCTTCGGCGCGCTCAGCACCCAGGTCGAGCCGCACGACCACGGCCTCGCCTCCGGCCCCTGGTGGAACGTCGAGAGCTGGAAGCCGAAGCCGTGAGCCGCCGCCTCCCCTGGGGGGCCATGGCCCGCATGACCGGACGGCGCGCCCTGGCCGCCGTCCCGGTCCTGCTCGGCGTCACCCTCGCCGTCTTCGCCGTCGCCGAAGCCTCCCCCTTCGACCCCGTCAAGGCCTACGCCGGCACCGCTGGACTCACCGCCTCCCAGGAGAACCTGGACCAGCTCCGCGCCAACCTCGGCGTCGACCGGCCCCTCCTCACCCGCTGGTGGGAATGGCTCGGCGGCGCCGTCACCGGCGACCTCGGCCAGTCCGGCACCATGCGCCAGCCCGTCGCCGACGTCATCGCCGAACGCCTCGGCTGGTCCGTGCTCCTCGCCGCCACCGCCTTCCTCGTCGCCGTCGCCCTCGGCACCGCCCTCGGCGTCCTCGCCGGCCGCCGCCGAGGCGGCTTCCTCGACCGGGCGGTCAGCTCCGCCGCGTACACCCTGGAAGCCGCCCCCGCCTTCTGGCTCGGCCTCCTCGCCATCTGGTTCTTCGCGCTGCGGCTCGGCGTCCTGCCCGCCGGCGGGCTCACCGACACCGGCAGCGACACCGTCACCGCCGGACAGGTCGCGAGCCACCTCGTGCTCCCCGCCCTCGTCCTGGGCGTCTCCCAGCTCCCCTGGTTCTTCCTGTACGTGCGCCAGGGCGTCGGCGACGCCCTGGAAGAGGACCCGGTGCGCGGCGCCCGCGCCCGCGGCCTCGCCGAACGCACCGTGCTCACCGGCCACGCCCTGCGCTCCGGGATGCTGCCCATGCTCACCCTGATCGGCTCCCGGGTCCCCGAGCTCATCACCGGCGCCCTGCTCGTCGAGACCGTCTTCAGCTGGCCCGGCATCGCCGCCGCCACCGTCCAGGCCGCCGTCTCCGTCGACTTCCCGCTCCTCGCCGCGCTCACCGTGCTGGCCACCGCCGCCGTGCTGCTCGGCAACCTCCTCTCCGACCTGCTCTACGGACTCGCCGACCCCCGGGTGGGATTCGATGGCTGACACCGCGCTCACCCCCCGCCCGACGCCCCGCCCGGCCCGCCGCCGCGCCGCCGCCCCCGCCGACCGCACCCGGCGGCTGCGGCTGTGGAGCTCCGCCCTCGTCACCGGCGCCGTCGTCCTCGCCGTCCTCCTCGTCCCGCCGCTCGTCCAGCTCGACGAACAGGCCGTCGACCTGGGCAGCAAACTGCTCCCGCCGTCCTGGCAGCACCCCTTCGGCACCGACGACCTCGGCCGCGACCTGCTCCTGCGCTGCGTCTACGGCCTGCGGATCTCGCTCCTCGTCGGCCTGGTCGCCGCCCTCGTCGCCACCGTCATCGGCACCGCCGTCGGCGCCACGGCGGGCGCCCTCGGCGGACGCTTCGACCGCTTCGCCATGCGCGTCGTCGACGCCTTCTCCTCCGTACCGCACCTGCTGCTCGGCATCTTCATCGTCGCCATGTTCCGGCCCGGCGTCTGGCCCGTGATCGTCTCCGTGGCGCTCACCCACTGGCTCTCCACCGCCCGGATCGTGCGCTCCGAAGTCCTCTCGCTGCGCTCCCGCCCCTTCGTGGACGCCGCGATCTCCGGCGGCGCCTCCCGGTGGCGGGTCGCCGTCCGGCACCTGCTCCCCGCCGTCCTGCCGCAGGCCGGACTCGCCGCCGTCCTCATGGTCCCGCACGCCATGTGGCACGAGTCGGCCCTCTCCTTCCTCGGCCTCGGCCTGCCCAGCCACCAGGCCAGCCTCGGCAACCTCGTCCAGACCGCCCGCTCCTCGCTGCTCGCCGGCGCCTGGTGGCCGACGCTCTTCCCTGGCCTGCTGCTCATCGTGCCGACCCTCGCCATCGCCGGACTCGCCGGGATCTGGCGCGACCGGCTCAACCCGCGCCGCCGATCGGAGCTGAGCCTGTGACCGCCGAGCCCGCGCCGCCCGGCGCCGTCGCCCCCCGGCTCGCCCGCGCCCTCGCCGCCGTCGACGCCGAACGGGCCGAGACCGCCGTCCTCAGCGTCCGAGGCCTCACCGTCCGCTTCCGGCTGCGCGGCGGCCGGCACGTCGCCGCCGTCACCGGCGCCGACTTCGACCTCGCGGCGGGGGAGTGCCTCGCCCTCGTCGGCGAGAGCGGCTGCGGGAAGTCCGTCCTCGCCTCCGCCCTCCTCGGCCTCCTGCCCGGCAACGCCGAGACCGAGGGCAGCGCCCTCCTCGACGGCACCGACCTGCTCGCCGCCGGCGAACGCACCCTCGCCCGCACCGTACGGGGCCGCCTCGTCGGTCTCGTCCCGCAGAGCCCCGCCGCCCACCTCACCCCGGTCCGCACCGTCCGCGCGCACCTGGAGGAGACCGTCCGGGCCCTCACCGGCACCCCGAGGCGCGCCCGGCGAGCCGCCGCCGAGGCCGCCGCCGACCGGGCCGCCTTCCCCGCCGGGCACCTCGACCGCTATCCCCACGAGCTCTCCGGCGGCCTCGCCCAGCGCGCCGCCACCGCCCTCGCCCTCATCGGCGACGCGCCCCTGCTGCTCGCCGACGAACCCACCACCGGACTCGACCGCGCACTGGTCGACCGCACCGCCGACGAACTGCGCCGCCACGCCGACGAGGGCAAGGCCCTCCTGCTCATCACCCACGACCTGGCCGCCGCCCGCCGGGTCGCCGACCGGGTCGCCGTCATGTACGCCGGACGGATCGTGGAGATCGCCCCCGCCGCCCGCTTCTTCGGGACGCCCGGACCCCGCCACCCGTACGCCCGGGGCCTGCTCGACGCGCTCCCGGAGCGGGAGTTCACCCCGATCCCCGGGATGCCGCCCGAGCTGTCGAACCTGCCCGAGGGCTGCGCCTTCGCCCCGCGCTGCGCCCGCGCCACCGCCGCCTGCGCCGTCCGGCCGGAGCCGCTCGCGGGCACCGCCTGCCACCACCCGTGGGGAGCCCAGGATGCTTGAGCTGCACGGCGTCACCGCAGGCTACGAGCGCCGCGCCCCGGTCTTCCGGGACGCCTCGCTCACCGTGGCCCCCGGCGAGGCCCTCGGCCTGCTCGGCCCCAGCGGCTGCGGCAAGTCCACCCTGGCCCGGGTCGCCGCCCTGCTGCACCGCCCCGACGCGGGCACGGTCCGCGTCGACGGCACGGAGATACGGGCCTGGCGGCACCGCGCCCCGCGCGACCTGCGCACCGCGATCGGCGTCGTCTTCCAGCAGCCCCGGCTCTCCGCCGACCCCCGGCTGCGGCTCGCCGACCTCATCGCCGAACCGCTGCGCGCCACCGGGCGGCGCGCCCTGGCCGCCGAGCGGCTGGCCGAGCTCGCCCCCGCCGTCGGGCTCACCGAGGACCTGCTGGGCCGCCGCCCGCACGAGGTCAGCGACGGACAACTGCAACGCGCCTGCCTGGCCCGCGCCCTGGTGCTGCGGCCGCGCTGGCTGATCTGCGACGAGATGACCGCGATGCTCGACGCCTCCACGACCGCCGCCCTGGTGCACGCCGTCGAGGCGTA
Source organism: Streptomyces sp. NPDC042100 (assembly GCF_055582325.1). Taxonomy (NCBI): domain Bacteria; kingdom Bacillati; phylum Actinomycetota; class Actinomycetes; order Kitasatosporales; family Streptomycetaceae; genus Streptomyces; species Streptomyces sp. NPDC042100. Next base: position 23,393 of record NZ_JBVJDK010000014.1, read on the forward strand.
CCGGGCCCGGACCGGCGCGGGGCTGCTCGCCGTCGGCCACGACCGGGTGCTCCTGGAGCGCTGGTGCGACCGCACGGTGGAGTGGGCGGACTGTCTGGCGGGGGGTGCCCCGGGGGAGAATGCGGCATGACCCCCGCGAGCCCCTGGACCCCGCTGCCGGACTCCGACCCGCTCGGCGGACTGCGCGCCGCCGTCGAGGCGCCCGACGGGGTGCTCGGCCACGAGCCGGGGGGCGGCTACGAGGACCGCTGCTGGGTGCTGCACACCATCCGGACCGGCACCCGGCGGCTGCGCTGGCGCGAGGTGCTGGCCGGGGCCGGGCGGCGCCTGGAGGAGTGGCCGGGGACCCCCTCGTACCTGCTCTTCCAGGGTGTCGAGGGGCGGGACGAGCACGAGGGCCCGTCCGACGGGGAGATCGACCGCGAGTGCCTCGTCCGGCTCGTCGAGCTGCTGGCCCGGCACGGTGGCGGGGTCCCCGGCGGTGCGGACACCCCGGTGTACGCGGCCCAGGCACCGATCGAGGACCTGCTCGACGCGGTCCCGGCGCGCGGCGGGCGGCTCGCCGACGCCCCCGCCCACCACGACCGCTGCTCGGGGCGCAGCGGCGAGACCTGGGTGCAGTTCCCGGCCAACTGGTGGGCGGCGGACGGCTCCTGGTTCGTGCTGACCGACTGGGACCTGTGCGCCACCGAGGTCTTCGGCAGCGCGGAGCTGGTCGCGGCGCTGCTGGCCGACGAGGAGCTGGAGGCCGTGCGCCACCCGAGCATCGCCGAGTCCCTGGGCCGGGGCTGAGGAACGGCGGGAGACGGGCCGGGGAACGGGCCTGGGAACGGTCGGCGGCGGCTGCGGGGAACGGCCGGGGCCGGCGCCGGGGAACGGCCCGGCGCGCGATGTCACCCGGATGGGCGCGCCGCCATACCGCCGTCCGGATCGCCCGGTCCGACACACTGTCCGCCGGACGCCGCGATTCCGGTGCGGCGCGAGGAGGTCTGTGCCATGGCCGTTTCCGTATCCGTCCTGCTGCTCCTGGTGGTGATCGCCGTGATCTTCCTGCGCACGGGCGGTCTGAAGTTCTCGCACGCGCTGGTCTGCGCGCTGCTCGGCTTCTTCCTGGCGAGCACGAGCATGGCCCCGACCATCCAGAACGGGGTGGCCGCGACGGCCGACGTGGTGTCCAGCCTGCGGCCCTGAACTCCCCCGGCGGAACCCCAGCGCCACTCGGAGTTCGTCCGTTGCAGGGCGTCAGCTCCCCGCGGGAGGAGGCCGCGGGCCCGACATGATCGGGTCCCGTGGACATACCCCCAGATCCAGCCGTTCTGTATCCCGATATCGCGGCGCACGGCAGCCTCAGCGCGGCGCTCAGGGCCGTGGCGGAAGGCCGTCTTGACGGCGTTCTGATGACGCACCCGGAACTCGCTCCGCTGCGTGGTGTCAGGGTCGGCTCCGTGATACCGCACCGGAGTTCTCTCAAGGTCAGCGCACGGCACCATGTACGGCAGTGGTCCATCGAGGGCAGCGACTCATTTGCCGGCATGGCACTCATCGACGGCACGACGGACGATCTGGCGGAGATCGCCAGGGCGGCACGGGCTGCTCACTCGAGATGACAGTCATGGACGAGGACTCAACTCGATTCGCCACGGCACGCGAAGCGGTGGCACCGGCCACGAGGGGCCACCGTCACCATCGGCCTCAATGGCCCGCGCCTGCTGCGCGAGACCGCTTGGCGCCGTCTCAACGAAGACACCGCGTGAACGGACGCGCCCGCCGTACGGCCCCCTCCCCGGGGGCCGCACGTACCACCGGCACCGTCTGGGGCGCCGACTCAGGCCCTTGCCACCTGTCTGGATGGAGCTACTTCAGGACCTTGGCGAACTCGGGTACGACCTGGTCGAGGGCGTACGAGACGGAGAGCACCGAGTCCGTGGCGAACGCGAGGCTGAGGGTGGACTCGGGCTCGAACACGACGTCGCGCCCGTCCTTGACCGCCGGAAGCCCCTGGTAGAGGGCGTCGCCGGTCACCTGGGCGGCAGGGACACCGATGGGGCCGACGACGACGAGGTCAGCGTCGAGGATGCCGATGTTCTCTCGCGAGACGGGGATGAAGAAGTTGGAGCCGGCACGCTTCTGGACCTGGGGGTTGTTCGTGAAGCCGAGACGCTCCAGGAAGTCGACGCGGCCGCTGCCGTGCACGTAGGCGCCGTAGCCCTCACTGGTCCGGGAACCCGAGGTGACGGTCTTCCCCTTGAATTCGGGGTGCGCCTTGGCCGCGGCGGCGAACTTCTTCTCGGTGTCCGCGATCAGCTGCCGGCCCTTGTCATGCAGGCCGAGAGCGTCAGAGATCATCTCTGTCTGCGTCTCCCAGTTGGTGAGGTAGGCGTCACCGCCCTTGGGTACGCCGATCGTCGGTGCGATCTTGCTCAGCGTGTCGTAGCGCTTCTGGTCACCGCTGGACTTCGTGTCGAGGATGAGGTCGGGCTGGAGCGAGGCGATCTTCTCGTACTCGGGCTCCATGGTGCCGATGAGCGTCGGGGCCTTCTTGTAGAGGCCCTTGGCCCACGGGCCCACTCCTTCGCCGCCGAAGGCGAGCCAGTCGCTGGCGCCGACGGGCTGCACGCCGAGAGCCAGCGCGGTCTCCGCGTCGCCCCAACCGAGGGCGACGATCCGCTTGGGCTGCTCCTTGACCGAGACGTCGCCGAACTTGGTGGCGACCTTCACGGGGAACCCGGCCGCAGCGGGGCTCGTGGTGTCCTCGTCGTTCGACGAGGAAGCGCCGCAAGCGGTGAGGGCCGCGAGGGAGAGGGCGGCGACACCGACACCGAGAAGGCGGCCCGCGCGGGAGGCGCGGTGGGACGTTGTGACCTTGGTCGAGCGCTTGAACATGAGGGGAAGTCGGCCTAACTGTGGGTGATTGGAGTGGGTGAATTCCGGTGATCCGGATGGCTCAGACGTCTGCTCCGATGCGGTGTCGGCCGATCGGCACGATCATGGGGGTGCCGGACACGGGATCCGGCACCAGCGTGCAATTCATGCCGAACGCCTGATGGACCAGGTCCTGGGTGACGACCTTCCCGGGCGGGCCTTCGGCGAGGACTCGGCCGTCGCGCATGGCGATGAGGTGGTCGGCGTACCGGCACGCGAGGTTGAGGTCGTGCAGCACGACGACGACGGTGGTTCCGTGCTCCTGGTTCAGATCGACCAAGAGGTCCAGCACGTCGAGCTGGTGGCTGACGTCGAGGTAGGTCGTGGGCTCGTCAAGGAGGAGGATGTCGGTGCGCTGAGCCAGAGCCATGGCGATCCATACCCGCTGTCGCTGGCCGCCCGACAACTGATCCACCTGGCGGCCCGCGAGCTCCACGATGTCGGTGGCGACCAGGGCGTCGGCGACGGCTTCCTTGTCCTCCGCTGTCCAGCGGGGGAACCATCCCTGGTGCGCGTGGCGGCCGCGGCCGACGAGGTCGCTGACGGTGATGCCCTCGGGGGCTGTAGGGCTCTGGGGCAGTACGCCGAGCAGAGCGGCGACCTCGCGCGTGGGCATGCGGTGGATGGCCTGGCCATCCAGGAGGGCGGCTCCCGACTGAGGGGGCAGCAGGCGGGCCATGGCCCGCAGAAGGGTGGACTTCCCGCAGGCGTTGGGCCCGACGATCATGGTGATCTTTCCCGGTGGGAGGTTCACCGTGAGGCCGTTGACCACTTCGCGGCCGTCGTAGCCGAGGCGGATGTCGCGCGTGCCGAGTGTGTGAGCAGCGCTCATGGGACGTGTCCTTTGGCGATGGGTTCGGGACGGAATTCGGGCGGCCGCGGCCAGAACGTTCAGCCTGCTCCGCCGGCGCGGTTGGTGCGTGCCAGCAGCCACAGGAGGTAGGGAGCACCGATGAGACCGGTCACGACTCCGACGGGGAACTGGCTGGACCACAGCAGGTGCTGGCCGATGAAGTCGGCCACGACCATCAGCACCGCGCCGACGAGCGCCGCGGGAAGGATCGCCGCACCGGCGGCAGGGGCAAGCCGGCGGGCGACCGGCGCGGCGATGAGAGCGACGAAGGCGACGGGGCCCGCCGCAGCGGTGGCCACTCCCGCGAGGGCCACCGCGCATCCGAGGAGGGCGAGGCGACCTCGGTTGACCGGGACACCGAGGCCGGCCGCGGTGTCGTCGCCGAGTTCGAGCGCGCCGAGGTGGCGATGTGCCATCGCGGTCACAGGCAGCAGGACTGCGAGGGCTACCAGGAGTGGCCACACCTGGTCCAGGGCGCTGCCGTTGAGGCTTCCGGTGAGCCAGACCAGAGCGTCCTGCGCGCGCGTGACGTCCGCGCTGGTCAGAAGGTAGGACACGACGCTGGAAAGGGCTGCTGCCACTCCGATTCCGATGAGCACGAATCGTTGCCCGGAGACACCTCGGCGCCAGGCGAGCGCGTAGATGACTGTGGCACTGAGGAGTGCGCCCGCCAATGCGGCGACGGAGATGCCCAGGCCGCTGATGCCGAGTCCTACGCTGGCAACGACTGCCGCAGCGCTGGCGCCCTGGCTGACGCCGATGACGTCGGGGCTGGCAAGGGGATTGCGCAGCAGGGCTTGGCACAGGGCACCGGAGATTCCGAAGGCGCAGCCCACGAGGAGGGCGAGCAGGGCCCTGGGGAGCCGCAGTTCGACGACGACGAACCGGGTTCCTCCGCTCGCCTCGCCGGTCAGGGCGCGTACGACGTCGCTGAGAGGGGTGGGAACGTCTCCGACGCACAGCGAGGCGGCGAAGGCGGCGAGGAGAGCGGCTGAAAGGAGCAGGCACACGAGCGTGGTGCGTCGCCGCCGCGTGCGGCGGGCGGCGGTGATGAGGCGGAGCGCCTCGTATCTCCGTCCCTCGGCCCGCGAGGGGGCGTGAGCGGGGGATGTCATCGCTTGGTCCTCCTGCGCGCTGCCGGCGCCAATCCTTCGGATGGTGGTCACGTCGAGACTGTCTTGCGCCCGCGTACCAACAGGACGAAGGGGATGGCCCCGATCGCGGCGGTGATGATGCCGGCCTGAACCTCACCGGGCGGGGCGATCACGCGGCCGACGACGTCGGCGACCAGAAGCAGGGTGGGGGCGAGCAACGCGCTCAACGGCAGCAGCCAGCGGTGATCCGGACCGGCGACGAGACGGACAGCGTGGGGTACGACGAGGCCGACGAACGCGATGGGGCCCGCCACGACGGTTGCGGCGCCGCACAGAAGGACCACGACCGCGCCGGCACCAGCGCGGGCCATGCCGGTGCGCTGGCCGAGCCCTCGGGCAACGTCATCGCCGAGAGCGAGCGTGTTGAGCTGGGAGCTGAGGGTGAAGGCGAGGAGCGTGCCGACAGCGATGAAGGGGAGCGCCGTCCAGAGGACATCGTTGTCTTTTCCGGTCAGCGATCCGACCTGCCACAGGCGGTACTGATCGTAGGAGCGGGTGTCCTTGAGGAGCATCGCCGTGGTCAGGGAGAGCAGGGCCGCGTTGGCGGCAGCTCCGGCGAGGGCGATCTTGACCGGCGTGGCGCCCTCCCTGCCGAGGGCTCCGATGCCATAGACGACCAGTGCGGCAACGAGAGCGCCGATGAAGCCGAACCACACGTACTGCCCAGGGGCCGTCAAGCCGAGGACGCTCAGGGCGAACACCACTGCGGCGGAGGCGCCGGCGTTGATGCCGAGCAGTCCGGGGTCGGCCAGCGGGTTGCGGGCCACCCCCTGCATGATGGCTCCGGCCAGCCCGAGCGCGACACCGGCCATGAGACCGGCAGCCGTGCGCGGAATCCGGATCTCCCGGAGGATCAGCTGCCCCTTGTCGGCGAGGTCCGGGCTGAAGACGCCGGGAAGGACGTCAGCGGCGTCGACCGGTCCGGCCCCGACGGCGAGGCTGAGCCACAGCGCGCCGATGAGTGCGCCCACAAGGGCAAGCCCGAAGGTAAGGCTCCGAGCCCTACGGGTGCTCTTCTGCCGTGACTGCGAGGCGACTGCCTCGCCCTCCGCTGCCTGGCTCGGCGTCGATGATCTTTCGACTATCGGCAGCCGCGAGTCCCACTCCACTAGGTCTCCTCTTGAACCCCAGGAAGGAATCCTCCCTTGGCGCGACCCCCGCAAGTAAGGTGACCCTAACATTTCGCCGCCAGTAGCCGGAATCATAGGCTCCGCATCGCCTGCGGGGGCTGACCGCGCGGGGTTCGAGCAGCTTTGGGCAAGTCCATACGCAGCGCCCGTGACCCCTTTTCAGGGCGCTGCTTGAGGAGGATCGTCCGCCACGTCTTGGGATGGAGCCCGCTCAGGAAGACAGGGGCTGCCTTACGCGGGCTGTAGCTCTGAGGCGGGTCCGCTGCCGGTGATCCGGCCGGATTCGAGGACGTGGACGGTGTCGGTGTACCGGGTGACGAGCTCTTGCGAGCTCGCCCGCGCGACCGGCAACGTCTTCAACTTCTGAGCCCTGCCCGCCCGGCTCCCTTCGCTCCGCTCCACACCGGGCAGAGCCGAGGGAGCTCTGGGTCACCCGTGACGGTGGACCGCCCGCCCGCCTCACCCGCCCTCCGCGATCGTGGAACCCATGCACCCCGCCGCAGCGCCCCTGCCGTCCTCAGCGCTCTGCTGCTGGCCCTGACCGGCTGTGTCTCCGCCCCCCGGCATCCCCACCAGCCGAACGGCCCCCCGCACAGCTAGGGCGTGTATCGAAAGTGAGTCTGCAGCGGTGAACGATCTTGGTTTCGGTGGCCGGGGACACGGGTGCTCTGCTCCGAAGGCGGCATGGTCCCTCAGTGCCCCGTCACCGCCCGGGTCTGCGGAGGGTTTTCGCGACGGCGACGGTGGTGTGCCAGTGGAAGCGCAGGGCCAGCAGGCGGACGGAGATCGCGATGAGGAACGCGGCTGCGCCGGTGAGGGTGTTGTAGCTGTCGAAGTGGAGCAGGAGTGCGCTGATGGTGGCGCCGATGATGGCGGGGACGGCGTAGAGGTCCTGGTCGGGGCGCAGGACCGGAGGGGTGCGGTTGGCGAGCAGGTCGCGGATGATGCCGCCCCCGATGGCGGTGAGGATGCCCAGCAGGGCGGACGGGACGGCGGCCAGGCCGTTGCGGTAGGCGGTGAGGGTGCCGGTGACGCAGAACAGGGCCAGGCCGACGGCGTCGGCCACGTTCAGTGGCCAGTGGGTGAGGCGGGCGGGCGGATCGATGACGAAGATGATCACGGCGGCGGCCAGGGAGACCCACACGTACTGCAGGTCGACGAAGGCGACAGGTACTCCCTTGTTGATGATGACGTCCCGGATGACGCCGCCGCCGAAGGCCGTCGCGAAGGCCAGGACGCTCAGGCCGATGAAGTCGTATCCCTTGCGCACGGCCAGCAGAGCGCCGGAGACCCCGAAGGCGAAGGTGGCCACCAGGTCGGCGATCTGCTGAGCGGTGCCGATGACGGCGGCTCCGTCCGGTGACGCGAACTGGACCAGGGCATTCACCGGCGGCGCCCCGGGGCAGGGCGAATGCGACGGCGGGCGGGCCGGGTCATGCTCGGACTCCTCCTGGGTGCCGGTCGGTGGTGTGCCGACGCCCCTCTGGGTTCGTTTGCCGAGCCGACGTGCCGCAGCGGCCCGAACAGAGGCAGACCGGCCTGCCGCCGCCCCCTCGGAGGCAGGCCGAGCTGCTGCCCGCTCTTGGGCATCGCTACTCGGCAGGAGTGATGGTGCCGTTCAAGTGGTCGTAGGCGACGTTGCAGTGGAGGCGTACGCCTTGCGTGAGGGCGTCGTCGTTGACGTAGAAGCGCGGGCTGTGGTTGGGGACGAGGCCGCGCCCGCCAGAGGTGGGCACCACGGCGCCGTCATCCGTCAGCTCGCAGTCCTGCGCGCCGAGCATCAGGTATACGCCACCGTACTTGTTGACGAACTCGGAGACGTCGTCGTACGCGAGGGTCGGCGTGGTGACGAAGACTTTCTCGGCGCCGACGACGCTCTTGACGGTGGGCAGGACCGCGTCCGTCCACTTCTTGAGGTTGTGCACCGCCGGCACGTCCTGGAGATAGGTGACCTCGGCGGTGCAGCCGTACGCTGCGGCCGTCTGCTCGGCCAGGGTGGTGAGCCGCTTCTGGACGTCGGCCATGTCCTTCTCGACCGAGCAGCGGATGGTGCCCCACAGGGTGACTGTCTCGGGCACGATGTTGAAGCGGCCGACGTCCTCGACGTGCCCGATGGTCACGGTGATCGGGTCGAAGGCGGACACCTGCCGGTAGAGCTGTCCGACGCCGACCGTGATCGCGCCGGCCGCGGGCATGGGGTCGATGCCCATCCACGGGGTGGAGCCGTGGACCTGCTGCCCGGTGAGCACGATCTTGATCATGCTGGAGGCGCCGAACTGGTTGCCGACCCGGTAGCCGACGTATCCGGTGGGCAGCGGCCCCAGATGCATGCCGAACGCCATCGTGGGCGCGGGGTCGTCGCACGCCCCTTCGTCGATCATCTGCTTCGCCCCGGAGGACTCTCCGGCCGGTGCGCCTTCCTCGGCGGGCTGGAAGACGAACAGCACGGTGCCGGGCAGCTGCTCGCGGACTCCGGCCAGGACGGTGGCGGCTCCCAGCAGCATGGCGGTGTGCCCGTCGTGGCCGCAGGCGTGCGCGACCGGGAAGGGACCTCCGGGATAGTCCTGGTCCACGGCCGTGGAGGCGAAGCTCTCGCCGCTGTCCTCCTTCACCGGCAGCGCGTCGATGTCGGCACGCAGTGCGACGACCCGGTCGCCGGGCTTGCCGCCCCTGAGTACGCCGACGACACCGTGTCCCGAGATGCCGGTACGGACCTCGTCGAAATTCAGAGAGGTGAGGTGGTCCGTGATCAGCTTGGCCGTGTCGACCTCACGGTTGGACAGTTCCGGGTTCTGGTGGAGGTGGTGTCGCCACTCGATGACCTGCTGCTCGACACCCTCGGCTTGTCTGTCGAGCTCGGCGTGGATCGGATCACCGCTCATGGTCCAGCTCCTCGAAGTCGATCCGGCTGACATCCGGAAGCTATGGGCCGCCCCACCGCGCCGCCATCGCTCGTAGGACGAACGGGTGACGGCACGGTGAGGGCTGCATACCGGAAGTGGATCTTCATCCGTGAGGCGCTGCGGTGACCGGGCTCGAGTACCGCCGCTTCCGGCCGCAATTCGGGCGCCGCAAAGACGGGCGGTTATGCAACGGAAGACCGGGAGTCCCCCTTGCATGCCCGTCCGGATCCCTCGGTCACAGCCACTCAGCTATGGCCGCGAGGAGGACGGTCGCCTCGTAGCGGACCGCGAGCTTGTCGAAGCGCGTGGCGACAGCTCGGTGTCTCTTGAGGCGGTTGATCCCACACTCCACCGCGTGCCGCTTGCGGTAGTCAACTGGGTCGAAGCGCGGCGGCCGGCCGCCGCGGGAGCCCAGCCTTTGGCGGTTGCGTGCCTGGTCGGCCTTGTCGGGAATGGAGCAGCGGATCCCGCGGCGGCGCAGGTAGGTGCGGTTCTCGCGGGAGGCGTATGCCTTGTCCGCGCGAACCCGGTTGGGGCGCACGCGTGGTCGACCCGGACCGAGGCGGGGCACGCGGACCTTTGCCAGGACGAGTTCGAACTGCGGCGAGTCCCCGCGCTGCCCGGCGGTCACCACGATCGCCATGGGCTTTTGGCTCTGCTCGACGGCCAGGTGCAGCTTGGTGGTGAACCCTCCGCGCGAGCGTCCCAGTCCGCGGTCTCCGGGCTCTATGCAGACACCGCCTGGTGGTTCCTTCTGCAGGTCGCCCTGTCTTCTGCAGGTCGCCCTGCCTTCGCGCGCCAGCCGCGTGCTGATGGGCTCGGCAGACCGTGGAGTCGACGCTCAGGTCCCACGTGATCGCCCCCTTCGCGTCGGCTAGAGACTGGAGCCGGGTGAGGATTCGGTGCCAAGCGCCACTGCGCTGCCACCGACGAAACAGGTCGTAGACCCGGCTCCACGGCCCGTATTCAGCGGGCACGTCCCGCCACGGAACACCAGTCCGGACCCGGAACCGTATGCCGCCGATCAGCTGCCTCCGTGGCCAGACCGGCGGCGCCCAGTCTTCGTCCCCCTCGGCAGCAACGGCTCAAGCGTTGCCCACTGCTCGTCTGTGAGATCTCCTCGACCCATGAGCCGTCATCATTCACAGCCCAAGATCCACTTTCGATACACCCCCTAGCCCTCGCCGCTGACCGCCCGCCCGCCCCGCTCCCGCGCGACTGGGCGGCACCGATCCAGGACACCCCCCTCGAACCCTCGCCGACACGGGCGGCGGCGCCACCCCGCCAACGCCCGAGGCGGACGCCGGCCCGCTGCCCGGGCGCCGTAGTTCGTACATCTCGGCGTTCACGGAGAAGCTGTACGGGAAGAAGGCCGTCCGCACCCCGTGACCCCGTGACCCCGTGACCCCGTGACCCCGTGACCCCGTGACACCTCGGCGCGGCCGCCCCCGTGACGGCCGGGCCGCCTGACCGAGGGGGGGAGGAATCGCCGTCGGATAAGGTCCTGGTCGCCGATGGCCCGACCGAGGGGGACTGGGATGTCTGACAGAGAGCGACCGGAGGGTGGCGTGACCGCCGTCTCCGGCGACCGCCGCGCCGTGGACCAGCGGATCCGGCGCATACGCCGGCGGCTGGAGCGGCTCATCGGCGTCGCCGCGACCGAGGGCAACGCCGTACGCCCGCTGCGCAACGGCGACGAGATCTTCGCCGCGATGCTGGACGCGATCGGCAGCGCGCGTCACACCGTCGACATGATGACCTTCGTCTACTGGCGGGGCGACATCGCCCGGCGTTTCGCCGAAGCCCTGACCGACCGGGCGCGCGCGGGGGTGAGGGTGCGGCTGCTTCTCGACGGCTTCGGCAGCCGCCTGATCGAGAAGGACCTGCTGGACCGGATGAGCACGGCCGGAGTCGAGGTCGCGTGGTTCCGCAAGCCCCTCCACCTCTCGCCGCTCAAGCAGAACCACCGCTGCCACCGCAAGGTCCTCGTGGTCGACGAGCTGACCGCCTTCACCGGAGGCGTCGGGATCGCCGAGGAATGGTGTGGCGACGCCCGCGATCCCGGCGAGTGGCGGGACACCCACGTCGAGGTCCGGGGCCCGGCCGTGGACGGCGTCGCCGCCGCCTTCGCCCAGAACTGGGCCGAATGCCACACGGAGCTCTTCGACGAGCGCGACCGGTTCGTCGACCATCCCCCGAGCGGGAGCGCCATCGTGCAGGTGGTCCGCGGTTCAGCCAGCGTCGGCTGGCAGGACATGCAGACCCTGATACGGGTGATCCTCGAATCGGCGGAGGAGCGGATCCGTCTGGCGACCGCCTACTTCGCTCCGGACGACTACTTCGTCGACCTGCTCCGCGCCACGGCCCGCCGCGGCGTGGAGGTCGAGATCCTGCTGCCCGGTCCCCACACGGACAAGCGGGTGTGCCAGCTGGCGGGGCAGCACCACTACGAGGCGCTGATCGCCGACGGGGTGCGCATCCACCAGTACCAGCCGACGATGATGCACGCGAAGGTCATCACCATGGACGGCGTCGTGTCCCTGGTCGGCTCCACGAACTTCAACCGCCGCTCCCTCGACCATGACGAAGAGGTCATGCTCGCCGTCATGGACTCCGAGTTCACCGCCGCCCTCGACGCGCACTACGACGAGGACCTCGATGTGAGCGAGCTGATCCGCCCGGGCCGCTGGATGCGGCGGTCGCTCCTCCAGCGGGCCCGGGAGACGGCGGTACTGCCCATCCGCCGCTACCTGTAGGCGGCGGCCTCGACTTCCCGCGGCTCGTCGTCGGACCGTCCCGCCGGCCGCGCGGGCACCGCGTTGAACTGCGCGCCGGTGAGCAGGGCCAGATTGCCGACCCACAGCCACACGAGGAAGACGATGATCCCCGCCAGCGAACCGTAGAGGCGGCTGTAGGTCCCGAACTGGGTGTAGAGGGTGAAGAGCGCCGAGGCCCCGAGCCACAGGAAGGCCGCGAGTGCGCCACCCGGGAACCCCCGGCGCAGGCCACGGGCCTGGACCGGCCCCGTCCGGTAGAGGACCAGGATCAGCGCCGTGACGATCACCAGCAGCACCGGCCACCTCAGCAGGGCCATGACGTCCGTGCCCGGGCGGCCCGCGGCCGCCGCGAGCCGCCGGGCCACCGGGCCGGTCGCGACGAGGCTCGCGGCGCCCGTGACGAGCAGCGCCAGCAGCGCGCCCGAGGTGAGCAGGAGGACGTGGGCGGCCCGCAGGGGCCGACGCGTGTCGGGCAGACGGTGCATCGCGTGCAGGGCGCGCCGGAAGACCGACAGGTAACTGGAGGCCGACCACAGGGCGCTCAGGACGCCGCTGACGAGCAGCGGCCACAGCGAGGAGGGCGAGGAGGTGACGCCCTCCAGGGCCTCCCGGAGCACCGGGGCCGACTGGGGCGGAGCGTACGAGGTGAGGTCGCGGATCAGATGCTCGCGCGTCTCGGCCCCGGCCAGTCCCACCAGGGAGACGGCGACGAGCAGGGCGGGCACCAGGGCCAGTACCGCGTAGTACGTGAGGGCCGCCGCGTAGTCGGCGACGTTGCCCTCCCACAGCCGCACGGCGGTGGTCCACAGGCGGGTGCGGACGCGTTCGAGGAGCTCGGAGGGCCGGCTCCCGGGAGTGCTCCGATGGGTGCGGGGACTGTTCGACGTCACGGAGGTCTCCTGCCCCGCGTGATCGCCCCCACCCCTCTGCCGCGCGGTCGATCACGGGCGGCTGAGGGGTGGGGACGGGGGAGCGGGGTAGGGGGGACGCCGGTATCACATCTGGTTGCGTCCCCTCAGATGCGGTAACTCCGCGTACGGCTTGTGGTGATGAGCCCCCTCACCGCTTCAGTGGCTGAGCAGGTCGAGTATCAGCGCTGAGGACCAGCTGAAGTTCGGGGCGTTCAGCCGGTCCCCGGTCAGGGGGTTGTAGTTCTCCTGGATCGGGCCGTCGCCGGACAGTCCTGAGGCGTTGGCCAGCAGCTTGTGCTTCAGCGTGCGCGCGTCCTTCTTGTAGCCGTAGTTCTCCAGGCCGTTGAGCGCGTAGTACGCCTGGTCCAGCCAGACCGGGCCTCGCCAGTAGCGCGTCGCGCTGAAGTACGGTGAGCTCTTCGACACGGTCGGGAACGGCACTGTGGTGTTGAACTCCGCCGCGTCCAGCAGCTTCGCCCGGACCGCTGCGGCCTGTTTCTTCGATGCGGTCCCAGTCCACAGGGGGACCGCGCCCTCGATGCCGCGACCGCGCTCGGTCAGCAGCCTGTCGCTGCCCAGCGCCTTGTCGTAGAACCAGCCCGTCGACCGGTCGTACATCTGCTCCCGGACGGCCCGGTGGGTCGCCTCGGCCTTCGCCGCCCACTTCGCCGCGCCGTCGCGCTTCTTCAGCGCCTTCGCCATCCGCGCGAGATAGCCCTGGTCAGCGGCCATGTACGAGTTGAGGTCCACGGACTCCTGATTGACGGAGTAGCCGACGACCCTGCCGTTCCCGTCCTTGTTGGGCAGGGCCTTGGTGCCCAGGTCCTTGTCATAGCGCGGCGCGTTGTCCATGCCGCTCTCCCATGCCGCCGCGAGCCGCTGGTCCTCGGCGGTGGCGTTCAGCGGGTCGACCGTGGCACCGTACTCGACCAGTCCGTTCCGGTCGTGGTCACGGGTGCGGTACCACCAGGCCTGGTACGCCTCCAGTTTCGGGTACATCTCGCGCAGGAAGTCGCGGTCGCCCGTCTTCTGGAACACCTCCCACACCGCCCAAGCGGCAAGCGGAGGCTTGGAGTTGCGCTCGTTCCAGTTGCCCCCGCCCTGCGAGGGGTCGTTGTAGTAGATGACGTCCGGGATCATGCCGGCGTCCTGCGGACGAACCGTGGAATCGGGCCGGATCTGGTAGTCGAACATCGACCGGATCTGACTTTTCGCCAGGTCCGGCGCGAACTTCACCGTTCCCACCGCCTGCTTCCAGGTATCCCAGGCCCACAGGCCACCGGTGAAGCCCTTGTACGAGATCGACGGGCTGATGCCGTCGTGCTTGATCCGGCCGGCGGCGCTGCGCCAGTTGCCTATCAGCGTCTCGACCGCCTTCACGGCCGTACGCCGGTCCTTGGCCGGTACGCCCCGGGTGGCCGACTTGACGTAGCGGTCCCACCGCTCGTCCGCGGCGGCGGCCGTGGCCCCGGGCCGGGCGAGCGCGGCCCGTACGGCGGGTGCTTCCCGTTCGCGCTCGGCCTCGGTGAAGGTGAACGACTCGGTCCAGTCGAGGGCTTGACGGTGTCCGGGCCGCAGGGTGAGGGGCGAGGCCGCCTCGGAACGGTAGGTGTCTCCCGCTACGCTCGTCCGCACCGGGTCCTTGTGGACGACCTCGAACCGCTCGGTGCCGTCGGTCATGTAGTCCCAGGTCTCCCGCACCTTGGCGAAGTCGACTCGTACACCGCCCTTGGTTCCCCGGAGCCGCGGCGCGTCCTTCATCGGAGCCTTCTCGGGCCGCAGCAGCGACCCGGTCCAGGCCACGTCGAGCGTGCGGGTCTTGCGTCCGGTGTTGCGCACCTCGGCGTGCACGAGCGCGGTCCGCCGCGAGGAGAAGCGCAGCTCCAGTTCCAGGCTCAGCCCGTCTCCGAGGTCGTAGGACTGGAGCAGCCTGCCCGGCTCCGAGGTGAAGTGGGGCTTCCCGCCGGCCGTCAGGTCCAGCACCTCGCCGGACTCGGTGAGCTGCATCCGGCTGAACGTCTTGCTCAGCCACCAGGGGTACTCCTGCGCGATGTACAGGGGGCCGGTGAACCCGCCGTACGTGGAGGCGTTCCCCGGTTCAGGAAGAGCGTAGGCGTGCCATGCGCCCCTGTCGGCGAACACGTTGATGGGGTTGTTGTCGCCCCCGACGCCGGGATCAGCACTCGTGGGAGAGCCCGTCCGGTCCACGATGTCCGCGTACGTGCTCTTCTGGCTTCCCTTGTTGCCGTGACCATGATGGCCGAGCGGTTCGACCGATGGGGGCGGGGTGGCGGCGGCCGGGGCGGCCGTCATTCCGACGAGAAGTGTGCCGGAAACAAGGGCGACCGCTAGCGCGCGGCAGCGAGAACTCATGGCGTATCCCATCTCTGCAGGTGCTGAATGACTTTGAAGCAAGGTCAATACCCGGTCCGGAGAACAGAAACCGAGCGATCTTCGTACTGGGCGGAGAGTTGCCCGGTGAGCGATCGTCGCGGTCAGGGGCCGGGCCTCTGGTCGAAGACGCGGTTGGCCTCAGTGATGTGGAACATGCGCTCCAGCTGGTGAGGCAGGGGCCCTGTGAGGACGAGACGGGCCCGTTTGTCGTGGTGGGCGATCAGGAGGGTGTCGAGGAGGGCGGAGTCCCCGAATCCGACCCCGCTGAGGTCGAGGAAGAGGAGGATGGCGCCCTCGGCGCGGGCGTCGGCGAGCGCCTGTGCCAGGCAGGGCACGGCTTGCAGGTCGAACTCGCCGGTGGCGTGGAGCCGGCAGGTGGCGTCTGGGTGTAAGGGCTCCCGGTGGACGCTCGCGTTGCGCGGGGCGCTGTAGAAGGAGTGTCCGTCGCACGTGACGGTGTGGATGACCTGGTCGGATGGGTCGCCGCTGGGCATGGCGCCTCACCTCTTCAGGAAGGACGGCCGCGGCGGGCGCGCGCCCAGCAGCTGGCGCCCACGCTCGTCGTGGCGGCCGGTCACGGTTCGGGGGCGTGGTCGAAGACACGGTCGGTGCCGGCCAGCAGCTCGAACAACTGCTTTAGCTGGAGGGGTAGGGGGCCGGTGAGGACGAGGCGGGTCCGTGGGTCGTTGTGGGCCCGTAGGAGGACGTTCAGGAAGGTGGAATCGCCGAAGGTCACGCCGCCGAGGTCGAGGAAGAGCAGGGTGGCGCCCTCGCCGCCGGCGTCGGCGAGCGCCGCTTCCAGATACGGTGCGGCCTCCAGGCCGAACTCGCCGACCGCCTGGATCAGGGCCGTGCCGTCGGCGCGTACGGGTTCGCGGTGGATGTGCGCGTCGCGACGGGCGCTGTAGAGGTAGTGACCGTCGGACGAGACGGTGTAGGTGATCTGGTCGGCCCGGTCGCTGCTGTTCATGGCGGTTCGCCTCCCTCAGGGGTACGGCCGAGGAAGGCGCCCGCCCGGCAGGAGCTGACAGCTGCACTCTGTCCGGCGAGCCGGGCGTGTCGCCCGTGCCCGGCTGGTGCGGCGGCGGCGGGCGCGGAACGGCGGCCTCTGGTGACGTCGCGATCAGCCGGGAGCCCCCGGGCGCGGTGACGACCGTCCCGTGGGTGTGGCGCTTCTCCGGCGTGTCAAGATCAACATCCTGAACGTCTCCCATTCTCATGCGGCCGCGCCCGGCCGCTGGCGGCTGAAAGGCCTGTTCGGCAAGGACTTTGGACCCAGAGGTCCGCCCGCACCATGCCCGACGCGTGCGTGCCTTTCAGGCCCTGACCGAAGTCGGCTACGTGGGTGTCCCCGAGGAAGTACTGGAGGGCGTCCCCGAAGATCCGACGTGCGGCACTACAGCGCGGCCCGCGTGGCGGACGCGGTTCTTCGGCACCCGCTGGTCCGTCCGCGCGGGCCGACGGTGCCCGGCGCGGCCGCGCCGGCGCGGCGGGCGCGGGACGTCGGGGTGGCGGGCCTCGCGGGTGGGATGCCGCATCCCGCCGTGCTGGCCACCCTCCAGCGGACGGCTGGAAACGCGGCCGTGACGCGTTGGGTGCAGAGTCAGGAGGACGAGCCCGACGGCCACGGCGACCAGGAGCCACGGCCCTGCTGCTGGCCCTGCTGGCCCTGCTGGCCGCCCATGGCCGGCAGGCCGTCTACGTGCCCGGCCGTACGGTCAACCGCATGTCCGGGGCTTACCGGGGAGAGGCGGAGAACGATGCCCGGGACGCCGAAAGGGAATCCCGCCCGCTCCTTACCAGGAACGGGCGGGGTCTCGCGGCGCGCGGAGCGGGACGGGTCCTTGCCCGTGCGTCACCCGGGCGGGCGGCGCGTCACATCGTCGGTGCCTCCTCGATGAAGGTGTCGAGGACTCCGTCGGCGACCTTGACCGGGCCCTGGGGCCGGGTGGTGCCGGGGATCGTCCTGATGGCCGCGGCTTCCTTCGCCAGCCGGGCCGCCTTGTCGAAGTCGGCCCGGCCGCGGCCGGGGCGGTGCAGTTCGGCACGCATGCCGTCCAGGGAGCTCCGGAACGAGGCACCCCACAGGTCGAGGGCGTCCAGCCAGGGCTTCGTCTCGGCCAGGAACGCCGGGTTGTGCTTCATCCCCGTACGGATCTGCCGGGGCGCGTCGGCGAGCTGGTCGGCGTACGCGCCGAGGGTGCTCAGGGCCGTCGCGCGCCCGGTGCGGCCGCCGCCGTCCCACGTCTTCTTGAAGGCGGCGATCCTGGCGGCGAGTTCGGGCGCCTGAGGCTGCCAGGCGGTGGGGCCGAACGTCGGTGCCAGGTGTTCGGTGTCGAAGAACGCCAGCAGGGCCCGCGCCGTGCGCTGGTCACCGCCGGCCAGGTGGTCGGCGGCCGCTCGCCACGTACGAGCCGGGTCGTAGTCGTTGTCGTTCCAGGCGAAGGACGCGCCGCCCATGAGCGCGACCTTGCTGGGCTGGGCCTGGTTCATCGGGTTGAGCACGATGCCGTTCAGTGCTTCGTGCAGACCTGCTTCGCGCTTGTCGTAGGGGGCCAT
Source organism: Streptomyces sp. NPDC042100 (assembly GCF_055582325.1). NCBI lineage: Bacteria > Bacillati > Actinomycetota > Actinomycetes > Kitasatosporales > Streptomycetaceae > Streptomyces > Streptomyces sp. NPDC042100. Next base: position 40,996 of record NZ_JBVJDK010000014.1, read on the forward strand.
CAGGAGCCGGCCTTCGGTCTGGCCGAAGTCGTTGACGGGGTAGTTGTCCCAGAGGAACACCTTGCGGCCCCACACCTTGGCCGCCGCGTCGGCGTCGGCCTTCGAGATCGAGGGGGGCACGACGTCCGTGCCGGTCCACTGGACGATGACCTTCTGGTCGAGCTGTTCGCGCAGCACCTTCTTGTACGCGGAGTCCGCCGTGTCGGAGTACTCCGTGGGTACGAACTGGAGCGGCTCGGCGCCCTTGTGGGTGTCGATGAACTCGCGCTGGACCGCGTTGAGCAGGTCGGTCTGCGCCTTGCCTGCGGCGGCCCGGCCCGGGGCGCCGTACTTGGCCTCGTCGCCGGCGCAGTTCCACTTGGTGTAGCTGATGTCGTCGAGTGCCACGTAGAAGCTGCGGGCGCCTTGCTCGTACAGGGCGCCCATCTTGTTCTTCATGGCGTCGAGGTCGCCCGGGTCGCTGTAGCAGATCGACAGGCCCGGGGACAGGGCGTAGGTGAAACCGACGTGGTGCTTGCCGGCCTCCTGGATCAGCTCGCGCAGGGAGGCGAGCTTGTCGGCGGGGTAGGGCTCACGCCACTGGTCCCGCAGGTACTTGTCGTCCTTCGGCGTGTAGATGTAGGTGTTGGCCTTGATCTCACCGTAGAAGGCGAGTTGGTCGAGGCGGTCGCTGTGGGACCAGGGGGCGCCGTAGAAGCCCTCGATGCTGCCGCGCAGCGGCATGCTCGGGTGGTCGGTGATCGACACGGACGCGATGGTGCGCTTGCCGGTGACCAATTGGCGCAGGGTCTGGGCCGCGTAGTACACGCCGTCGCCGTCGTTGCCCGCGAGGACGACGCGGTCGCCGCCCGGCGCCTTCTTCGTGACGAGTGAGTAGCCCTCGGGTACCAGGGTGTGGGGCACCGTGCCGCCGACGTCCCGCAGCGCGGAGGCGACGTCAGGGTCCTTGATAGAGCCGACGACGACGCTCAGCGCGCCGTGGGCGGGCGGCTTCTGGGCGTCCTGTCCGGCCTTCGTCGTCGTGATGTGGCGGACGCCCGCCGAGGAGAGGGCGCGTTCGACGACGGCCGTGGTGGCGGCGTCGACGTCCTCACCGACGACGATGTTCGCCCGCCCCCTGGCGTGGATCTCCTTGCCGGCCGCCGTCATCCGCTGAGGAGTCGGGGTGACGACGGGCAGTGTGCCGCGCTTCGCGGCAGCCGCCCGCTCCCCGGCAGCCGGGGCCGGGCCGTCGAGCGCGTGGGCGGGGGCGGCGAACGCGCCCAGGGCCATGGTCAGCGCGGTACCGACGGACAGTAGTCGGAACGGGCGGGGGCGGCGGACGGGAGGACGAACGGGGTCCTGCTCGACGGGTCGTTGGCGAGCGGGGGCCGGGCGCGAGGGACGTTGGTAAGCAGACATCGGTAGTGTGCCTCCACGACGTTGTGGATCGTCGCCCGTCAGCGACGAATAAGGTCTAGACCACCACCAGGGTGCGTTTTAAGTCAACTTGCCACTTAAGCACTAAAGTTCAGTGACTTAATCGCCTGGCTCATGAGTGGGCGTCAGTAGTATTCGGCCGCGTACGGGCTGTCGCCGCCGGTCCCCTCCAGCGCCAGGGCGAGGTGGCGGTCGTGGCTCTTGAAGCTGCGGGAGCCCGGACAACGCTGGAAGGCGTCCCGCAAGGACGGCTTCCACGTACTGCGCCACACCTACGCCTCGACCATCCTCGTCGAGGCCGGGGAATCCGTCGTCACCCTCGCCCGCTGGTTGCGCCACTCCAGCCCGACCATCACCCTTGACCACTGCGCTCACTTCATGCCTGAGGCCGGTGGAAAGGGGCGCGCTGAGGTCGACGCACTGCTCGGCGTGATGCCTGAACCAACCCCAGAAGTCCTCACCCTCACCTGAGAGAAGGGCTGGCACGGCAGGTACTGTGCCACCCGTTCTCGTTGTACGGACTGCGCGACATCGAGGAGCCGCATGGCAGCCCGGCCAGCACTCTGAGTGACGGGTGCGGTAGTAGACGGGCTTCCGTCTGGTCGTGCGGGGGGGTGGAGCCGCAGGCCGGGCAGCCGGCTGTCCGCTCCACGGGGTCGTGCGTTCTCCCCGGATTCTCCCCAGGGCTCCGGAGCGCCGCATTTCGAGGAGTTCTCCAGCCTCCGACTGTGATCGTTTCATCGTCGTGAACTGCCCGTGAAACGCAGAGCGGTGCCATGTACATTTCACGTACTCGGGCCTAGCGTCGGCCGCCGGCGCGACACGAGACAGGACCCCGAGGAGCCCCTTTGACCACCCCACCGCCCCGCGGGCGAGCACGCGCTCTCGCGCTGGTCGCCGCGCTCGCGGCGACCCTCCTGGCGGGCTTCGCGCCCGTCGCCCTCGCCGACGACATACCGCTCGCCCCCGGGCACCGCCTCGTCGAGCACTACGAGGGGGCGCCCGCCACCGCCCGCCCCGTCCCCGCCGAGGCGCCGCCCCAGCATCCGTACCTCGCCCCCAACGGGCGCGGCGGGATGCATGCCGACGCCGCCGGCAGCGGCACCTACCCCTGGTCCGGGCCGCTCGGCCGTGACCCGAAGGTGGCCAGCGAGAAGATCGCCGCGCTCGGCGGCGAGTGCGCCACCGTGACCTTCGACGCGGGCGGTCGGCTCGTCACCGTCTGCGGCACCTTCAACGGCTTCCTGCTGAAACTGCTCGATCCGCGCACCCTGGCCACCCTCGCCGAGTACCAGCTCCCGCAGCGCTCCTCCACCGTCGAGGCCATCACCCGCCTCGACTTCGAGAAGATCTTCAAGGACACCTCCGGTGGCGCCTACTTCTACCTGGACGACCGCGACCGGGTCGTCCTGGCCGACTCCCGCCAGCACATCCTGCGCCTGGCTCACCGTCAGAAGGCGGACGGGGCCTGGGAGTTCACCGTCGAGAACGACTGGGACCTGACCTCCCTCGTCCCGCACGACTGCGTCGGCTGGACCAATCTCTTCCCCAGCGGCGTCTGCGACCCGGTCACCTCCGTGATGCCCGACTGGGACGGCCGGATCTGGTGGGTCACGCGGCTCGGCCGCGTCGGCACCGTCGATCCCGCCACCGGCGCCCCGCGCGCGATCCGGCTGGACGGCGAGGAGATCCAGAACTCCTTCTCGGTCGCCGAGGACGGCGTCTCCATCGTCTCCGACCACGCCCTCTACAGCTTCCGCGCCGACCCCGACGGCACCCCGCGGATCCAGTGGCGCCAGACCTACGACCGGGGCACCGGCACCAAGCCCGGCTCGGTCAACCAGGGCTCCGGCACCACCCCCGACCTCTTCGGCCAGAACGGCGCGCGGTACGTCGCCATCACCGACAACGCCGACGACCGGATGAACGTCCTGGTCTACCGGCGCGGCACCGACGTGCCCGCCGCCGACCGGCTCGTCTGCACGGTCCCGGTCTTCGGCTCCGGCGCCTCCACCACCGACAACTCGCTGATCAGCTGGGGTAACAGCCTCGTCGTCGAGAACAACTACGGCTACGAGAACATCACCTCGCTCACCTTCGGCCGCAGCGTCGTCGGCGGCGCCACCCGCGTCGACGTCCGCCCCGACGGCAGCGGCTGCGACACCGTCTGGGAGAGCGACGTCCGCTCTCCCTCCACCGTGCCCAAGCTCTCCACCGCCAACGGCCTGCTCTACTTCTACGAGAAGCGCCCCAACGTCCTCGGCATCGACGCCTGGTACCTCACCGCCGTCGACTTCCGCACCGGCAAGCGCGCCTGGTCCCGCCTGACCGGCACCGGCCCCGCCTACGACAACAACTGGGCACCGATCACCATCGGGCCCGACGGGACGGCCTACGTCGGCGTCTTCAACGGCATCGTCGCCGTCCGCGACGGCGCCTGACCCGCCCCGTGCGCGCGGCTGCCCGGGACCCACGAGGGTCCCGGGCAGCCGCGCGCCCCGCCCGTCCCGGCGGGGTCCGCTCACTCCATCTCGGGCATCTCGCCGACCGTCGTCTTCGAGTCGATCACCGCGAACGCGGCCCCCTGCGGGTCCACGATCGCCGCGAACCGCCCGAAGGGGCTGTCCATCGGCCCGAACACCTTCCGCCCGCCGGCCCGCTCGGCCGCCTCGACGGCCTTGTCGCAGTTGTCGACGGCGAAGTAGATCTGGATGTACGAGGGGATCTCCGGCGGGAAGTCGTCCGCGCTCATCTCCATCCGGCCCAGCACCGGCTCGGCCCCCAGGTCGAAGACCCGGTAGTCCATGTGCTGGTCCTTGATCTTCTTCGAGCCGTAGTCGAAGACCGCGGTGAAGAAGGCGTCGGACGCCCCCGTGTCCCGGGTGAACACCTCCGACCAGGCGTACGAGCCCGACTCGCCCTCCAGCTCGAAGCCCTCGTGGGCACCGCCCTGCCACAGCCCGAACACCACGCCCGCAGGGTCCCGGGCCAGGGCCATCGAGCCGAAGTCGCCCACCCGCATCGGCTCCATCAGCAGCGTGCCGCCCGCCGCCTTGACCTTCTCCGCCGTCGTCTCGACGTCGGGCGAGGCGAAGTACAGACACCAGGCCGACTGCGGCTCGCCGTCCTGGCCGGGCATCGGCGGGACGACCGCCGCGACCGCCTTGCCGTTCTTGTACGCCTGGGTGTAGTTCCCGAACTCCGAGGCGGACTCGCCGAAGGTCCAGCCGAGCACGTCCGCGTAGAACGCCTTCGCCCCCTCGATGTCCGTGAACATGGCGTCGGTCCAGACCGGTGTGCCTTCCGTGGGTGAAGCCATGACGGGACTCTCTTCCGATCGGTGAACGAATGCGTGTCTACGGCCACGCTATCCACGTCCGCCGCACCCCGCCTGGTGACGCACGGTGACCGCTAGGGGTGGGGGAGCGGGCCCCCGTCACCGCCGGTGTTCGCGGGCGGCCGGCGCCAGCTCCTTGACCAGCGCCCAGAACACCGGGAAGTCGGGGATCTCCTTCGACTCCCGCGCCCACCGGCCGCCCCCGGACGTCCGCACCACGAGCAGCCCGTCCCCGCGCAGCTCGCAGCGGCGCACCCGCTCCCACGCGGAGCGCCCCGACGGCAGCGTGATGCCCCGCCCGTCCAGCGCCACCTCGCCGAAGGCGACGCTGCCGCCCTCCTCCAGCGCCGACACCGCCCGGGGCAGGGCACGCCGCACGGTCTCGTCCAGGACGATCTGGGCCAGCTCCCGGATCTGCGAGTCGCTCGGCTTCGGCACCGTCTCCTCGTTGACGAAGCCGTCCACCGTCACCGCCCGCCGCCCGCCGGTGGACAGCCGGTACGCGTAGCGCGTCCCCGCGTACCCCCCGTGCACATACGTCCGCGTGACGTCCTGGTGCATCGCCGTCACCCCCGCCCACGGCACCGCCCGCGTGCGCCCGTCCCGGCCCGGGAAGAGCAGCCCGCGCTCGTAGAGGTAGACGTACTCGTCGGGCCGGAGCGAGGCGTTCGGCAGCCGTCCGTACGCCCACACCAGGCGCCCCAGCGCGCCGAACGGCAGCACCAGCAGCGGCACCCCCGCCCACGCGCCCACCAGCCGCGTGGCCAGCACCGGCAGCCACAGGGCCGCCACCACCAGGAGCAGCAGCGCGGCGGGCGGCACGCCCCGGCGCCGCTCGCCCTCCCGGTGGTGCGCCCGGAACCCCCGCAGATACATCCCGAGCCCGGCCGCGCGCGCGGTCCGCGTGGCCTCCTCGCCCGGCGGCGGCACCGTCACCCGGTCGCTCGTCGCCCGGCCGCCCGTCCTCACGTCGCCCGTCCCCACGGAGCACCCCCCTCCCCCTCCTCCCGATGATGTCAGGGGCGCCCCGGCGGGGCCAGACGCTCGACGGCATAGCGCGGGAACGGGCCCTCGTCGAGGGGGAGTTCGGGCCGCCACAGCTTCAGCACCTGGGCCGAGGGCAGGAACAGCGCGGCCGGCAGCCGGTCGAGCGCCGTCCACTCCCAGCGCTCGATCTTGTCGGGCTCGGCGACGGCCGGGGTGCCGCCGTGGGCGCCGACGACCGTCGCGGCGGTGAGCCGCGTGAGCTCCGCGGAGGTCGCGGTGTCCAGGATGAGCCCGATCACCCGCGCGTCGGCCTCGGCGGCCGTCAGCGTCGTCTCCTCGGCCAGCTCCCGCACCGCCGCCCGCTCGATCGACTCGCCGGGATCCACCTTGCCGCCCGGCAGCTCCCACACGCCCGAGCGGTGCAGGCCGAGCAGCACCCGCCCGGCCGGGTCGGTGACCACCACGCCGGTCCCGAGGGACGCCTGGGCGGGCGGGGGCTGGGTGTTGCGGTGGGCGACGGGCATGGACGCTCCTCGGGCCGGGGCCGCTGACTCCTCCCAGCCAACACCACGGCACCGACAGCCGACGCCGGCGCGGCGGGGCGGTGCCCCTCACAGCACCGCGACGCCCAGCGGGCGCGAGCCCGCCGCCAGCCGCCGGGAGGAGCCGTCGGCCAGGTCCACGACGGTCAGCCCGTCCCAGTACCCGTCGCGGGTGAAGCCGCCGGTGACGTACGCGGTGCGCCCGTCGGCCGAGACGGCCACGTCCTCGTGCGGGCCGTCCAGCGGGTAGACCCGCTCGGTGCCGTCCGGCGCCCGCACGGTGAGCGAGGGACCCCGGTCGGCGGACGGGTCGATCGGCCCGGTGCCGACCGCGAGCAGGGTGCCGTCGGGGGTGACGGTCACGCCGTGCTGGTGGGTGTTCGCCGTCATCCGCTCGATCGTGGAGCGCCCGGTGCGCGGGTCCAGCACCACCAGCCGCTCGCCCTCGAACGGCAGCAGCAGCCGCCCGTCCGAGGGGCGCACCGCCGCGTAGTGCGGCTTCAGCCAGGAGCCGAGCCCGCCCTCCGTGCCGTACGGGGCCACCTCCATCCGGCGCGGCCGCAGGGTGTCGGCGCGGACCGCCGTCACGTCGAAGGAGTCGTGGTCCGTCGCGTAGACCTCGGAGCCGTCGCGGGCCACGTCCACGTCGAAGGGGCGGCGGCCGACCGGTACGGCGGCGGTGACCTTCAGGGCCGCCGTGTCGATCACCTCCAGGGTGCCGTTCCCGCCCGGCACGTTGACGCCCACGTACGCCCGTCGCCCGTCGGGGGAGAGCGCGATGCCCATGCCGCCGCCCCGGTACTCGCCGGTGGTGACCGGGCCGGTCCGTGTCCGGTACGGGACCAGCGCCAGGCGCGCGCGGGCGGCCGTGTCCACGACGGCCACGCCCTCGGCGGTCGCGACCCAGGCCCGCCCGTCCGCGCCGACCGCGAGCCCGTACGGCGCGGTGCCGACCCGGACCGAGCCGAGCGGGCCGCGCGCGGGGTCCACGAAGGTGACCGTGTCCGCGCCGAAGTCGGCGAGGAGCAGGGTGCCCGCGGGGGTGGGTGTGGCGGCCGGGGCCGGAGGGGCGTCCGGCGTCCGGGCGGGGGAGGGCGTGACGACGGCGGTGCGGGGGGCGCCCGTACCGTCCGCCGCGGCGGACCCCGTGCCGCCCTGGGCGCAGCCCGCCAGCAGGACGGCGGCGACGGCCGTGGCGGTGGTGACGGCGGCGAGTCCGGCGGGGGTGCGGGGACGGCGCATCGGCGGGACTCCTCGGGAGGGGCGGATCGGGTGCTTCCTCCATGCTCCGGCCGCGCCGGGGCGGACCGGGTCAACCGATCGGCTGACCCTCCCGTTCCGGCCGGCGGCGGCTGGGTCATACTGACCCCGTTTCATTCAACAGATTGTTTAAGGAGGACTCTTGGCCGCCAGTTTCAAGACGGTCGTCGAGGTGGGCCCCGCCCACCTCGGCCAGGCGACGGCCCTCGCCCAGGCGTTCCAGGACGCCATCGCACCCGCCACCGTCAACTACGACTTCGAGCACATCCGCGCCGCCGCCGAGGCCATCCCCGACAGCGACGTCGTCCGCGTGGTCCGAGGCTGGGGGCTCCAGGAACACGCCCCCGTCCTGGTCATGGTGCTCTCCCTCAAGGAGGCAGTCCGCCAGGCCCTGCCGCCCGAGTCGGCCCAGGCGTCCTTCTGGGACACCGTCGAGCGCGAGCTGGTCGACGCCTTCACCGGACTCGCCGCCCAGGAGGGCCTGCCCGGACTCTCGTACTACGAGGAGGGCGCCGACCGCACCCGCTACTACCGGGACCTCTTCTTCGCCCTCCAGGACGAGGAGACCGGCGCGCACATGTACGCCATCGCCTTCTGTATCGACGTCACCATCGGCCTCGACAAGGCCGCCGTCGGCACCCTGACGATGACCGACGCCGTCCCGTTCGCGCTCCGGCTCAACGCGATCGTGCTGCGCCAGGAGCTCGCCCCGGCCCTCGCCGGCTGAGCCCCGCACCCCGTCACGGCCCGCCGTCCCGGGCCATGGCCCGTCGCCGGTACCGAGCGGTAACGTCGCCGCACCGCACAGACCGGCACGAGGACGGGACACCCGATGACCCAGAGGTTCGGCGACTACCAGAACGAGATCTACTTCGCGGGGCTCTTCGGCACCCTGCCCACCCTGCCCATGACCTTCGCCGAGCTCGCCGAGCGGGCCCGGGCCGCCCTCCCGCCGTCCGTCTGGTCGTACGTGGCCGGGGGCGCGGGCGAGGAGCACACCCAGCGCGCCAACACCGAGGCCTTCCGGCACTGGGGCCTGGTGCCGCGGATGATGGTCGGCGCCGCCGAACGCGACCTCACCGTCGACCTGTTCGGGATGCGGCTGCCCGCACCGCTGCTCATGGCCCCGGTCGGCGTCATCGGCCTGTGCGCCCAGGACGGCCACGGCGACCTCGCCGCCGCGCGCGCCGCCGCATGCACCGGTGTCCCGATGATCGCCTCCACCCTGAGCGTGGATCCGCTGGAGACCGTCGCCGCCGCGTTCGGCGACACCCCGGGCCTCTTCCAGCTCTACACCCCCACCGACCGCGCCCTCGCCGAGAGCCTGGTGCGCCGCGCCGAGACCGCCGGCTACCGGGGCATCGTCATCACCCTGGACACCTGGGTCACCGGCTGGCGCCCCCGTGACCTCGCCACCGGCAACTTCCCCCAGCTGCGCGGTCACTGCCTCGCCAACTACACCTCCGACCCGGTCTTCCGCGCCCGCCTCGCCAAGCCGCCGGAGGAGGACCCGCAGGCCGCCGTCCTGGAGTGGACCGGACTCTTCGGCAACCCGCTGACCTGGGACGACCTGCCCTGGCTGCGCTCCCTGACCGAGCTGCCGATCATCCTCAAGGGGCTGTGCCACCCGGAGGACGTCCGGCGGGCCAGGGACGGCGGCGTGGACGGGATCTACTGCTCCAACCACGGCGGCCGGCAGGCCGACGGGGGCCTGCCCGCCCTCGACGCGCTGCCCGGCGTGGTCGCCGCCGCCGAGGGGCTGCCGGTGCTCTTCGACTCCGGCGTCCGCACCGGCGCCGACGTCGTCAAGGCCCTCGCGCTCGGCGCCACCGCCGTCGCCGTCGGCCGCCCGTACGCCTACGGGGCGGCCCTCGGCGGCACCGACGGCATCGTCCACGTGCTCCGCGCCCTGCTCGCCGAGGCCGACCTGATCATGGCCGTCGACGGCTACCCGACCCTGGCCGACCTCCGCGCGGAGGGCGCCCTGCGCCGGGTCTGACGGAGCGGGGCCGGACGCCGCCGACCCCCGGCCGCGCGGTGCGGCCGGGGGTCGGTGACGGCTGTCGCCCGGTGTCAGCCGAGCTCGGCCACGGCGGCGACGGCGAAGGCGTGGTCCTGCTCGGGGGCCCCGCCGCCGATGCCGACGGCGCCGACGAGCCGCCCGTCGCGGTGGACCGGCACGCCGCCGCCGATGAAGAGCAGCGGCCGGTCGAGCGCGGTGGGCAGCGAGTGGAACGGTCCGTCCGGCTTGACCAGGTCGACGAGTTCGGCGGTCGGCGCGTCGAGCTGGAGCGCGGTGTACGCCTTGCGGGTGCTGGTCTCGCCGGAGATCAGCACGGCCCGGTCGTCCCGCCGGAAGGCGAGCAGGTGCCCGCCGGCGTCGAGGACGGTGACGCTGACGGTGACCCCGGCGGCATCGGCGGCGCGGCCGGCGGCGGCGATGACGGTGTCGGCGTCGTGAAGGGTGAGGCTCATGGGATCGCTTTCGTGAGGGAGGGAGGAGGGGGAGGAAGGGGGAGGAAGGGTCAGTGGTGTACGGGGACGGGGACGGCGTTCCCGGTCGCGCTCGCGCTCGTGCTCCCAGTCCCGGTCCCGGTCGCCCTCGCCGGGGCGCGGCGCTCCAGGGCGGCGGACCAGAAGGCGAGGCCGAGGGCCGAGGCGGCGAGGGCGGCGCCGACCCAGTTGGGGGCCGTGAGGCCGAAGCCGCGGGCGATGACGAGCCCGCCGAGCCAGGCGGCGAGCGCGTTGCCGAGGTTGAAGGCGCCGATGTTGACGGCGGAGGCCAGGGTCGGGGCGCCGTGGGCCTGGTCGAGGACGCGCTTCTGGAGCGGCGGCACGGTGGCGAAGCCGAGGGCCCCGATCAGGAGGATCGCGACGGCGGCGAGGACCTTGTGGCCGGCGACCAGGGTGAAGGCGGCGAGGACGGTCGCGAGCCCGCCGAGGGTCACGTAGAGCAGCGGCATGAGGGCGCGGTCGGCGAACCGGCCGCCGATCAGGTTGCCGGTGAACATGCCGACGCCGAAGAGGACGAGCAGCCAGGTGACGGCGCCCTCGGAGTAGCCGGCGACCTCGGTCATCATCGGCGCGATGTAGGTGATCGCGGCGAACACGCCGCCGAAGCCGAGCACCGTCATGGCCATGGCGAGCAGCACCTGCGGGTTGCGGAAGGCCCTGACCTCCCGGCCCAGCCGGGCGCCCTCCGGGCGCGGCATCGCGGGGACGAGCCGGGCGATGCCGAGCAGTCCGACGACGCCGAGCGCGGCGACGATCGCGAAGGTGACGCGCCAGCCCGCGGCCTGGCCGATGAAGGTGCCGAGGGGGACGCCGACGATGTTGGCGACGGTCAGACCGGTGAACATGGTGGCGATGGCGCCGGCCTTCTTCTCCGGCGCGACCAGTCCGGCGGCGACCACGGACCCGATCCCGAAGAACGAGCCGTGGGCGAGCGAGGCGACGACCCGGCCGGTCAGCATCAGGCCGAAGCTCGGGGCCAGGGCGGAGACCAGGTTGCCGATCACGAACAGCCCCATGAGGAGCATGAGCATCCGCTTCCGGCTGACCTTGTTCCCGAGCACCGTCAGCACCGGCGCGCCGACGACGACGCCGAGCGCGTAGCCGGTGACCAGCAGTCCGGCAGTGGGGATGGACACGCCGAAGTCTCCGGCGACCTGGGGCAGCACGCCCATGATCACGAACTCGGTGGTCCCGATCCCGAAGGCCCCGATGGCCAGCGCGAGGAGTGCGAGCGGCATGGCTCCACCCTTCCGTATTGCTTGAGTGAGCTCTTTACGTGCATCCACAATAATTGCAGACGCGCGTTAATTGCAAACGCAGGCAATTGGCGTCAGCGCCCCGCTAGGCCAGCAGCCCGATCAGCACCGGCCCGCACAACGGGAGCAGGAAGCTGGAGAACACGTACGTCACCGTGTACCCGATCAACGGGGTCGAGCTGCCCGTCATCGCCGTCACCGCGCTGATCGCCGGCGTGCTGCACTGCTGCCCCGCGATCGCGCCGAGCAGCACCGGGGGCTCGATCCGCAGGAACCGGCGCCCCAACCACAGCGAGAGCAGCGCCGGGACCAGCACCATGAGGACGCCCATCGAGGGCAGCAGCACCGGGTGGCGGGCCAGCAGGTCGAAGGCGTCACTGCCCACCGAGAGGCCGACGCAGGCGATGAACACGGCGAGCCCCAGGTCCTTGGCAAGCCGCGCGGCCGGCGCCGGGAACTCGCCCCAGGTCGGCCGCGACGCCCGGAGCTTGCCCAGCAGCAGCCCCGTGACCAGACAGCCGCCGCCGGTGCCGAGCGACACCGGGACCGAGCCCAGCGGCACCTTCACCATCCCGAGCAGGACGCCCGCCGCGAGACCGAAGCCGAGCAGTACGAAGTCGGTGCCGCCGGTCTCCGCCACGGCCTTGCCCAGCCGCCGGCCGATCGAGCGCACCTGCGCGGGCGACCCGCTCAGTTCGACCACGTCACCGGTGCGCAGCGCGGTCCCCTCGGAGACGGCCAGCTCCTTGCCGCCGCGCGCCAGCGAGGCGAGCCGGACCCCGTGGCCCGACTCCGGGAGCCGCTCCCGCAGCCGGGGCAGCGCCAGCCCGTCCAGCGCGCGTTCCGTCACCACGATCCTGGCCGTGCTCCACTCGGGCTGCGGCACTCCCTCGGGCAGCACCTCCTCCCGCCCCAGCGCGGGACCGACCCGCAGCACCGCCCTGCGCGGTCCGACCACCACCGCCAGATCGTCCCGGAGCAGCGCCGTCCCGGGCACGGTCTCCCGCCAGACCCCGTCCCGCAGCAGGTGCGAGACCGTCGCCCGGCCACGGCCCGGGGCCTCCGCCCCGCTCACGGTCAGCCCCGCCGCCGTACCGCCGACGCGGTAGCAGCGCCCCACGACGGCGGGCAGCGCGGCGGCGCCGTCGGCCGTCCCGGCGGAGCGCTCGCCGGTGTCCGGCCGGTAGCGCATCAGCAGCGGAGCCACCTGGCTGGTGAAGAGCACGATGGTGATCAGCCCGAACAGATAGCAGACCGTGTAGGCGGTCGCGACGTGGCCGACCAGGACCGAGGTGTGGTCCGCGCCGAGTCCCAGCCCCTCGATGGCCTGGCTCGCCGTGCCGACCACGGCGGACTCCGTCGCCGAGCCGGCCAGCATGCCGCCCGCGGTGCCGAGGTCGAGGTGGGCCGCCTTGCTGACGGTGACCGCGATCACCATCACCGTGACCGTCTCGATCAGCGACAGCACGGCGAACCGGGCGCCCCGCCGGTTGAGGTTCCCGAAGAAGGCCGGTCCGCCCGAGTAGCCGAGGGCGAAGATGAACAGGGCGAAGCAGAGGTTCTTCAGCTCCGCGCTGACCGGCACGCCGAGCTGGCCGATCACGAGGGCCGCGACCAGGGTGCCGCACACCCCGCCGAGTCTCACCGGCCCCACCCGTAGCCGCCCTATCAGCATGCCCACGGCGATGGAGACGAACACCGCCGTCTCCGGCGCCCGGTCCAGGACGTTGTGCAGCCACTGCATGCGCATCTGCTTTCCCGCGTGATGACCCGCGTGGTTCCCGTGTGGCCCCGCCTCCCGCCCGGATCCCCGGACAGCGGCGTGCGGGCGGCCCGCGCCGCCCGCACGAAAGCTAGGAAAGCCGCCTTCAGGACCCCTTCAAGACGGCTTCAAACGCGCCGGGCCCCGGGCCCTCGTCCCTTGAAGCCGGGCCCAAGGCGCCCGGCGGAGAGTGGTTCTCGGCCCGGGGTCTCGGAGGCACCGGGCCGTTCAGGGGCTTCGCCGCGGAGCTGCGCGCCGGGCCCGTCGTTCCGTCACAAGGTGAATGAACGTGCACGCCATCACATCAACGTTCGAGCAATATCCGGAATTGCTCGTCTTCCTCACCCTCGCCGTGGGCTTCTTCATCGGCAAGGCGCACTGGAAGACCATCGCCCTGGGGTCCGTGACCGGAACCCTGGTCGCCGGACTCGTCCTCGGCCAGATCGGCGTCGAGGTGAACGGCCCGCTGAAGGCCTTCGCCTTCCTCGCCTTCCTCTTCGCCCTCGGTTACCGGGTCGGTCCGGTGTTCTTCCGCGGCCTCAAGCGCGACGGCCTGCCGCAGGTCGGCCTGGCCCTGATCGTCTGCGTCACCGGCCTCGGCGTCTGCTACCTGTTCGCGAAGATCGCCGGTTACGACCCCGGTCTCGGCGCGGGCATGCTCGGCGGCGCGCTCACCCAGTCCGCGGTCATCGGCGTCGCCCAGGACGCCATCGGACAGCTCCCCGGCCTCTCCGACGCGGCCCGCACCGACATGGCGAACATCGTGCCGGTCGCCTACGCCGTCACGTACGTCCTCGGCACCATCCTCTGCGCCCTGTTCCTCGCCAACGTGGCACCCCGCCTGCTCGGCGTGGACCTCGCCGAGGAGAGCCGCCGGCTGGAGCAGAAGATGAAGGTCGAGGCCGCCAACGCCGACCTCTCCAGCGCCTACTACGACGTCGTGCTCCGCTCGTACGAGCTGGCCGTCGACGCCTTCGACGGACGGACCGTCGCCGAGGCCGAGAAGCTGCTCGCCGCGCACGGCGGCCCCAAGTACATCACCCGGGTCCGCACCCCCCAGGGCGTCACGGGCGCCGTCGCGGACACGGTCCTGCACAAGGGTGACGTCGTCGCCCTCACCTGCCGCCGCGAGAACCTCCTCGAACTGGAGCGGGGCGAGGTCTTCGGACCCGAGACCGTCGACCGCGAGCTCCTCGACTACGCCAACGAGAGCCTCGACGTCATCATCAGCCGCAAGGGCGGCGCCGGCCGCACCATCGGCGAGCTGCGCACCTCGGCCGCCTACCGGGCCGTCTACCTGGAGAAGGTCGTCCGCCAGGGCGAGTCGCTGCCGCTCGGCCACGACGTGAAGCTCCAGCCCGGCGACACCATCACCCTGTCCGGTCCCGAGGACCTGGTCGAGCGGGTCGCCAAGGAACAGGGCACCCCGGCCCGCACCTCGGAGACCGCCGACGTCTCCTTCATGACCCTCGGCGTCTTCCTCGGCGGCCTGATCGGCATCCCCGCCCTGCACTTCGCGGGCGTTCCGCTCGCCCTGTCCACCAGCGGCGGCGCGCTGATCATGGGTCTGGTCTTCGGCTGGCTGCACGGCCGCAACCCGCGCCTCGGCCACTGCCCCAAGCCCACCCTGTGGCTGCTGGACACCGGCGGTCTGTGCCTCTTCGTCGGCGTGGTCGGCCTCAACGCCGGTCCGAGCTTCGTGTCGGGTCTGAAGCAGGCCGGTGTCGGACTCTTCCTCTGGGGCGCGATCGCCACCATGGTCCCGCTGATCGTGGGCCTCTACGTCGGCCGGTACGTCTTCAAGATGGAGGTCCCCATCCTCCTCGGCGTGCTCGCCGGGGCGCAGACCACCACCGCCGCGATCGGCGCGATCACCGAATCCGCCAAGAGCCGCGTCCCGGTCCTCGGCTACACCGTCCCGTACGCCGTCGGCAACGTGCTGCTCACCCTCTGGGGCGTGCTCATGGTCGCCCTGCTGCACTGACCGGCCCCGCCCTTCCCTCCCGCCTCCCCCTTCCTCCCACCTCCTTCCCCACCCCCTTCCCTCACGTAGAACAACGGAGTCGTGCCATGACCGAATGCAGCGTTTCCCGCGAAGAGATGCGCCGGCTGAGCAAGCTGAGCCCCTTCGAGCTCAAGGGCGAGCTGATCGCCCTCGCCGCCCGCAGCGGCGACGGGCACTCCCGCTCGATGCTGAACGCCGGGCGCGGCAACCCGAACTGGATCGCCACCGGCCCCCGCGAGGCGTTCTTCGCCCTCGGCGCCTTCGCGATCGAGGAGTCCCGCCGGGTGTGGACCGCCGACAACCTCGGCGGAATGCCCGCCCGGTCCGGCATCGCGGACCGCTTCCGGACCTTCGTGCAGCGCAATCCGGGCATGGCGGGCATCGGCCTGCTGGAGCGCTGCGTCTCGTACGCCGTCTCGGCCCTCGGCTTCGACGCCGACGCCTGGGTGCACGAGCTGGTCGACGGCCTCATCGGCGACAACTACCCGGTGCCCGACCGCATCCTGACGCACTGCCAGGACGTCGTGCGCAGCTATGTGGCCGCCGAGATGTACGGCTCGGAGAGCCCCGAGGGCAGCTTCGACGTCTTCGCGACCGAGGGCGGAACCGCCGCCATGTGCTACATCTTCGACTCGCTGATGGTCAACAAGGTGCTCAGGAGGGGCGACAAGATCGCGCTCCTGGTGCCCACCTTCACCCCCTACATCGAGATCCCGCACCTGGAGCGCTACGGCTTCGAGGTCGTCAAGGTCGAGGCCAACCTGTTCGCCGAGGCCGGGGTGCGCGACTGGCGCTACCCCGATACCGAGATCGACAAGCTGGCCGATCCCTCCGTCAAGGCCGTCTTCGTGGTCAACCCCTCCAACCCCCCGTCGGTGGAGATGAGCGACCACGTCCGCGACCGGATCGTGGACATCGTGAAGCACCAGAACCGCGAGCTCATCGTCGTCACCGACGACGTCTACGGCACCTTCGTCGACGGCTTCACCTCGCTGGTCGCCGCCATCCCGCAGAACACCCTGCTGGTCTACTCCTACTCCAAGCACTACGGCTGCACCGGCTGGCGGCTCGGCGTGATCGCCCTGCACGAGGACAACGTCATCGACCGGATGATCGCCGCGCTGCCCGCCGAGGAGCGCGCCGCGCTCGACGAGCGGTACGGCTCCCTCCAGCTCGACCCGTGGAACCTGAAGTTCATCGACCGCATGGTCGCCGACTCCCGCGAAGTCGCCCTCAACCACACCGCCGGCCTCTCGCTGCCCCAGCAGGTGCAGATGATGCTCTTCTCCCTCTTCGACCTGCTGCCCGAGGGCCAGGAGTACAAGAGGCTCATCCAGAGCATCGTCCACCGCCGCCTGGACCTGCTCCTTGAGGGCAGCGGCATGAAGATCGCCGACGACCCGAAGCGCGCCGCGTACTACATCGAGCTGGACATTCTGGCGGAGGCGGAGCGCGAGCAGGGCAAGGAGTTCGCGGACTACCTGGAAGCCACCTACGAGCCCACCGACATCCTGTTCCGGCTCGCCGAGCAGACCTCCGTGGTCCTCCTCAACGGCGGCGGCTTCGACGGCCCCGAATGGTCGGTCCGGGTCTCGCTCGCCAACCTCGACGACCTCGACTACCTCAAGATCGGCCACAGCGTCCGCGAGGTCCTCGACGGCTACCTCGCGGAGTGGCGGGCCGTGACCTCCGTGGCCGCCTGGTCCGAGTAGGTCCCGTGCGCCACTCGGCCCTCCGCTCCCCGGCCGGGGCGAGCGGAGGGCCGAGTCCTCGTTCCCGGGTCGCCGAGGGTTGGGCGTCCCGGGTTGGGCGTTCCGGGTTGGGCGTTCCGGGTCCCGGGTCCCGGGTCCGGCGTCGCGGGTCCGGGGTCCCGGGTCCGGCGTCGCGGGTTCCGGGAACTCTCAGCCGCGCACCGGAGCGAGGCGGGCGGCGAGCTCCGCCCCGTCCCAGTCCGCCGGACGGTGCGAGGCGGCGACCCGCAGCAGCGCCGAGGGCCTGTCGCCGGGCTCGCGCAGCAGGGCGGCCGCGGCGTCGCGGTCACCGCTCCGCCACAGCGCCAGGACCACCACCACCCGGCCGAGCCCCAGACAGGCGAACGGCCAGGAACGGACCACGTCCTCCAGCCGGACGGCGACGGCGCGGGCGGCCTCGGCCGCGTCGGCCGGGTCGCCGGTGCCGCCCGGGGCGGCCTGGCCGGCGGTGCCGCGCAGCGCGAGCACCTCGCGCAGCGCGTGCAGACAGCCGACCAGCAGCGGGCCGAACTCGGCGTCGGGATCACGGAGTCCGGCCTCGATCACCCGGTCGGCCTCGGCCGCCCGGTCGTCCAGGATCAGCAGCAGCGCCTCCACCGAGGCGATCCTCAGCGCCGCACCGGGCACCCGGCCCCGGCACCCCACCAGCCGCGCGAAGCGCAGGGCCCCGCGCGCGGCGGCCGGATCGCCGCAGAGCCACTCGAGACCGGCGAGCACCGGCCCGACGACCGCCGACAGGTGCCCCGAGCCCCAGGCGGCCCCCGACTCGCGCGCGGGCGCCGCGCCCAGTGCCCGGTAGGCCGCCCGGAACTCCTCCAGGGCGCGCGGCCAGTCGCCGTCGAGCAGCGCCCGGACCCCGCGCACGGTCAGCCGGTACGTCGCCCCTTCCGCGCCGTCCGGCCCGCCGGGTCCTTCGCCGTACGCGCCGAGGGTGCCCCACTCCTCGGCCTCCTCGGGACGCCCGCACAGCAGCAGCCCGAGCCGGGCGGCGGCGAGCGCCTCCGCGTCACCGAGCGGCAGCGCCAGGTCCACCGCGCGCCGGAAGTCGACGACGGCCTCGGCGAGGCATTCCCCGCCCCACTGCATCCGGACCCGCGCCCGCCGGATCCGCAGCCCGGCGGCGGCCCGGTCGGCCTCCTCGTCGCCGTGCGCGTCCCCGGCGACCCGCAGCGCCCGGTCGAGCCAGCGCAGCCCCTCCCTGGCACCCGGCTGGTCGTCGGCGAGCTCGGCGGCGCGCGACAGGACGCGGATGACCTCGGTGTGAGGCAGGTACAGCCGCCCCTGCCAGGCGTGCTCGGCGAGGACCGCCGGACCGCCGAACCCCGTCGTCACGAGGCGCCGGTACAGCCGCGCGTGCATCTCGGCGACGGCCAGCTGGCCCCAGCCGCGGCGCACCGCGTCCCCGTACAGCGGCACGGACAGCCGCACGAAACCGGGCGGCACCCCCTCGTCGCTGAGCAGCCCGAGCGCCAGCAGGGAGTCCAACGGGCCCTGCCCGCCGTCGCCCTGCGGCCCCGGTACCCGCTTGCCCAGCGGTACGGGGAACGGCTCCCCGTACACCGCCGCGGCCAGCAGCAGTTCCCCGGCCCGTTCGTCGGGCACCGCGAGCCGCACCTGCCGCACCACGCCCTCCGGCACCCCCGACGTCAGCACCCGCGTGGCGTCGGGGCGTCCGGCCGCCGCGCCGGCGAGCAGGGTGAGCAGCCGGGGATGCCCGCCGGTCCGCGCGTGCGCGAGCCGTACGGTCTCGTCGTCGACCGCCGTCCCGGTCCCGGCCCGCAGCAGCTCGCCCGCCTCGGCCACGGAGAGCCCGCCCAGGGTCATCCGGCGGCCGGCCTGCACGACGGCGTTCCAGCGGACCCGGTCGCGGGCCTGGGCCTCCGGGGCGGTGGCGACGACCAGCAGCAGGGGCAGCACGGTGGCGCGGGCGGCGAGGAGTTCGAGGGCGCGCAGGGAGTCCCCGCCGGCGAGGTGGAGGTTGTCCACGAGCAGCACGGTGGGCGGCAGCGAGTCCTCCGTGAAGTACCGCAGCAGGGCGATCCGGGCGGTGAAGGCGGCGGCGCAGGTTCCGGAACCGGCGGCCTCGGCCTCCGCGACGGCGGCCACCGCCCGGACGGCGGCGGCGCCCGACTCGTCCACAGGGGCCCCGACTTTGGCGAGCAGGCGCCCCCACAGCCACAGCGGAGGGGCGCCGTCCATCAGGGGTGCCGTCTCGAAGGCCGTCCGGATGCCCCGGGCTTCGGCGAGCTCGCGGGCCAGGCGCAGCACGGAGGACTTGCCGAAGCCCGCGCGCCCCTGGGCGACGAGCAGTCCGCCGGTTCCCTCGGCGAGGGCGTCCAGCGCGGCCACCAGGGACGTGCGTTCGTCCTTGAGACCCGAGAGCACGACCTCGGCGTCGGGCCTCGGCCGGGACCGGGCGGGGACCGGCTCCGGGCCCGGGGAAGCAGAGGAAGGGGACGCAGGGGGTGCGGGGGGTGCGGGGGCGAGGCTCGGGGCGGAGGACTCCCGCAGGACCTCGGCCAGCGTGCGCTGGAGGAGCGGACCCGGAGGCAGGCCCGTACGCTCGGCGAGCGCCTCGCGGGTGCGGTGGTACGCGGCGACCGCGTCGGCCCGCAGCCCCGCGCGGTGCAGCGCGGTCATGTACATCCAGCAGGCGGGCTCGCCGGCCGGATCGGCGGCGCACCGGGCCGCCAGCTCGTCCATCACCTCGGCGTGCCGCCCGCAGTCGAGGGCGGTCGTCAGGCGCAGTTCGACCGCCTTGTGGTGGACCGCGCCGAGCGCGGCGGCCTCGGCGCGGGCGAACTCGTAGGCACCGAACTCCTCGAACGGGTCGCCGCGCCAGAGGGCCAGGGCCTCGGCGGCCAGGTCCATGGCGGCGGCCGGTTCGGCGGCGGCGAGTCCGGCGGCCCGTGTGCAGGCGGCCCGCATCCGGTGGACGTCCACCTGCTCGGGGTCCACGTCGAGCAGGTAGCCCGGCGCCCGGGTCACGATGAGGGACCGGCCCTCGTCCCCGCAGGCCTCGGCGAGCGCGCGGCGCAGGTTGGACACGTACACCTGGAGGGTGCCGGTGGAGCGGTGGACGCCGGGCCCCCAGACCTCCTCCATGAGGCGCTGCTGGGAGAGCGTCCGGCCCGGACGGGTGGCCAGCAGGGCGAGGACGGCCCGCTGGCGGGGCGGCCCGAGGGGGACGACCCGGTCGCCGACGCTCACCCGCATCGGCCCGAACAGCCGGAACTCCAGCATCGCAGTCCTCTCGCGCCCGCCGCCCGCGACGGCCCCAAGAGATCCACACTAGGGAGCCGCGGTACTTCCAGTCAGAGCCCTTGGGCCCGGCTCCGGGTGACCTACGCCCCGGACCGTCCCGGGGGCTTGGCCCCCGGGATCCGGCCCTCTCGGGATCCGGCCCTCTCGGGATCCGGCCCTCTCGGGATCCGGCCCCCCGAGATCTGGCCGCCCCCGGGATCCGGCCCCCCCGGCCCCGGCCCGCTCCGCGCCCGTCAGCCCTCCGGCCGCAGCAGCTCGTCCACGACCGCCCGCGCGGCCCGGACCACCGCCGCGCGGGTGTCCGGCGTGTGGTCCAGGGTCTCGAAGGCGTGCCGGGCCAGCGGGGCGTCGACCACCTCGACCCGTGCCCCCGCCTTCCCCGCCACGGCCAGGAACGCCTCCACCGCCGCCGCGAACACCTCGTGCTCCCGGCCCGCCCGGATCAGCACCAGCGGCGGGCTCGCCGCCCCCACCGCCTCCGCCGGGCGGAACGCCGGGTCCACCGCCCGCCACGCCTCCGGCGGAGCGAGCACCGGATAGCTCAGGGCCACGGCGCGCAGCCACGACGGCGGCGCCCCGAGCCAGTCCGCCGACAGCAGTCCGCCCGCCGACAGGAACCAGAGCGCGACCCGGTCCCCGTCCACCCGCGGATCGGCGCGTACGAGCTCGACCGCCGCCGCCACGTCCTGGGCCGCCCTCGGATAGTCCTCCAGCCCGTGCAGCCGGTGGTCCACGGTCGCCCCCACCACGCCGAGCCCCGCCAGATACCGGGCGTAGCCCAGCAGCGTCGCCGAGTCGCGCGGCGTCGGCCGCTGCGCCGGGGACACCGGCCCGCCGTGCACCAGCAGCACCGCCGGCCGAGGCTCCCCGGACTCCGGCAGGTGCAGATCGACCCGGCCCCGCCGCTCCCGGGGGCACTCCGGGACGTCGAGCAGAAACGTGCCGGGCGCCGCGTCCGGGCTGCCCGTCGCCGCCGCCCCCACACCCGCCGCGTCCGGACGCGGCGGCGCCACCCGGTGCCCCTCGTCCGCCGCCGCCCTCAGCAGCGCCCCCGCCAGCGCCTCGGGCGCGGACAGCATCGGCCAGTGGCCGGTGGGCAGTTCGAGGAAGCCGACCCGGGGCGACGCCAGCGCCCGGTACTCCGGCGGGCCCGTCGCCACCAGGAGCTCCACCATCGCGATCCCCGCACCGCCCGCCGTGCACAGCACCCCCGTCGTCGGCCGGTCGAAGGGGGAGCCGGCCAGCCGCAGCGGCTCGGTCAGCGTCCGCTCCGGCTGCGGCGCGGCGAGCCGGTCGAGCAGGCCCAGCGTCTGGGGCGACAGCCCCTCCAGGCTGCCCCAGCGCCCCCACCCCGCGCCCGTCGGCGGCGCCACGAAGCCGTCCCGCGCCCCGGTCCCCGCCGGGGCGAGCGCCAGCGCCGCGTCCCCGTCGCCCGGCATCCCCGCGTCCAGGTACACCACCCGCGCCACCCGGCCCGGCCGCCGGTCGGCCGCGCCGAGCACCGGGTGGATCCCGTAGTCGTGCCCCACCAGCACCACCTCCGGCGCCGCGCAGGAGTCCACCGCCCGCAGCACGTCCGCGACGTGCGTCCCCAGGCCCGTGTCCGGCCCCCCGGCCGGACCGTCCGACATGCCCGTCAGCGCCACCGGCCGCACCTCGGCCCCGGCCGCCCGCAGCCGCTCCGCGGTCTCCCGCCACACCCAGGCCCCGGTGAACGGGCCCGACACCAGCACGAAAGCGGTCATCTTCGTCTCGTCTCCCCATGTCCTCGCACGTCCCCGGCCCGACGGCCCAGGGACCGGAACCGTAGGAACTCCCCCTGGGGGAGGTTCAAGCCCGAGCCGCCCTCGGCAAGCGCTCCGAGCGCACCGGTTAGCCTGGTCGCGTCGTCCGACCGGGGGAGGAGGCACGGCATGGCGCCGGAGGTGCTGTGGAGCATCGGGGAGCTCGCCGAGCGGGCCGGTGTCACCGTCAAGACCGTCCGCCACTACTCCGACCTCGGCCTGCTGCCCGAGGCGGGCCGCAGCGGCGGCGGTCACCGGAGGTACGGGCCGGAGGCCCTGGACCGGCTGGGCCGCATCCGCACCCTGCGCGGCCTCGGCCTGCCCGTCCCCGCCGTCGCCCGCGTCCTCGACCGCGACGCCGACCTGACCGACGTCGTCGCCGGCCGGCTGCGGGACGTCGGCGCCCGGCTGACCGCCCTGCGCTGGCAGGAGGCCGCCCTCCGGCTCCTCCACGACTGCGCCCCCGAGGAGCGCGCGGAACGCCTGCGACTCCTCGGGACGGTGCCCGTACCGCCCGACACCACGCTCCTGGCCCGCTTCTGGCGCCGCACCCTGCCCGTCCGCCTGCCGTCCCGGCTCGCCGCCTCGGTCGTCGCCGTCGCCGTCCCCGACCCGCCCGAGGACCCCACCCCCGGCCAGGTCCTGGCCTTCGCCCGGCTGCACGCGCTCGTCGCCGCCGCGCCCGCCCCGCCGGTCCACCTGGCCGGGCTCGACCACCGCCCCGCCGTCCTCTACGAGGGCCTGGGCGAGGCGTACGCCCTCGCCGCCGCCCGCGTGCGGGCGGGCGCGCCGCCCGGTCCCGGCGAGGAGCTCGACTGCTTCGTCGCCGCCTACGCCGCCGCCCTCGGCGCCGCCGACACCCGGGCCTTCCGGCGCCGTCTGGCCGGGCTGATGGTCAGCGGGGCGGACCCGCTGATCCTGCGCTACTGGGAGCTGCGCGCCGAGGCCACCGCACCGGCCGAGGGCCCCGCCGAACCGACCGCCGGCGCGACCCACCACTGGCTGTGCGTGGCCCTCAAGACCGGCCCCGGGCGGCCCGGGGCCCCCGGGCCTGTCTGAACGGTTCCCGTCGGATCAGGCCCTGGGTCAGGAGAAGGAGCGCCCGAAGAACTCCAGCTCCGCCACCGCCACCTGACGGCTCGGGTCGGCCCGCCACGCCGTGCGCAGCACCAGCCGCACCGACACCGCGTCCCGGACCCGCAGCTCGATCTTCTGCGTGCCGCCGTCGTTGATCCGGTGCTGCGACACGTGCCGCTCGCCCGCCGCGTCCGTGACCACCAGGTCGAAGGTGCGCGGGGTCGCCTGCCCGTCGGCCCGGGTGGTGTTCTTGCCGCTGCCCGGGGTGATCAGCACCGCCAGCAGATCCGTCGGCTCGCCGAACAGCGCCTCCAGGTACTGGCCCGCCGAATCCCCCGCGTACCCCGTGCCCCACCAGGTGTTGGAGTAGCCGTCACCGGCCAGTGCGGCACCCTGCTTCGGCGCCGCGTGCGAGGCGCGCCAGGCCGCCGGGTGGACGGGGGCGCGGTCGGCGAAGTGGTCCTGCACCGCGCGGGCGGCGGGCGGCCCGCCGAAGATCCCGCCGACGAGCAGCGCCACCGCGCCCGCCGTCGCGGCGGCCCGCACGATCCAGCGCCCCCGGTCCCGGGCGAGCCGGGGCCGCTGCCCGGCGTACGGGCCTTCGGCGGTGTTCAGCGGCCGTGCCACCAGCGGCGTGGCGCAGAGCCGGCAGAAGTGCCGGCCGGGGGTGTTGGCGGTCCCGCACGCCGGGCACGGCGTCCCGCCCGCCGCGACCACGGGCGCCTCGGCAGCCCGCACCGTCGGCCGAGGCGCGTCCGGCCGCCCCGGCAGCACGGCCGCGGGGACCGACGGGTCGCTCTCCGGCACCGGCACGAGCAGGGCGCGCGCGACGGTGTCGGAGGGGCGGGAGGACGGCTGAGGGGCCGGGCGGGTGGCGGGCGTGTCCGCCCGGGGAGCCGAGGGGGCCGAGGCGCTGGGGGCGGCCGGTGCCGCTGGTGCCGTCCGGGCCGCCGGGACCTCGGGCGCCGCCGACGCGTCCGGGCCCTCCGGCACCCCCGCGCCCTCAGGGTCCCGCGATCCCCGCGATCCCTGCGGGGTGCGGGAGGACCCGGAGGCCGACGAGGACCCCGAGACCTCCGGGGCTCCCGTGGCCGCCGGCGCCTCCGCTCCCGGCGCTCCCGCCGCGCCCCCCGCGCCCGCCCCGGACGTCCCGCCGTCGGCGACGGCGTTCCCGCGCGCGCCCGCGCCCGTACCCCCGTCGCCGTTCAGGCCCGCGCCGTCCGCCTCGGCCCGCCCCTCCCGTACCGCCGGCAGGGGTTCCGTCGCCGCCTCGGAGGCCGGGGCCGCCGTGCCCGTGGCCCCGGCGGGGGGTTCCGCCGGGCGGGTCGACGGGGTGTCCCAGCGGAGGAAGGCGCCGCACTCGTCGCAGAAGGACTGGTTCGCCGCCCGCACCGGACGGGCGCAGTCCGGGCAGGGGCGGGTGGTGCCGGTGTCGCTCATGGGGTGGGGGCTCCTTCGGGTGCGGAAGCGGACGTCACCGTGGTGGTGAACGGAAGATGGGCGGGCCGCGCGGCGGCCACGACCGCGCGCAGCCGGTACGGGTCCACGGCGGCCGGGTCGGCGACCCGCAGGATCACGTGGAGCCCCGGCGAGGGCTTGCCGGGGAACGGGCCGAGCGGGCGCGCCGACCAGTGCGCGCCCCCGCTCTCGACGACCTCGGGAGCCGTGCCGAAGGCGAGCCGGACGGCCGCCACGAGCCCGCGCCGGGTGCCCCGCACCCGGTGCAGGGCGACGGCCGCGGCGACCGCCCGGCGGCGGGTCTCCAGCGGCTCGGAGCCGTCGAGTTCGGCGCCCACCCAGGTCGCCAGGTGGTCGACGAAGTCGGCCGGGGCGAGCGCGGGCGAGAAGTACGCCTCCAGCGAGTCCAGCACGTTGAACAGCGGTGCCAGGACGAGGTCCAGGCCCGAGACGAACCGGCGCCCGAAGTCGTCCTCCGCGTACACGGCGGGCAGCGCCTCGCCCAGCGGGTACGGGGTGGCGAGCCCCGGCACCGTCCCGCGCGCCGAGCCCGGCACGGCGTACGACGGGCCGTTCACCGCGCCGTTCACCGGGCCTCGATCACGCGGACGTGGTGGTCGAACGGGAACAGCAGCGCGGACGGGCCCAGTTCGAGCCGGTCCGTGGCCTCGCCCCGGCGGCCGGTCAGCGGGTCAGCCGGATGCAGCAGCACCTCGTCCACCAGCTCCACACCGGGCACCCGCTGGAGCGCCGCGAAGATCTCGCCCGCGCGCAGCGGACGCCCGAACGGCCAGCCCTCGCCGTGCACCCCGCCGGTCAGCGGATCGAGGTACGCGTACAGCGCGTCCAGGGCGTCGGCCCGCACCTTCTCGGCCTTGACGGCCCGGAAGGCGTGCAGCGTCGCCACCACCGTCGCCCCCTGGTAGAACGGCGGCCCGACCGCCAGCCGGGTGCCCAGCGGACGGCGCTCGTCCAGGAAGTCCGTCACCCGCCCCAGCAACTCCTCGCCCGGCACGAGCTGTTCGAAGCGCAGCCGGCCGCCCCGGTCCGGCACCGCCTGCGGCACGACCAGGACCCGCACCGCGTTGTCCCCGGCCTCCGCCGCGTCCGCCGCCAGACAGGCGATCCGCGCCGCCTCCGGCGCCGCGCGGCGCGCCAGCTCCTCGTAGTCCCGCGCGGTCACCGCCCGCTCCTGGGCGCGCAGCGCGATCGGGGCGCGCAGCCGGGCCTCCTCCACGGTCTCGCCGTCCACCCCGCCGCGCGCCGCCTCGCGGTTCTCGACCCGGGCGATGTACGGGATCGAGCTGCGCAGCACGCTGATCGAGGAGCGGGCGACGTTGCCCGCCCGGCCGCCGCCGGTGCCGTAGCGCGCCACCCGGATCGCCGCGCCCTTGGGCGGCACGGCGCCGAACTGCCGGAGCGTGCCGTCGGGTTCGCGGACGCTCGGGCCGAAGGCGATCTCCCCGGTCGTCGCGTCGAGCGTGAAGTGCCGGTCGCGGGCCCGGGAGGACGCGAAGTCCGGTACGAGGGTCCAGGTACGCCAGCCGGGCCCCGCGTCACCGTCCGGGGCGGCCCCGCCGTCGTCCGGCCCGTCCGCGAGCTCGGCGACCTGGAGCAGCAGCGGCGGCCGGTTCACCACCGGGGCGTGGGCCAGCCGGAAGCGCTGCCCCGGCACGCCCTCCGAGACGCCCGGCGACTCGTCCCGCACCGTCTCGGCGTGCGCCGCCCGCACCGTACCGCCGATGGTGAAGGCGCCCGCCGAGCGCACCGTCGGCGACTCGCTGTAGGCGGGCTGGCCCTCCACGGAGGGGACGACCCGGCAGCGCACCCAGCCCGCGTCGTGCCCGCCGAGCCGGGACACCGCGTGCCCCGCCGGGACGTGCAGGACGACCTCGCCGGGCCGGTTGAGACCGCCCGTGGTGTCCTCGTCCACCTCGCAGCCGACCCAGCCCTCGGTCGCCGTCCACGCCTCCCACACCAGCGGGGGCATCCGGGGGTCCACGCCGACGCCGTCCACCCGGCTGTCCAGGCCCAGCACCAGGACGCAGCCCGGCACCGCCGCCGACAGGCCGAAGAGCAGCAGGTCGCCGACGGACGGCAGCGGCGAGAACGCGGGCACGTCGTCGCCGCCCAGCACGTCCTGCGTCCGGTCCTCCGGCGGCGCGCCCGCCGTCTGGCGCAGGAACCTCGCCAGCTCGCAGGGGACCACCGTCAGATCGTCGGTGGTGGCGAAGACGACCGCCTCCTCCGTCTCCGTGCGCCCGGTCGAGACCTCCGTGCCGGCCGGCAGCAGCACCGGCTCGGTCTGCGGCGCCGAGAGCCGGAAGGTCACGTCGGCGTGGGCCGCCGCCGGCGGGAAGAGGGTGATGCCGAGGAGGTCGAGGAAGGCCAGGTGGTTCTTCTCCGGGACCCGGTTCAGCCGGTAGACCAACTGGTCGGCCATGTGCGCGACGGCCTCGACGAGCGTGACGCCCGGGTCCGAGACGTTGTGGTCCGTCCATTCGGGGCACGCCTGCTGGATGTAGCGCTTGGCGTCGTCGACGAACTGCTGGAAGCGGCGGTCGTCGAGATGGGGTGCGGGCAGGGCCATGGCGGCTCTTTCAGTCCTCGGAGGGGATGACGTAGAAGGGGAAGACGAGGTTGCGCGGGTTGTTGGTGCCGCGCACCCGGTAGCGGACGTCGATGTGCAGGGTGGACGGATCGCCCGGGGCCGGGGTCACCACGACCTCCTCCACCTCGATGCGCGGCTCCCAGCGCTCCAGCGAGGTCAGCACCTCGTACCGGATCCGGCCCGTCGTCGCGTCGTTGACCGGCGCGAAGACCAGCTCGTGGACCGCGCAGCCGAACTCGGGCCGCATCGGACGCTCGCCCGGCGCCGTCGCCAGCACCAGCCGCATCGACTCCTCGATCTCCCGGTCGCGCCGGACCAGGGCGATCGAGCCGCTGGGTCCGGTGCGCAGCGGGAAGGCCCAGCCCGCGCCGACGAAATGCTCACTCATGGAAGGGTCCTCTCTCCGGGCATCACAACGCTCCGGGCATCAGAACGGCAGGTTGGCGACGACCGGATTGGGCATCGGGACGGTCGCCGTGATCAGCGACGGCGCGTTGAGGACGGCCTGGGTCAGCGCCGACACCTTGAACTTCGGGCCCGCCTTGATGTCCACCCCGAGACCGGCCGAGATGTCCACCCCGAGCCCCGCCTTCATGCTGATCCGGCCCGCCGCCGACAACGTCAGATCGGCCCCCGACTCCACCGTCACCCCACGGGCGCCGCTGATCGTCACGGTGCCGTCGCTGTCGACGGTGAGCGTGGTCCGGGCCTCGTTCAGCTCGATGCTGAGCTTCCCCTTCGCCGTGCGCAGCCGGATGCCGTGCGAGGCGCGGGTCCGCCCGCCGCCCTCCTCCCGCAGCTCCACCGTGTGCCCGGTGCGGGAGGTCAGCGCCCGCCACTGGACCCGGCCGCTGGTCGGATCGACCGGCGGCACCCGGTCGGTGGCCGGAGTGTGCCGGTCCACGCCGTTGTACAGGCCCGCCAGCACGTACGGATGCTCCAGCGAGCCCCGGTCGAAGGCGCACAGCACCTCGTCGTCCACCTCCGGCAGCAGCAGCCCGCCGCCGCCGCGCCCGCCGAGCTGCGCCACCCGGCACCAGTCGCTCTCGTACGTCGCCGACAGCCAGGGGAAACGCAGCCGGACCCGGCCCAGCGACAGCGGGTCCTTGGTGTTGGTGACCAGTGCCACCGCCACACCCGGCATCGGCGGGGACGGCTCGCCGCCGCCCGCCGCCGTCCCGTACAGCGAGCGGAACTGGCGCCCCGACACCGTCAGCCACGACGTGAACTGCCGGCCCGAGGCGAAGACATGGCGCACCCCGGTCGCCGTGTAGCGGCCCTCGAACGGGAAGCCCGCACCCTTCACCGCCACCGGCTGCCCCGGCTTCAGCTCCGGGTTGCCGGTCACCGCCACCTCCACCTCCGCGAAGGAGCCGGTGACGTCGTCGGCCAGCGCTCGCGCCGCCTGCCGCACCTCCGACTGGGTGGTGAACGGGCGGTCCGCCAGGGTGAGTTCGGCCGTGCCGAACGGGGTCGCGAGCTGCGCCGGAGTGATGTCCGAGACGATCTCCGTACTGCTCACGGCCGGCGTCGGCGAGGACAGCTCCTGCCGCGTCCGAGGATCCCAGCCCCGTACGTCCACCCGGCCGACCTGCCCCGCGGCCGTCACCGACACCCTGCTGTGCAGCGTGTTGTGCCCGAAGTCGAGGACGTACGGGCTCTGCGCCGCCGGGGTCGTGTCGGAGGGCGCCGACGCGGCGGGCGGCAGGGCGGCGAAGTCCAGCCGCCCGGCCTGGTCGACGGAGAGGCGCACGTCGTTGGCCTGCGCGAGCCTGCTGAGGAAGTCCCAGTCGGTGATGTTCGGCTGGGTCGCCAGCTCGTACACCGTGGGCGTCGCGTCCACCCGCCCGAGCGGCACCCGGTTCAGCGCCGCGAGCTTGCGCACGATGTCGGACGCCGTCATGTTCGGATAGCCCTCGACGCGCCGGTTGCGCAGCAGCCGGTGCCCCGGGTCGTAGCCGCGCACGATCAGATACCGGCCCAGCGTCGGCGCGGCGTCCGTCTCCAGCGCCGTCACCTCGCCGGTCAGCATCGGCGGACCGAGCCGCCCGTCGGTGAACGGCGACAGCACCGCCAGCGCGCCCACCTTCAGGAACGGGAACTTCTCCGTCAGCGTGCCGTCCTTGTCGCTGAAGGTGAGCTGGAACGCGGACGGCACGTTGACGCTCGCGTCCACCCAGCCCTCGGTGAGCCGGACCGCCAGCGGGTCGGGCAGGGGCACCCCGTCCAGCTGCACGTGCAGGACGGTGGTGAAGGTCTTCTCGCTCATGCGGCGCCCTCGGTCGGGTTCGATGCGGGCCGTACGGAGGACGGGCGCGGCGCGTGGGACGACGGGAGCTCGGCGGCGGAGGGCAGCAGCAGCTCGGTGCCCGGCCGCAGCCGCATCGGGTCGTCGATGCCGTTCGCCTCGGCGATCACCCGCCAGCGGGTGGCGTCGCCGTACTCCCGCCACGCCAGCGAGGCCAGCGAGTCACCGGCGACCGTGCGGTGCACGCGGCGCGCGGTGAGCGCGCCGGAGGTCGGGTTCTGCTTCTTCGTCTCCGACGCGACCTCGGTCAGCGACAGCGAGCAGGTCGCCCGGATCGGCACGCCGCTCGGGCTGAACAGGGTGTACGTCGCGGCCACGTTGGTCACGTACGCGACGAACTGCACCGTCGAGAACGACCCCCACGAGAAGCGCACCCAAGGCGGGCTCGGCGCCTTGGAGTCGACGCTCTGCGCGGTCACCTCGCAGCAGGAGAGCAGCAGTTCGACCTGGCTCTGCACGGCCGTCGAGCTCGGCGTCCCCGACGCGTCCAGGAACACCTCCAGGTCCA
This sequence comes from Streptomyces sp. NPDC042100, assembly GCF_055582325.1. Taxonomy (NCBI): domain Bacteria; kingdom Bacillati; phylum Actinomycetota; class Actinomycetes; order Kitasatosporales; family Streptomycetaceae; genus Streptomyces; species Streptomyces sp. NPDC042100. The sequence goes on from NZ_JBVJDK010000014.1 coordinate 70,839, forward strand.
TCGAGGCGGGCCGGCTGCCGGTGAACTTCGGCGGCGCGCCGCGCGTGTAGGCGACGGCGGGCTCGGTGTGCCAGTCCGCCGACCGGCTCAGCCTCAACTGGTCCGGGTTGAACTGGAACTTCACCTCGCCGATGGCGCCGCCCATCGAACCGCCGAGGTCGGTCGGCGGCTGGTGGATCGACAGCGAGGCCCGCGACAGACCGCGCGCCGCCTTGCCGCCCGAGGGGGCGGCCATCTCAGGCCCCTCCCGCGTCGGTGAAGCCGTGGTGGGCGATCTCCAGGGTCTCCGTCGCGACGGCCGGGTTCCCCGGGTCCAGGCTGGGCCCGGTCCAGCGCACCGGCAGCACCTCCACCAGACCCCACTGCGCCACCACCGACTTGTCGGCCCGCAGCGCGGCGATCTGCGCGGTGGGGCGGGTGATGCCGGTGGCCAGCGAGGAGATCCAGGCGGCGACCCGGGCGGTGTCCGGGGTGAGGGGGCGGGTGAGGCGGATGGTGGAGAAGGTGACCCGGGTGGGCAGCTGCCACACGAAGCCGTTGTTCCCGCCTTCGTGGCGCTGCTCCACCTCGACTTCGGAGGCGAGACCGTCGCAGCCGTTGAACAGACCGAGGTCCTGACCGTCGATGGTGAGTCTGAAGAAGATGGTGGAGGCGGGATCCAGGGGCTGGGGCATGGGAGTTCTCTCGGACTCGGCGGGGAGGGTTCGGATGGGCGGGCTGGGCGGGCTGGTCGGTCGGGGGAGCGCGGTCCGGGTCAGCGCCCGTGGTCGCGCAGCCGGCCGATCCGCTCCCGGTCGGCGCGGAGTTCGGCGCGCAGCAGCCGGGACAGCGGGGTGACCAGCCGCCGGGCCAGCTCGTCGAGCTGGGCGGGCGACTCCGCGGCGGGCTCGGGCGGCTTGGCGGGCCCCGGGGCGGAGCGCTGCGCGGGCGCTCCGGAGACCGCCCGCTGCACGGGGGCGCGCGGCGGGACCGGGGTGGGGGTCACGGCCACGGGCGCCGGTGGCGCGGGCGGCGCGACCCGGGGCGGGAGGGGCGCGGGCGTGGCGGCCGGCACCGCGACCGCCGGCGCCTGCTGCACGGCCACCGGCGTCCGCACCGGCCGCGCGGACCGGGGCGGGGTCAGGGGGACGACGGGGGGCGCGGTGGCGGAACGCTGGACGGCGGGCGCGACGGGCGCCGAGGGGGCCGCGACCGGCGTCACGGCGGCGGGGGGCCCGGCGGGGCCGCGCGGGGGTGACGCGTGCGGGGCGAGGGGGCGCGCGGTGGACAGGGGCAGCGGGGCGGGGGCCGCCGTCGGGGCGCGGGGGATGGCGATCCGCTGGACGGGGGCGGGCTCGCGGGCGGGGGCGGCCGGGGCGGCCGGGGCCACGGGGCGGCCCTCGGGAGCCCCGGGCGACGGGGCGGACCCGGGTGACGCGGCGGACCCGGGAGCGCCGGGCGATACGGGGGATACGGCGGGTCCGGTGGACGCGGGGGGCTGGGCGGCGGCGGTCGGCTGCGGGCGGGCCCCGGACACGGGCACCGGCGCGGACACGGGGACCGGCTCGGCCGCCGGGGTGGCGGGAGCCGGGGGACCCGCGCTCGGCAGGGGTGCCGGGGCGGGCGTGATCGGGGCGGGCGTGAGGGGAGGGCCGATCGGCGATCGGCGCGGCCTGGGCCCGGCCGGGGCGGCGGGCGCGTCGGCGACGGCTCGCTGGACCGGCGCCCCGAGCCCCTTGCGTACGGGAGCGGTCGGCGCAGCCGTACTCCAGTCGGCACCGGGGGCGCGCCGGGAGCGGCGCACCGAGGGGCCGGGAGCGGCGGTGGGAACGCCGGCGGGCGCGGGCGTGGCCGCGGGCGCGGGCTCCGGCGTGGGCGTGGCCGCGGGCACGGAGGCGGGGGCGGGGGCGGGCGCCTCGACCGGTGCGGGAGTCGGGGCCTCGGCACGCTGGACGGGGGCCGGGGCGGGCGCGCCGACGGCGCCCAGGCGGCGCTGCGGCTCCGAGACGCGGGCGCTGGTGAGGAGCGAACGCCGTACGGGCAGGGCCACGACCGGCCGCCCGGCGGGCGCGAGGCCACCGTCTCCGGCGGGCCGGACCGGGTGCGCCGGTTCGGCCCGCCGGACGGCGGGTGCGCGCGGGGCCGGGGAGGGACCCGGCTCCGCGACGTTCTGGGCTCCGGGCGCGGGTGCCGCCGGGGCGGCGGCGGTTCGCGGGGGAGCGGTCAGGGGCGCGACCGGGGCATGGGCGGCGCGCTGGACGGACGCGGGGGCGTCGCCGTCGGTACGGGGCGCGGGCGCGGCGGCACGGGTGGCGGGCGCCGCCGGGGGCGTGCCGGGCCGCACGGGGGCGGCCGGAGCGGAGGGCACCGCCACCGAGGGCGTACCGGCGGGCGCGTCCGCCGCCCGCTGGACCAGGGGTGTGGCGGGCGTGACCGGGCGCCGCACGGGTGCGGCGGGGCCGTTCCCGGCGCGCTCGGCGGCACGCGACGGCTCGGTGGCGACCTGCCGGGTGTCCGCCGGGCCGGGGGCGGCCGGCCGGGACGGTGCGGCGCCCTTCGGGGCGGCGGTGCTCCGCGAGGGCGACGGGGCGGCGGTCGGCGAGGTGGGCTGAGGGGAGGCGGTGTCGGTGGCCCGCTGTACGGCGGTCGCGCCGTCGTGGCTCACCGGGCGGGCGGCGCGCGGGAGTTCGGCGGCGGTGCTCCGCGAGGGCGACGGGGCGGCGGTCGGCGAGGTGGGCTGAGGGGAGGCGGTGTCGGTGGCCCGCTGTACGGCGGTCGCGCCGTCGTA
>NZ_JBVJDK010000014.1:73701-133221 GCF_055582325.1 Streptomyces sp. NPDC042100
CGTGGCTCACCGGGCGGGCGGCGCGCGGGAGTTCGGCGGCGGTCGGCGGGGCGGCGGGCGAGGGCGTCTCGGCGGCCCGCCGACCGCCGGCCGCGCCGTCCCGGCGCACCGGGTCGGCCGTGACCGGCGCGGTGGTGTCGCGCCGGGAGGAGGTCTCCGCGACGGTCGCCGGGGTCACGGGGCGGCTCACCGGCCCGGCGGGACCCACCGGCCCGGTGGCGCGCGGCGGCTGCGCGCCGGTCGGGCGCGTGACGGCGCGGCTCGACGGCCCGGCGGCGCCCGAGGGCACCCCGCCGGCCCGCTGCACGGTCGGCGCGGCCTCGGCGCCCGTCGGCCCGGCCGCGCGCGCGGACTCCGGGGCCGTGTCCGGCGCGGCGGTGCGCGAAGGCACCTCCGGGGTCCGCCGTACGGCCGGAGCGCTGACCGGGCCCACGGGCTCGGCCGCCCGCGAGGCCGCCCGCGAGGCGGCCCGCTGCACGCCCCGGGGCTCCCCGGCCGTCACGGCACCGGAGGTCACCCCGCCCGCGACCCCGGCGGCACCCGCCGCCCCCGCGTCCGCCACCGGCGGGCGCACCGGCAGCCGTACCGCCGGCAGGTCCGGCGCGGCGGGCTGGTCCCGGGGGACGCGGACGGCGTCCAGGAGGAGGCCGCCGGGGGCCGCCGGGGTGCGGCCGTGGCCCGGTTCACGGTGGAAGGACGGGTTCCCGTGGGTCGCGAGCGCGGCGGAGAAGGACGGGTCGGCGACCCGGCTCGGCGGGGCAAGAACGCGCTGGACCGGCGGCAGCGCCGCCCACGCGTCGCCCGGAGCGCGCCGGGGCGCCGCGACCGGCTCCGCCGCCCCGGCGGGCGCCGTCGCACCGTCCGCGTCCCGTCGCGACCTCCACCTGCCGAACATCCCCATCCTTCCCGTGTCCCCTTCTCTTCCCGCTCCGCCTGCTCGGCCTGCTCCGCTTGCTGGGCCTGCGCGGCCTCTTCCTCTTCTCTCCTCAGCCCTGCGGTCAGCCCTGGGCCGCCCGCTCCACGAGCGTCGCCGCCCGTTCCACGTACCGCCGCCGGTCCCCGTGCTCCAGGTCCAGCACGGAGTCGAGGGACCAGTGGAAGTGGTAGGCGAGGTACGCGGCCTCCTCCTCGATCCGGTCGGCCGCGTACGTCACGATTCCCCCAGGCGGCTCCCGGCCAGCTCGACCTCGAAGGACTCCGAGCAGTGCGGGCAGGCCACGGCGGCCCGGGTGTGGCCCTCCGCGTTGATCTGCCGGTAGAAGTCCTGGAGGAACGCCAGGTCGGAGGCGAACATGTTCTCCACCGTCCCGTCGTGCACCGACGGCAGTGTGCCGAGCCGGGTGACGACCCGGCCCAGCAGCACGACCGAGAGGTACGCGGGGTTCTCCCGTACCCGGACGTCACGCAGCGGGACCAGCTCGTCCCGCGCCGTGGCCAGCCGCATGGCGCCCCGGCGGTGGACGGTGCCGGACTCGTCGACGTAACCGCGCGGGAGCTCGAACTCGAACTCCGTGCGCAGGGGTTCTGCGGGAGCGGACGCCAGGGCGCCCCCAGGGCCTTCGCGTCGCATTACTCGATGACCAGCTCTTCGAACACGATGGTGACGGACTCGGTGAGCGCGGCGGCGTCGCCCGCCTTGACCCCGCTCGTGTCGACCTTGCTGCACCAGGCGTTGCGCAGGTTGTACCGCTTCACCGGGTTGTTCTGGTAGTCCATCATCATGATCGTGGCGTTCTTGCGGGCGGAGCCCATGTCGCCGGCGATGGACTGGTTGATCCACTCGTTGAAGGTCGCGCTCTGCGTCATGCCGCGCACGACCGTGCACTGACCGGCCTTCTTCACGCCGGGCATCTTCTTCACGACCGGCTTGCCGTCCGCCGAGACCTGCTGGTACTCGATGACGTCCTGCTCCATCGACAGGCCGTTGACCTCCTGGAGGTACTCGACCATGACGCCGTCGATCTGGAGGCCGAAATTATGGGTGGTGAGAGCGTCACCGGGCTGCAGGGACATGGTGTGGGGTCACTCCTTGGTTCTTGTTCGATGCTCTGCGGGTCGGGCGGGGTGCCGGGAGGGAGGCCGGGCGGAAGGGCCGGGCCTACTCCTCCAGTTCGCCCCCGCCGCCCTGGAACTGCGCCAGGCGGAAGACGACGAACTCCGCGGGCTTCACCGGCGCGATGCCGATCTCGCAGACCACGCGGCCGACGTCCACGGACTCCGGCGGGTTGGTCTCCTCGTCGCACTTCACGTAGAACGCGTCCTCGGGCCGCTGCCCGAAGAGCGCCCCGGAGCGCCACTCGTTCACCAGGAACGCCGAGATGTTGCGGCGGATCCGCGCCCACAGGGCCTGGTCGTTCGGCTCGAAGACGACCCACTGGGTGCCGATCAGGATCGACTCTTCGAGGTAGTTGAAGTAGCGGCGCACGTTGAGGTAGCGCCACGCCGGGTCGGAGGCCAGCGTGCGGGCGCCCCACACGCGGATGCCGCGGCCCGGGAAGGCCCGGATGCAGTTGACGCCGACCGGGTTGAGCAGGTCCTGCTCGCCGCGGGTGATCTGGAGCTCCAGGTCCACCGCGCCGCGCACGATCTCGTTGGCGGGCGCCTTGTGCACGCCGCGCTCGGAGTCGTTGCGGGCCCACACGCCGGCCATGTGGCCCGACGGCGGGACGATACGGGTCTGGCCGGTGGCCGGGTCGAAGGCCTTGATCCACGGGTAGTAGAGCGCCGCGTAGCGCGAGTCGTAGCCGGCGGTCTCCTGCCGCCAGGTGCGCACGTCGCGGGCGTTCAGGGCGGGCGGCGGGTCGAGCAGCGCCATCCGGTCGCCCATGAGCTCGCAGTGCGCGATCAGCCCCAGCTGCACGGCCTTGACCTGCTCCAGGTCGATCAGGCCCTGCTGGTAGGCGGCCATCAGGTCGGGCACGGCCACCATGGTGATCTCGTCGTACGCCTCCAGGCCGCCGAAGCCGGTGCGGTCCGCCGAGTCGCCGATGAACCGGCCCGAGTCCAGGGCCTGGCCCCGGCCGGAGCCGGCCGAGGGCACCGGCAGCGGCGCCGGGGCGGGCGGGGCCAGGGTCACGGTCTGCGCCTCGGGGCGGGCGAGCGCGGCGCCGGCCGCGGCCTCCTCCACCACGATCGTCTTCGACCGCTGCCGCACCTGCGTGACCACGAAGTTGCGGGCGCTCTTCTTCGCGCTCACCTCGAAGGTCTCGACGGCCTTGTCGCCGTCCTTCACGACCAGCTTGAAGCGCTCGGCTCCCTCCGGGTCGCCCTCCGCGTCCTGCACCTCGACGGTCAGCGTGCCCTCGGGCCCGGAACCGGCGGCGATCGCGGCGACCCGGAAGGAGCCGAGCGCGACGGCGGCGCCCGGCAGCAGCTCCTTCGGGGCGCCCGCACCGCTCGTGTCCGAGGCGGACGGCAGCGCGCCGGAGGCGTCCCCGCCGCCGACCCGCACGATGTACGCGGCGGTGCCCCCGTTGTTGAAGAAGCCGTAGACGGAGTGCGCCAGGTAGTACCCGTCCGTGAAGTCGCCGAAGGAGGCCACGTACTGCGACCAGTTGGTCACCAGCGTCGGCTCGTGCAGCGGTCCGGTCGGCGCCAGGCCGACGAACGCGGCGACGGAGGTGCCGACGCCCTCGATGGGACGGGAGCCGCTGGCGACTTCCTCGACGTAGACACCGGGGGAGAGGTAGGTGGGCATGGGTACGTGCGCTCCTGGAGGGGTACCGAGGACGGGAAAGGGGCGGTGACGCTTCCGACTCTCTCCCGCCCCCGGGCCCCGGCGCGTGGTCGAACGGGCGGCGCCGAGGGCAGCGATCGCTGCCTCACCGGACACCCGGAAGGGCAGTCCGTACGGAAGGGCAGCCGGGCCTGCCCCCGGCCCGGGACCTTCGGACACGCCCGCGCGCGCCCCCCGCCCGTAGCCTGCGGCCCATGACCATCTGGACCTCTCTGGACCCGGCCGCCGTGGCCGTCGAGCCCGGTTCCCGGGCCACCGCCCGGCTGCGGGTGCGGAACACCGGCGACACCGTCGAGGAGTACCGGCTCTCCCTCGTCGGCAGGCCCGCGGGCTGGGGCCGCGTCGAACCCGATGTACTGCGCCTCTATCCGGGTGCGGAGGGGACCGCGGAGATCTCGTTCGCCCCGCCGCGCAGCCCCGACGCGGAGGCCGGCCCCGCCGCCTACGGCATCCGGGTCGAACCCCGCGAGAACGGCGCCGTGCGCGACGTCGTCGAAGGGCAGCTGACCATCGCGCCCTTCACCGAGATCCGTGCCGAACTCCTCCCGCCCGCCCTGACCGGGCGCTTCCGGGGCAAGGCCCGGGTCGCCGTCGACAACCTCGGCAACACCCCCGTGACGGCCTCCCTGGTGGCCCGCGACGAGACCGACGCCCTGGAGTTCGACCTGGCGCCGAACGCCGTGCGCGTCGACCCGGGCCGTGCCGCCTTCGCCGAACTGGGGCTGCGGCCCCGGGACATCCGGTGGACCGGCGGCGAGCAGAGCCACCGCTTCACCCTGGCGCTGCGCCGCTCGGGCGACGACTCCGGGCAGGAGCTGGAGGGCACCTTCGCCCAGCGGCCCGTCGTCGGCGCCTGGCTGATGACGGTCGGCGGACTGCTCGTCGCGGGCGCCGTCGCCTTCGCGGTGCTCTGGTTCGGCTTCTCGCCCAAGATCGGCAGCTCGGCCAAGGAGCTGATGGCCTCCGGCGCCCCCAACCCCGTGCAGCAGGGCGACGGGACGAACCTCCCGACGCCCCCGCCGGCGCCCCCGGGCACCGGCGACGCCGCGGGCACCGGACCCGGCGGCGCGTCGCCGCCGCCCGCCGACGGCGGGAACCCCGACGGCGGCGGCGCCCCGCCGCCCGCCACCGGTGACGGCGGCGGTGGCGGCGGTGGCACCACCGGTGGCAACCAGGGCGGCGGCCCCGCACAGCAGCCCCGCACCCAGACGCCCGCCAAGGTCGGCCCGCCCTGGGGGCCCGGCTACCAGAAGGACCGCGTCGTCGAGTTCGCCCAGGAACGCCTGGTCAAGCTGAAGAACGCGTGCAGCCCCCGCGGCACCTTCACCCGCGGCGTGATCGACGCCCCGACCCGTGCCTCCCTGGTCTGCTACCAGAACGCCGTCGACGACAGCGGCAAGAACCCCCACAAGATCCTCAGCGTCGACGCAGAGGGCACACTCGGCCCGGCCACGCTGACCTCGCTGTGGATGCAGGGGGTCACCCCCGACGACGTCAAGCGCGGCGGCTGGGAGACGACCCGCTTCATGGCCGCCTTCTACTGGGCCATGAACGGCACCTTCGACGCCCACGACATGGACGTCGCACGGGCCAACGCGGACCTCGGCATCGACTACTTCCGCAACGGCGTGACGGGCCCCTCCACCAGCTACAACTCCAATGTCATCGCGCACGTCCGCGACTACCAGAAGGCCATGGGCCTGTCGGTGAACGGCACCATCGACTGGCCCACCATCCGCACCATGCTCGGCGGCGGCGTGATCTGGCGCCCCTGACAGACCGAGGAGGCCCGCGCGTGCCACCCGGCGGGCCTCCTCCTCATCTCTCCCGTGACGCCGCTACGGAGCCCAGGGCACCCCGGCGTCCGGCAGCAGCCGGCCCGCCTTCTGGTACTCGCGCCGGGCCCCCGCCCGTACGTCGTCCCCGGTCACCGGGCCGCCCCGGCCCGCCGCCAGATAGCCGGCGGTCACCGCCGCCGAGCGGATCGCGCCGCCCGCCAGCTCGAAGCCCTTCGCGCACTCCGCGAGCGCGTCCGCGAGGTCCGGCGCCTGCGGGGCGCCTGCCAGACACGCCTCCCACAGCGCCACCCGCTGCTCCGGGTCCGGGAACGGGAAGTCCACCACCAGGTCGAGCCGGCGGGTGAACGCCTCGTCGATGTTGGCCCGCAGATTGGTCGTCAGCACCGCGATCCCGTCGAAGGACTCAAGACGCTGGAGCAGATAGGCGCTCTCCAGGTTGGCGTACCGGTCGTGCGAGCTGCGCACCTCGGAACGCTTGCCGAAGACGGCGTCGGCCTCGTCGAAGAGCAGCACGCAGTCGGTCCGGTCGACCTCGGCGAAGATCCGCTCCAGGTTCTTCTCCGTCTCGCCCACGTACTTGTCGACGACCGACGACAGGTCCACCACATAGAGGTCCAGGCCGAGTTCGCCCGCGACGACCTCGGCGCCCAGCGTCTTTCCGGTGCCGGACTCCCCGGCGAACAGGGCCACCACGCCCCGCCCGCGCCCGCCGCCGGTGCGCAGCCGCCAGCCCCCGAGCACCCTGTCCCGGTGCCGGGCCCGCCCGGTCAGCTCGCGCAGCAGCCCCAGCGGCTCCTCGGGCAGCACCAGGTCGTCGAAGCCGACGGCGGGGCGCACCCGCCGGGCGTGGCTGTCGAGCAGCGGCGCCGACATCAGGCGCGCCCCGCGCTGCACGTGCGCGGCCGTCAGCTCAGACCCCTCGAAGGAGGCGAGCGCCAGCGCCGAACGGGCCGCCCGGCGGATGGGACCGCCGCCGAGCCGGTACGGGGCGACCGCCTCGGCCAGGTCGAACGCGGGCTCTCCGGTGCCGAGTTCGCGCCGCCACAGCTCGGCCGAGCCGGCCGCGTCGGCGGGCGCCTCCAGTGCCAGCGGCTCCACCTGCGGCGCCCAGCGCGGATCCGGGGCGTCGGTCCCGGCGAACACGACGGTCGCGTCCGGCACCGCCAGCGCCCGCACCAGCGGACCGGCGTCCCGGGGCAGCGGCTCGACCACGACGGCCGCCCCCCGCAGCCGGGCCTCCCGCAGCAGTACGGTCCCGAGGGCGCCGTCGGCGTCCCCGGCGCCCGCGCGCAGCCGGAGCACCGGCACGCCCGCGCCGCACAGCGCCTCGGCGACGGCGTCGGCGCCGCTGCCGGGGGTCCGTTCCCGCAGGTGCACGGCGACCGGCGCGGCGGCGAGGATCCGGCCGGCGAGCTCGTCCAGCGCCCCGGCCACCGGGGCCGTCCCCGGCGGGGCGGGCGGCAGCAGCTCCACCCCGGCGCCCGGCAGCAGCGCGTCCAGCCGCCCGTCGTCGCCGAGCAGATGGGCCACCACCCGCTCCGGCACCCGCAGCGCCCGCCCCGGCAGCGGCCGCTCCTCGTCCTCGACGAGCAGCAGGCCCCCGGCGCACAGCGGCGCGGCCGGGTGGAAGCGGTCGCGGGCGGCGGGCTGGTGCGGGCCGGTGCCCGCGAGCCCGAGGGCGAGCGCCACCGTCGCCCGGCGTCGGCCGACGTCGTCGTTGAGATACCCGAACAGCGGCTCGAAGGCCCGGTCCACGTCGGGCGCGAGGGCGGTCAGCAGGACGTGGACGTCGAGCGGGACGAGCCCGAAGGCACGCGCGAGCGCGCCGAGCCGGCCGTCCGCGTCCGCCTCCGGGCCTGGGCCCGTCTCCGGTCCCGGAACCGCGTCCGTTCCGGCGTCCGTCCCCGCTCCCGTCCCCGCTCCCGTCCCCGCTTCCTCCGCCGGGTCCGGCGCGCCGAGCGGGCGGGCGGCGGAGCGCAGGGCCGACTCGGGGGTCAGGTACAGGCCGCGCAGCGGGTCGGCGGCGGTCGGGTCCCCGGCGGCGCGGTCCTCGACCACGCCCCGCACCCGCTCCCGCAGCGCCGCGAGCCGTGCGGTCAGGCCGGCGGCGCTCACGGCAGGTACTCCGTCCGCCGGACCATGCGGGGCGCGGAGTCCGACGGCACCCCGTCGGAGCCGCGCACGGTGACCGCCATGCCCTCGGTGACCGGCGGCGCCACGTCGTACACCGGGACGACCGGGAACGGGGTGGTGATCACCACGTCCAGCGAGGGCTTCAGCTCCCCGCCGAGCGCCGACCAGATGTCCGCGAGGGACCGGGACTCGGCCGGCGGGACGGCCACGGTCAGCGGCAGCGCCGGGGTGCCCCCGTCCGCGCGCAGCACCTCGGGGACCACCTCCTGCGGCAGCGCCTCGTGCGGCAGCAGCAGCGCGAGGGCGCCGGACAGCAGCCGGTGCTCGTCCTCCGGGCGGGAGGTCCAGGCGGTCACCAGGTAGGAGAGCCGGAACCAGCGCCGGGGCTGGCGGCGGCGCACCACGGCCCCCCGGGCGTCGCGCTCCGCGTACGCCCCGCGCTCGCGGCGCGCCACGTCCTCCCGGATGTCGAAGAGGTACGCGTTGAGGGTCGGCGCGGTGCGGCGGGCGGCCCAGTCGCGGGTCGGCGGGTCGAAGGAGACGTCCCCGGTGACGGCGGGGGCCAGGAGGCGGCCCAGCGCCTCGTCGATCTCGTGGATCATCAGATGTAGCCCTCGCGGAGTGCGTACGCCACGGCGTGAGCCCGGTTGGCGAGATGGAGCCGCGTCATCAGCGCGTGCAGGATGTTCTTGACGGTGCGCTCGGAGTAGGCGAGCTTCTCGCTGATCTGCCGGGTGTCGAGCCCCTCGGCGAGCAGCCGCAGCACGTCCACCTCGCGCGGGGCCATCCCGAACAGCGGGGCGGTCCCGGTGGTCGCGGTGGTGGTCGCCCGCTGGAGCCGGCCCACCTGGTTGAGCAGCCGGCTGATCAGGTCCGGCGGGAGCTCGCCGTCGCCGCGCGCCGCGCTGTGCACGGCGTTGAGGAGCCGCTGCTCGGTGGCCTGGTGGCGCCAGAGGATCGCGCGCACCCCGTACTCGACGACGGTGAGCAGATCCGGCTCGCGCAGTTCGCCGGCGACGAGCACGACCCGCTGGTCCCCGCCGCGCAGCACGCGCCGCAGCTCGGTCGTGGCGGTCTCGTCGATCCGGTCCGCGAGCATCACGGCGACCGAGGGGGCGCCGTCCCGTCCCTCGCCCGGCTCCTCGGCGGGATGCTCGGGCACCACCTCGATCGTCGGCTGGTGCTGTAAATGGCTGATGAGTCCGGCCCGGCTGAGCGGGTCGGCGGCGTGGACGGTCACTGCCACGCGTGTGGTGAGCATCCCCGGATGCCTGCCCTTCCCCCAAGAATGTGCTGGTGAACGACCGTCGAACAGTCGTTTCATTGGTCTCCACCACATTCACGGGGGGCATTGCCGTCCCGTCGCCGCGCGGCTAACGCCCGGCTAACGCTCCGTCGCCGCCGCCCCGGCCGCCGAGGCCGCCGCGTCGAGCCGGCGCAGCTGCGCCTCGACCCGCTGCACGCCCTCCTTGTAGCCGTGCGCGAGGCCCATCTCCCTGGCCTGTACGAGCAGGGTGGCGGCCTCCTCGGTGCGGCCGAGGTCGATCAGGGCCGTGCCCGCCGTCGCGGTGAGCATGCTGTGCCGTATCCCCACCAGGCCGTTGACGGTGTCGCCGTCCAGGGCCAGCCCCTCGCGCGCGCAGGCCAGCGCCCCGGCCGGGTCGCCGACGGAGAGGAGCTGGCGCGACCGGTGCTCCAGGGCGAGGAGCTCGGTCATCACGTCGCCGGTGCCCCGGACCAGGACGGCGGCCCGCTCGGTGTGCCCGAGGGACTCCTCGCTCACCCCGAAGCGGTCGAGCGCGACGGCCAGGTTCACCAGCGCGGTCGCCTCGCTGGACGCCTCGCCGGCGCGGGCGGCCAGCGGGGGCGCGAGCCGCAGGTGGACCAGGGCCTCGGTGAGCCGGTTCTCCTGGGTGAGGACCCAGCCCAGCAGGGCGCGGACCCGCGACTCGGCGTCGGCGTCCCCCTCCCGGGCCGCCGAGTCGGCCGCCGCCTCCAGGAGCGGCACCCAGGCGTCGTGGCTGTGCCACAGGATGTACGGCCACTGGAGGACCGCGAGCCGCCAGGCCCGGTCGTGCAGACCGGCCGCGCGGGCGGCGGCGACCGCCGCCGCGAGGTTGTCGCGCTCGGCCGCGTACCAGAGCAGGGCCGCGTCCCGCCCGGCGAACTGCGCGGCCGTCCGGGGCAGCCGGGCGTTGGACGGTGCCGCGCAGCACGGCTGGTCGTCCGGCTCGGCGGCGCGGGCGGCGGCCATCGCGGCCAGGGTGTAGTGGTCGAGCAGCCGCAGCAGGGCGTCCTCGTCGGCGTCGAGGCCGCGCGCGTACAGCCGGACCAGGTCGTGCAGGGTGTGCCGGCCGGGCGCGTACTCGGTGAGCAGGTGCGCGTCGCACAGCCGGTCCAGGGCCTCCGCGGCCACCGGCGGGGTCCGGTCGAGCAGCGCCGCCGCCGCGTGCCGGTCCAGGTCGGTCCCCGGCACCACGCCGAGCTGCCGGAACAGCCGCGCGGCCTCGTCGGGCAGGCCCTGCACGGTGAGGCGGAGCGCGGCGGCCACGCCCTGCCCGTCGGCGCACTCGGAGTCGTCCACCGAGAGCAGGGACAGCCGCCGCTGCTCGTCGGCGAGTTCGGCGGCCAGGTCGGCGAGCCGCCAGTGCGGGCGGGCGGCGAGCTGCGCGGCGGTGACCCGCAGCGCGAGCGGCAGCCCGTCGCACAGGGCGGCGAGCCGGCGGGCGGCGGCGGGCTCCGCGTCGACCCGGTCCCCGCCGACGGCCGCGGCCAGCAGCGCGGCCGAGTCGTCGAGCCCCAGCACGCCGAGCGGCACCGGGCGGGCCAGCTCGCTGACGACCAGCCCGCCGAGCCGCAGCCGCGAGGTGACCACGGTCGCGCAGCGCGCCCCGGCCGGGAGCAGCGGGCGGGCCCGGTCGGCGCTGCGCACGTTGTCGAGGACGACGAGCAGCGCCCGGTCCTCGGTGAGCGAGCGGTAGAGCGCGGCGGCGGCCGTCGGCGACTCGGGCACCTGGCGGGGCGGCACGCCGAGCGCGGGCAGGAACTCGCGCAGGACGTCGGAGCTGTCGACGCCGTCGTCCTGGCTGAAGCCGCGCAGGTCGGCGTAGAGCACGCCGTCGGGGTAGTGGGCGGCGCGCCGGTGCGCCCAGTTGAGGGCGAGCGCGGTCTTGCCGACCCCGGCGGGGCCGGTGACGAGCGCGACCCGGGCGCGCTCGACGGCGGTGTCGAGGGCGGCCAGCTCGCGGGCGCGGCCGAGGAAGCCGCGCGGGGCGCGGGGCAGCAGGTCGGGGGCGGGCAGGGCCGCGGCGGGGGGCGCGGGCTCGGCGGCGGGGGCGGACTCCGGCGCTCCGGGCCACTCGGCGGGCCCGCCGGAGACCGGGGCGTCGCCGGCGGTGGCCGGCGCGGCGGGCGGGGTGCCGCGCAGCACGGCCTCGTACGCGGCGCGCAGCGCGGGCCCCGGGTCCACACCGAGCTCGTCGGCGAGCTGGGTCCGGGTGCGGTGGTAGCAGTCGAGGGCGTCCGACTGGTGCCCGGCCCGGTAGAGCGACAGCATCAGGGCCGCCGCGAGGGACTCGCGCAGCGGATTGGCCGCCGACTCGGCGCGCAGCAGCGCGGCCGCCTTCACGTGCTCGCCGAGCCGCCCGTAGGCCGCGGCGAGCTGCTCGACGGTGACCAGCCGGGTCTCCTCCAGCGCGCGGGCCGCCATCAGCAGCGGCTCGCTGGCCACGGTCCCGGTGAGGGCGGGGCCGCGCCACAGCGAGAGCGCCTCGCGCAGCATCAGGACCGCGTCCCCGGGGTGCTTCTGGTGCCCGGCGAGCTGGACCAGCTCCTCGAAGCGGTGGGCGTCCAGGAGGTGGTCGGGCATCCGCAGCTCGTAGGCCTGCCCGTGGGTGGCGAGCTCGACCCCGTAGTGGTCGGCGCCGCCCTGCTCGAACAGGGCCCGCAGCCGAGAGACGTGCCCCTGGACGACGGTGCGGGCCCGCGCGGGCGGGCGCTCGTCCCAGACGGCGTCGATCAGCCGGTCCACGGGCACGACGGCGTTCGCGCGCAGCAGCAGCGCGGCGAGGACGCCGCGCCGTTTGGCGGGGCCGAGTGGCAGCTCGCCTTCCTCGGTCGCGATGGACACCGTCCCGAGCAGGCGGAACTCCACCCGGCCCTCCTTCTACCGATTCCGTGGGCCCTCCAGTATCACCGCCCGGCCCTCCCAGACCTTTGTCGGGACCCTCCAGTTGTCCGGAACCGGACCGCCCCGGTGCTGTTCGGCTTGATCACCACGGCCGCCCGGGCCGGTTCCGCTCGGCCCCCGGGCCTCAGGCGTTCGGGTCGAAGGGGATGCCGGCGGGCATCGAGCGGCCGAGGTGGTAGGCGAAGTCGACGTCCCGGATCTTGAGCGTGGCGGAGCCGAAATCGGCGCCCGTCAGACGGTCGCGGAGGCCGGCCGGGTAGCCGTTCCAGCCGACCAGGCGCGGGTAGAACCAGCCCCCGGTGGCGTTCTCGATGCGGTCGTCGTCCGCGTTGGCGAAGCGGAAGCAGTGGGTCGAGGCGCCGTCCTTGTGGTAGACGATCTTGGGGTGGGTGCCGTCGAAGCGGACCGCCGAGCGGGCCGCGACCTGGTAGCCGCTGTGCTGGGAGACCGAGACGTACCGCACCTGGTCGTCGCTGATCCACACCACCACGTGCTCCCAGTCGTGGGTGTGGCCGATGGCCAGCGGGCCCCAGGTGGCCTGGTCCTTCTCGAAGTAGCTGGCGTACATGACGGCGCACCAGCCGTTGTTGCACTTGGCGCGCGAGTAGCTGTTCGCCGAGGCGAGCTGGGCCGGGTCGTGGCACTTGCCGTTCACCGTGCCGCCGAGCTTCAGGCCCGGGTTGAGGGTGCCGTCCGCGCCGATGGCGGCGGTCACGTAGCAGCCGTCGGTGTCGAAGTCGTACGCCGGGGCGAAGGTCTGGTCCAGGCCGTCGGCGTTCTGCGGCAGCGGCGGCAGCACGGCGGCGTGGGCGGTGGCGGGGACGCCGAGCACGAGGGCCAGGGCGCACAGCAGGGCGGCGAGGGCGGCGGGGGCGGAGCGCCGGGGGCGTCCGGATATCAGGTGCACGTCAACTCCTCGGGTGGGGGTGGGCCGACGCTCGCAGCCCGCCCCTCGGGGCGTCAACCACCGTGCGGGGAACGGGGGGTTACGGGTGGGGCGCGCGGGGGGCGCGCGACGCGTCAAGCCGGCGGGCCGGGTTCGCCGGATCGTGTGGGAGGCGGCGGTTGCGGGCGGAACCCGGCCCCGGGCGCGGCAGGATCGTCAGCGGTCGGGGTCGTCCTGAACGGGAGCTGTGGGGGCTCCTGGACCCCGTGCCCGGAGAGCGTCGTGCGCCGACGTCGCCGCTCTCGGCCGCCCCCGGACCCGGCTTCGCTCCGGGGGCGGCGCCGCATCGGGGGCCGGCTCACACCGCCCCGGCGGACAGCTCCTCGATCAGCCGCGCGACGGTCTCCGGCTGCCGCAGGGTCGGATAGTGGTCGCAGCCGGCCAGACGGACGAGGCGGCAGCCGGGGATCCGGGCGGCCATCTCCTCGTTGCAGCGCACGACCACGGGCTGGTCGAGCTCTCCCAGCGCCAGCAGGGTCGGCGCCGCGATCTCGCCGAGCCGGCCGAAGGCCGGGGCGTCCGTCCGCTGGTGCCCGACGTTCGCGAACCAGGCCGGCAGCACGCCCCGCAGCTGCGCGGCGGCCACCGGATCCGTCTCCGGGGTGCCGCCGCCCGCCCCGCCCCAGGTGGCGAGGCCGAGCCGCACGATGCCCTCCAGGTCCCCGGCCTTCGCGAAGCGCTCCAGCTCCTCGTAGAACCGCGCCTCCTCCAGTCCCGGGTAGCCCGTGACCCCCGGCACGAACAGCGCGAGGCCCGCGACCCGCTCGGGCTGGTCCAGGGTGAGGCCGATCGAGGCGGCCCCGCCCATGCTGGAGCCCACCAGCACCACCCGCTCCAGGCCGAAGTGGTCCAGCACCGCCGCGAGGTCCGCGACCGGGAGGTACGGCACGGTGGGCGCGGGCGAGCGCCCGTATCCCCGGGCGTCGTAGCGGATCACCCGGTGCCGCGCGGCGAGCGCGGGCAGCACCGGGTCCCAGATCGTCGAGTCGCCGACGCCCGGATGGACCAGGACCAGCGGCGGGCCCGCCGCGCCGGCGCCGCCCGTGTCGTCCGCCCAGAGCTCGCCGCCGTCCGTCTTCACCATGGTCTCCATGGGGCAAGTCTCCTCGGGCGGCCCGCCGCGACACCAGCCCGCCTCGCCCACCGGATGCGTCAAGTACCGAGACGGGTCAACGTGCTTGACGATCTGTCAGTAGTGGCGGGAAACCAGCTTGGAGACCCCTACTGGCCGGTTCTACTCTCAAGTCGCTTCGCGCGTCCCCGCTCCACCGCGATGAACCGCACCTCCTCGCACCCCACCGTCGAACACCGAGGAGATCCCCCATGTCCAGGCTGCTCGTCTCCCTGACCGGCCTCGCCGCCGCCACCGCCCTCACCTTCGGCGCCACCGGCACCCAGGCCGCGGCCCCCACCACCCTGCTCCCGGCCGGGCACTCCTTCGCCGCCAAGCTCTCCGGCAAGGCCACCTTCGTGGCCGGGTCCACCACCATGACCTGCACCGTCTCCGCCTCCACACCCACCAGCGGCGCCAACAACGCCGTCCCCGCCGCCCCCGGCAACCACAACGCCGCCGGCCCCGTCACCGTCCCGATCAACCCCCCGACCTTCAGTGGCTGCAGCACCAGCATCGTGGGCGTGAACGCCACCATCACCAGCAACGCCACCAACGGCGCCTGGACCCTGTCCGTCCAGAACGGCACCCCCGTCACCGGCGGCTTCACCATTCCCAAGGGCGGTGTCGTGATCAAGACCAGCGGCCTCGCCAGCTGCACCCTCACCGCCTCGCCCGCCGGGCCCACCGCCGTCAACGGCACCTGGACCAACGGCGCCCCCTCCAGCCTGGCCATCGCGGGCGCGCCCGTCGCCGCGACCGGCACCGGCGGCTTCCTCTGCCCGACCGGCAACCAGTCGGCCACCTTCAGCGCCACCTACCAGTTCACCGACACCACCGCCCCGGCCCAGCAGATCACCGTCACCGGCTGACCCGACCCCGGTCACCGAGCGTCACCCACGCCCCGGGCGCCCGCCCGGGGCGTGGATTCGGCCGCCTCCTCCCCGTCGTGATTTGCTTGACGGACATCCGACCGAAGAAGGCACCCCCATGAACCGCTCGGCCTGCACGGGAGACCCCACCGGCCTCGCCGACCTCAGCGACACCCCGTCGCTCCCGGCCGCGGCGGGCTTCGACGCCATGGAGCTGCCCGAGGCGGTGCTGGAGACCCTCGCCGCCCAGGGCGTCACCGCCCCCTTCCCGATCCAGGCCGCCGCCCTGCCCAGTGCCCTCGCGGGCCGTGACGTGCTCGGCCGGGGGCGTACCGGCTCGGGCAAGACGCTCGCCTTCGGGCTCGCCGTGCTCGCCCGCACCGCGGGCCGCCGCGCCGCCGCCAAGAAGCCGCTCGCCCTCGTCCTCGTCCCCACCCGCGAGCTCGCCCAGCAGGTCACCGAGGCGCTCACGCCCTACGCGCGCGCCCTCGACCTGCGGCTCGCGACCGTCGTCGGCGGGCTCCAGGCGGGCCGCCAGGCCGGCGAGCTGCGCGCCGGAGCCGAGGTCCTCGTCGCCACCCCCGGACGCCTCAAGGACCTCGTCGAGCGCCGCGACTGCCGGCTCGACCAGGTGGCCGTCACCGTCCTCGACGAGGCCGACCAGATGGCCGACCTCGGATTCCTTCCGCAGGTGACGGAAC
The DNA here is from genome assembly GCF_055582325.1 of Streptomyces sp. NPDC042100. Classification (NCBI taxonomy): domain Bacteria; kingdom Bacillati; phylum Actinomycetota; class Actinomycetes; order Kitasatosporales; family Streptomycetaceae; genus Streptomyces; species Streptomyces sp. NPDC042100. Next base: position 89,189 of record NZ_JBVJDK010000014.1, read on the forward strand.
TCCTCGACCAGGTCCCGGCCGGCGGCCAGCGGATGCTCTTCTCGGCCACCCTCGACCAGGACGTCGAGACCCTGGTCGACCGCTACCTCAAGGACCCGGCGGTCCACTCCGCCGACCCGGCCGACGGCTCCGCCGGCACGGCCGAGCACCACGTCCTGCGCGTCCACGGCGGCGACAAGTTCGCCGTCGCCGGGGAGATCGCCGGACGCGAGGGACGCGTGCTGATGTTCCTGCACACCAAGGCGTCCGTCGACCGCTTCACCCGGCAGCTCGTCGCCGCCGGGCTGAAGGCCGCCGCCCTGCACGGCGACAAGTCCCAGCCGCAGCGCACGGCCACCCTGGAGCGGTTCAGGACCGGCGCCGTCACCGTCCTCGTCGCGACCAACGTCGCCGCCCGAGGCCTGCACGTCGACGACCTCGACCTCGTCGTCAACGTGGACCCGCCCACCGACCCCAAGGACTACCTCCACCGCGCGGGCCGCACCGCGCGCGCCGGCGCCTCCGGCGACGTCGTCACCCTCGCCCTGCCCGACCAGCGCCGCGACCTGGCCAGGCTCCTCACGGAGGCGGGTGTCCGCGCCCGCACCGCCGACGTCCGCCCCGGCTCGCCCGAGCTGCTCCGGATCACCGGCGCGAAGGCCGCCGCCGGCGCCCCCGACACCGCCGCCGGCCGCGACCGGCGAGGCGCCGAGTTCCGGGGCCGGGGCACCGTCCCGGGCCGCCCCGGCCGAGGCAAGAACGCCGACCGCAAGACCGCCGACGCCAAGCGCGCCGCCGAGGCCCGCAAGGCCGCCCGGGTGCGTCGCGGCGGCTCCTGACCTCCCGCGCCCCCCGGCTTCCCCGACTCCTCGCGGTTCCCGCCGATCTTCGGCATCCTAGGTGGCCTGAAGTGCGCCCCGGACGGGGCGAGTCGGCGTGTCCAGCGGAGGGGGAGCCGTACCGGATGAGCGGGGACGCAGAGGAAGCAGAGGCCGGGGGCGGCATACCCGTACGACGCGGGAGGCGGCGGCCCCGGGCCCGTACGGTGCTGCTGACCGCCCTCACCCTGCTGGTGGCGGCGGTCCTGCTCACCTCGGGCGTCGGGTACTGGGCCTACGAGCACTACACGGGCCGGGTCCAGCGGATCCCGCAGACCTTCCCCACGAACGCCCCGGTGCCCGCCGCCTCCAAGGGTGGCCAGAACTTCCTGCTGATGGGGCTCGACTCCCGCTCGGACGTCCCCACCACGGGCAGCGACGCCAAGGGCTCGCTCTGGAAGTACGGGGACCAGCGCAGCGACGCCATGATGCTCGTGCACATCCCGGCCGACCACTCCGCCGCCTACGTCGTCTCGCTGCCCCGGGACTCCTGGGTCGACATCCCCGGCCGGGGCCGGGCCAAGCTCAACGCGGCCTTCTCCTGGGGCGGGCCGCCGCTCCTCATCGACACCGTGCAGCGCCTGACCGACGTACGGGTCGACCACTTCGCCGTCATCGACTGGAACGGCTTCCGCAAGCTCACCGACGCCGTCGGCGGCGTCGACATCCTGATGTCCGACGGCGAGCGCCGGCACATGGACGGCGAGCAGGCCCTCGCCTACGTGGGCGAGCGCAAGGACCTGCCCAACGGCGACTTCGACCGCACCCACCGGCAGCAGAACTACCTGCGCACGGTCCTGGAGAAGGTCATGAGCTCCGCGTCCCTCAAGGACCCGCTCCAGCTCAAGAAGACCCTCGACATCTTCACCGAGACCGTCAGCGTCGACGAGCGCTTCGGCGACGGCCAACTGCGCGACCTGGTCTGGAACATGCGCGACGTCCGGGCCGGCGACATGACCTTCATGAACGCCCCCGTGAAGGGCACCGGCATGGTGAGGGGCCAGTCGGTCGTGCACCTCGACACCACCCGCGCGGCCGCCCTCTGGAAGGCGTACCGGGACGACTCCGTCGGCGCGTACGTCGAGAGCAACCCCGTCGACCGGCTGCGCCCCGCCACCAACTGAGCGGCCGTCCGGGCGGACTTGGGTCCGGTCCAAGTCGGGAGCTTGGTCGCGCCCGGGTGCGACCTAAGTCCCTTGAGCGGCCCCGTCCCGTCCCGGAGGCTGGAAGGGACTCACGAGCCAAGGACCGGGACAGATGAGCATCGAGTACATCGGGTACAGCCAGGACACCACTCGCGACCCCAACGGGACGCCTCACCTGATGCGCGGGCGGTGCGGGGCGACCTGGCGGCGCCGCCACAACGGGTACGACCCGGCGACGGGGCAGGACCTCGGCAGCACCACCCGCTTCGGCTTCCCGCCCTGCGAGGCCGGCGAGTCCCCGATCGAGAAGTTCGTCATGACGGCCTGGGGCGACAGCTTCGTCCCGGTCTACCGCTGCGCCGACCACAGCTGAGGCCGGCTGGGCCGGGGGGTGTGCCGGGCCCGGCGCCCCCCCCCGGCCGTACGCGCTATACCTACGTATGCGTCTTACGTATACGTATATGCCTATGCCTGCGCTTCCGTGTCCGTCTCCGGGAAGTGGCAGGCCACCTCCCTCGGCTCGCCCACGGCCAGGCTCCGCAGCGGCGGCGCCTCCGTCCGGCAGATCGCCCGCGCCTTCGGGCAGCGCGGATGGAAGGTGCAGCCCGGCGGCGGCGCGGCCGGGCTCGGCGGGTCGCCCAGCAGCGTGATCCGCTCCCGGGCCCGCTCGGCCGCCGGATCCGGCAGCGGCACCGCCGACAGCAGCGCCCGGGTGTAGGGGTGCGCGGGCGCCCCGTACACCCGCTCCTTCGCGCCGATCTCCACGATCCGGCCCAGGTACATCACGGCCACCCGGTCGCAGACCCGCTTCACCACCGACAGGTCGTGGGCGATGAAGAGGTACGCGAGCCCCAGCTCCTTCTGGAGCCGCTCCATCAGGTTGACGATCTGCGCCTGCACCGACACGTCCAGCGCCGAGACCGGCTCGTCCGCCACGACCAGGCGCGGCCCGGTCGCCAGCGCGCGGGCGATCCCGATGCGCTGCGCCTGCCCGCCGGAGAACTCGTGCGGGAAGCGGTCGGCGTGCTCCGGGATCAGCCCCACCAGCTCCATCAGCTCCCGTGCCCGCGCCCGCGCGTCCGCCGCCGAGCCGCCCTGCACCAGCAGCGGGTCGGCGATGATCCGGGCCACCGACTGGCGCGGGTTGAGCGAGGAGTGCGGGTCCTGGAAGACCATCTGGATCTCCCGCCGCAGCGGCTTCAGCGCCCGCTGCGACAGATGCGTCACGTCCCGGCCGCCGTACGTCACGGAGCCCGAGGTCGGCTCCAGGAGCCGGACGATCATGCGGCCGGTGGTCGACTTGCCGCAGCCGGACTCGCCGACCAGGCCCAGGGTCTCGCCCGCGGCCAGGTCGAAGCCGACCCCGTCGACCGCGCGCACCGGCGCCGAGCGCCGCCGCCCCGGGAAGGTCATCGTCAGCTCGCGGACCCGCAGCAGCGGCGCCTCGGCGGCGGAGTCCTCGTCGGGAGCGGGCGCCGGATGCGGCGGTGCCGCGGGGGAACGGGTCATGAGCCGGCCCTTTCGTACGGGGAGGGCGCCGCGGACGGCGCCGGGAACGACGGGAAGTGGCAGGCGGCCACGTGGCCCGCCGGTCCGCCGAGACCCGGGCGTTCGCCCGCGCAGCGCGCCCGCTCCTCGTCGGTGCCGGCGGCGGCCCGGGCACAGCGCGGCGCGAAGGCGCAGCCGGGCGCCGGGTCGAGCAGCGAGGGCGGAGTGCCGGGGATCGCCCGCAGCGGGGCGTCGTCGGGGTCGTCGAGCCGGGGCAGCGAGTCGAGCAGCCCCCGGGTGTACGGATGCGCGGGCGCGGCGAACAGGGCGTCCACCGGGGCCTGTTCGGCGGCCCGCCCGCCGTACATGACGAGCACCTCGTGGGCGACCCGGGCGACCACGCCCAGATCGTGGGTGATCATGACGACGGAGAGCCGCCGCTCCCGCTGGAGCCGGACCAGCAGGTCGAGGATCTGCGCCTGCACGGTCACGTCGAGCGCGGTGGTCGGCTCGTCGGCGATGAGCAGGTCCGGTTCGCAGACCAGCGCCATCGCGATCATCACCCGCTGGCGCATCCCGCCCGAGAACTGGTGCGGGTACTCGCCGGCCCGGCGCTTCGGCTCCGGGATGCCGACCTCGGCGAGCGCCTCCACGGCCCGCGCGCGGGCCGTGGCCCGCCGGGAACCGAAGTGCACCCGGTGGTGCTCGGCGATCTGCTCGCCGACCGTGTAGTACGGGTGCAGACTGGACAGCGGGTCCTGGAAGATCATCGCCATCCGCCGGCCGCGCAGCCTGTTCAGCTCGCGGTCCGGCAGCCCGGTCAGCTCGCGCCCGTCGAGGGCGACGGAGCCGGTCACCTCGGCGCCGGTGTGCAGGCCCATGACGGCGAGCGAGGTCACCGACTTGCCGGAGCCGGACTCGCCGACGATGCCGAGGGTGCGCCCGTGCGGCACCTCGAAGGAGAGGGAGTCCACGGCCCGGACGGGGCCGCGCGGGGTCGGGAAGGTGACGGTGAGGCCGCTGACCCGCAGCAGGGGTTCCGGTGCGCCCATCAGTACCTCACTCGGGGGTCGACGACGGCGTAGAGCAGGTCGACGCACAGGTTGGCGACGACGATGAAGGTGGCGGCGAGCAGCGTCACCCCGAGGATGACGGGCTGGTCGCCGGTGGTGAGCGCGCCGTAGAAGAGGCGTCCGATCCCGGGGAGTCCGAAGAGGGACTCGGTGATGACGGCTCCGGCGAGGAGCCCGCCGAGGTCCATGCCGAAGAGGGTGAGGACCGGGGTCATCCCGGCCCGCAGCCCGTGCTTGACGACGACCGTGCGGCGCGGCAGGCCCTTGGCGCGGGCGGTGCGGATGTACGGCTCCGCCATCGACTCGATCATCGAGCCGCGGCTCTGCCGGGCGTACATGGCCGCGTAGAGCACGGCCAGCGCCAGCCAGGGCAGCAGCAGGTTGGACGCCCAGGACAGCGGGTCGCTGGTGAGGGCCACGTACTGCGGGTAGGGCAGCAGTCCGGTCAGCCGGATGAAGCCGTAGATGAGCAGGACGGAGGTGAAGTACACCGGCAGCGAGGCGGCGGCGACCGCGCCGACCATCAGGGCCCGGTCGGTGAGGGTGTCCTTGCGCAGCGCGGCCGTCACCCCGGCGGAGAGCCCGAGGAGCAGCCAGAGGGCGGCGGCGCCGAAGGCGAGCGAGGCGGAGACCGGCAGCCGGTCGACGAGCAGGTCCCAGACGGCCTCGCTGTTCTCGTAGGAGTAGCCGAGGCACGGGAACTCGCAGCGCAGGGCGTAGCGGCCGGTGCCCATGGTGCGGCCGGTGAAGATGCCGGAGACGAAGTCGGCGAACTGGCGCCACAGCGGGGCGTCCAGGCCCATGTGGGCGCGGATCGCCTCCAGGCGCTCGTCGCTGCACGACTTGCCGCAGGCGGCCGCCGCCGGGTCGGAGGGGAGCACGTAGAAGATGACGAAGGTGACGGCGGCGATGGCGAGCAGCACGCCGGCCACCCCCAGCAGCCGGCGGCCGAGGTAGAGGATCACGAGCGGCCCCCTCGGGGGTCGAGGATGTCGCGCAGCGCGTCGCCGAGCAGGGTGAACGCGAGCACGGTGAGGAAGAGGCAGACGCTGGGGACGAGGAAGTACATCGGGTCGGTGTCGTAGTAGGCGACGCTCTCCGCGATCATCTGCCCCCAGGACGGGGTGGGCGGGCGGACGCCGACGCCCAGGTAGCTCAGGGCCGCCTCGGTGGCGATCATGCCGGGGATCATCAGCGTGGTGTACGCGATGACGGGCCCCGCGACACCGGGGAGGATGTCGCGGCCGAGGATCCGCCAGGGGCCGGAGCCGCCGACGCGGGCCGCGTCCACGTACTCGCGGTGCTTGAGCGAGAGGGTCTGGCCGCGCACCACCCGGGCCACGCCGGGCCAGCCGAAGAGGCCGATGACCAGGATCATCAGGAGGGTCCGGTTGACGTCCCGGGCCACCGACATCATCGCGATCATGAAGATGAGGGAGGGGAAGGACATGGTGAGGTCCATCAGCCGGGAGAGCACGGTGTCGGTGCGGCCCCCGAAGTAGCCGGCCGCGATCCCGGCGGCGGTGCCCGCCACCACGATGATCGCGGTGGCGGAGAAGGCGATGAGCAGCGACACCTGGGCGCCGTGCACGACCCGGGCGTACAGGTCGCGTCCGGTGATGGGCTCGACGCCGAGCCAGTGCTCGGCGGAGACCCCGCCGAGCGGACCGATGGGCTGGCCGCCGAGGTAGGGGTCGACGGCGGACTTGTCGAACTCCTCGGGGCCCCAGCCGCCGAGCGAGCCGATGAGCGGCGCGGCGACGGTCATCAGGACGAAGAGGGCGACGACGGCGAGGGAGACCTTGAGCGAGAGGCGGCGGCGCAGTTCCGCGCGGACCGTGCGCCAGGCCCCGTCGCCCCCGGCCGGTGCCGGGGGCCTGGTGGTGAGCGTCATGGCAGGGGCGTCCTTCAGTTCGCGCTCTTCGCCGGGTCCTTGAGACCGACGGTCGCGTAGTCGAGCTGGCCGCTCCAGGAGGTGTGCCCGAAGGCGCCGGCGACGTTGGTGCCGATGAGCAGGGTGCGGCGCTTGGAGGCGCCGGGGGCGACCGGGGCCTTGGCCAGGATCTGCCCGTCGAGCTCCTGCCACGCCTTGTTGGCCTGGGCGCCGTCGGCCAGGGCGGCGATCTCGTCCATCCGCTTCATGGTGGCCTCGTCCTTGAAGAGCGAATGGTTGCCGGAGTTGCCCTTCTCCTTGATGAAGCGCCCGTCGAAGACGAAGGGGAGGAAGGTGGAGCCGGAGGGGTAGTCGGGACACCAGCCGGTGTAGACGAGGTCGGTGCGGTTCCTGGTGTCGCCGATGGTGTCGTAGAAGGCCGACGGGTCGACGGTCTCGATGGTCACCTTGATGCCGGCCCGGCCCAGGGACTCCTGGACGGCCTCGCCGATCCGCTTGTCGTTGATGTTGACGGTGAGGCGGGTGGAGAAGCCGTCGGGCTTGCCGGCCTCCTTGAGGAGCTGCCTGGCCTTCGCCACGTCGCCGGAGAGCGGGATCTTCAGGGTGTCGGGCTGCTTGCCGCCGGTGAACAGGGCGCCGGGCATGACGGCGGTGGAGGCGTCGACGACGGCCGGGCCGCCGGCGGCGGTGACGATGGCCTCCCGGTCGAGGGCGTACTGCACGGCCTGGCGGACCTTCACGTCGTCGAAGGGCGCGCGCCCGGTGTGCATCTGGACCATCTCGGTGCAGCTGCTGGACTCGGCGAGCAGCCGGGACTTCACCTCGGCCTTGGTGAGCACCTTGGAGATGGACTCGGGGCGCAGCTGCGCCCAGGAGACGGCGGAGGCGTCGGGGCCGGAGGAGGCGATCAGCCGGTCGTCGATCTGGTTGCCCTTGAGGCCCATGGTGACGACGATCCGGTCCGGGTACGCCTTGCGGACGGTGTCGCTCTTCGGGTCCCAGTGGGTGTTGCGGACCAGCACGAGCTGCTTGTCGCGGGCGTAGCTCTCCACCTTGTACGGGCCGGAGGAGAACGGGCGGTTGTCGTACTGGGGGCCCTTGTCCTGGGCCTCGGGCACGGGCGCGAAGGTCGGCAGGGTGGCGGCGAAGGGGAACTCGGCGAAGGGCTTGTGGAGTTCGAAGACGATCGTGCGCGTGTCGGGGGTCTTCACGGAGTCCAGGTGCCTGCCCTCGGCCGGGCCCCGGTAGTCCTTGCCGCCGACGAGGTAGCGGGCGGCGTAGTCGGGGCCGCCGGGCAGGTCGGGGGAGAAGGAGCGCTCGACGTTGTGCTTGATGTCCTGCGCGGTGATCGGGGTGCCGTCCTCGTACTTCAGGCCGGGCTTGAGGCGGAAGGTCCAGGTCTTGGCCCCGTTGGAGGGGGTGCCGAGGTCCTCGGCCAGGTCGGGGACCAGCTCGCTGCCCTGGGCGCCGGGCGCCGCCTGGTAGGTGACGAGGGTCCGGTAGAGCAGCCGGGTGCCGAAGTCCATGTCGGGCATGACCCAGTTGCGGGCCGGGTCGAGGTGGGTGAAGTCCTGGTTGGACAGCACGGTGAGGGTGCCGCCCTTGACCGGGGTGCCCCCGATGACCTGCCCGTTGGTGCCGGTGGCGGGGTTGGCGCCGCGGTGCCCGCCGCTCCCGGCCGTGCCGCCTCCGCCGGTGCCGGAGCAGCCGGTCGCACCGAGGGTGAGGGCCGCGAGGACGGCGGCGGCGAGGGCGTTTCGGGTGTGCTTGTCCATCAGGGGTCACTCCGGGTGGGGAGGTTCGGACAGCCGCCGGGACCACGCGGCGGCTGGAATGTGACCCGTAACATAGTAATGTGAAATTGTACTGCGCAAGCCCTTGAACGTCCTGAACCCGCGCAGCCCACACCCTCGCCCCGCCCGGAAGGCTCGCCCCGTGACCCTCGTCTCCAGCAACCCGGCCGACCCCGCCGACGTCCTCGTCCGGCTCACCGCCCCCGGCGCCTTCGCCGCCGCCGACGCCGTCGAGCGCGCCCGCACCGCCCAGACCGCCTGGGCCGCCGCCGGTGCCGCCGCCCGCTCCGCCGCCCTCGGCGCCGTCGCCGACGCCGTCGAGGCCGCCTCGGCCGAACTCGCCGGCCTCGCCGTCCGCGAGGTCGGCAAGCCGCTCGCCGAGGCCCGCGCCGAGGTCGCCCGCACCGTCGCCATCTGGCGCTACTACGCCCAGGCCCCCTACGCGCCCGCCGGTGCCGTCCACGAGACCGCCGCCGGACCCGGGCTGCTGCTCACCCGCCGCCGCCCGCACGGCGTCGCCGGACTCGTCACCCCCTGGAACTTCCCCTTCGCCATCCCCACCTGGAAGGCCGCCCCCGCCCTCGCCGCGGGCAACGCCGTCGTCCTCAAGCCCGCCCCGCAGGCCACCGCCTGCGCCCAGCGGCTCGCCGAACTCGTCGGACGGGCCCTGCCCGCCGGGGTGTTCACCGTCGTCCCCGGCGGCGCCACCGAGGGCGGCGCCCTCGTCTCCGCCGCCGACGTCGTCTCCTTCACCGGCTCCTCCGCCGTCGGCCGCTCCGTCGTGCGCAGCGCCACCGCCCGAGGCATCCCGGTCCAGGCCGAGATGGGCGGCCTCAACGCCGCCATCGTGCTGCCCGACGCCGACTTCGAGCGCGCCGCCGCCCACATCGCCGCCTCCATCGCCGGCTACGCGGGCCAGAAGTGCACCGCCACCAGCCGGGTCATCGCCGTCGGCACCGCCCTCGGCCCGCTCCGCGAAGCGCTCGCCGAGGCCCTGCGCGCCGTCCCCGTCGGTGACCCCGCCGACCCCGCCACCGTCTGCGGCCCGCTCATCGACGAGCGCGCCCGCACCGAGGTCACCACCGCCTGGCGCGACCTGCCCGTCCTCGCCGGCGGCGACGTGCCCGAGCGCCCCGGCTGGTACGCCGCCCCCACCCTGGTGGAGAAGGCCGCCCCCGGCCACCGGCTGCTCCGCGAGGAGGTCTTCGGACCCGTCGCCGCACTGCTCACCGCGCCCGACCTCGACCACGCCGTACGCCTGAGCAACGCCGCCCGCTACGGCCTCGTCACCTCCGTGCACACCGCCGACCTCGACACCGCCCTGCACGGCCTCGACCGGCTCGACACCGGCATGGTCCGGATCAACGCCCCCTCCACCGGCGTCGACTTCCACCTGCCCTTCGGCGGCTCCAAGGCCTCCAGCTTCGGCCCCCGCGAACAGGGCTCCGCCGCCCTGGACTTCTACACCTCCTCCCGCACCTACACCCTCGCCCCCGCCCGCTGAGCCGGCCGCGCTCCCGCCCGCCGCGGCCCCGCCCCGAAGGAAGCCATGCACCCCGCGTACGCGACCACCGACCACGTCTTCGAGGTCCCGCTCGACCACGACGACCCCGCCGGCCCCACCCTGCGGGTCTTCGCCCGCGAGGTCGTCGACCCCGCCCGCGCCGCCGAGCCGCTGCCCTGGCTGCTCTACCTCCAGGGCGGCCCCGGCGGCAAGTCCCCCCGCCCCGTGCACGGTTCGCCCGGCTGGCTCGACCAGGCGCTGAAGACCCACCGGGTGCTCCTGCTCGACCAGCGCGGCACCGGCCGCTCCACCCCGGTCACCGCCCGCACCGCCGCCCGCTTCGGCAGCCCGGAACGGCTCGCCGCCCACCTCGGCCACTTCCGCGCCGACGCCATCGTCCGCGACGCCGAGCTGATCCGCCGCAGGCTCTGCGGCGACACCCCCTGGGACACCCTCGGCCAGAGCTACGGCGGCTTCGTCACCCTCACCTACCTCTCGTACGCGCCAGAGGGCCTGCGGCGCTGCCACGTCACCGGCGGGCTGCCCGGCCTCACCGCCACCGCCGACGACGTCTACGCCCACACCTCCCCGCGCGTGCGCGACCGCGTCCTCGGCCTCTACGCCCGCTACCCGGGCGACGCCGCCCGGCTCCGCGCGATCGCCGGCCGGCTCGCCGCCGGGGACGTCCGGCTGCCCGGCGGCGACCGGCTCACCACCCGCCGGCTGCGCAGCCTCGGCCTCGCCCTCGGCATGGGCGACGGCTACGAACGTCTCCACTGGCTGATCGACGAGGCCGTCGAGGACTCCGCCGAGGGCGGCGGCCTGACCGACACCTTCCTCCACCAGGTCGAGGCCCTCACCGGCTTCACCGACAACCCGCTCTTCGCCGTGCTGCACGAGTCGATCTACGCCCAGGGCGCCGGACCGACCGCCTGGGCCGCCGAACGGGCGCTCGCCGCCCTCCCCGAGTTCGCCGAGGACGCCGATCCGCTGCTGCTCACCGGCGAGTCCATCCACCCCTGGATGTTCGAGGAGATCGCCGGACTGCGCCCGTTCGCCGAGGCGGCCGAACTGCTCGCCCGGCGCGCCGACTGGCCGCCGCTCTACGACCCGGCCCGGCTCGCCGCCAACGAGGTCCCGCTGGCCGCCGTCGTCTACCACGACGACATGTACGTGGACGCGGGCATCTCGCTCGCCACCGTCGGCGCGATCGGTGCCGCCCGCGCCTGGGTCACCAACGAGTGGGAGCACGACGGGGTGAGCGCCTCCGGAGGCCGGGTCCTCGCCCGGCTGATGGACATGACGGCCGGGCGGGCGTAGGGGGCGAGTGGAGGGGGCCCGGGGTTCCGAGGGGTGCGCCGGGGCCCGGGCCGGGGTCGAATGGGGGAGACCACAGCGACCGGCACGGCGGAAGGGCACGAGGACATGACGGAACTCATCGCGGTCACCGGAGCGACCGGGCGGATCGGCGGGCGCGTGGTCCGGCGGCTCGCCGAGGCCGGCGCCCCCGTGCGGGCGCTCGGCCGGGACCAGGGGAAGCTCGCCGCCCTGCCCGTCGCCGACACCCGGACGGCCTCCTACGAGGACGCGGCCGCGATGCGCGCCGCGCTCGACGGGGCGGGCGTCCTCTTCCTCGTCTCCGCCCACGAGGGGCCGGGCCGGGTCAGGACCCACACCGGGGCGGTGGACGCGGCCCTCGCCGCCGGGGTGCGCCGGGTGGTCTACCTCTCGTACCTCTCGGCCGCCCCGCACGCCACCTTCACGTACGCCCGCGACCACTGGTACACCGAGCAGCACATCCGCTCCACCGGCGTTCCGTACACCTTCCTGCGCGACAGCGCCTACCAGGCCGACCTGGCGGCGATGACCGGGGCCGACGGGATCCTGCGCGGCCCGGCGGGCGACGGCCGGGTCGCCGCCGTCACCCACGACGACGTCGCCGACTCGGCCGTGGCGGTCCTGCTCGGCGGCGGCGCCCACGACGGGACCACCTACGACATGACCGGGCCCGAGGCCCTCTCCTTCGCCGAGATCGCCGAGACGCTGGCCCGTGCGGCGGACCGACCGGTCCACTACGTGCCCGAGACCCGGGACGAGGCATTCGCCTCCCGCGCCCGGTTCGAGGCGCCGGACTGGGAGGTCGAGGGCTGGGTCACCTCGTACGAGGCGGTGGCCGACGGCGAGATGGACACCGTCTCGGACGCCGTCCGGACCCTGACCGGACGCCCGCCCCAGGCCTTCGCGGACTTCCTGGCCGCGCACCCGCAGGTGCTGCGGCACATCACCGGCTGAGGGACGGGATGACGGCGGCCGGTCGGCCCCCCACCCAGGCATTCGCTCAGATATTCGAATACTGGTCTACCCTTGACCCATGACCGGCCTCCAGGGATCCCTCTTCGACCAGGGCGACGACATCGGAACCGGCTCGCTGGACGGCCTGCGGCGGACCGAGCTCGGGGCCGGCGCCTGGATCGACCACCTGCCCGGCTGGCTGCACGGCGCCGACGCCCTGTTCGAGGAGCTGGCCGGCCGGGTGCCCTGGCAGGCCGAGGAGCGGGCCATGTACGACAGCGTCGTCGCCGTGCCCCGGCTCCTCGCCCACTACCGCGAGGGCGCCCCGCTCCCGCACCCCGCCCTCGTCGACGCCCGCGAGCGGCTCGGCGCCCACTACGCGCCCGAGCTCGGCGAGCCCTTCGTCACCGCCGGGCTCTGCCTCTACCGCGACGGGCGCGACAGCGTCGCCTGGCACGGCGACCGCACCGGCCGCTCCGCGACCCGGGACACGATGGTCGCGATCCTCTCCCTCGGCGACCCCCGCGACCTCGCCCTGCGCCCGCGCGGCGGCGGCCCGACAGCGCTGCGGCTGCCGCTCGGCCATGGCGACCTGGTCGTGATGGGCGGCTCCTGCCAGCGCACCTGGGAGCACGCGGTCCCCAAGACGAGCCGCGCCGTCGGCCCCCGGATCAGCGTCCAGTACCGCACCCGGGGCGTGCGCTGACTCCACCGGCCCTACAGGGTGAGCGCGTCCTCGGCGTTGTCCGTCCAGGGGGTCACCGAGTTCTTGTCGGGGGAGACGTAGAGCCCCGGTGTCGTGGCCTTGAGCGGCTTCTGCGCCAGATCCGACTCGGTGTCCATGGTCATGGCGATCGAGTCGACCGTCGCGCCCGCCTTCCCGGTGTGCGGGCCGCCCATGAGCCCCGCGTAGGCCGAGCCGCCCGGGTCCAGCCGCAGGGACTCCTCGGGGGAGGGGGCGGTGCCCCGCGCGGTGGCCGAGCCGCCGAGCGAGCCGAAGGTCACGATCGGATGGCCGAGCACCCGGCACGGCTTCCCGGACTTGTTGGTGATCTTCAGCAGGTAGCTGCCGGTCGTCTTCTCGGCCAGGCTCGCCGTGAACGTCACGTCGTACGTGCTGCACGGGAAGACGCCGACGTCGGGATCGGCCGGAAGCTCCGGCGGCGCGGTCGTCGGCTTCGGCTTCGGCTTGCCGGGCGTCGGCGCCGGGGCGGCGGTCGTCGCGGGGGCCTCCGGCGGCGCCGAGGCGGTCGGGCCGGCGCCCGAGGCGCCGCCTCCGGAGGGGCCGCAGGCCGTCAGGAGGAACGCGGCCGACGCGACGGCGGCGACGGCGGCGGTGGCCGGAACGGTTCTGCGGGCGGATCCGCGGACGGTGCTCATGGCGTGCTGCCCCCGAGGTGAGAAGACGTGACGAGCTTAGGGCTCGAACACCGAGGATTCCCGGCCGGGTTCACGATTCGGTGACGACGCCTTCCCGACTCCACCACAGTGTCCGCGCCGGGCGCGTCCCGGGCGCCGGGTCCGTCCGCTTGATAGACAGGTGAACCGTCCGCACGCCCCGAACCCGACCGGAGAGCCCCCCATGAGGATCCATCTGACCAGCGTCTTCGTCGACGACCAGGACAAGGCCCTGCGCTTCTACACGGAGGTGCTGGGCTTCGTGAAGAAGGAGGACGTCCCGCTCGGCGAGTACCGCTGGCTGACCGTCGTCTCGCCCGAGGCGCCCGAGGGCACCGAACTGCTCCTGGAGCCCGACGCTCACCGGGCCGTCGGGCCGTACAAGAAGGCGCTCGTGGAGGACGGCATCCCGGCCGCCGCCTTCGCCGTCGACGACGTGCCCGCCGAGTACGAGCGGCTGCGCGGGCTCGGGGTGCGGTTCACCCGGGAGCCGATGGAGATGGGTCCCGTGACGATCGCCGTGCTCGACGACACCTGCGGAAATCTCCTCCAGATCGTTCACCGAGAGTCGTGACCGAATAGGTACAAAAATCGTTTACCGGTCGTGAAACTCACCGTGCGTTCCCTTACCGCCCTCGCCCTCGCGGGCGGGGCCCTCGCCGCCGTCGCCGGCACCGCGCAGGCCGCCCCGGCCGCCGCCCCGGCGCGGGCGGAGGCCTCCGCCGCCACGCTCAGCCACGACGTGGACGTGCCGGACATCGACCTTGAGGACGTCGAACTGCTGGACCTGCTCGGCCGCTGAGCCGAAGCGCCACCGTAAGTCCCCCCGTAACAAAGCCAGTCGAGCACACACGAGAACAGAGGAGGAGAGATGACGGGCCGCGCGCTCATCGTCGTCGACGTGCAGCGGGATTTCTGCGAAGGAGGGAAGGTCCCCGTGAAGGGCGGTGCCGAACAGGCCCGCGCCATCGCGGAGTTCGTCAAGGACCGGGCCGGTGAGACCTATGCCCGGGTGGTCGCCACCCGGGACCACCACATCGACCCCGGGGACCACTTCTCCGACGAGCCCGACTTCGAGAACTCCTTCCCCGAGCACGCCGTCGCCGGCACCGAGGGCTGTGAGTTCCACCCGGACTTCGAGCCCGTCGTGACCTCCGGCGCCGTCCACGAGGTCTTCTTCAAGGGCGCCCACTCCGCCTCGAAGAGCGGCTTCGAGGGTGCGACGGCCGGCGGGCAGCCGCTCGGCGACTGGCTGCGCGAGCACGGCGTCGACGCCGTCGACGTGGTCGGCATCGCCACCGACCACTGCGTGAAGGCCACCGCGCTGGGTGGGGTGGAGGACGGATTCGACGTCCGCGTCCTGCTCGACTACACCTCGGGCGTCGCCCACGACACCACCGCCCGCGCTCTCGGCGAGATGCGCGAGGCGGGCGTGGAGCTGACGGGCGAGCCCGTCGTCCTCGGCTGACGCGCCAGGGGGCCGGCTCCGCCCACCGGCCCCCGACGCCGCCGTACCCTCGGCCACTCCGTTCCCACGAGCCCCCTCCAGGGCCCCGCTCCTCTCTCCCCTCCCCCCCGCGATCGCCGCCCATCGGGCCACCGTGACTAGGCCGCCTCTTCCGCAGCGCCTTCCGGGTGCGTACCGGACCGGCCCCACGCCGGCATCGGCGGCCGTGAGCCGTGTCTCATCGGGGGCCGGGCCGCTTGCTATGCACTCAGTTGCATAGCAAGATCCGGGGCATGGCGCTCGAACACGCGATCCTCGTCTCCCTGCTGGAGAAGCCGGGCTCCGGCTATGAGCTGGCCCGGCGCTTCGAGCGCTCCATCGGCTACTTCTGGACCGCCACCCACCAGCAGATCTACCGCGTGCTCAAGCGCATGGAGAACGACGGCTGGGTCGCCGCCCGGGACGTGCCGCAGCAGGGCCGCCCGGACAAGCGGGAGTACTCCGTCGCCGATCTCGGCCGCGCCGCGCTCTCCTCCTGGCTGCACGAGCCCATCGAACCCGAGAGCGTCCGGCACGACCTGGCGGTCAAGATCCGAGGCGCCGCCTTCGACGACCCGGCCGCCCTCGTCACCGAGGTCCGGCGGCACCGCGCCGCCCACGCGGAGCGCCTCGCCCGGTACCTCGCCGGCGAGGAGCGCGACTTCACCGGGCCCGAGCCCCGCGCCGCCGCCGTCGGCGAGGCCGAGCGCGAGCTCCAGCACGCGGTGCTGCGCGGCGGCATCGCGTACGAGCGCATGATGCTGGACTGGCTGGACGACGTCCTCGGCACGCTGGCCCGCTTCGGCCCGGACCGCTGACGGCCCCGGATTCCCGAAGCCCCGGCACCCCGTAGCCCCCGCCCCCTGCCCGATCCCACCAGCCGAAAGGCGTCCCCACCATGGCCGACCCGCTGCTCTTCAACCCGCGCACCTACGATCCCGCGCACTTCGACGCGGAGACCCGCCGTCTGCTGCGCGCCACCGTCGACTGGTTCGAGGAGCGCGGCAAGCGCCGTCTGACCGAGGACTACCGCAACGCCGTCTGGCTCGCGGACTTCCTGGAGTTCGCGGCCAAGGAGGGCCTGTTCGCGACCTTCCTCACCCCGGAGGCCGTCGCCGGGGATGCCCAGGACAAGCGCTGGGACACCGCCCGCATCGCCGCACTCAACGAGATCCTCGGCTTCTACGGCCTGGACTACTGGTACGCCTGGCAGGTCACCATCCTCGGTCTCGGCCCGGTCTGGCAGAGCGACAACGCCGCCGCCCGCGTCCGTGCCGCCGAACTCCTCGCGCAGGGCGAGGTGTTCGCCTTCGGTCTGTCCGAGAAGACGCACGGCGCCGACATCTACTCCACCGACATGCTCCTGGAGCCCGACGGCGACGGCGGCTTCCGCGCCACCGGCTCCAAGTACTACATCGGCAACGGCAACGCCGCCGGACTCGTCTCCGTCTTCGGCCGCCGCACCGACCTGGAAGGCCCGGACGCGTACGTCTTCTTCGCCGCCGACAGCCGCGCCCCCGGCTACCACCTGGCCAAGAACGTCGTCCACTCCTCCAAGTTCGTCAGCGAGTTCCGCCTGACGGACTACCCGGTCGCCGCCGAGGACGTCCTGCACACCGGCCGCGCCGCCTTCGACGCCGCCCTCAACACCGTCAACGTCGGCAAGTTCAACCTCTGCACCGCCTCCATCGGCATCTGCGAGCACGCGATGTACGAGGCGGTCACCCACGCCCACGGCCGTGTCCTGTACGGCCGTCCCGTCACCGCGTTCCCGCACGTGCGGCGCGAGCTGACCGACGCGTACGTCCGCCTGGTCGGCATGAAGCTGTTCAGCGACCGCGCCGTCGACTACTTCCGCTCCGCGGGACCCGACGACCGCCGCTACCTCCTCTTCAACCCGATGACGAAGATGAAGGTGACGACCGAGGGCGAGAAGGTCATCGACCTGCTGTGGGACGTCATCGCCGCCAAGGGCTTCGAGAAGGACACCTACTTCCACCAGGCGGCCGTCGAGATCCGAGGCCTGCCCAAGCTGGAGGGGACGGTCCACGTCAACCTGGCGCTGATCCTCAAGTTCATGCGGAACCACCTGCTCGACCCGGCCGCCTACGAGCCCGTCCCCACCCGCCTCGACGACGCCGACGACGCCTTCCTCTTCCGCCAGGGTCCGGCCCGCGGCCTCGGCTCGGTCCGCTTCCACGACTGGCGCCCGGCCTTCGACGCGTACGCCCACCTGCCCAACGTCGCCCGCTTCCGCGAACAGGCCGACGCCCTGTGCGCGTTCGTCACCACGGCCGCGCCCGACGAGGAGCAGAGCCGCGACCTCGACCTGCTCCTCGCCGTCGGCCAGCTCTTCGCGCTCGTCGTCCACGGCCAGCTGGTCCTGGAACAGAGCGCCCTGACCGCCCTCGACGAGGACGTCCTGGACGAGCTGTTCGCCGTCCTCGTGCGGGACTTCTCCGCCCACGCCGTCGAACTCCACGGCAAGGACTCGGCGACCCCCGCGCAGCAGGACTGGGCCTTGGACGCCGTCCGCCGCCCCGTCGTCGACGAGGCCCGCACCGCCCGCGTATGGCAGCGGGTGGAGGCGCTGCCGGGGACGTACGAGATGGCGCCCTGAGGCACGGCCGCGGGGGTCAGCACTCCCAGGTGTGGCTCGCCAGGTAGGTGCCCGCGTTCGGCAGGTTGACCTTGCGGCCGGAGGCGAGGCAGAACGCCTTCGTCCCGGCGTACCCGACCCGGGTGTAGGCGGCCACCGGATCGCCGGTGGTGCCCCGGTTGTAGGCCGACTTCACCCGGGTGTCCTTCGACCAGGCGCAGACGGTGCTGCCCTTGCGCCAGTCGGGGTCGTCCACCTGCCAACCGCAGGCCCTGCCGGTTCCGTTGGCGCCCGAGTACACGCAGAACGCGCCGGGGGTGCAGGTCCAGGGGTCCACCGGGGCCGCGCCGGCGGGCCCCGGCGCGGTCACCGCGCCGAGCACGGCGGCGACCGCGAGGCCGACGGTCAGGTACAGGGGCTTCTTCATGGGAGTCCTTCTTTCGTCGGTGCCGGGGCAGGCCGGATCCACGTCCGGCCCGCCTCAGCGGGGATCGGGGGAGGGGAAGGGGAGAAAGAGGGAGGAGGGAGGGAGAGATCCGGGAAGGCTGTCGTACGGAGTGGGCGGCGCGGAGCCGTGTCAGGGGGCCGTGGAGACCGGCGGCTCGTACTGGTGGGCCACTCCGAGGGCGCCCATGATGTCCCGCATGAGCAGCTCGAACATCGGCTCCTGGTCGCCGAAGAGCGGCTCGAAGTGCCCGAACGCCTCCAGGGCGACCTGCCCGTAGAGAGAGCGCCAGCAGCCGAGCATCACCGCCGCCGCCTCGGGCGGGAGGCCGACGCCCGTGTCGGCCACGTAGTCCCGCATCTGCCGCAGCAGCCGGGGCTCCAGCCGCGCCGGGGAGGGCACCGGATAGCCGTGCGCCGCCCAGAGTTCCACGAAGGCGGGGTCCCAGACACCGGCGAGCCGGCGCACCCAGCGGGTGGTGAGGACGGCGTGCGCGTCGCCCGCGGCGCGGGCGGGGGTGCCGAAGAGGAACCAGAACTCCCGGCGCCTGGTGATCGCCCAGGACCGCAGCACGCGGCTCGGTCCGACCATCCGCATCGCGTAGTTGTCGCGGGGACAGCCGTCGGCGGCTCTGGTCAGCTCCTCGACGAGCTCGTCGACGATGTCGTCCGCCACATGGGCGACGATGTCAGGGAGCCCGCGCTCGAAGTGGTGGTAGAGGGCCGCGGGGGTGACTCCGACCCGGCGCGCGATCTCGGTGAGGGTCAGCGTCTCGACCCCGCTGCCGACGATGACGTCCCGGGCGGCCTCGCGCACGTCGGCGGACCCCGAATGAGCCGTCCACGCCACCGTCTACGCTGGCGCACGCCGAAATCCACGAGTCCCCGTGCGAGTTCCGTTCGCGCATCCGCAGATCCGCCCCCCTCAGAGGAGTGATCCCGATCTTCACGGCACACCGGCGCATCGCCGCCGCCCTCCTGCTCGCCTCCGCGCTGCTGCTGCCCGGCGGCGGCACGGCGGTCGCGGCGGACCCCGCGCCGATCGTCACCGGAGCGGTCTTCAACGACCCGAAGGGGACGACGGCGGAGCGGAACGCCGTCAAGGACCACATCATCGGCGCCGTCCGCGCCACCGCCCCGGGCCGGCTCATCCGGGCCGCGCTGTACGCGCTGACCGACCAGGACTACACCGACGCGCTGGCCGAGGCCCACGCGCGGGGCGTCAACGTCCGGGTGGTGCTGGACGCGAAGTACAGCGACTCGGCCGCCGCGCAGTCGCTGATCGGTGCGCTGGGGACGGACAAGTCGGCCCTGTCCTGGGTCGACGTCTGCACGTCGGGCGGCGCCTGCATCGCCACGGGCGGGGTGAACCCGATCAACCACAACAAGTTCTTCACGTTCTCGCGGGTCGGCGCGGTGGCGGGGGTCGGCGAGGACGTGGTGATCCAGGCCTCCGCGAACCAGACGCCCGTGAACACGGCGAAGTACTGGAACAACGCGTACACGGTCGTCGGCAACACCGAGCTCTACACGGCGTACGTGAACTACTTCAACGACCTGGCCGCGGGCGTCAAGAACGCGAACTATTACACCACCGCCAAGGTCGGCACCGAGAAGTACTACTTCTTCCCGCAGCAGACGGGCGACGTGATCGTCGACGTCCTGAACAACGTCTCCTGCACCGGCAACACGACGGTCGGCACGGCCACCCACCGCACCATCGTCCGCGTCGCCGCCTTCGCCCTCCACCGCGACGCGGTCGCCGACGCGCTCGTCTCCCTGGGGGCCCAGGGCTGCTCGGTGCAGATCGTGTACGCCGAGAGCAACGAGGTCGCCACGCTGAAGGGCCGCACCAACATCACCCTGAAGCAGCTGAAGACGACCGACGGCTACCTGCTGCACTCCAAGTACCTGCTGGTCGAGGGCGTCTACGCGGGCCACCCCGACACCAAGTGGACCTTCACCGGCTCCCACAACCTCGACGAGTCCTCCCTCCGCGAGAACGACGAGGCCCTCCTCCGCCTGGAGGGCGCCGCGCCGCACGACGCGTACGCGGGGAACTTCGCGTCGCTGCTGGGGTACGCGGTGCCGGCGGTCTGAGGCCTCAGGTCCGCCCCACCCATGCGAAAGCCCCGCCAGATTCCCTGGCGGGGCTTCCGCGTTGCGTCAGCCGCCGGTACGGGGCGACCCGTCGTCGCCCACCGGGGGTTCAGGATCTCGAATCCCCAGTGATTCGACTGCTCCGCAGATGGCCTGGGCCACTACCTGCACATTCTCGCTGTAGAAGCCGATTCTCTGATGAAAGGCTTCTTCTGACGAGCGGTTGAGGAACGTGAACGTCAACGATCCCAGCAGGACGTGGAGATCGGCATCGCTCACCTCAATCTCGATGCGCTCAGGCGATCGAAAGTCCACTTCTCGATTTCTCAGCGCGAGCAAATCCGGCGAGGCTTCTCCGGTCGCGAGGGCGACCATTCTCGCGGAGTATCCACCGCCATGCAGGTGGACGAGCACTCTTCTGATCATCTCGAATTGGGTGGGGGTGAGAGTGAGAATGTACCCGTTCCCCAAGGCCCTGAGGCCGACTCTGCGAAGCAACTGGCCTCATCCTAGGGCGTTGAAGATACTGTTGAACTCATCCAGTGACTGGTGATAGGCGTGGACGTAGTAGGAGTTCTGGACGATCGTCACTCCTCTGCCGTCCTTGTCCAGCCTCGTCTCATCGCGTCTGGCTGTCGTTCCCGGTTTTCTCCGGTCGACGTGTGTCATCCCCATATCGCGTTGATCCCGCAGGTAGTTGGCCAGTCCCTGGATGTTCTTGCCGATTCCCTTGATGCTGTGATCGGCCGCTTCCTGTGCGGTGTTGCAGGCCGTGCACATGCGCTGGTGATTGTAGTCGACACCATCGGCAACGTCATTGCCGTGCGATTTCTGGAGCTTCCCGTGAGTGTCGTCGTCGATTCCCTCGCAGTTGTGTACGAGGACCGGCTTCACCCCGGCCAGAACGTAGTACGTGTGCTCACCGGCGACGGTGAGGTTGCGGACCTTCTTGTGCTGGGTCCAGCGCTTGACCTCGGTGACCTGGACCCATGATCCCGACGAGGTGCGCAGCCACTCGCCCGCCGTGAGGTCGGTGGCCTTCAGCCACGTTCCCAGGGCCGGGGCCCAGAAGGGGTGGCCGTCGGTGGCGGTGAGCTTCTCTGTGGCGTCGCCCTTGGAGCCGTCGGTGTCGATCTTGATCTCGACGAGGTTCTTCTGCCCCTCGCCGATGATCTGGGCGACGACGGGTCGGGCCTTCGTCGCGCCCGACTTCTCATCGGTCGCGACGACCTGGTCGCCGATCTCGACGTCCTCAATGGCCTTCGAGGAGCCGTCCGCCATCAGCACCTGAGTGCCGGGCACGAAGCTGTTGCACGTGCCCTTCTCGGAGCCGCCGGTGTCGCTGTCCTTGCCGCCCGACTTCTTGGGCTCGTCCGCCTTCTTGGACTCGGAGGACTTCGAGGACTTTCCGTCTCCGTCGGCCTTCTTGGCCTTCTGGGCCGAAGACTTGCCCTGCTTGGCTGCTGTGGCCGCGGCCTCGTCGGCCTTCTTGGCGGCTGCGGCAGCAGCCTCCTGGGCGGCTCTTCGGGCCGCCGCGGCCTCTTCCTCCAGTTTTCTCGCGCGTTCGGCAGCTTCCTCTATCTGGCGTTTCCACTCGGCCAGGTCCTCGGCGTACTTGGCCATGGCCTGCTGGTAACGCTCGACCCTGCGCATGATGTCGCGGGCCAGGGCGAGCTTCGAAGCCCAGCTGTTGAAGGCCTCCCAGGCCCGGTCGAGGGCCTTCAGGATGCGCTTGGCACGACCCGCGAAGGGCAGTGCCGCGTCGAGGGCGAGACCCGCGCAGGCCCAGCCGTCGCCGCCGAGACAGGCCTTGATGTCGTTGTAGCCCGAGACGTCCTTGAGGATGCCGATGGCGACCTCGAGGGCGACGTCCAGGGCGCTCTTGCCCTGGACCATCTTGGCCCAGGCCTCCTCCGCCGCGGTGAAGTCCATGACGGGCATCACCGGAGGCGCGATCGAGAGACCGCTCGGGTCCGCGTACGTCACCGGCGAGTTGTTCGCGTAGGCGTACGGGTTCATCTGCTTGGGCTCGTTGTAGTCGACGATGGGGTCGACGGAAAGGAACCGCCCCGTTGCCGGGTCGTACTCACGAGCACCCAGGTGGACCAGACCCGAGGACTCGTCCATCTCTCCGCCGACGAAGCCCTTCTTCCCCGGCCATACGGACGGTGCCGTACCGCGCACCTCGCCGAAGGGGGTGAACTTACGGCGCGTGATGGCGGAGGTCGATGTGTCCACGGACGTGGTGGCCGTGCCGTTCTGGTCACCCATCAGATAGGACGTCGTGATGACGCCGTCCTTGGCCGTCTTCACAAGGGTCGGACCGGCCGGGTGGGCGTAGTAGCGCGTGCCCTCCAGCTTGCCCGCCGCCGTCAGCTTGACCTGAGTGCCCGGCAGGTAGAGCGTTGTGCCGGTCGGGTCGCGCTTGATCAGACGATTACCGCCGGCGTCGTAGACGAACTCCGTCGACTCGGTGCCCTTGGTCACCTTCGCGAGCTGTCCGGCCACGTCCCAGTCCAGGGTCTGGGTGTTGCCCTGGATGGTCCGCGTACGGGTGTTGCCCGCCTCGTCGTACGTGTACGACTCGGTGCGCGACCCGCCCGGCCCGGAGGTGTCGACCTTCGTCAGCTGGTTGGCGCGGGCCTGGCCCGGGGTGCCGTAGGTGTAGAGGCGGGTGACGTCCTTGGTGAGGTCACCGGTGGGGGAGTGCTGGATCTCCTTCGTGCGGTTGCCGGCCGCGTCGAAGCTGTACGAGGTCCAGTACGGGTTCGGGCCGCCGACCGACGGGGTGGAGCCGGGACCGGTGGAGCCGGGCTTGGCGGCGCAGTCGTCGGTCGAGGTCCATGCCTCGTTCATGCGGCGCAGGTAGTCGTACGTGAAGCACTGGACGTCGGTGGGGCCGCTTGACCCCTCCGTGTCCGAGATCTTCAGGATGTTGCCGACGTCATCCCGCTCGTACGTCGTGTCGTTGATCCGGCTCGGCGACACCTCGCGGTCGTTGACGGTCCGCAGGAGGTCACGGGTCTGCTCGTCGTAGTAGTTCGTCGCGTAGACCTGGGAGCCGGCGGGTCCGGACTCCGTGCGCAGGACGTCGCCCATCGGCGAGTAGTCGACCTTGCCGACGAACGCCTTCCCCCCGACGCCCATGATCGTAGGCAGCTCGAAGTGGTTGTACGTCATCGTGCTGATCTCGCTGGGCAGGCCGCCCACTGCCGGCTGCATCGACCAGGCCTTGAGGCCGGTGTTCGCCCGGTAGCCGCTGGAGAAGCTGTAGGTACCGGCGAGCGCCCCCTCCGAGGCAGGGATGGTGACCTTCGACCCGGTGGGCCGGTACTCGGTGTCGTAGCCGGTGATCTCCTGCTTGTAGGCGTTGCCGCCCACGTAGCGCGTGGAGGTGACGGGCAGGCCGATCGCCCCAGGCAGGGCGTCGTAGGTGGTCGACGTCAGCGTCGGGCCCGTGATCGAGCCCTCGTGCGTGGCGACGACCCGGCCGAGCACGTCGTACTCCGGTGCGACGGTCTTGCCGCGGGCGTCGGTGGCGGACTCGACCCGGTCGCCGGCACCGTACTTGATCGTCGACGTGCCCTTCTCGGGGTCCGTCTGCTTGGTCTGGCGCCCGCGGATGTCGTACTCGAAGCCCCACTTGTCGCCGGCCTGGCTGACGACCGACTCCAGCATGCCGCGCCGGTTGTACGTGTACCGCGTCGTGTCGTACGCCCCCGTCGGCGAGTCCGCCTTGAAGAAGCGCAGCTCCGTCTTGCGGCCCGCGCCGTCCAGGAAGGCCCGGGTCGGGGTCTCGCCCTTCGGCGGGTCGACGGTGATGTTGTCGCCGCCGTAGCTGGTCG
This sequence comes from Streptomyces sp. NPDC042100, assembly GCF_055582325.1. Taxonomy (NCBI): domain Bacteria; kingdom Bacillati; phylum Actinomycetota; class Actinomycetes; order Kitasatosporales; family Streptomycetaceae; genus Streptomyces; species Streptomyces sp. NPDC042100. The sequence continues at coordinate 113,107 of NZ_JBVJDK010000014.1, forward strand.
TGGTCCGCGAGGTCTCCACGCCGAACCTGCGGGAGATCTGCGCGGTCGCACGGCCGGAGCCGTCGTACTGGGTCACCGTCGAGGACGGGACCTCGTTGTCCTTCGGGCCCCACTGGACGCCCGAGGCAGTGCCCTCGGTGTAGTAGGCGCCGTTGCTCTTCCAGACCTGGCCGAGGCTGTTGTAGAAGGTGTCGGTGATGACCCGTCCACCGCCCAGCGCCTCCATCTGGGTCTGGCGGATGCGCAGGCTCGCGTCGTAGATGTCGTAGCTGGTGCGGTAGGTGCCGTCGTCCAGCAGGGCCTTGTTGGTGATGACCACCGGGCCGTCGGTGCGGACGTCGTACGCGAACTCGCCGTCCGGCGACTTGGTCTGCGGGTCGCGGTCCGGGGACCAGACCTTCAGGAGCCGGCCGAGCGGGTCGTACCGCATGACCTGCTTGCGGTTGTTGGCGTCCGTCTGGACCAGCACCGAACCGCGGCCCTGGTCGGTCTCGGTGGTCTTGGTGTGACCGAGGGCGTTCGTCGTGACGACCTTCGTCACGATCTGACCGGACGCCGGCGTGTAAGCCGTCCGCGTGACCTTGCCGAACACGTCCGTGGTCGCCGTCGGACGCCCGTACGCGTCGTACTCCGCGCTGCCGTCCGTCGTGTACTGCGGCGTGCCGCCCGAGTAGCCCGAGAGCGACTCGGTGGACTGCACGTTGCCGGCCGCGTCGTACCGCATCCGCACGTCCGACGTCACGTCCGCCGGACGCGCCACGTCCGTCGCGTCACACGCCTTCGCGACGGACTCCACCCGCTTCTGCCGCGCGATGATCCACCGCGCCGGGTCCTCGTCGTACTCGTACCGCGTGCAGCTGTCGTCCGACGGGTCGGCGATGTCGCCGCGGTTCGAGACCGACTGGGCGAAGCCCCGGTCGTCGTACTCCGTGTGCATCGCCGTGCGGCGCCAGCCGCGGCCGTCGGAGAGGAGGATGCGGGAGGCCACGTCGCTCGTCTGCTGGACGAACGACTGCTGCGGCTCGATGTCCTCCTCCGGGACCGCGCCCTTGCGCACGCGGGTCGCCGTGGGGCCGCGCAGCCACGGAGTGTACGTGGTCGCCGCCTCCAGCGGGCCGCCCTCGCCGTCGTACGCCAGGACCTCGCGGGTCTGGCCGGCGAAGAGGCGGTGGTCCGGGAGCTCGTTGCCCTCGGAGTCCTTGACCTTGACCGAGCGGGCGCCGCCGGTGGGCGTCGCCCGGTCGCCGTCGAGGCCCCGGAAGAACAGCGTCTCCGTCTGGGAGCGCCGGTCCGGCGCCACGCCGATGAGGGTGCGGACCCGCTCGTAGCCACGCCACTGGGACCAGGTGCGGGTCTTGGGCCGCATCATCTCGGTCTCGTCGTCGTAGGCCCACGCCGGGTCGCCGAGGAACTGGTACTCGGTGCGCCGCGTCGGCGAGTTGCCGTTGCGGTCCTCCTCCTGGACCCAGTCGACGACGTGCTTGTGGAACCAGTCGGTGACGTAGAGCTTGCGCTCGCGCTTGGGGTCGTTCGGGTCCGGGATCTCGGTGATCACCGGGTAGCAGCGCAGCTTGTTCGCCTCGGGGGACGAGGGCAGGACGGTGGTCGTGCACTGGGTGTCGGCGTAGTGCGCGAGGATCGTCGAGCCGGTCTCGGTGTCGATCGCCTCGACGCGGTAGCGCTTGTACGGCGGCTTGCCGTCGCCGGTGCCGTCGACCCGGTTGTCGAGCTGCTTGCCGCGGAACCTCACCGGCGGCAGCGGCAGGTCCCCGCCGTTGCGCCCGGTGTGCCGGATCTCGGACAGCCACAGCGGGTAGTCCGTGCCGTCACCGGTCATCGGGAAGTCCTGGACGAGCTTCCAGGTGTCGACCGGCTTGCGCTCGACGCCGTTCCAGACGGTGGTGGTGACCTCGGCCAGCCGCTTGCGGGTGAAGAAGGTCGGGGTGAACCGGCCCTTGCACTCCTCGCCCTGGGCGCACAGCTGGTCGCCGGGGGTGTCGGGCCACTGCTTGGCGATGTTCCAGTCGACGTCCGGCTTCAGCTTGCCGGGCGCGCAGTCGAAGTCCGCCGTCGCCAGGCAGCGCTCGACGACCTCGAAGTCCACCTGGGCCGGCGGCTCGGCGAACAGGGCGTCGCCGCGCAGGCCGTACGCGATGTGGTCGAGCCAGCCCGAGCGGTCGTAGGAGCGGGCGGTGGAGCCGCCGGCGATCTGGTAGTTGGAGCCGTAGTAGTTGGTCTCCTTCTCGTACCAGTACGTCATGGCGTTGCCGCGCGGGTCCACGACGTAGTCGAGGTTCCAGCGGTAGGCCTGGTCGCACACGGCGTTCGCGAAGGTGGCGTTGTAGCAGGGCTCGCCGGGGTGGTTGCCGTAGACCGGGACGGTCCAGGCGGAGTTGGTCAGCGGCTTGCCCGCCGTCCAGCCCGGGACCCGGTTGAGGCCGAAGTAGAACTGGATGCCCTGTGGGTTGGTGAACCGCCAGTGGTCACCCTCCTTGTCCCCGTTCTGGGCGCCGGTGAGCAGCTCGACCCGGGAGCCGTCGTCCTTGGCCGGACGCCACTTCTTGGTGGTGTCGTCGAGGACGAGCTGCGTGGAGCCGCCGTTCAGGGAGAGCGTGACCATGGGCGCGCCGTGGCACAGGTCGCCGGTGTCGTCCTTCGGGTTGTTGAACCCGGAGTTCGGGCGCTTGTCCTGGCTGCACGGCACATAGGACCGCTCGATGAAGTTCGAGGCCAGGTCCCAGCCGTCGCCGACCCAGGAGGTCTGCTGTGCGGAGGCGTTGGTGCGGCCGTCGATGGTCGAGCTGGAGTAGCCGAGGGTCAGCGAGGGGCTGGGGCCGCCGAGCGAGGCGGGGATGTCCAGCGGGTACGACCAGGAGAAGTCGCCCGCGGAGCCGCCCGCCTGCCAGGCGCCACTCGGGTTCAGCGAGGTCGCCTTGTACGTGCCGTTGGCGCCGTCCGCGCCCGCGGTGGCGGCCAGCGTCACGGCCTGCGCGCCGGCGGCGGCCTTCGCGAGCCGGGCGCCACCGGTCGCGCCACCGGTCGCGGCGGCGGGCCGGGCCGGGGCGTCGAAGGTGGCGACCAGCTTGCCGGTGACCGGGTCGTTGACCGTGGTGACCGGGGTGCCGGTCCGGCACTCCGTCTTGTCCGGCGTGGTCAGGGCGCAGGCCGGGAGCGCGGTGAAGCGGAGCCGGGAGCCCCAGCCGCCGCCGTACGCGTTCTTGAAGGCGTTGTAGTCGAGTTCGACCGAGACCGGGGCCGGGGCGGCGCCGGTGTCGGTGCGCTGGACGGAGAGCAGCAGGCTGCCGGCGCGACCGGCACGGCGGGCCGCCGCCTGGTCGAGCAGGCCGACCTTGACCGTGACCGGGGCGGTGTCCGCTCCTGCGGCGGACCGCCCGAGGTCGCGCGCGTCCGGTCCGGACGCGCCGGCCGGGGCGGTCCCGGCGGGCCGGGCGACGGGGGTGCCGGGCGGGAGCGCGGCGACCGCCACCGGCAGGGCGCCCGCGCGGACCGCCTTGCCGGCCGTGACCGGCTTGCCCGGCGCGCCGGGCTTCGCGGCGGCGAGAGTGCTACGGGCGGCCGGATTCCGCTGCCCGGTGGGCGCGATCTCGGGAGCCGGCAGCGTGATCTCGGCCGAACCCGCCTTCGGCCACGCGATGGTGGGCGGTTGCTTCCAGGTCTTGCGCTGGGACTCGGCGGGGCCCGCCGCCGGCTTGCCGGTGACGGGGGCGCCGCCGACCTTCGTCAGCCGCTGGGTACCGGGGAGCCGCAGGTCCGAGGAGGCCGCGTCGGCATCCACGGGGGTGAGTCCGGTGGTCAGCAGGCTCAGTGCCAGCAGCGGTATCGGCCACCGCCAGGCACGCCTCAGAGGCGCACGCCAGGCGTGCGCCTTGGATCTTCTCAAGATTCGAACACTCCATGAGACCAGGATGAGAGCAGCGTGAAGGTGTCATGATCACGCTTTATGGGACGGCGCCGAACCTAACAGTCGGCATCCCGGAGCGTCGAGCGCCCCCGCACCTGCCGGGTGAGGGTGTATCAGGAGAAAGGGGCAGGTCGTCTTGGATAAAACCGCGGAGAACGGCGGAATGTGAGCCTCCGTCAACCTGCCCTTCGGCGGGCCGTCCCCTGGGGGACGCCCACCGGGATCGGGCTCACGCGGGATGCCCCGCTGCTGCTACAAATAATCGAACGCCCACGGCCGACCGTCGAGGTGGCCGAAAGGCGTCCTCGTGGTGCGGTCCCGGGCGACCGATCTCGGACACCCGCTCCGGCGCGGTGACCGACCGACCACCGAGGACCCGCTCAGTGAGACCCACCCCGACGCGCCCCCGCGTCGACGATCCGCCCCGCCGCACCCCGGCCGCCCGCGCCACGGCCACCCGCGCCACCGCCGCCCTCCTGGCGGCCGCGCTGCTGGCCGCGCTGCCCGTCACCGAGGCCGTCGCCGACGGCCCGGCGGACGCCTCCGGCCGTACCAAGGCCGCCTCGGACGCCGCCGCGGCCAAGGGCCGTACGGCGGACCCGGCCGAGACCGCCCTGCACGCCGCCGCGAGCGCGGCGGCCAAGCGCTCCGGCAAGCCCGTCGAACTCCCCTCCAAGCGCACCGAGACCGACGACGTCTGGGCCAACCCCGACGGCACGTTCACCCAGAACCACGCCCTCACCCCGATCCGCGTCCGCCGCGACGGGAAGCTGGTGGCCGCGGACACGGGCCTGAGCCGACAGCGCGACGGACGGATCGGCCCGCGCGCCACCCGCGTCGGCCTCAGCTTCTCCGGCGGCGGCACCGCCCCGCTCGTCACCATGCGCAAGGACGGCCGGGACATCTCCCTGACCTGGCCCAAGCCGCTGCCCGCCCCGCGCGTCGAGGGCGACACCGCCGTCTACCCCGAGGTGCTGCGCGGTGTGGACCTGCGGGTCACCGCCGACGTCACCGGCTTCTCGCACCAGCTGGTCGTCAAGAACCGCGCGGCGGCCGACGACCCGGCCCTCGCCTCCCTCGGCTTCGGCCTCACCGGCAAGGGCGTGACCCTCCGCAAGGAGGCCAACGGCGAACTGCGGGCCCTCGACCCCTCCGGCAAGGCCCTCTTCACCTCCGCCAAGCCCCAGATGTGGGACTCCGGCGCCGACCGCCCGGCCACCGAGACCACGGCGGGGGCCACCGGCACCGCCGCCGCGCCCCAGGCCCGTACCGCCGCCGGCACCGCCAAGGCCGAGTCCGCGGCCCCGGCCCCGGTCGCCGACCGGGTCCCCGCCGTCGACGGCATCTCCACCGGCACCCGGCAGGCCGACCTCGGCGTGGCGCTCAAGGGCGGCACGCTCACCCTCACGCCCGACCGGAAGCTGCTCACCGCCCCCGGCACCCGCTACCCCGTCGTCATCGACCCCCAGTGGCGCGACGACTGGAAGTCGGCGTGGGCCCTGGCGTACAAGCACAACTCCTTCCCGAACTCGGCCAACACCAACTACTGGAACGGCGGCACCCTCAGCAAGGAGGCCCGGGTCGGCTGCGCCAAGGACGCCGCGAACAACAACAACGTCGTCTGCGCGAAGACCTTCTTCCAGGTCGGCATGGGCGCCCTGTGGGACAAGCAGATCCTGTCGTCGACCTTCCGCATCCAGCAGAAGTACGCGGGCTCCTGGAGCTGCAAGTCCGGTGACATCCAGATCTGGGACACCGACGGCATCGGCGGCGGCACCACCTGGAACAACCAGCCCGCCTGGAAGCGCATGGTGGACTCCTCCGGCCAGTCCTTCGGCGGGCGCAACTGCCCCGGCGACGGCGACCTGATCGAGCTCAACGTCACCTCCGCCGTCGCCGACGCGGCCCGCTGGCACTGGCCCGCCTGGACCATGGGCCTGAGGTCCGCCAACGACACCGTCGACGTGTCCTGGCGCAAGATGAACCCGGACAGCGCCCGCATCTCCACCCAGTACAACACCGTGCCCGACCCCGTCGGCGAGCGCGGCTCCGACCCCTCCGTGTCCTGCGGCGGCGGCATGATCGGCACCACCGACGAGGTCGTGCTGCGCGCCCGCGTCTCGGACGCCGACGACAGCGGCATCCGCGCCGAGTTCAACCTCTGGAACGACAAGGACTACTGGGGCACCATCAAGCGGCCCCAGGTGTGGGTCACCAGCGGCAACGTCGCCCAGGTGCGCATACCCGCCGCCGAGCTCCCCACCGGCACCTACCGCTGGGACGTCCGCGCGCTCGACGACTACGCCGCCGGACCGTGGGCCGGCCAGTGCGTCTTCAGCATCGACGCGACCCGGCCCGGCCACCCGCCCAAGGTCTCCTCGGCGCAGTTCCCCGAGAACGAGCCGGACAAGACCTCCGAGGCCCGCACCAAGGGCGCCTTCACCTTCAACGCCAACGGCGAGTCCGACGTCGTGAAGTACCAGTGGTGGACCGAGTCCGACCCGAAGGTGCGCGAGGCCGCCCCCGCCCAGGCCGGCGGTGAGGCCACCGTCGAGTACACCCCGTCCACGACGGGCCCGCAGACCCTCTTCGTCCGCAGCCTCGACGCGGCGGGCAACCGCTCCGACCTGAAGGCGTACCTCTTCTACGCCAAGCGCAAGCCGACCCGTGACAAGCCCGGCGACCTCAACGGCGACGGCACCGTCGACATCTGGAGCGTGGACCCGGGCTCCGGGCAGCTGTGGATGCACCCCGGCAAGGGCGACGGCACCTTCGACCTGTCGAAGAAGCTGACCAACCGGGGCCCCTTCGGCGACGCCGTGTCCCTGTCCCACCGGGGCAGCTGGAACACCGACTACTACGAGGACCTCGTCGCGCTGCGCCCGTCCCCCGACGGCAGCCGCAACGACCTGATCGTCTACCCGGGCAACGGCGACGGCGACCTCCAGCCCATCGACGCCAACCGCATCCCGCTGGCCACCGTCATGGAGGAGAACGACCACTGGGCCCACGCCGACCAGGTCCTCGTCATCGGCAGCGTCGACGACGACTCCAAGGACGGCAGGGTCGACGCGAACGACCAGCCCGACCTGCTGGTCAAGGCGGGCGCCCAGCTCTACCTGTACCTCGGCACCACGGGCGGCTACCTCGACGTCACCGAGCAGGGCCTCGTCCCGCCGATCCTGCTCGGCAACGCCGACTGGCAGAACATGACCCTGATCGCCCCCGGCGACCTCAACGGCGACGGGCTGCCCGAGATCTGGGCCCGCGACAAGGTGACCGGCAAGATCCACCAGTACACCAGCCGGACCACCACCGACCCGGCCGCGACCACCGCCGCCGACCTCGCGGTCTACGGCGAGGCCGCCGCCCGCGCCACCGCCGTCGCCACCGGCTTCACCTCGCCGCAGCACCTCCAGAGCAACGGCGACTTCGAGGGCAACGGCTACGCCGACCTGTGGTCGCGCGACGCCACCGGCGAGATCACCGAGTTCCCCGGCCGCGCCCCCAGCGGCGGCTCCGTCTTCGGCGCGGGCCGCAGGCTCGTCCTCGGCGGCACCCCCTGGACCGAGTGCCAGAGCTTCACCTCGGCCGCGACCGGCACCCACAGCCTGTGCGGCCCGATCCTCGCCAAGTACCTGGCCAAGGGCGGCCCCAGCGGCTACGGCTACCCGACCACGGACGTCCTGGTCGCCGCGGACGGCGAGGGCCGCTACGCCGGCATCCGCCACAACAGCCAGAACGGCGAGAACGCCTCCATCTACTGGCACCCGACCACCGGCGCCTGGATGGTCCAGAACGGCATCCGCGACTACTGGCGCTCGCTCGGCGCCGAGCGGGGCTTCCTGGGCTACCCGACCTCCGACGAGTCGACCACCTTCGAGAGCGACGCCTGGGTCACCACCTTCCGGGGCTCCGGCGGCGACGGCGCCATCTACTGGACGTACGACTTCGGCGGACGCTCCATCCACGGCACCATCTACAAGAAGTACCTGGAGCTCGGCGGCCCGTCCGGCTTCGGCTACCCGACCACCGACGAGACCAACGTCGACGACGGCATCGGCCGCTACAACCACTTCCGGCGCCGCGGCGAGACCTCCGACACCCGCTCCATCTTCTGGACCACCACCACGGGCCAGGCCTGGGGCGTGTGGGGCACCATCCGCAACAAGTGGCTGGAGCTGGGCGGCGGCAAGAGCTGGCTCGGCTACCCGCAGTCGGAGGAGTACGACGTCACGGGCGGTCCCCGGACCGACTTCCAGAACGGCTACATCCGGCACAACCGGTGGACCGGCGTCTCCGTCGAGCACCACTGGACCGACCGCACGGACGGCGTCCGCAAGGAGCTGTCGGGCGACTTCAACGGCGACGGCCGTTCCGACCTGGCCACCGTCTACGACTACGGCAGCGACGCGATGGGCCTGTTCACCCACGCGGCCAAGGCCGACGGCGGCTTCGCGGCCCCCGTCGCCGCCCACACCCAGGGCGCCTGGACCTGGCGGGTCTCGCAGTCCCAGTGGGTCTCCGGCGACTTCAACGGGGACGGCCGGGACGACCTGGCCGCGCTCTACGGCTACGGTGACGGCTCCAGCGGCATGTTCACCTTCCTGGGCAAGGCCGACGGCACCTTCACCTCGATCGCGCGCAGCGCCTACACGGGCCCGGGCAACTGGGACGCCGCCAAGGGCAAGCTGGTGGCCGGCGACTTCAACGGCGACGGGCGCGACGACGTGGCCATGATGTTCGACCACGGCAACTGCGACACCGGTGCCTACACCTTCCTGTCGAACGCGGACGGCACGTTCAAGAACATCTTCGGGAGCTGGCGCTCCGGCGGCGGCAACTGGTGCCAGGGCCAGACCAAGTTCGTCGGCGGCGACTTCAACGGCGACGGCCGCGACGACCTCGTCGCCTTCTACGGCTACAACGACGGCTCGGTCACCGCCTGGACCATGCTGAGCAAGGCCGACGGTGGCTTCGCGACGACCACCCCGTCCTTCCACCGGAACCCGGGCCAGTGGGAGTGGTGGCGCTCCAAGCTCACCGCCGGCGACTACAACGGCGACGGCCGCGCCGACCTCGCCGTGATGTACGACTACGGCTACGGCAACTCCTCGCTGTTCACGCTGACGGCCAAGGCCGACGGCACGCTCAACGACGACGTCCGCAGCTGGCAGGCGCCCGCGAACACCTGGCACGTCCAGGATGCCTCGTTCCCCGTCTCCGGCGACACGGACCACGACGGGCGCGAGGACATCGCGATCATGTACAACGACAGCCAGGGCACGACCTCGGCGTACACCTTCAAGGGACGCGCCGACGGAGGCTTCGAGAACGGCCTGAAGAGCTGGCAGTCCCTCCAGGGCACCTGGTGACCCCGGCCTGACCCGCTCGTGATCCGGTCATGAGAACCCTCGCCCTCCGGGACCCCTCGCGGTCCCGGAGGGCGAGGTGTTTCCCGCCGTGGCCCGACGCCACCCTCCCGGAAGAGCGGATTCCCGTTAGGGTCGGATGATGGCCAAGTACTTCGACGTTCATCCGCAGACCCCCCAGACCCGCACCATCGGCACGGTCGTCGACAGCCTCCGGGCCGGCGCCCTCATCGCGTATCCCACCGACTCCTGCTTCGCGCTCGGCTGCCGGCTCGGCAACCACGAGGCACTGGAGCGCATCCGCTCGATCCGGCACCTTGACGACCGGCACCACTTCACCCTGGTGTGCGAGAACTTCGCCCAGCTCGGACAGTTCGTCCAGGTCGACAACGACGTGTTCCGGGCCATCAAGGCGTCCACCCCGGGCAGCTACACCTTCATCCTGCCCGCCACCCGGGAGGTCCCGCGCCGCCTCCAGCACCCCAAGAAGAAGACGGTCGGCGTCCGCATCCCCGACCACACCGTGACCCGCGCCCTGCTCGCCGAGCTCGGCGAGCCGCTGGTCTCCAGCACCCTGCTGCTGCCCGACGAGGCCGAGCCGCTGACCCAGGGCTGGGAGATCAAGGAGCGCCTCGACCACGTCCTGGACGCCGTGGTCGACTCCGGCGACTGCGGCACCGAGCCGACCACGGTCGTCGACTTCTCCGGCGGGGAGGCCGAGATCATCCGGCGCGGCGCGGGCGACCCCTCGCGCTTCGAGTGACCGGCGCCCGGCCTCCCGCCCCCGCTCAGACCAGGTCGGACGGGTCCGTGTTCGCGCCGCACAGCACGACACAGACCCGCTCGCCCGGCTCCGGCCGGTAGGCCGCGCCCACGGCGGCGTGGGCGGTCGCGGCGGCGTGCTCGACCACCAGGCGCCGCTCGTCCCACAGGGCCCGGCGGGCCCGCACGATCTCGGCGTCGGTGACCAGCACGGCCCGGACGTCGTCCTGCCGGGCCGCCTCCAGCGCCGCCGCCGAGACCCGGCGGGCGCCCAGCGAGTCCGCCGCCACCGAGTCCACCGTCACGTCCACGGGCCGCCCGGCCTCCAGCGCCGCGCCCAGCGCCCGGCAGTTCTCCGGCTCGACCGCCACCACCCGGACGCCGTGCTCGCGGGCCGCGGCGGCCACCCCGGCGAACAGCCCGCCGCCGCCGACCGAGACCACCACCGTGTCCAGGCCGGGCAGCCCCCGCCGGACCTCCTCCAGCAGGGTGCCCGCGCCCGCGGCGATCAGCGGGTGGTCGTACGCGTGCGAGGCCAGCGCCCCGGTCTCCGCCGCGAAGGTCTCGCAGGCGGCGAGGGCCTCCGCGTACTCGGTGCCGACCAGCCGCACGTCCGCCCCGTAGCCGAGCAGCCGCTCCACCTTCAGCTTCGGCGCCGTCGTCGGCAGGAAGACCGTGGCCCGCGCGTCCTGGCGGCGGGCCGCCCAGGCGCAGGCGAGCCCCGCGTTGCCGCCGGACGCGATCGTGACCCCGGCCGCGGGCAGGGTCCCCGCCTCGCGGTGGGCCAGCAGGAAGTTCAGCGCGCCGCGCGCCTTGAAGGAACCGGTGTGCTGCATCAGTTCGAGGGCGAACCACACCCCGTCGCCGTCACCGGGGGCGACCGTGACGGGTCGGACCTGGCCGGCGATCCGGTCGGCTGCTGTCTTGACGTCGGCGTGGCTCAGCGTGTGCACGTGCGGCTCCAGGATCGGGTGGTGGTGCTTGCCGTACTCCGAACACTGCCATACGGGTCAGCGCGCGGCGGCCGGTTCCGCCACGGGCCTGACCAGCGTGACCAGATGGTCGGCGTAGGTGTCGAGGGCCGCCGAGGCCGCCGCGTCGTCCCGGTCGATCAGCCAGTTCAGCGTCAGCCCGTCCAGCACGCTCAGCCCGTACCGTGCCAGCACCGGCAGCGGCAGGGTCCACTCGGCGCCGGAGCGGCGGGCGATCGACTCCAACTGCCGCAGGCTCACCTCGGTGTAGTGCCGGTACTGGCCCCTGGCCACATCGGCGAGCCCCGGCTTGCGCAGCGCGTACTGCGTCAACTCGTACGTCAGCAGGTGCTCGTCCGGGTTGGCCCGGACCCTGGCCCAGTAGGCGCGCAGGGTGCCCCGGACCACCTCGTCGACCGTGGGCGAGCCCTCCGCCTCCCTAGGGGCAGGCGGGGCAGGCGGGGCAGGCAGGGCAGGCAGGGCCGGCGGGTCCAGGGAGCGCAGCATGATCCGCTCGATCACGCTGTGCAGCAGTTGCTCCTTGGCCCGGAAGCAGTAGTGGAACGCACCCAGCGGCAGCCCCGCCTCCGCGACCACCGCCCGGGTGGTCGCCTTGGCCACGCCGTCGCGGATCATGACCCGGATCGCCGCGTCGATCAGCTGCTCGCGGCGCTCGTCGGCGGATCGGCGGCCCATGGGAACTCCCGGAGGTGAGGGGGAACGTCGGAGCACGCTATCCCGAGCCGGGGCGCACGGTGCCGGCGCGGTCCGGTGGGAGGCGTTACGGCGACCGGTGGCGGCGTGAGAACCGGCGGAAGTGTGACGGCGACCGGCGGAAGCGTCGCGGGAACCGGCGTAGGCGTGACGGCGACCGGCGGAAGCGTCACAGGAAGGCGTGGCCCTCGCCCCGGTAGGTCGGCACGACGTCCACGATCCGGCCCGCCTCCACCAGGTGCAGCCGGTCCACCCGCTCGCACAGCTCCCCGGCCTTCGCGTGCCGGAACCAGACCCGGTCGCCGAGGCGCAGCGCGTCGGCGGCGTCCCCGGTCAGCGGGGTCTGCACCTCACCCGCGCCCTCCTGGGCCAGCATCCGCAGCCCCGTCGGCCACACCGGCACCGGCAGCCGGTCCGCGCCCGCCGGGCCCGAGGCGATCCAGCCGCCGCCGAGGACCGTCACATGCCGGGGCGCGGGCCGCCGCACCACGTCCAGCGCGAAGTACGCGGCGGGCACCGGCCGGAAGGCGCGGTAGTGGTCGAACAGCGTGGGGGAGTAGATGCCCGAGCCGGCCCCCAGCTCGGTGACCGCCGGCTCCGCCGAGGTGCCCTCCAGGCTGCCGGTCCCGCCGCCGTTCACGAACTCCAGCGGGGCGACCTCCCGCACCGAGCGGACCGCCGCCGCCCGCCGGGCGCGCAGCTCCCGGGCCGAGGTGCGCTGGACGAGGCGCAGCACCGAGCGGGTCAGCGGCGAGCCCGGCTGGTCGTCCCCGACCCCCGCGATCTGCCCCTCGTACGACATGACGCCGACCAGCCGCAGCCGAGGCCGGGCCACGACGGCCCGCGCCAGCGCCGCCGCGGCGGCCGGGCTGTGCAGCGGCGAGCGGCGCATCCCCAGGTGCACCCGGCCGCCGAGCAGCCGCAGCGAGGCGTCCAGGTCGAGGCAGACCCGCACGGCCGGACCGTCCGCGCCGAGCACGGCGTCCAGCAGATCGAGGTGCTCCAGCGAGTCGATCATGACGGTGACCCGGGCGGCGGCGGCCTCGTCGGCGGCGAGGGCGCGCAGCGGGGCCGGATCGACGCAGGGGTAGCCGACCAGGATGTCGCCCACCGAGGCGTCGGCGGTACGGGCCAGCCACAGCGCCTCCGGCAGCGTGAACGCCAGGACGCCGGAGAAGCCCGCCAGTCCGGTGACCCGCTCGATCAGCGGCCGGCAGCGCAGCGACTTGCTGGCGAGCCGGATCGGCTTGCCGCCGGCCCGCCGGGCCATCCCCGCCGCGTTCGCGTGCAGCGCCCCGAGGTCGACCACGGCGAACGGCGGACTGAGCTCGGCCGTGACCCGGCGCAGCTCCTCGAAGGACATCGGCGCGGCGGCGGCGCGGAGTGCGGTGGTGGCCGGCATGGCTGCTCCCCTGACTGCGCGGTTCGGGCCGTCACCATCTCCCGGTCACCCGTCCAAGTCAATGGTTCAGGACGCTTGACTTGGACAACTGACCGAGTTCAGTCTTCCGTGCACCGCGTCCGCTACGGCGCGCGGACCGCCGAACCCTGCGAGAGGACCCCGGGCATGACGAACGTGGCGGGCACGTGGAGCAACTGGTCGGGCAGCGAGCACGCCAGCCCCGTACGGGTGATCCGCCCCATGGACGCCGGCGAGGTGGCGGCGGCCGTGACGGCCGCCGCGCGCGCCGGGAACCGGGTCAAGGCCGTCGGCGCCGGGCACTCCTTCAGCTCCGTCGCCGTCGCCCCCGACGTCCAGCTCCGCCTGGACCGGCTCGCGACGCTGGAATCGGTGGACCGCACGACCGGCCTGGTCACGGTCGGCGCGGGGATGCCGCTGTGGCGGCTGAACCCGCTGCTCGCCGAGCACGGGCTGGCCCTGGAGATCCTCGGCGACATCGACCGCCAGACCGTCTCCGGCGCCATCTCCACCGGCACCCACGGCAGCGGCACCGGCTTCGGCGGCATCGCCACCCAGGTGCGGGCCCTGGAACTGGTCCTGGCCGACGGCACCCTCGTCAGCTGCTCGGCCGAGGAACGGCCCGAGCTCTTCGCCGCCGCCCGCGTCGGACTCGGCGCGCTCGGCATCCTCACCCGGGTCACCCTCCAGTGCGTGCCGCTCTTCGCGCTGCACGCCCGCGACGAGGCCCGCCCGGTCGAGGAGACCCTGGCCCGGGTCCACGAACTCGCCGACACCAACGACCACTTCGAGTTCTTCTGGTTCCCGCACAGCGGCACCACGCTCACCCGCAGCTTCACCCGGCTCCCCGGCGACACCCCGCTGAAGCCGATCGGCGAGCTCTCCCGGAAGCTCGACGAGGCCGTCAGCGGCCCCGGCTTCGACCTGCTCAACCGGCTCGGCACCCGCTTCCCGGGGCTCGTGCCGCCCATCACCCGCTTCGCCGCCCGCGCCATGTCCGCCCGCGAGTGGACCGACCTCTCGTACAAGGTCTTCGCCTCGGTCCGCGACGTGCGCTTCCACGAGGGCGAGTTCGCCATCCCCCGCGAGGACGCCGTGGACGCGCTGCGCGAGATCAAGGCGTGGATCGACCGCCACGACGAGCGGGTGTCGTTCCCGCTGGAGGTCCGCTTCGCCGCCCCCGACGACGTCTGGCTCTCCACCGCGTACGGGCGCGAGAGCTGCTACATCGCCTTCCACCAGTACCACCGGATGCCCCACGAACGGTACTTCCGGGCCTGCCAGGACATCCTCGGCTCCTTCGGCGGACGCCCCCACTGGGGCAAGATGCACGATCTCGACGCCGCCGCGCTGCGCCCCCGCTACGAGTGCTTCGACGCCTTCACGAACGTACGGGACGAGGTCGACCCGACCGGCCTCTTCGCCAACCCGTATCTGGACCGGGTGCTCGGCCCCGCGCCGAAGGCGGCGGACGGTGCGGGCAGACTGGGCGAGTGACCAGGGACGACAGCAGCGCAGACAGCAGCACGGACAGCAGCGCGGGCGACCGCATGACGGGTGCGGGGGGCGAGGCCGCGGGCGTGGTCCTGGAGATCCCGCAGGGGCGCCTGCGGGGCGTGCCGGACCCCGGGGTGCCCGGGGTGACGGCGTTCCGGGGCATCCCGTACGCCGCCCCGCCCGTCGGCCCGCTCCGCTTCCGGCCGCCCGCCGCCCACCCCGGCTGGCCCGGCGTCCGCGACGCCACGCGCCCGGGCCCGTCGGTGCCGCAGGGCCCCAGCCGCCTCGCCGGGGTGATGGGCGACCGGGTCCCGGACGGCGACGAGGCCGGCTGCCTCCACCTCACCGTCTGGACCCCGGCCACCGGCCCGGACCGGCGCCGCCCGGTGCTGCTCTGGTTCCACGGCGGCGGCTTCAGCAGCGGCTCCAGCGGCTGGGACTGGTACGACGGGGCCCGGCTGGCAGCCGCCGGGGACGTGGTCGTCGTCACCGCCAACTACCGCCTCGGGCCCCTCGGCTACCTCAGCCTGCCGGAGCTGGGCGCCGACAACCTCGGCTCCCGCGACCAGGCCGCCGCCCTGCGCTGGGTCCGGGACACCGTCGGCGCGTTCGGCGGGGACCTCGCGCGGATCACCGTCGGCGGGCAGTCGGCGGGCGCGTACTCCGCCCTCGCCCTCGCGCTCGACCCGGAGACCGGCCCGCTGGTCCACCGGCTCGTCCTGCAGAGCGGCCCCTGGAGCCTCCTCCCGCAGCGGCCCGAGGACGCCGACCGCGCCGCCGACCACTTCCTCGCCGCGCTCGGCCTCGCCCGTGGCGCCGGACTCGCCGAGGCCCTGAGCGAGGTGCCCGTCCCCCGACTCCTCGACACGTACGCGCGCGTGGCGACCGAACTCGCCCGCCCGCGCGACGCCTCCCCGCCCCTGCACCCCGTCCTCGGCGGCGCCGGGCACCGGACCGCCTGGCCGACGGCCCTCGCCGCCGGGGCGCTCGCGGGCAAGGGCGTCCTCGTCGGCAGCACCGAGCACGAGGCCGCCGCCTTCCTCGGGCCCGAGGCCCCGGCCGAACTCGTCGCGGGCGTCACCCGGGCCGCGTTCGGCGAGGGCGTCGACACCCTCGCCCGCGCCTGCGCCGCCCACGGCACCCCGGCCCACGTCTACCGCTTCGCCCGCGCCTCCACCGCCGTGCCCGGACTCGGCGCCCCGCACTGCGCCGACCTGCCCTTCGCCTTCGACCGGCTCGACGCCTACGCGGGCGCCCCGATGCTCGGCCCGGTCGACGCGCGGGACCGGGAGCTGGCCCGTGCGTTCAGCGGCGCGCTGGCCGCCTTCACCGCGACCGGCGACCCGGGCTGGCCCGCGTATCTGCCCGACGCCGCACCCCCGTACGTACACCGGATCACCCGTGACTGAGACGGGGCGGCCCGGGCCGAAACGCGTTTCCCCGGGCCGTGCCCCTGTGCCTAGGGTGGCGCGGTGACGACTCAGGTGATCATCCTCAACGGGGGCTCCAGCGCCGGCAAGTCCGGAATCGTACGCTGCCTCCAGTCCGTGCTCCCCGGCCCCTGGCTCGCCTTCGGCACCGACGCGTTCGTGGACGCGCTGCCCGCCCGGATGCGCGCGTCCGAGGACGGCATCGCGTTCGCCGAGGACGGCGGGGTCAGCGTCGGGGCCGAGTTCGGCAGGCTGGAGGAGGCGTGGACGGCGGGCATCGCGGCGATGGCCCGGGCGGGCGCGCGGATCGTCGTCGACGAGGTCTTCCTCGGCGGCGCCGCCTCCCAGCGGCGCTGGCTGCGGCACCTCGACGGACTCGACGTGCTGTGGGTCGGCGTCCGCTGCGACGCCGGGGTGGCCACCGGCCGCGAGACCGCCCGGGGCGACCGCACCCCCGGCATGGCCGCGCTCCAGGCCGGGCAGGTCCACGAGGGCGTCCGCTACGACCTGGAGGTGGACACCACGCACACCGAGGCACTGGACTGCGCCCGCCGCATCGCGGCCGAGGTCCGCTGAGCGACCGGTCCGGCGCGGACGAGGGGGCGACGGGGCGCGTACGGGAGTACGGCAGTAAGCCAGTTGCGGGAGTACGGGAGGGGCGTGCCCGGGGTGCGAGTGGGCGCGTACCCGGGGGGAGACGACGGGAGACGAGGGGAGTTGACGGTGGTGGACGGCATACGGGGCGACCTGGGGGACGACGCGACGGTGGACGGCACGACGGACGGGGCGGCGGGCGGGGCGGCGGGCACGACGGACGGCGGCGGCACGGGCCGCACCCCCGACACGATCGAGGCCGCCGCCCGGGCGGCGTTCGAGCAGGGGGTCCAGGACCGGACCGCCGGGTGGGTGAACGGCGCGCGGGAGGCGTTCCAGCGGGCCGCCCGCTCCGGACACCCCGACATCGGGCCCATGGCCCTCGCGAACCTCGCCGTCCTGGAGGCCCAGGACGGGCGCGCCGCCGCCGCCCGCGAGGCCTTCGAGCGGGCCATCGCCACCGGGCACCCCGACCACGCCCCGCAGTCCCTGTTCAACTACGCGGTCTTCGAGCAGCGCTCCGGCGACCGGGCGCACGCCCGCGAGCTGTACCGGCGCGCCCTCGGCAGCGGGCACCCCGAGCACGCCCGCAAGGCGCTGCTGAACCTCGGCGGACTCGCCGCCGACGAGGGCGCGACCGACGAGGCCGGCGCCCTGTGGCTGCGCGCCATGGAGCCGCCCTTCCGCGGCGACACCGCCCACCGCGCGCACCGGCGGCTCGTCGAGTCCGCCCGCGACCGGCTGCCCGAGGCGCGCGAGGTGTATCTGCGGGCGATCGCCGGAGCCGACGAGCGGACCGCGAGCCAGGCCCGCACGCTGCTGCACGACCTGGACCCCGGCTTCCTGCTGCCCGGGGAGTCCGTCCGGCTCGGCTCCCGGAGCTTCGACCCGGCCGAGATCGAGTCCGCCGAGTGGGCCACCGGCCGCCGCCCCTCCTACTCCAGCGGCCACCTCGACGTGTACACCCGCGACGGCGCCCTGCACACCGTGTTCGTCGACCTCGGCGACCCGTACGACCGGCGCGGCTACGAGGCCCTGCGCCGCCTCCTGGGACCGGCGGGCCTCTGAGCCGTACGGGCGAACCTCCGCCGGTAGCCCGACCGGCCGCCTTTGTCAGTCCGTAAGGTTCCGGATTCCTCGCGCCGGGACGCGTCGCTAGCGTCCTGATGCCGATCCACCGGTACCGTCGCGCGACGACCAGGAGGTCCCCCGTTGACCGCGCAGCCCCCCACCCGCAGGAGCATCCTCAAGTCCGCCGGCGGCCTTTCCGCCGCCTTGGCCCTCGGCGCCGGAGGCGTGCTCGGCTCGGCCTCCTCGGCCGCCGCGGCCGGCGACGGCTTCGGCCTGCGGATCGTGGACCGCAACGAGAGCGACTACCGCATGTGGTACTACCGCTTCGCGACCGACGCGATCGGCTGGAACCCCGGCGTCAACGTGCTGCTCCCGGACGACTACCACTACAGCGGCCGCACCTACCCCGTGCTCTACCTCTTCCACGGCGGCGGCAGCGACCAGGACTTCATCACCTTCGACCGCGAGCGGATCCGCGACTGGACGGCCGGCCGCCGGCTGATCGTCGTCATGCCCGACGGCGGCCACCTGGGCTGGTACTCCAACCCGGTCAGCTCCAACGTGGGCCCCCGCAACTGGGAGCACTTCCACATCAACCAGCTTCTCCCGTGGGTGGAGGCCAACTTCCGCACCTTCGCCGAGTACGACGGGCGGGCGGTCTCCGGCTTCTCCATGGGCGGCTTCGGCGCGCTGAAGTACGCCGCCAAGTACTACGGGCACTTCGCCTCGGTGAGCGCCCACTCGGGCCCGGCCAGCCTGCGCCGCGACAACGGCACCGTGGTCCACTGGGCGAACGCCACCTCCGCCCTGGACCTGGGCGGCGGCACGGTCTACGGGGCCCCGTTCTGGGACGAGGCCCGGGTCAGCGCCGACAACCCGGTGCAGCGCATCGAGAGCTACCGCAACAAGCGGGTCTTCCTCGTCGCCGGCACCAGCCCCGACCCGGTCAGCTGGTTCGACACCGCCAACGAGACGCACGTCCTCGCCGGACAGCGCGAGTTCCGCTCGCTGCTCGACCGGGCCGGGATCCCGCACGAGTCGTACGAGCTGCCCGGCGGCCACTTCATCCGCCACGACATGCTGCAGCGCGACATCGACGGCGTCGTCGCGCGGCTGCGCAAGGCCTGACGGAGGACCACGACGTGCTGCCCGCTCTTTCCCCGCGCGCCCCAGGCGCCCCACGCTCCCCGCGGATCCGTCGAGCGGGCCGCGCCCGCGGCGTCCTGCGGGTCCTGCTGGCCGTGACCGCGGCCCTCACGCCCGTACTGCTCGCGGCCCCGCCCGCCGCCGCCGGGACCGTCGTCCCGGCGGCCGCGCCGGCGGCCGTCCGGGCGGTCGCCGCCACGGCGGCCTGCCCGGCCGCCGGCGAGGTCACCCAGCGCTTCCACAGCGGCCACAACGGCGTGGACATCGGCAACGACATCGGTACGCCGATCTTCGCCATCGGCGACGGCGAGGTGACCCACTCCGGCTACGCCGACGGCTACGGCCAGTGGATCCGCATCCTGCACCCCGACGGACGGATCTCCGAGTACGGGCACATGTACCAGCGCTTCGTGGCCGTCGGCGAGCATGTGACGGCCGGGCAGCGGATCGCCCTGATGGGGCAGGAGGGCAACTCGACCGGCCCCCACCTGCACCTGAGGATCTGGGGCGACACCTCGACCTCGTACGGGATCGATCCCGAGGTGTACCTCGCCGAGCGCGGGGTCACCCTCTCCTGTGTCCCCGGCGGCACCCCGCAGACCCCGCCGCCGGTCTACCCGGCGGAGTCCGGCCGGGTGGTGTCGGCCCGCTCGGCCGACGGGCGCCTGGAGGTGTTCGCGGCGGGTGCCGACGGAGTCCACCACGCCTGGCAGCTCGCCTCGAACGGCGAGTGGTCCACCTGGGAGTTCCTGGGCGGTCCGGGCGGCGGGGAGCTGGCGATCGCGGCGAACGCGGACGGGCGTCTGGAGGTGTTCGCGATCAACGGCAGTACGTTCAAGCACCGTTATCAGGTGGCGCCTTCCGGTGGCTGGTCGGGCTGGGAGGACTTCGGCGGCGGTGGGCGTGACATCGCCGTGGGTACCAATGCGGACGGGCGCATGGAGGTCTTCGCCTCGGGTCCGGTCGGCCTGTTCCACCGCTATCAGACGGCGCCCAGCGGCGGTTGGTCGGGCTGGGAGCCGACGGGTGGCGGTCCGGCGGACGCCCGGGTGGAGATGGAGAAGTCTCCGGACGGGCGGCTTGAGGTGTTCGCTCTCAATGGGAGCACGTTCCAGCATCTGTACCAGACGGCGGTGAACGGCGGCTGGTCGGGCTGGGAGGACTTCGGCGGTGGCGGGCGTGATCTGACCGTGGATCACAATCAGGACGGGCGGAT
>NZ_JBVJDK010000014.1:133319-222251 GCF_055582325.1 Streptomyces sp. NPDC042100
CGTGGACTCGCAGCTGACGAGTGAGCGGTCGCCGGACGGGCGGGTGGAGGTCTTCGCGATCAACGGGACCGTCGCCCAGCACCTCTGGCAGAGCGGCGTCAACGCCCCGTACGGCCAGTGGGTCGACTACGGCGGCGGCGGTACGGAGATCACGGCCGCCACGAACGCCGACGGACGCATCGAGGTGTTCGGAACCAGCCACGCCGGGGTCTACCACAAGTGGCAGACCGGCTTCTCGGCCTGGTCCGAGTGGGCCTGGCTCAACAGCACCTCCGGCCCAGCCGTCGACTGAGCCGTGAACCCGTGAACCCGTGAACCCGTAGGTCTGTAGATCCGTAGACCCGCGGTCCCGCAGATCCGCAGATCCGCAGACCCGTTGAACCGACGCCCCCGCGATCGGCCGGAGCAGCCTCGTACGCCCCGGCCGGCCGCGGGACCACCAGGAGACCCCGTCATGCATCCCCTCAGCCGCCGTGGACTGCTGCGCGCGGGCGTCGTGGCCGGTGCCCTCGGGCTTCCCGGTCTCCCCGGTCTCCCCGCCCTCTCTGGTCTCTCCGGCCTCGCGCCTGCCCCGGCCGTCGCCGGGACGATCCCGCCCCGCCGGTGGGTCGGCGCCGGCCCCTTCAGCCCCGTGTACGACCCCTCCGTCCCCGGCCGCCGCCGCTACCTCAACGACCACACCCTGATCCGGGCCGGAGGGCGCTGGCACCTGTACTCCATCGTCGGCGACAGCGCGGCGCCCGGCCGGAACCCGGACAGCTCGGCGGAGACGGCCTTCGCCCACGCCTCCGCCCCGGACCCGTACGGCCCCTGGACCGCCCACCCCGACGCCCTGACCCTCGACCGCGACTACTTCGGCGAGGAGCACCTGTGGGCGCCGCACGTCATCGAGGTCGACGGCGCCTACCGGATGTTCTACGCGGCGGGCGGCGCCGACGGCGCGGCGATCTGCCTCGCCACCTCCACCGACCTCGCCACCTGGACCCGGCTGCCCTCGGGCCCGCTGTTCCGGGGGCGGGCGGCCCGCGACCCGATGGTGACGCGGATCGACGGCAGGTGGGTCATGTACTACACGGAGGTTTCGGCGACGGACGGCCGGCACCTCGTGTGCCACCGGGTCTCCGACGACCTGCTGCACTGGAGCGAGCCCGGCACCGCCTACGCCGACGAGACCACCGAGGCCACCGGGGTGTCGGTCACCGAATCGCCCTTCGTCCTCGAACAGGACGGCTGGTACTACCTGTTCATCGGCCCCCGGGTCGGCTACGAGGGCACCGACGTGCTCGCCTCCCGCGACCCGTTCCGCTTCACCCTGGACGGGTATGCGGGGCACGTGCCCGGACATGCCGTCGAGATCATGACGGACATGACGGACATGACGGATGTTGCGGACGTGGCGAATGGGGCTGGTGAGACTGGTGGGTCCAGCAGGTCCGGTGGTGTCCAGCGGTACGCGAGCGCGGCCGGCTGGTTCGGGCGCGGCCTGTCCGTGGCCCCGCTGCTGTGGCGGACCACCCCGCCCTCGTGGCAGAGTCCGGACAACCCGGCCGTCTCCCTCGACGTCGACGGGCGGCTGAACGTCTTCGCCCTGGACGCCGCCGACCGCTCGATGCTGCGGCGCGTCCAGCTCGGCCCCGGCGCCGACGCCTGGTCGGAGTGGGAGCGCTTCGGCGGCCCCGCCGGTGCCGTGCCCACGCTCGCCCGCGACGCCGACGGACGCCTTGAGGTCTTCTCGCTCGCCCCCGGCGCGGTCAATCTGCACCACCGGGCGCAGCGGGCGGACGGGAGCTGGGGCGACTGGGAGGAGTTCGGCGGTCCGGCCGCCGCCGCGCCCGCCGTGGCCCGGAACGCCGACGGGCGCCTTGAGGCGTTCGCGCTCAGCCCCGACGGCTCCGTCGTGGCCCGGCGCCGTCAGACCGCCGCCGGGTCCACGGCCTGGGACCCCTGGGACGCGGGATTCGGAGGGCCCGCGGGCGCGCCGCCCGTGGTCGCCGCCAACGCGGACGGGCGCCTGGAGGTCTTCGTCCTCGCGCCCGGTGGCACCGCGATCCGGCACCGCTGGCAGCTCGCCCCCGGCGGTGCCTGGTCGGCCTGGAGCGTGTTCGGCACCGCCGCGGGCAACGCGCCCCGGGTGGCCCGGGACGGGAGTGGCCGGCTCAGCGTCGCCGCCGTCGCCCCGTCCGGGGTCGGCTCCTTCCAGCGCCGCCAGTCCGTGCCCAGCGGCGGCTGGGACGCCTGGCAGCCGCTCTTCGGCTGGTCGGCCGCCGCCCCGCTGCTCGTCGCGGGCGCCGACGGGTGCCTGGACGCCTTCGTCCTCGCCCCCGGCGGCGAACGACTCGACCGCCGACGCCAGTCCGCGCCCGGTGGATCCTGGGGACCCGCCGAGGAGTACGGCGAGCCCGGCGTCCCGCTCGCCGCGACCCCGGCGGGCGCGCTCGACGCCTCCGGCCGCCTCCACCTCTTCGCCGTCGCCTCGGACGGCCGGATCCGCTGCCGCGTCCAGGGCGGGACCGGCGGGGCACCGCTGCCGTGGGCCGCCTTCGGCGACCGCGCGGTCGCAACGCTCCGCTCCGGCACCCCCACTCCCTGACTGCTCGTCACGAACGGCACATGCGGGGCGAACCCGCACGTAGGGGCCGCGTACCGGGCCGTGGAAGTGGCCGATGCCACTCGGTGCATCACCGGTTGCACCCGGTAACGTTCGGGGTGTCGGACAGCGACAGCGGTCGGCACGCGGGACGGGGGACCGG
The DNA here is from genome assembly GCF_055582325.1 of Streptomyces sp. NPDC042100. Taxonomy (NCBI): domain Bacteria; kingdom Bacillati; phylum Actinomycetota; class Actinomycetes; order Kitasatosporales; family Streptomycetaceae; genus Streptomyces; species Streptomyces sp. NPDC042100. Next base: position 136,070 of record NZ_JBVJDK010000014.1, read on the forward strand.
TGAGCGGAATTGTCATCCACCTGCCGCAGGGCAGCGGCGGAGGCACGGACGGGACAGCGGACGACGGCGCCGTGACGCTGCGGCTCGGGCCCGGGCAGCGGGCCCGGTTCGGCCGGGGCTCGGCCGGCACGCCCGTCGAGCTCCGGCTGGCCGACGCCGCCATCTCCCGTCTCGCCGGAGAGATCCGGGCGACGGACGACCACTGGCAGCTCAGCAACCTCAGCACCACCCACAGCTATCTCGTCGAGAACCCGGAGGGCGCGGGGGAGTACCTGCGGGTCCCGCCGCGCCGCTCCGGCGCGCCCATCCCCTTCGAGTTCTCCCGCGTGGTGCTGCCCACCCGAGGCGACACCGCCGTGTCCTTCCAGGTGTTCGCGCCCGACCACGTCTACCTGGACCCGAGGGGCATGGGCGGACCCGGCGGCAGCCGCACCCTCACCGCGTACTCGCTGGACGAGACCGCCACGTACTTCCTGGTGCTCGTCGCGCTCTGCGAGCCCTGGCTCCGCGACCGCTCGCCCGCCGCGGTGCCGACCACCCCGCAGGTCGTCGAGCGGCTGCGCGGCCACCCCGCCTGCGCGCGGCTGACGGCCCGCGCGGTCAGCTCGCACATCGACTACCTCGCCGACGAGAAGCTGCGGATCGGCGGCCCCGGCACCGACGACGCGGGCCGCGCGGACCGCAGGAACGGCAAGCGGGAGGCCGTCGTCGGTCTCGCCCTCAAGTTCGGCATCGTCCGCGAGGAGCACCTGCCGCTGTTACCCCCGGGCGCCGAACCCGCCGAGCGGGGACGGTAGGGGCGTGGTGCACGTGGAGGAGCGGACCGTCTCCTGGGGCAGCGGACGGCCGGAGCCCCTGGCGCCGGGCCACCGGGTCGGGCCCTGGGCCGTCACCGAGCCGATCGGCTCCGGCGGCTGGGCGACCGTCTACGCGGCGCGGCCCGCCGAGCCGGCCGGGGAAGGGCCCGAAGAGGTCGCGCTCAAGATCATGCCGACCGCCGGGCTCGCCCCGCGCCAGGCCCGCGACGTCGCCGAGGCCGCCGCCCGCGAGGTCGCCCTCGGCCGCCGCGCCGCCCACCCGCGCCTGATCCGGCTGCTGGACTCCTTCGTCCTCGAAGCCGCCGGGGACCCCGTCCTGGACGGCGCGATCGTCCTGGTCATGGAGCGGGCCCGGGGCAGCCTGCGCGAGCTCCTCGACGCCGGAGTGGGGGAAGCGGAGGGGGCCCGGCTCGTCAGCGGGATCTGCGAAGGGCTGGCCCATCTGCACGGGGCGGGCTGGGTGCACACCGACCTCAAGCCCGAGAACGTCCTCATCGGCCGCGACGGCACGGTGAAGCTCTCCGACTTCGGCTTCGCCATCGAGCTGACCGGCACCCACGGCTACACGCCCCCGATGGGCACCCTCGACTACCTGCCGCCCGAGCGGGGGCGCGAGCCGCTCGGCGAGCGCGGCGTGCGGGTCCGGCCCAGCGCCGACGTCTGGGCGCTGGGTGTCGTCGTCCACGAGGTGTTCGCCGCCGGGGCCTCCCCGTTCCCCGGCGCCACGCCCGCCGCGCGCTCCGCCGCAGTGCGGGAGTACGCGGAGGGGCGCGCCCCGCTCCGCATGGACCACGCGGTTCCCGCGTTCTGGCGGGCGTTCGCGGCCGACTGCCTCGCGCCCAGCCACGAGGCGCGCGCCGCGCACACGGCCGAAAGCCTGCTGGCGCGGATCGCGGCCCGGCCCGCCCCCGCCGGGCACCGCCCCCGCCCGGGACGGGGCCCGCGTCGGCCGCTCGGCGCCCTGCTCGCGATCGCGGCCGCGGTCTGCGTGGCGGCGGGCACCGCGCCCTGGTGGTACCCGGACCTGACCGGGGCGGCCGGGTCGGGCGGTGCGGGCGGCCGCTCCGCCGACGCCCCGCTGCCGGTGCGGGTGTTCAACGCCGAGCGCGGCTGCCAGGGGCGCGCGGACCGCGACCGGCAGTGCAGCCTCGGCCTGGCGATCGACCCGCTGCGCCCGTACACCGCGAGGAACGTGGTGCCGACCCGGGTCTGGCACGGCGACGTGCTGGAGGCGGAGTGCCGGCTGCCGGACGGACTGCCCGTCATCGACGAGGAGGACCGCACCTCCACCCTCTGGTACCGCGTCCGCCTCCCGGGAAGGGGTCCGGGGGGTCCGTCAGCGTCTCCCGGGGCTCCCGCGACGGCGTGGCTGCCCGCCGTCCGTACCAAGGACCGGCCCGCGTTGCCCCCTTGTGCGCACCCCGTCCCCACGGGCCCCCGAACCCCCGCCCCGACGACGGCCGCACGCCCCTGACCATGACGAACGTGTGACATTCACGTCCCTTATGCGTGAAACCTTCCTGACGAGTCGGCCGTCCTTCCTTCTGGGATACGGTCAGGAACCTACGGGGAGTGGGCATTCCATGGGAGAGAAGCGCAAGTACACCACGCACATAGCGGTGGTGGCGTCGGCGATAGGTCTGAGCCTGGCGGCGTGGGGCGCCGCCGCGCTGACGGATCCGGGAGCGGCGACGACCGGAGGCGGGGCCGCGCCGGGCACGAGCGCGCCCGGGGAGCGGGGCGGGCAGACGGACAAGGGGCCCGCGCAGGTGCGCCCGGAGCAGGTGCCGGTGAGCATCGCGCACGCCGCCGAGGCGGGCGGCTCCGCCGTCAACATCACGATAGACGACGGCCCCGATCCCCGGTGGACCCCCAAGATGCTCGACATCCTCAAGGAGAACGACGTCAAGGCCGTGTTCTGCATGGTCGGCCCCAGCGCCAAGGCCCACCCCCAGCTGGTGAAGCGGATCGTCGCCGAGGGCCACCGGCTCTGCGACCACACCATGGACCACGACACCTCGATGGACAAGAAGCCCGTCGCGTACCAGAAGAAGCAGATCCTGGACGCGAAGAAGCTGATCGAGGAGGCGGCCGGCGGCGCGAAGGTGGAGTACTACCGGGCCCCGGGCGGCGCGTTCACCCCCGACAGCCGGCGCATCGCCGCGGCCGCCGGGATGCGCCCGCTCGGCTGGAACGTCGACACCAAGGACTTCGAGCGCCCGGGCACCGCCTCGATCGTCCGCACCGTCAAGAACGAGCTGTCCAACGGCCCGACGATCCTGTTCCATGACGGCGGCGGCGACCGGAGCCAGACCGTCGCCGCTCTGGACCAGGTGCTGCCCTGGCTGAAGCAGCGCGGCCACACTTTCAGTTTCCCCGTGCGGACCACTCCCTGAGGACGGTCACCAGCCGAAGCGGCGGTCGACCAGCGCCGCGAACTCCGCGAAGCTGAGTACCCGGTCGCCGTTCTGGTCGGCCTGGTCGAACAGCGCGGACGAGGCGTCGTCGTCCCCCACCCCCCAGACCGGGATCACCCCCTGGGCGGCGAGCGTCGGGCCCTTGGCGCGCAGCGCGCCGATCACCTCGGCCCGCGTGAGCGCGCCGTCCTGGTCGAGGTCGAGCGCGTCGAAGAGGATCCGAGCCTTCTCGCTCATCGTCTGTTCCCGTTCCCTGGTCTGCTCCATGAGCGGCGTGGCCCTGCGCCCCCGCTGAGCGGAAGGACGCGCGGGCCGCCCGGGAAGTTGCCTTCCCCGGCGGCCCGTGTCGTACGGGCTCGGGCGCCCCGTGCGGCGTCAGATGATCCGTACCGCCTCCCGGACCCGCCCCAGCGCCTCGGTCAGCACGTCCGTGTCCGGGGTGTCCAGGGCGCGGGAGCGGCGTCGGCGCGTTGAGGGGCAGGTCCGCGAGGACGGCACGCGTGTCGCGACGGTCACGAGCACCGTCACCACCCTGCGGGGCGGGCGGGCGGGCGGCCGAGCAGGCGGGCGACGGGACGGGGAGGTGGGCGGGGCGGGGCCCCGACGGCCCGGGGCCGGAAGGCCGGGGTCTGGACGGCTCTCTTGCGGACGGCCGTGGTCCGGAGTTATCCACAGGCCGCGGCGGACGGTCCGGGGGTGTCGGTCCGGGCGGCTAGGCTTTTCGAATGGCCCTCACCGACGCTTCCCCCGAGACCTCCGACGCGCTGCGCGTGCTGCACCGCGTCTTCGGTTACGGCTCCTTCCGCGGCGAGCAGGAAGAGATCATCGATCAGGTCGTCGCCGGCGGCGACGCCCTCGTGCTCATGCCGACCGGCGGCGGCAAGTCGCTCTGCTACCAGATTCCCGCGCTGGTCAGAGAGGGTACCGGCGTGGTCATCTCGCCGCTGATCGCGCTGATGCAGGACCAGGTGGACGCGCTCACCGCGCTCGGGGTCCGGGCCGGCTTCCTCAACTCCACCCAGGACGGATACCAGCGGCAGGAGGTCGAGCGGGCGTTCCTCGCGGACGAGCTCGACATCCTCTATCTGGCGCCCGAGCGGCTGCGCACGGAGGGTATGCAGCGGCTGCTCGACCGGGGGAAGATCTCGCTCTTCGCGATCGACGAGGCCCACTGCGTCGCCCAGTGGGGTCACGACTTCCGGCCCGACTACCTGGCCCTGTCGATGCTCCAGGAGCGCTGGCCCAAGGTGCCGAGGATCGCGCTGACCGCGACGGCGACCGAAGCCACGCACGCCGAGATCGCCGGGCGGCTGGGCCTCCAGGAGGCCCGGCACTTCGTCGCCAGCTTCGACCGGCCCAACATCCAGTACCGCATCGCGCCGAAGAACAGCCCGCTCAAGCAGGTCCTCGACCTGATCCGCACCGAGCACGACGGGGACGCCGGCGTCGTCTACTGCCTGTCCCGGGCCTCGGTCGAGAAGACCGCCGCCTTCCTCGTGGAGAACGGCGTGGACGCGGTGCCGTACCACGCGGGCATGGACGCGGCGACGCGCGCCGCCAACCAGTCGCGGTTCCTGCGCGAGGACGGCGTCGTGGTCGTCGCGACGATCGCGTTCGGCATGGGCATCGACAAGCCGGACGTGCGCTTCGTCGCCCACCTGGACCTGCCGAAGTCCGTCGAGGGCTACTACCAGGAGACCGGCCGCGCGGGCCGCGACGGGGCGCCCGCCACGGCCTGGCTCGCGTACGGGCTGCAGGACGTGGTCCAGCAGCGCAAGCTCATCGACGGCTCCGAGGGCGACGAGGCCCACCGCCGCTCCCTGGCCGCCCACCTCGACGCCATGCTCGCGCTCTGCGAGACCGTCGAGTGCCGCCGGGTCCGGCTGCTCGCCTACTTCGGGCAGCAGGCGGAGCCTTGCGGGAACTGCGACACGTGTCTGACCCCCGCGGAGTCCTGGGACGGCACGGTCGCCGCGCAGAAGCTGCTGTCGACCGTGTGGCGGCTGGCCAAGGAGCGGCGCCAGAAGTTCGGCGCGGGCCAGATCATCGACATCCTCCAGGGGAAGAAGACCGCCAAGGTCATCCAGTTCGACCACGACGCGCTGTCCGTGTTCGGCGTCGGCGCGGAGCTGGGCACGTCGGAGTGGCGCGGCGTCGTGCGCCAGCTGCTGGCCCAGGGCCTGCTCGCGGTGGAGGGCGACTACGGCACGCTCGTCCTCACCGACGGCAGCGGCGAGGTGCTCGGCGGACGCCGCAGCGTCCCCATGCGCAAGGAGAAGGCCCCGGCCGCGAGCTCCCGCAAGGAGTCCGGCTCCCGCTCCGCGAAGGGCGCCAAGGTCCCGGTGGACCTTCCGGCCGCCGCCGTCCCGGTCTTCGAGGCCCTGCGCGCCTGGCGCGCCGCGGCGGCCAAGGAGCAGGGCGTCCCGGCGTACGTCGTCTTCCACGACGCGACGCTCCGGGAGATCGCGACCCGCCTGCCCGGCACCATCGAGGAGCTGGCCACCGTCGGCGGCGTCGGTGAGGCGAAGCTGACCAAGTACGGCCAGGGCGTCCTCGACGCGCTGGGGGAGCACACCGCCGACGCCCCCGCGCCGGCCCCTGCCCCGGCTTCCGCCGAGGCCCCGGCGGCCCAGCCCCCGGCCGCCGCGCCCGCGAGCGCCGGGCGGCAGACCACCGCGCGGCCGACGCCGCAGGACGAGGGCCCGTCGTTCGACCCGGACGAGGAGCCCCCGTTCGACGAGGAGGAGCCGCCCTGGGACGACTGGCGCTAGCCGGGGTCCCGCGACGCCACACACGAAGGGCCCGCCCGGCCGGACAGCAGGCCGGTCGGGCCCTTCGTGCCGCGCGGTCGCCGCCCCCGCCGGTCGGGCCCTTCGCGCCGTCCGGCCGCTCCGCCGGGCGGTCCCTTCGTGCCGCGCGGTCGCCCCGCCGATCGTCTCCGGCTCTTGTCCGGCCACGTTCCGGCCACCTCCGGCCCCGCTCCGGCCCCGCACCGCCCCCGCTCCGGCCCCGCTCCGGCCCCGCTCCGCCCCCGCTCCGCCCCCGCTCCGGCCCCGCTCCGCCCCCGCTCCGCCCCCGCACCGGCGCGCCCCGCCGGTGCCCCCGGCGCGCGCCCGCTGTTGGGATGCAGTCGGCGGGCGCCGGGCTGCGGCTCCCCGGCGCCCCGTCCACCGGCTGGTATCGATGGGCGCGGGCCGGTCGGCCCGGAACCTTCCCCGCCCGGCCCACGACCCCCACCCATGGCGTGGCACCGAAGGAGAAGAGCATGGAGACCACCGCGGAGAGGACCCTGGACGTGCCTGTCGACCGGGCCCCGGAACGGACCGGCGGGCAGCCCGCCGGTCCGTTCCGGGGGACCGGAGCCGGAGCGCCCAGGGGGCCGTCATGATGGTCCGCGCCGCCAACGTGCGCCGCATCGACGCCCTGTTCCAGGCGATGGAGACCGACTTCCTGCTGCGCGAGCAGTTCATCACCGGCCCGTCCCGGATCCTCACCGAATACCTCGACGTCCCGCCGGTCACCGCCCCGCAGGCGCTCCTCACCGACCGGCTCGTCTACACCGTCTTCGCCAACCCGCGGCTGGTCCGCTGGCTCCAGGACTACGTCCACGAGCACACCGACCGGGTGCCCACCGCCGCCGCCTTCCTCACCGACTTCTGCGCGGCGACGGTGAGCCACGGCGGCGAGGACGTCGTCGCCGCCCTCCTGGAAGGCTGCGCGGCGGAGACCGGCATCCACGGCCTGACCGAGGACCTGCTGCACTACTTCGTCAACCTGCACGCCGCGCACACCCTCTGCGGCGACGAGCACACCCGGCCCGACGGGGAAGCGGCCCGCGAGGGCACCGCGATCGAGCCGCGCGGCATCACACCGCTCACCTCCATCACCTGGACCACCTGGATCAGGACCACCCAGGTCGAGGAGGTCCACGCGATCGGCACCGACTTCGCGCCCCCGTACGTCACGGTGACCCTCGACGGGCTCGCCCGGTACGCGGTCGAGCTCCGCGCCCGCGGCGCGTTCCGGCTCGGGTGACGCGGGTGGGCGGCACGTGGGAAGCCGGTCCGGTGGTCGCCCGGGTGCGGGCGGCCACCGGCTCCGGCCGCACGAAGGAGCGGGCACGCGCCCTCGCCGACGCCCTGCGGGCCGGACCCGCGGACCCGGCGTCCCACCGAGAGTCCGTCCTGCTCCTGCTCGCCGCGGGACGCTGGGACGAGGCCGCGGAGGATCCCGCCGTGGCGGGGGCGGGCCCGCTGGAGGACTGGCTGCCGGACGCCGTGACGGCGGCCCTGGAGCAGCGCGACTTCGCCCTCGCGGAGGGCTGCGCCCGGCTGTTCGCGCGGCTGCGCTGGGGCGCGGACGATCCGGCGGCGCGTTCGCTGGTGCCGCTGAGCGTGCCCAAACTGCGGCACGACCTCGCCCAGTTCCGGTATCTGAAGGCGCTGGGCGTGCTGGGTCCCGAGTACGCGGAGGTCATCACCGCGTACGAGGACGCGCACGCGCGGCTCGCGGCGCGGGGCCCCGACGCACGGGAGCGGCTCGACCCCGAGGCGCACCCGGGCATCGCCGGCGCCTACAACCGGCTGCTGCACGTCCGGGAGACCCCGCGTGTGGACCGGGCGCTGTCCGCCCGGTGGGATCCGGCGGCCGTCCAGCGGGAGTACCTGGCGAACGCGCCGGGCGTGGTCACCGTCGACGACTTCCTGACCGAGGAGGCGCTGGAGGGGCTCTACCGGTTCTGCCTGGAGTCGACGATCTGGTTCGGCAACCGCTACGACCACGGCAGGCTCGGCTCGCTCATGCAGGACGGGTTCGTCAACCCGCTGCTCATGCAGATCGCCGAGGAGCTGCGGGACGCCCTGCCGCAGCTGATCGGCGAGCGCTACCCGCTGCGCCAGATCTGGGGCTTCAAATGCGGCCCCGAGGTGCCGGCCGACGTCACGACGCACGCCGACTTCGCCGCGGTCAACGTCAACTTCTGGATCACGCCGGACGACGCCAACGCCGACCCGGACTCGGGCGGCCTCGTGGTGCACGACGTGGACGCCCCGCTGTCCTGGGGCTTCGACAGCTACAACGGACGGCAGGACCTGATCCGCCCGTTCCTGCGCAGCCGCCGCTCCCGCAGCGTCACCGTCCCGTACCGGCGCAACCGGGCGGTGATCTTCAACTCCGACCTGTTCCACGCCTCGGACACGGTCCGCTTCCACCCCGGCTACGAGAACCTGCGGGTCAACGTGACCATGCTGTACGGGGACCGCGAGGCCGAGACCCACCACCCCCGCCTCTCGGGCCCGGCGACGGCGGGCCTCCGCCCCGCCTGGCGCTCGGCGGCCTTCTCCCGCAGCCGCGCCCGGGTGTGAGGACGGGTCACACCGCCGACGGGTCCTGGGCCGCGGTCTCCGCGATCGCGGCCAGGGTGGCGCGCATCCCGGCCCGGTTCAGGGCGATCCGCCGGGCCGGGTTCGTCCCGGCGAACACCGTGCCGAGCAGGTCGGCGGCCCGGCCCCGGGGACCTCCGGAGCGCAGGTCCTCCCAGAACTCGGTGACGAGGGTGCCCTCGTCCGCCGGCTCGAAGCGGTAGCCCCAGCGGGCGATCGGCAGCCCGAACACGCCGACGTCGAAGACGAACTCCCGCTCCGGCACCGCCTCCACCACCCGCCCCACGGTGAACCAGACGAACGGCCCCCGCCGGTTGAAGCCGACGAACCGCGTCCCGGATCCCGCTCCCGGCCGCACCCACACGGCACGGCACTCGGGACTCCAGCGCCCCATGTTCCGTAGCTCCGACACGAGCGCGTACACCCGCGCGGGAGAAGCGCCGACCACGGCACTCTCCTCAAGCCTCCGCCGCCGCTCCATCGCCCTCACCCCTCCACCCCCGTACGGGGAAGTCCGAGTGACGGCCCCACCGCCCCTACTCGCCGGTACGGTAGCGGGTCGGCGGCGCGGCCGGGGCGGGACCCGTCAGCTCCCCTCCGCCGCCAGGACCACGAAGTCGGCGTTCGACGGGTCGAGGCAGACCGCCAGGCGGCCCACGCCGGGCACGTCCGCCGGGCCCATCTGGACCGTGCCGCCCGCGCCGGTGGCCGCGGCGACGGCCGCGTCGCAGTCCGTGACGGCGAAGACCGGGTGCCAGTACGGACGTCCGCCCGCGAGGGCCAGCTGGTCCGAGGGGAGCTGGAGCAGACCGCCGTGCATCCGCTCGGCGGGGAGCCCGTCGGGGGTGATCAGGGTGTACGTGCCCTCGCCGCCCGGCATCTCCATGTCGCTGTACCACCAGCCGAAGACGTCCGCGTAGAACCGCTTGGCCGCCTCCGCGTCGCTCGTGTACAGCTCGGTCCACGACAGCGAGCCCGGTGCGTCCAGCAGCTCGGCGCCCTTGATCTCGCCCGGCTGCCAGACGGCGAACTGGCCGCCCAGCGGGTCGCTGTACTGGGCCATCCGGCCCCATCGGTCGAGGTCCCGGGGCGGCACCCGGACCGTGCCGCCTGCCGCCTCGACCGCCCGGGTCGTGGCGTCGGCGTCCACCACGCTGTAGTAGATCATCCACGCCGAGCGCGCTCCCGGCTCGGTGAGCCGGCCGAGCCCGGCGACGACCCGGCCGTCCTTACGGAACATCCCGCCCTGGGCCTCCTCGCCGGCCCCGACGGACTCCGGAGCCTCCATGGGCTCGTACTCCCAGCCGAGCACCGCCCCGTAGAAGGCCGCGGCGCCCGGCACGTCGGGGCTGCCGAGGTCGAGCCAGCAGGGGGCGCCGGGGGTGAAGTCGGTGGTGATCACGGGACAGTCCCTTCCACGGTGCGCGCGGGCGCGCGCGGGTGAGGTCCCCCTCCTCAGCCTGGCACCCCGGGCCGCCGCCCGCCCATCGGACGGCGGCCCGCGGCGGCGGGACGGACTACGGGACCCAGTGGTTGCCGGATGCCGTGATCATGACCTGGAGCTGGATGCTGACCGAGAAGTAGCTTCCGGTGTCGATCGGCGTCGCCACCATCTTGTTCCACAGCGCGTCCAGCCACGCCTGGCTGCCCGGGTCGGTCATCGCGGCGAGCGTGAACGGGGCGAAGAACGCCGCCTCGCTGCCCGAGGAGATCTGTGTCCCGTTCAGCTTGTAGCCCACGGCGATCTTCTTCGGGTCGCCGCCCGTCTTGCTCTTGATCCAGGTGTTCATCTTGCGGGCCTGTGCCAGGGACTTGCTGTCGCCGCTGGTCACGGCGTCGTCCGCGATGCGCCACGGGGTGCGGCAGGCGTTCCACCAGTAGGCGCCGTCGTTCGCGTCCTCCAGGACCTTGCCGGGCGCCGGCTTCGGTGTGCTGTTCGTGTTGACGACGAAGTCGGGCAGCAGGCCCGTGTTCGGGGCGTACGACTGCTGCAGTTTGGTGATCTGGTTCTGGTGGGCGCTGATGACGCCGTCCCAGGTGGAGTCGCCGGAGGCCGTGCGGAAGGCACGGAAGTGGTCGACCATCCAGTCCGAGGTGCGGGAGATGTAGTAGTACTGGTCGCCCGAGCTGCTCCAGTCGCCCAGCTTCAGCAGCTTGGTGGTGGGGTTGAGCTCGTCCTTCTTGATGGCGGCGATGTGCTTCAGGGCCAGCGCCTTGTAGTCGTAGGTGCCGGAGCTGCCCCACTGCTTGTCCGCCAGCAGCAGCCCGTACGCCACGTCCAGGTCGCCGTCCGTGGCGGCGTCGCCGCCGTTGACGCTCTTGCAGGAGGTGTCCTGCTCGGCGGCGAGCAGATCACGGTTGATCGAGGACGGGTGGTCGATCACCCACTTCGTCAGCCCGTCGAAGATCTTCTTCGCGTCCGGGTCGGCCCCGGCCATCGTCGCGGCGATGACCATGCCGTAGCCCTGCGCCTCGGCGACGTAGGGGTGGTCGGCGTCGGGGGAGATGACCTGGTACCAGCCGTTGCCGCAGTTCTGGCGGACGAAGGCCGATTTCCACTTGTTGTAGTAGTCGACCACCTTCTGGTCGAGTGTCGCCTGGGCGCCGGAGGGCTTCAGGATTCCGGCGGCGTAGGGCCGGGTGTGGCTGCCGAACGGGACGGCGGGACCGGCCGTCGGGGCGGCGCCGGCGGCCGGCCCGAGCGCGGAGAGCCCGGCGAGGGCGGTGGTGGTGACGACGAAGCCCGCGAGGGGGCGGCGCCAGCTACGGCCGTGATGTGCGGAGCGGTGCTGATGTGCCTGTGACATCGGACGTCCTCGGGTGAAGTGGTGCACCAGTGGGGGGCTGATCGGGTGCGGATCCCGGCGGGGGCCTAATGGTTAGGAAATATTCCTAACCATTAGGCCGGACAGTAGAGACCCGCGCCCGGCCGCGCAAGACCGCCGACGAGATCCGGTGCCGGGATCCCCTCCCCAGGACGTGGGTCAGCGCTTGGCGGTGCGGCCGAAGGCGGTGCGGGCCCAGAGGAAGCCGGCGAGGCTGAGACCGAGGCACCAGGCGAGCGCGAGATAGCCGCTGTGGCCGATCGGGGTGCCCATGAGGAGCCCGCGCAGGGTCTCGATGACGGGGGTGAAGGGCTGGTACTCGGCGAACCAGCGCAGCCCGGTCGGCATGGTGTCGGTCGGCACGACGGCGCTGCCGAGCAGGGGCAGGAAGGTGAGCGGCAGGGGCGCGTTGCTGGCCGACTCCGGGGTCCTGGCCACCAGGCCCATGCCGGCGGCGAGCCAGGTGAGGGAGAGGACGAGCAGGGTCAGCAGGCCGAGGGCGGCGAGCCATTCGACGGCGGAGGCGTCGGGCCGGAAGCCGATGGCGAGGGCGACCCCGATGACCAGGCCGACCGCGATCAGCGTCTGGATGACGTTGCCGACGACGTGCCCGGTGAGGAACGCGGCTCGCGATATCGACATCGTGCGGAAGCGGTTGACGATCCCCTCGGTCATGTCGACGCAGACCCCGACCGCCGTGGCGACCGCGCCCGCGGTCGCGGCCATCAGGATGATGCCGGGGGCGACGTAGTCGATGTAGGTGCCGTCTCCGGCTCCGGTGATCCCGGCCCCGATGGCGCCGCCGAAGGCGTAGTTGAACATCAGCAGCATCATCACGGGCATGATGACCGTGGAGACCGTCATCGACGGATAGCGCTGGGCGTGCTTGAGGTTGCGCCGCAGCATGGTCAGGGAGTCGCTGACCGCGTAGGTGAGGGTGCCGCTCATCGGGCCATCTCCGTCGTGGAGTCGGGCGTCCCGTGGCCGGTGAGGGTCAGGAACACGTCGTCGAGGTCGGGCGTGTGCACGGTCAGCGACTCGGCCCGCAGTCCCGCCCCGTCGAGCACGTCGAGGACGGCCCGCAGGGTGGGGACGGTGCCGTCGCCGGGGACCCGGAGCGTGAGCTGTTCGGGGTCGCGCGCCGCGGCGCCGAAGTGGCGGGCGGCGGAGTCGAGCGCGTCGAGGTCGGCGAAGACCAGCCGGATGTGCCCGCCGGGGATCAGCCGCTTGAGCTCGTCCGGGGTCCCCTCGGCGACCAGCCGGCCCCGGTCGAGGACCGCGACGCGGTCGGCGAGCTGATCGGCCTCCTCCAGATACTGCGTGGTGAGGAAGACGGTGACGCCCTGGTCGGCGACCAGACCGCGGATGATCTCCCACATGGTGCGGCGGCTGCGCGGGTCGAGGCCGGTGGTCGGCTCGTCGAGGAAGATGATCCGGGGCTCGCCGACCAGCGTCATGGCCAGGTCGAGCTTGCGGCGCATCCCGCCGGAGAAGGTGGAGACCGGCGCGCGGGCGGAGTCGGCGAGCTCGAAGCGGTCCAGGAGCGCGGCGGCCCGGCGGCGGCCCTCGGCGCGGGGCAGATGCCGCAGGTCGGCCATCAGGAGGAGGTTCTCCTCCGCGGTCAGCAGCGCGTCGACGGCGGCGAACTGTCCGGTGACGCCGATCGCGGAGCGCACCCCGTCGGGCTGCTCGGCGAGGTCGTGGCCGGCGATCCTGGCCCGCCCCGCGTCGGGCTCGATGAGCGTGGACAGGATCTCGACGGTGGTGGTCTTCCCGGCCCCGTTGGGGCCGAGGAGGGCGAAGACGGTGCCTTCGGCGATGCTCAGGTCGACGCCGGCGAGGACGGTCTTGTCCCCGTACGCCTTGTGGAGGCCGTGGGCGGAGATGGCGGGCCGGGCCGTGGTGACGGCTCCGCCCGCGGTGGTCGCGGTCATGGGCGGCGCTCTCCCTTCCTGGGAGCTCAGGCGCGGCGGATCACGATGTCGCCGACGCTGGTGCGGGCGTGGATCTCGACGGTCTCCTCGGAGGGGCCGGGGTCGGCCGCCGCGTCGAGGGAGTTGCGGAGGGTGCCGAACTTGGAGTGGGCGTCGAGCCAGGCGGCGGTGGACCCGGGAATGCCGATCTCCAGGTCGCCGACGGAGGTCTGGAGGTTGACGACGCCGCGGGTCACCCGGTGGACGCCGATGGCGCCGTTGGCCGCCTTGGCATCCACGGAGCCGTGCGCGACGCCGACGGTGATGCGCCCGTTGGACGAGTTCGCCTTGAGATCGCCGGTGATCTCGCCGATCACGGTCTCGCCGTTGCCGTTCTTGACGGTCGCGGTGCCGGTGACCTCGCCGATGTCGACCCGGCCGGCCCCGTGGATCTCGGCGTCGCCCACGGCCCGGTCGATCCGGATGTCGCCGAAGTCGGTGCGCAGGTTCACCGAGGCGGCCTCGTCGATCCGGATGTCGCCGAAGCTGGTCCTGATCCGGCACTCGCCCAGCGGCCCCTCCGTCACGTAGTCGCCCATCGGCGCGTTGCTGTGGAGGTGGGAGCCGGCGGGCAGTTCGATGGTGACGTCGATGGAGCCCTGCTTGCCGAACAGGCCGCGCTTCTTGGGGCCCTTGAGGGCGAGGACGCCGTTGGCGAAGGTGACCGAGGTCTGCTGCGCGGCCCGCGCGTCGGCGTCGTCGGCGCCGTTGCTCGGCTGCACCTCGACGACCGTCGTGCCGCGCTTGCTCGCGGTGAGCCGCACCTTGGCCACCTCGAAGTCGAGGACGGCACTGATGGGTTCGGGGGTGTCGTAAGAAGGCATGGCTGTCCCGTCCTCTTGGCTCTGTTGGGTGATTCCGCAGGTGGGGAGGTGAGTGGGGTGAGGTGGTGACGTGGTGGGGCGGGAGGGGCCCGGCCGGGCGGCCCCGGCCGGTGGCCCGGCCCCGGCGGCGGGCCGCCGCTAGCGGATCCAGCCCTGGTAGCTCTGGCCGTGTCCGGCGGCCCGGGGGGCCGGTCCGGCCGCGCCCGCGCCCGGCTCCAGGGCGGCGCCGACCGCCCGGACGAGCCACGCGTTGACCGAGAGGCCGTCCCGGCCCGCCGCCTCCTCGACGCGCGCCTTGAGCGGGGCGGGGAGCCGGAAGTTGATCCGGGCGGTCGTCCCGTCGTCGGCGTCCGCCAGGGACGGCGCCACGGGGGCCGCCGGTGGTGCCACGGGTGGCGCCATGGGCGATGCCCTCGGGGTCGTGAGGCTGGCCGGGTCCACACCCAGGGACTCCGAGCCGGGCGGTGCCGTCACCACGAACTCGGGGTCGAGCCCCCGGAGCCGCACGTCCACCGAGCCCGGGGCCAGGTCACGGGTGATCTCGTCCGAGGCCGCCGACAGCGCGTTGAGCAGGGTCAGGCGCGCGGCCGACTCCAGCGGCGCGGTGAGCCGCTCGGCCAAGGCGCGGGCCTCGTCCCCGCCGGCGTTCGCGGCGACCGCGAGCTCCCGGCGGAGGTGATCGACGAAGGGGGTCAGGTCCATGTGCACCATAGTGGCATCAGGGTGGCGCCATAGCAAGCCCTTCATGGCGCCAAGTGGCGCCATATGGTGTCACCGCTGGTGTCACCCCACACCGCAGTGCCGCAGTGCCGCAGTTCCGCCCCGCAGTTCCGCCCCGCAGTGCAGTGCCGCGCGAGCCCCTCAGGCCGCCGGCTTGCCCGGCTGGTCGTGGGTGGCGCAGTGGATGCCGCCGCCGCCGGAGGCGATCGTGTCGATCTCCAGTTGCACCACCTCCCGGCCGGGGAAGTGCTCCTGGAGGATCCCCTTCGCGCGGGCGTCCGCCCGCGCGTCGCCGAACTTGGGGAGGAAGACCGAGCCGTTGGCGACGTAGAAGTTCGCGTAGGTCGACACGAAGTCATGGCCCTCGCCGGTGATCTTGTCCAGATCGGGCTGGGGCAGCTCGACGATCTCGAAGCGCCGGCCCCGGGCGTCGGTCGCCTTGGACAGGACCGAGCGGGCCTGGTCGGCCGAGCGGGACCAGGAGTCCGGGGGAGTGCCCGGGAACGCCTGGTCGAGCAGGACCACGCCGGGCGCGGTGAACCGTACGAGGCTGTCGACGTGCGCGTCCGTGATGTCCTCGCCTCGGACGCCCGCCAGCCACACCACCTTCTCGACGCCCAGGGTGTCGATCAGCTCGGCCTCGATCCGCGCCCGGCTCTTCCCCGGGTTGCGGTTGGCGTTGACGATCGAGCTCTCGGTGACGAGCAGCGTGCCCTCGCCGTCGGTCTCGAACGAGCCGCCCTCGGCGACGAGCGGGGCCTGCTCCCGGGGGATGTGGTAGCGGGCCAGCAGCTTGCGGCCCACCTGCGCGTCGTTGGCGTGCTCCTGTTTGCCGCCCCAGCCGTTGAAGTTGAAGTCGACGCCGATGAGCTCGCCGTCGTCCTCCACGAAGACCGGCACGGTGTCGCGGGCCCAGAGGTCGTCGACGGGCAGCGGGATGACCTCGACCTGCGCGCCGCAGGCCCGCTGCGCCTCGGCCACCTGCTCCGGGCGGGCCATCATCACCACCGCCTCGAACTCCGCCACCGCGCGCGCGATCCCGGCGATGTCCTCCCGTACGGACGGCAGGTCGTCGCCCCACACCGAGGAGAGCGCCGGCCAGGACATGAACGTACGGGTGTGGCTGTCCCATTCGGCGCCGAACCGGCGCTTCCCGCCGGGCCCGACGGTCGCGGCCGGGCTGCTGGGCGCGCCCGTCGGGCCGGGGTCGGCGGCCCCCTCGGGCCCGCAGGCGGCGGCGCCGAGCGCGACGGCCCCGCCGAGCCCGGCGAGGGCGCGCAGGGCGCCGCGCCGCGACACGAACAGCGGACCGGCGGCCGGAGACCGGCCCACCGCGTCCCGGCCCACCGCCTCCCGGCCCGGCGAGCCGGGCGCCGGAGACGAGCCGGGCGCCGGAGACGGGCCGCGCTCCGGAGACGGGCCGGGCTCCAGGGACGGGCCGGGCGGTTCAGGGGGGAAGGGCAGGGACACCTGGGCTCCGATGTGCTCCGACGTCCTCCGACGTCCTCCGAACGTGGCTCGCGACGCTAACCGACGCCGCCCGAGCGGACGCGGAGACGCGCACGGCGCCCGGCGGTCCGGTCCCGCGCTTCACACGGGCGGAGGTGTCATCGGGATTTCATCGCCCTTCCCTAGCCTGGCCGCGTTCGGACGCGCCCCGTCGAGCGGGCCGCGAAACCAGGCGGCGCCCGTAGGCCGCCACCCACGGGAAGGACGGCTCGATGGCGCGGAGGAGAGCACGGGTGAGGCTGCCGATCGCGGTCATGGCCGCCGTCGCGGTGATGGGCACGACGGCGCTCGCCGGACCGCCCGCGGGCCCCGCCGAGGAGGGGCCGGACAAGCCGACGATCCGCTACACCGAGTACGGCATCCCGCACATCACCGCCTCCACCTGGGAGGGCCTGGGCACGGGCTACGGCTACGCGGCGGCCAAGGACAACATCTGCACCCTGGCCGACACGTACGTCATGGTCAACGCCCAGCGTTCGCGGTATTTCGGCCCCGACGGCAAGGCCAGCCCCGGCCAGAGCCAGAACAGCACCACCAACCTCAACAGCGACCTGTACTTCCAGCGCGTCAACGACGACCGGGTGGTGGAGCGGCTGCTCGCGCAGCCCGCCCCCAACGGGCCCGAGCCGGAGGTGAAGGAGGCCATCCGGGGCTATGTCCAGGGCTACAACCGCTATCTGGCCGAGACCGGCGTGGACGGCATCACCGACCCGGCCTGCCGGGGCGCCGCCTGGGTGCGCCCCCTCACGGAGCTCGACGTCTACCGGCACGCGCACGCCGAGATCATCATGGGCACCGCCGACCCGCTGCTCGACGGCCTGGTGACCGCCGCCCCGCCCGGCGCCTCCGCCGCGGCCGCGGCCGCCGCGAAGCCGCCCACCGCCGCGCGGCGCGCCGAGGACGCGCGGGAGACCGCCCGGAAGATCCGCGACGCCATGGCGGCGAGCCGCCGCGACGGCCTGGGCAGCAACGCGCTGGCCGTCGGCTCCCAGGGCGTCTCCGGCGGTACGGGGATGCTGCTCGCCAACCCGCACTTCCCCTGGCAGGGCAAGAACCGCATGTGGCAGAGCCAGCTGACCATCCCCGGCAAGGTCAACGTCTCCGGCGCCAGCCTGCTCGGCCTGCCCGCCGTGAACATCGGCCACAACGACGACGTCGCCTGGACCCACACGGTCGCCACCGTCGCGCCGTTCGGGCTCTTCGACGTCCAGGTGGACCCGTTCAACCCCACGTCCTACCTGGTCGACGGCGCCTGGGAGAAGATGACCTCCCAACGGGTCACCGTCCAGGTGCGGAACGCCGACGGTTCCCTCGGCACCGTCTCCCGGACCCTGTGGTCCACCCGGTACGGCCCCGTCACCGCCTCCGTCCAGGGCATCGCCCTGCCGTGGGTGGTGAGCGCCCACGCCGTGCGCGACGTCAACATGGACAACCTGCGGGCCCTGAACACCTGGTTCCACCTCGACCAGGCGAAGGACGTCCGGGACGTGGTGAACACCCTGGAGACCACCCAGGGCGTGCCCTTCTTCAACACCGTCGCCGCCGACCGCGAGGGCGACGCCCTCTACGCGGACATCCAGGCCACTCCCAACATCACCGACGAGCACGCCGCGTCCTGCCTGACCGAGACCGGCAAGCTCCTCTTCCACCAGACGCTCCGGCTGCCGAACGTGCCACCGGTCTCGATCTTCGACGGCAAGCGCGCCGCCTGCGACTGGCCGAACGACCCCGCCGCGGTCGCCCCCGGCCTGCTGGACCCGCGCAAGCAGCCGCGCCTGATCCGCTCCGACTTCGTGGGCAACGCCAACGACAGCGCCTGGCTGGCCAACCCCGAAGCGCCGCTGTCCTTCCCGCGCGTCATGGGCGACACCGGCGCGCCCCGTTCGCTGCGCACCCAGGAGCTGATCCTCACCGCGCAGAACCGGATCAACGGCAACGACGGGCTGCCCGGCCGGGGCTTCACCCCGGAGAACATGCGCCAACTGCTGTTCGCGGACAACAGCCGGGCCGCCGACCTGGCCCTCAACGCCACCGTGAAGGCCTGTCAGGACACCCCCTTCGGGCTGGTCCTCGTCGACGGCAACCTGGTCAACATCAGCGAGGCCTGCCCGGTCCTCGCCGCCTGGAAGAGCCACGACTTCACCCTGGACAGCCGAGGCTCCTGGCTGTTCGAGAACTACTGGTACCGGCTGGCCGGCGGCAAGGGCGTCGAGGCGCTGCCGTGGAAGGTCCCCTTCGACCCGAAGGACCCCGTGCACACGCCGAACTCGCTGGACCCCGGCAACAACGCCGTACGCGACTCCCTCGCCCGCGCGGTGCTCGCGATGCGCCAGGCCGGCATCCCGCTGAACGCGGCCCTGTCCGAGGTCCAGACGGTCACCCGCGGCGGCGAGCGGATCCCGGTCCACGGCGCCGTCCACGAGCTGGGCGTACTCAACGTCGTCACCCCCGGCCAGGTCGACGGCCGGATGGACATCACCTTCGGGTCCAGTTTCATCCAGCAGGTCCGGTTCACCGCGGACGGCCCGCCGCAGACGTCGTCCCTCCTGGCCTACTCCCAGTCCGCCGACCCGACCTCGCCCCACTACGCCGACCAGACCCGGCTGTTCTCGGCGGGCCGGTGGGTGACCGAGCGCTTCACCGAGGAGCAGATCGCCGCCTCGCCCGTCCTGCTGACCAAGGTCCTGGACTGACGCCGGACCGACGAAGGGGAACCCCATGAGAAGCACAGCGCACACGTCCGGCACCTGGCGCCCGGTGGTGGCGTGGCTGGTCGCCGCCGTGGCCGTCGTCCTGCCGGCGGCGGGCCCGGCCCAGGCCGCCACCGCGCCCGCCACCGCTCCCGCCACGGGAACCGCCACCGCGCCCGCCGTCTCCGACGGCACCGCGCCGCCGCCGATGACCGACGGCTTCGGCCTCACCCAGGTGGAGGCGGTGAAAGGCGACGCGACCGAGTTCCACCTCACCGTCACCACACCCGAGGTGACGGGCAAGCACCACATCAAGATCATCCTGCCGAAGAGCTACTACACCGACCCGGACCGGCGCTACCCGGTCCTCTACTTCCTGCACGGCTCGCCCGACGACCCGGTCGCGCAGAACTACCCGGCGCTGCGCACCTCCGACGCGATGATCACCGTCATCCCGGACGGCGGCGCCCGTGGCTGGTACGCGAACTGGCTCAACCAGAAGACCGCCCTCGGCGCCCAGAACTGGGAGAACTTCCACCTCAAGCAGGTCATCCCGTTCATCGACGCCAACCTGCGGACCATCGCCGCCAAGAAGGCCCGCGCCGTCGCCGGCGTCTCCATGGGCGGCTTCGGCGCCCTCCACTACGCCCAGGCCCGCCCCGACCTGTTCGGCCAGACCGCGTCCCTGTCCGGCGACATCGACCTGTCGGCCAAGTCCATGGACCTGCGGTTCGCCGTCGTCGCCTCGCTCATCGACGCGACGGGAGCCATCTGCGCCTCCTCGTCCGGCTCCTGCGACCCGAACGAGTCCCCGTACAAGCCCGGCGTGGACAGCGACGCCGCCTTCGGCTCCCCGTACCCGGTCTTCAACGCGGACTGGCGCTGGAACGAGGTGAACCCGGCCGCCCATATGGACCGCCTCAAGGGCGTCGGCGTCTCGATCTACGTCGGCAACGGCGCCGGGGTCCCCACCGAACCCGAGTTCTGGCTCGAAGGCGCCGCCAAGCACGCCAAGGCCGGCCTCGACGCCCTCGGACTGCCCTACTACTACGTGAACTACGGCGACGGATCCGCCTGGGGCACCAACTGCAACGGCGGACACAACGCCTGGTGCTGGGAGGCCGACCTCAGGGACCTGATCCCGCGGCTGGAACGCTCCTTCGCCTCCTGACCGGCGCCCGGCGCGGGGGCGGGGCCCGGATCGGCCCCGTCCCCGGCCCCGTCCCCGCACAGCACCAGTCGCCGCGTCCGCCGCAGCATCCCGCCCGGCGCCACCCCCAGGTCCTCGGCGAGCCGCCGCGACGCCCGGTCGAACACGGCCGCAGCGTCCCCCCGCCGCCCCTCCCGGCACAGCGCCCGCATCAGCAGCGCGGCCACCTGCTCGTTCAACGGGTGCGCGGCGAACAGCGAGGTCAGCTCCGCCACCGCCTCGGCGGACCGGCCCAGCCGCCCCAGGAGCTCCGCCCGCCGCCGCGCCAGGACGATCCGGCGCTCCGTCAGCCGCAGCCGCTCCCGCTCCGCGAGCGGCCCGGGCAGCCCCGCCAGCGGCTCGCCCCGGAACAGGCCCAGTGCCCGCCCGTACAGCCGCACCGCCTCCGCCGCCCGGCCCGCCCGCTCCGCCGCCCCCGCCCGGCCGGCCAGCTCCTCCATCCGGACGGCGTCCACCTCGAACGCGCCCGCCACCAGCCGGTAGCCGTGCCGGTCACGCGCGATCAGCGCCTCGGGGTCCCCGTCACCCGCGCCGAGCATCCCGCGCAGCCGGTACACGTACACCGGCACCACGTTCGCGGCCGGCGGCTCCGTCCCCCACACGCCCTCCAGCAGCTCCGTCCGGCTCAGCGTCCGCCCGCCGCCCAGGGCCAGCGCCGCCAGCACCGCCTGCCGGCGCAGATGCCCGGGACCCAGCGGACGCCCGTCCCGCCGGACTTCCAGCGGCCCGAGCACCGACACCCGGATCAGCGCCCCCGCCGCCGGACCGCCGTCCGCGTCCGCCGCGGGACCGCCGTCCGCCCCCGCCCCCGCCGCCGGACCGCCGTCCGCCGCCCCGGCGGGCCGGGAGCGCGGCCCCCGCCCCGGCAGCACGAGCCCTCGGTCGAAGGCGTGCACGATGGCCGCCGGACGGTCCCGCAGCCCCAGCCGCGCCAGCAGCCCCGCGAGCCGCTCGGACACCGCCGCCTCGGGCACGCCGAGGAAGGCGGCGATCTCGTCGTCCCGCAAGCCGCAGCCCACCGCCGCCAGCAGTGCGCGCTCCCGGTCCCCGAGCGTGGTGACATGCGCCCGCATCGCTGCTCCCCGGTCCGCGGATCGGCCGCCCAGGCGGACGCCGCCGACACCGTAGGGGCGCGGGCACCGGACCCGGCACCCGGAAGGATCCGGAGTGACCGGCGCCGCCGTCGGCCGGTACGGGATCACCCGGGCGGGCGCGCGGTGCCGCCGCGCCGCCCGGCGGCGGCCGGGTTACGGTCGCCACCATGGCGCAGGAGCGGCGGCAGGGCTGGACGAGGTGTCTGCTGGGCGGGCTGGTGTTCGTCGTCTGCATGACCGGGACGACGCTGCCGACCCCGCTCTATCCGCTGTACCAGGAGAAGTTCGGCTTCTCCGAACTCACCGTCACCGTCGTCTACGCCGTCTACGCCTTCGGGGTCATCGCCGTCCTCCTCCTCGCCGGGAACGCCTCCGACACCGTCGGCCGCCGCCCCGCGCTCTGGGCGGGCCTGGCCTTCGCCGCAGCCAGCGCCGGCTGCTTCCTCGCCGCCGACTCCCTCGGCTGGCTGTACGCGGGACGGCTGCTGTCCGGCGTGTCCGTCGGGCTGTTCACCGGCGCCGCCAGCGCCTACGTGATGGAGCTCGCCCCACCCGGCGGCGCCTCGGGCGCCACGCTCGTCGCCACCGCCGCCAACATGGGCGGCCTCGGCTGCGGTCCGCTGCTCGCCGGGCTGCTCGCCGAGTACGCGCCCGAACCCCTGCTGCTGCCCTTCGCCGTGCACCTGGGCCTGGTCGCGCTGTCGGCGCTGCTCCTGGCCTTCCTGCCGGAGACCGTGCCGGACCGGCGCCCGCTCAGCGCCGTACGGCCGCGCCGCCCGGCGCTCCCGGCGGGGGTGCGGGCCGTGTTCGTCCCGGCCGCGGTGGCCTCCTTCGCCGGATTCGCGCTCTTCGGCGTCTTCACCTCCGTCAGCCCCGCCTTCCTCGGGCGCTACCTGCACGTCGACAACCACGCCGTGGTCGGCCTCGTCGTCGCCCTCGCCTTCTTCGCCTCGACCGGCGGACAGGTCGCCGCCGGCCGCCTCGGCACCGCCCGCTCGCTGCCGCTGGGCTGCGTGGTGCTCCTCGCGGGCCTGCTGCTCCTCGGCTGCGCGCTCGTCACCGACCTGCTGGTCTTCGTGGTGCTCGCCGCGCTCGTCGGCGGCACCGGCCAGGGCCTGGCCTTCCGCGCCGCCCTCTCGGCCGTCGCCGCCGCCTCGCCGCCCGACCGGCGGGCGGCGGTCATCTCGGCCCTGTTCGTCGTCGCGTACGCGGGCATCTCGATCCCCGTCATCGGCGTCGGCCTGCTCGCCGACCCCCTCGGCCTGGAGGGCGCCGGACTCGTCTTCATCGGCTGCATGGCCCTGCTGGTCACGGCCGCGGCCGGGTACCTCAGCCGCCGTCCGGCCCCGGCCGGGAGCTGAACGCCCCGGCCGGCGAGGGACGTCGGTCCCCCTCGGCCGGCCGCCATCCCCACACCGTCAGCATCCCGGCCGACAGGGCGGCGCAGCCGTCGGAGGCCAGATAGGCGACCGCCGCGTCGACACCCGCGTCGTCGATCAGGCCGGTGGCCGTCATCGCCTCCCGGCTCCGCGACCAGGTGTCCGCCCAGAAGCGGCTGAGCGGGCTGCCGGGCAGCAGCGGCGGTACGTGGAGTTCGGCTCCGATCCGGGTCAGCCCCGCCTCCGCCAGCAGCCGGGGATACCCGGGGACCCACGACACGTCGGTGCCGATCGTGTCGCCCAGCCCCCGCCACATCGCCCGCATCGCCCGCGCGTACGGCGTGTCGGGCGTGGCGCCCGTCGTCAGGTCCACGGCGTCGCTCAGGACCAGCACCCCGCCCGGCTCCACCAGCCGGGCCAGCGTGCCGATCAGGCGCTCGCGCTCGGCCAGGTGCATCAGGACGAACCGCGCGTGCACCAGCCGGAAGCGGCCCGGCACGGCGCCCGGCGCGGTGACGTCGGCCTCCAGCACCTCCAGGCCGGGGACCGGGTGTTCGGCGAGGAAGCGGGTGTCCCGGTCCACGGCCAGCACACCGGCCACCCCCGCCTCGGTGAGCAGCGCCCGCGAGACCGTGCCCGTACCGGCGCCCACGTCCAGGCAGCGCCACCCCGGGCCGGCCCCCAGCTCCCGCAGCCGGGCCAGGGTCACCGCGTCGTACGCGAGGGCCCCGAAGTCGATCCGTTCGCCCTCACCGGCCTGCTCCGGGCGGAACACGGCCTCGCCGTACCGCCCGTCCGACGACGGTCCGTTCTCCATGCCGGTGGCCCCTCTCCCGTTCCGCGCTGACGTCCGGCCGATCCTGCACCGGGCGCCCGCGCGGCCCGCCCGGACGCGCCGGACCCCGGCGGCCCGGCCCACCGCACGGCTCAGTCCGCGGCCACCTGCCGGACGCCCGTCACCAGGTCGGGCCGGATCCGCACCACCTGGTCCAGCGCCCGGTCCGTCCACGGCTGGATCGCGGCCCGGTAGCGGGCCGCCTCCCTTGGATCGGTCACCAGCCGGCAGAAGCCCGTCACCACCACGCTCCAGCCGAGCCGGGCGTCCACGTCGATCTCGTCCGTCTCGTACGCGACGACCACGCCCCGGTCGTCGTCGGCGCCCGAGCGGGCCAGCACCGCCAGCTCCGTGTCGTCATGGGTGCGGACGAAGATGTCGCCGCCGTCCACGAGGTGGTTGACCGGCCGTACGGTGGGCAACGCCCGCCGGGTGAACACGATCCGGCCCAGCGGCACCGAGCCGAGCAGCCGCAGCGCCTCGGCGGCGTCCAGCCGCAGGGTGCGCCGGGCGCCGGCGGGGGAGTGCGGGACCGGGACGGGGGCGAGAGGGGCGTCGTCGTTCACGGTGCCTTCCAGGGGAGGAGAGGGGGGACTTCTCCGCAGTACATGCCCCAGGAAGCGGCGGGGGAAGGGCCGTTCGGCCCCGCTCGCCCCTGCCGACCGGCCGGTGGACGCCGCCGGGACGCACCGGCCGGCGGCGGCCCGGGGGACGGCCGGGCCGCGCCCGGAGCCGGTGCGTCCGGGGCGCGAGCAGAGTCGACCACGGGCGGCGGCGGCCCGCACAGGGCCTTTCGGCCCTGGGGGCCCAGGGCCGAAAGGCCCTGCCGTCCCGATGCCATACTGACGCCGCCTCAGCTCCCGCCCCTGCCCCAGGAGACCGCCCGTGAACCCCGCCCCGCCCATCCGGGTCTTCCTCCTCGACGACCACGAGGTCGTCCGGCGCGGGGTCCGGGACCTGCTGGAGGCCGAACCCGACATCGAGGTGGTCGGCGAGGCGGCGACCGCGCGCGAGGTGCTCGCCCGGGTGCCCGCCGCGCGGCCCGACGTCGCCGTGCTCGACGTACGCCTCGGCGGTGTCGGCGGCGACCACGAGGGCGTGGAGGTCTGCCGGGAACTGCGGGCGGCCATGCCGGAGCTCGCGTGTCTGATGCTGACGTCCTTCGACGACGACGAGGCCCTGTTCGACGCCATCATGGCGGGCGCCGCCGGATACGTCCTCAAGCAGATCGGCGGCTCCGACCTGGTGCACGCCGTCCGCACCGTCGCCACCGGCAAGTCGCTCCTCGACCCCCGGATGACCAGCCGGGTGATGGCCCGCATCCGGGGCCCCGAGCCCGCGCCGGAGCCCGCGCCCGGTCCGCGCGCCGACGCCACCGCCGACCTCGAACGGCTCTCGCCGCGCGAACGGGAGATCCTCGACCTGATCGGCCTGGGCCTGACCAACCGGCAGATCGCGGAACGCCTCTTCCTCGCCGAGAAGACCGTCAAGAACCGGGTCTCCGCCATCCTCGGCAAACTCGGCGTCGGCCGCCGCATCCAGGCGGCCATGCTCGTCGAACGCCTGCGCACCCCGTAGCCCGTAGCCCATGGTCCGAAGTCCGTACGGCGGCCGCCCCCGGGGCCGGCCGGTCAGTCCTCCTGGTGCGGCAGCGGCACCGTCCACACCAGGCGGGTGCCGACCCCCGGGTCCTGGAGCTCCAGCGTCCCGCCGTGCTGCTCCGCGCGGGAGCGCAGGTTGAGCAGCCCGCCGGTCGGCCGGGCCGCCCCCGGGCCGATGCCGTCGTCCGTGACGGTGAGCACCAGCCGGTCGGCCGTCTCCGGCACCGACAGCACGACGTCGGCGCGGCTCGCGCGGGCGTGCCGGGCGCTGTTGCTGAGGGACTCGGCCGTCACGGCCAGCACGTGCTCGGCCAGTTCGTCCGGGACGGCGGAGTCGACCGGGCCGACGATCCGCAGCGAGGGCGGGAAGCCCAGCGACTGGGCGGCCAGCCGCGCGGTCTCCGCCATGCGGCGGCGCAGCGCGGGCCCGCCCCGGTCCTCGTCCGCCGTGCGCAGCTGGAGGATCGTGGAACGGATGATCTGGATCGTGGCGTCGAGGTCGTCCACCGCCCGCGCCACCCGGTCCGCCGCGCCCCGGTCGGCGATCAGACGGGTCGCGCTCTGCAGGGTCATGCCGGTGGCGAAGAGCCGCTGGATGGCCAGGTCGTGCAGGTCGCGGGCGATCCGGTCGCGGTCGTGCAGCACGGCCAGCTCCTCGGACTCGGCCCGGCGGCGGGCCAGTTCCAGCGCGATCGCCGCCTGGTCGGCGAAGCCGCTCAGCAGCTCGACCTCGGCGGCGTCGAACTCGGCCCGTCCCACCCGCCGCGCCAGCCGCAGCGCCCCGCACACGGCGTCGTCCACGGGCAGCGGGACGGCGACGACAGGACCGTACGCGCCGGAGTCGTACGGGTCGGAGCCGTGCGCCCCGGAGTCGTGTGCCCGCGAGCCGTGTGCCCCGGAGCCATGTGCTCCGGCACCGTGCCCACCAGCACCGTGCGCCCCCGCACCGGCGTCCGCGCGCAGCGCCCGGGCCCTGGTGTCGGCGCGTACGTCCGCGGTGACGGCGGGGCGCCGGGTGCGGGCGGCGAGGCCCGCGAGCGAGCCGTCCGCCGGGAGGCGGGCGCCGAGCACCGCGTCGGCCGCGTCCCCGTCGGCGACGTGCACGGCCAGCTCGCCGGAGCGGCCCGCCGGGAGGAGGACGGCGGCCAGGTCGGCGTCGGCGACCTCCCGGGCCCGGCGGGCGATCAGCCGCAGCACCCGGTCCGGGCCGGTCCCGGCGAGCAGCGCCCGGGTGATCTCCGCGAGCGCCTCCAGCCGGTGCTCCCGCCGCCTGCTGTCGTGGTACAGGCGCGCGTTGTCGATGGCGACGCCCGCCGCTGTCGACAGGGTGGTCAGGACCGCCTCGTCGTCGGCGTCGAAGCCGCCCGAGCCGCGCTTCTCCGTCAGGTAGATGTTCCCGAACACCTCGTCCCTGACCCGGATCGGCGCCCCCAGGAACGTACGCATCGGCGGGTGGTGCGCCGGGAAGCCGAAGCTGCTGGGGTGCCGGGCGAGGTCGTCGAGGCGCAACGGGACCGGGTTGCGGATGAGTTCGCCGAGGATGCCGTGCCCGCAGGGCGCCGGGCCGATCCGGGCGGCCAGTTCGGCGGCCATGCCGACCGGGAGGAACTGCGAGAGCCGGTCGCCGTCGCCGATGACGCCGAGCGCCCCGTACTCGGCGTCGGTGAGGGCGACGGCCGCCTCCACGATGCCGTGCAGCACCTGCGGGAGTTCGAGGTCGCGGCCGAGGTCCATCACGGCGGCGAGCAGCGCGTGCATCCGCTCGGGGACGAGCCGGGGCATCGGCGTGCCCGGCGATGGTGCTGTGTCGGACATGCCTGCCTGCTCCGCCGGGTGCTCATCGTGCCTCTTCCTTCGGCAGGTTACGGCACGGGTGAGGGCCGCTCGCAGGGGCCGTTCGGCCCTGCCGCCGCGCCCCGGAGGGGACTGTTCGACCCTGTCGGGCGCCCGGCGGCGGCGCGCAGCATGGGCGGCGGCCGGGAGGCGGCCCCGTCATCCCCCGTGTGGAGCCTCCCGGCCACCCCGATCGTGATGCGTACAGGGAGGTCGTCGTCCGGTGGGCGAGGCACAGAGCAGGGAACGGCGGACGCGGCAGGCGCGACAGGTGCGCCGGGCGCGGCAGGTACGGCCGGAGTGGCCGGAGTGGCCGGAGTGGCGGACAGCCGGCCCGGCGGCCGGCGAAGGCGCGGCCCGCCCGGCGCGCGCCGCGTGGGTGGACTGGCTGACCACCACCGACCACAAGCGGATCGGCACGATGTACCTGGTCGCCGCGCTGTTCTTCTTCTGCGTCGGCGGTGTGATGGCCCTGGTGATGCGGGCCGAACTGGCCCGCCCCGGCACCCAGATCATGTCGAACGAGCAGTTCAACCAAGCGTTCACCATGCACGGCTCGATCATGCTGCTGCTCTTCGCGATGCCGCTGTTCACCGGCTTCGCCAACTGGATCATGCCGCTTCAGATCGGCGCGCCCGACGTGGCCTTCCCGCGCCTGAACATGCTGGCCTTCTGGCTGTACCTGTTCGGTTCGCTGATCGCCGCGGGCGGCTTCCTCACCCCCGGAGGGGCGGCGGACTTCGGCTGGTTCCTCTACGCGCCGCTCTCCGACGCCGTCCACTCGCCCGGTCTCGGCGCCGACCTGTGGATCATGGGCGTGGCGCTCTCCGGCTTCGGGTCGATCGCGGGTGCGGTCAACTTCATCACCACGATCCTCTGCATGAGGGCACCCGGGATGACCATGTTCCGGATGTCGATCTTCACCTGGAACGTGCTGCTGACCTCCCTGCTCGTCCTCCTCGTCTTCCCCGTCCTCGCGGCGGCGCTGTTCGCCCTCGAATGCGACCGGAAGTTCGGCTCGCACGTCTTCGACGCGGCCAACGGCGGGGCGCTGCTGTGGCAGCACCTCTTCTGGTTCTTCGGGCACCCGGAGGTGTACATCCTGGCGCTGCCCTTCTTCGGCATCGTCTCCGAGATCATCCCGGTCTTCAGCCGCAAGCCGATGTTCGGCTACATCGGCCTGGTGGCCGCCACGATCGCGATCGCCGGTCTGTCCGTGACCGTGTGGGCCCACCACATGTACGTCACCGGAGGCGTACTGCTGCCGTTCTTCTCCTTCATGACGTTCCTGATCGCCGTGCCGACCGGCGTGAAGTTCTTCAACTGGATCGGAACGATGTGGAAGGGCTCGCTGTCCTTCGAGACCCCGATGCTCTGGGCCACCGGCTTCCTCATGACCTTCACCTTCGGCGGTCTGACCGGCGTCATCCTGGCCTCGCCGCCGATGGACTTCCACGTCTCCGACTCGTACTTCGTCGTCGCCCACTTCCACTACACGCTCTTCGGCACGGTCGTGTACGCCATGTTCGCGGGCTTCCATTTCTGGTGGCCGAAATTCACCGGCAGGATGCTCGACGAGCGGCTCGGCAAGATGACCTTCTGGACGCTCACCGCGGGCTTCCACGCCACCTTCCTCGTCCAGCACTGGCTGGGCGCCGAGGGGATGCCCCGGCGCTACGCCGACTACCTCGAAGCCGACGGCTTCACCGCCCTCAACACGATCTCCACGATCGGCTCCTTCCTGCTCGGGCTCTCCTTCCTGCCGTTCTTCTACAACGTCTGGAAGACCGCCCGGTACGGGAAGCGCGTCGACGCCGACGACCCCTGGGGCTACGGGCGCTCCCTGGAGTGGGCGACCTCCTGCCCGCCGCCCCGGCACAACTTCCGCGCCCTGCCCCGGATCCGCTCCGAATCCCCGGCCTTCGACCTGCACCACCCCGAGATCGCCGCCCTCGACCGGGCGGAGAACCGGGCGGGGAACCGTGCCGAGAACCGGACGGCGGAGACGGCGGGCACCCGGTGACCCCCGTCCTCGCCCTCGGCGCCGCCGCGCTGACCGCCGCCGGGTGCGTCTGGTACGTCCCCGCCCTCGTCGACCTGCGCGCCGGGGCCGACCGGCCGGCCTCCCGCCGCCTCGCGGCCACCGCCTGCGTCACCGGCTGGGGCACGGCCGCCCTGACCGCCCCGCTGATCCTCGCCGCCGTCCCCCCGGCGCTCCTCCTCGCCCTCCTGGTGGCCGGCGGCACCGCGAGCGCCACCGTCGGCACCTGCGCCTCGGTCCGGCGCCGGACCGAGGAGCGCGAGGCAGCGGCCTGCTGGGCGGCGCTGGCCGAGACCGCCCCGACCCACCCGCCCACCCCGGACGGCCGCCCCGCGCCAGGGCCGAACGGCCCCGGAGCGGGAGGGGCTTCCGGCCCCCCGGGAGGGCCGGACGGCGGTCCGGGCGCGGTGCGAAACTGACGTGCCTTCAGAAGTCAGCAGGGGAGAGACCGGCACGTGAGCGCCACCACGAGCGACAGCTACGACGAGTACCACGCCCTCCTCGCGCGGCAGGAGGCGATGCGGCTGCGCCGCACGATGCTCGCCCCGGCCCCCGGCCCGTACGACGGCCCCGGCGCCCCGTACGACGGCGCCGCCGACCGGGAGACGATCCTGCGGACGCTGCCGCTCGTCACCCCGTTCGACGCGCTCATCGACCACCTCTACCGGGCGATGTTCGCCGGACACCCCTACCTGCGCGGCCTGTTCCCGGCCTCCATGGCCTTCCAGCGGGCCCACCTGGAACAGGCCTTCCGCTTCCTCATCGAGCACCTCGACCGGCCCGACGAGCTCGCCGCCTTCTGCGCCCGGCTCGGCCGCGACCACCGCAAACTCGGCGTACGGCCCGTGCACTTCCAGGTGTTCGAGGCGGCGCTGGCCGAGGCCCTGCGGCGCAGCGCGGGGGACCGCTGGTCGCGGGAGCCGGAGGAGGCGTGGCTGCGGATGGTGCGGTTCGCCGTCTCCGCGATGCTCGACGGAGCGAACGCGGCGCTGACCGAACCCGCCTTCTGGAACGCCACCGTCACCGGCCACGAGGTCCAGGGCCCCGGCGTGGGCGTCCTCCGGGTCCGGCCCGCCGAGCCCTACCCGTACCGGGCCGGACAGTTCGCCACGGTCGAGTCGCCGCTGCTGCCGCACGCCTGGCGCCCGTACGCCGTCGCCTGCGCGCCCCGCCCGGACGGCGAGCTGGAGTTCCACGTCCGCCGCACCGCCCCCGGCGGCGTGAGCGACGCGCTGGTGACCCGCACCCGCGTCGGCGACACCCTGCGCCTGGGCCCCGCGCAGGGCGGCACGCCCCCGGCCGGGGCCGGGCAGGGGCGGGAGGTCCTGGTCGTGGCGGCCGGGACTGGCTGGGCCGCCGCCAAGGCGCTCCTCGACGACCTGGCGCTCAGCAGGCCGCCGTACCCCAGGGCCCGGCTCTTCCTCGGCGCCGCCGGGCCGGCCGACCTGTACGACACCGACGCCCTCGCCGAGCGGGAGCGGCGGCACACCTGGCTGCGTGTCGTCCCGGTGCTCGGCGCGGGCGCGCCCGACGGCGCGGCACTGGCCGAAGCGGTCCTGCGGCACGGCGACTGGTCGCGGCACCTGGCGTGGGTGTGCGGCCCCCGGGAGACGGTCACGACGGTCGCGGGACGGCTGGCGGAGGCGGCGGACCTCCCCGCCGACCGGCTCCACACCGTCGAGACCGGCTGACGGACCCGGGTGGTCCCGGAGGTGGCTCGTCGGCGCGCCAGAAGGCCAACTCCCTTCTCTCGTCAAGCGGTTCGGAGGTGATTGCCCCCTTCCGGTGAACGCGGCGGACGGCCCCGTGGGCCGGGGCGCTCCGCCCCGATCATGAAACGGCCCCTCACCAACGCTCCCGGACGAGAGAAGGACACCCAGCGATGAGCACGTACGACGACGACCAGACCCAGCCGACCCCGATCACCGACGCGCAGCTGGCGCGGATCGACAGCGCGGGCCTCTGGGCCTCCACCACCTCCGTCTCGCCCGAGGCCACCGCGGTGAGCGAGGCGCTGCTCGCCACCCTGAGCGGCTCCACCGAGCAGGCGCTGCTGCCCGCCGCGTTACAGGAACTGGTCGACGCCCTGCGGCCGAAGGCCGCCATCGGCTTCCCCCGGATCACCGCCGACGACGGGGTCAGGCTCTCCGCGTTCACCATCACGCTCCACGGCGACCAGCCGCGCCCGGTCGTCATCGTCCCGGCCGGCTGGACGCCGCTCGGCTGGGCGATGTTCCCGACGCTCTACCT
The DNA here is from genome assembly GCF_055582325.1 of Streptomyces sp. NPDC042100. NCBI lineage: Bacteria > Bacillati > Actinomycetota > Actinomycetes > Kitasatosporales > Streptomycetaceae > Streptomyces > Streptomyces sp. NPDC042100. The sequence goes on from NZ_JBVJDK010000014.1 coordinate 167,470, forward strand.
GAAGCTGGCGCTGCGCGGCTACCACGTCCTGGCGTACTCGCCGCGCGGCATCGGCCAGACCTTCGAGGTCCCCGGCGGCGGGTTCGTCGACGCCCCGTTCACCTCGGGCGGCACCGTGGACGTGGCCGGGCCGCTGGACTGGGCCGACGGCTCCACCGTCATCGACTACGCGCAGCAGCACTTCGAGCCGAGCCGGGTCGCCTTCCTCGGGGAGTCCTACGGCTCGGGCATCAGCCAGCTCGTCGCCGCCCACGACCCCGCCGCCCGCGTCGACGCCGTGGTCGCGCTGAGCACCTGGGGCGACCTGGCGGAGGCCCTGCTCGGCAACGGGACCCGGCACCTGGCCGCCGTCGACGTACTGGCCGGGTTCACCGGCGGGCCGGAGCGGCGCAAGTTCGACCAGGCCACCCAGCGGCTGCTCAAGAACTTCCGCGACGGGGAGGAGCGCGAGGAGGTGCTGGCCTGGGCCCAGGAGCGCTCCCCGTCGGCATACGTCGACCAGACCAACGCGCGCGGAATCCCGACCTTCTTCTCCAACACCTGGCACGAGACGCTGTTCCCGGTCAACGGCCTGCTCGACCTCTTCGAGCGGCTGACCACGCCCAAGCACCTCAACCTGTGGATCGGCGACCACGCCGCCCCCGAGGGCGCCGGGCTCACCCTGCCCGGCCCGAACGTCCCCCTCGACGAGGCCCTCGCCTGGCTCGACCACCACATCCTGGGCACCGCCGACGACGTGCCCTCCTGGCAGCCGGTCAAGAGCCAGGTGATGTTCGCGCCCGAGGTCCGCGAGTCCCGCGCGAGCTGGAGCGACGTGACGGAGCGCGTGGAGCGGCTGTACCTGGACGGGGCCGTGGGCAAGGACGGCACGCTCGGCGCCGAGCGGCCGGCCGCCGCGTGGCGGACCACGGTCACGGCGGGCGAGCTCACCGAGGCCAAGGCCGTGGACGAGCTGCTGGTGACGGGCCAGCAGGAGTGGCGGGGCAACCCCCTGTCCTACGAGACCGGGAAGTTCGACCGCGCCCGCCTCGCCGTCTGGACCTCGCCGGCCGGGGCGCGGCGGGTGCGCGGCGTGCCGGTGGTGCGGGTGACGCTCACCCCGCCCGCGGCGAAGGGCACGCTGGTGGCGTACCTCTTCGACGTCGCGCCCGACGGCACCGCGCACATCATCACCCACGAGCCCTGCGGCTTCGACGGCGTCGAGGCGGGCACGGCGACGGCGCTGGAGTGGCGGCTCCAGGCCGCCGCGTACGACGTGGCCGAGGACCACCGGGTGATGCTCGTGATCAACGCGAAGGACGCCCTGTACTCCGACGACAACGAGGCGCTCGCCACGCTGGAGCTCGGCGGATCGGCGGACGCCGAGGCGTACCTGGAGCTGCCGCTCGGCTGACCGGCGCGCGTCAGCGCTGGAGGCGGACCCGGAAGCGCTCCGGGTCCGCCGGGTCCCGGTCCACCACCTGGACCGGGGCCCAGGCCCACTGCCACACACCGATGCCCGGCACCCGTGCGAAGCGGACCGGCCCCCGGCTGCCCTCGACCGCCACCCGGGGCCACGCGGCGGCGACGGCCGCGCGGTCGGTGCCGTGGGCGCGGAAGACCTCGGCCAGGACGGTGACGGTGTCCCAGCCCTCGTACGCCACGAACGACGGCGCCTCGCCCAGCAGGGCGCCCAGCTCCCGGCCGACCCGCGCGCCCAGGGGCCCCGGATGCGCGGGCTGATAGCGCAGGAACGGGACCCCGGCGCCGTCCGCGCCGAGCGCCGCCGCCCATCCGGCGAACTCCGGCTGTCCGGCCGGGGCGCCGATCAGCAGCTCCGTGAGCCGGGAGTCGCGCCGCACGGCCCGGACCAGCGGGACCGCCGGCTCCGGCTGGCCGGTGAGCAGGAGCAGCGCCGTCGCCTCGTGCGCCACGAGGGCGTCGCACAGGGCACCGGGGCCGAGGGCGTTCGCGTCGAGCTCGACGAGGGAGCCGCCGTGCGCGGCGAGCCGCTCGCGCACAATCCGGGTCCCGGAGGCCCAGTACACGCTCGGCTGGACCGCCACCGCGACGCGGTTCCGCCCCTCGGCGAGCAGGAAGTCCGCGTACGTCCGCCAGCCGTGCGACTGGGCCGGGGGCAGCCGCGCGACCCACTCGGCGGGCTCCTCGGTGAGCGTGTCGAGCACGGCCGACGAGCAGAGGAACGGCACGCCGACGGCCTCGGCGCGGGCGGCGGCGGCCCGCGCGACGACGCTGTGGTACTCGCCCGCCACCGCCGCCACGCCCCGCGCGGCGAGCTCCGTCACGGCCGCCTCGGCCCGCGCGGGATCGGCCGCCGTGTCGCGGACCAGCAGCTCCAGCGGCCGGCCCGCGATCCCGCCGGAGGCGTTCACCTCGCGTACGGCGAGCTCAAGTCCCGCCAGCAGGTGTCGCCCCGCCTCGGTCCAGCCGGGCGGGGTCAGCGGAGCGAGAGCGCCGACGCGGATCGGTGTCGGCTGCGGCGTCGTGGAGGTCATCGGCGGTCGTCTCCCCCGGGGGGCGGGCGGTTCGCGGGCCGGGCGGCGCGCGATCGGATGATCATCACAGAGGCCCCGGGAGCCGCTCGCGAGGGGGTGGTCCGGGAACGGTCAGGATCCGAGAAGCGCCGGGCGCCCCGCGGCTCCTAGCGTGGAGGACATGGCAACCACCACATCCTCCGCGTCCACCGCCGCCCTCTCCGCCGTCACCCTGGAGGTGACCGACCCGGCCGCCGCGGCCGCCTTCCTCGCCGCGCTCGGCCTGGACACCCGGATCGCCCTGCGGGCCACCGAGGCGCCGTCCCGGGGCTTCCGCGGCTGGGCCCTGGCGCTGACCGTCGCCGGGCCCGCCACCGTCGACGCCTTCGTCGCCGACGCCGTCGCCGCGGGCGCCACCGTCGTGAAGCCCGCCGCCAAGTCCCTCTGGGGCTACGGCGGAGTCGTCCAGGCGCCCGACGGCACGCTCTGGAAGATCGCGACCGGAACGAAGAAGGACACCGGCCCGGCCACCCGCGCCATCGACGAGATCGTCCTGCTGCTCGGCGTCGAGAGCGTGAAGGCGACCCGCGAGTTCTACGTCTCCCAGGGCCTCACCGTGGCCCGCAGCTTCGGCGGCAAGTACACCGAGTTCGCGGGCACGCCCGGCTCCGTCAAGCTCGCCCTGTACAAGCACCGCGCCCTCGCCAAGGAAGCCGGCGTCCCCGCCGAGGGCTCCGGCTCCCACCGCCTGACCCTCACCGGCACCGGCACGTCCTTCACCGACCCGGACGGCTTCGCCTGGGAGGCCTGAGAGCCGGGGCGGGTCCGGCCCGGTGGTGACGGGGGGCCTAATGTCCGGAGGGTGGACTGGACGCGGATGCCCGACGCCTCCGGGGACGTCGATCGCGTCCCCGTGCTTCTGGAGCGGCCGGAGTGCGGGGACGACGCCGAGGCGTGGACGGAGCTCGACCACCGGCTGGTCCTGGAAGGCGACCTCGTCTTCCCGGCGAGCTTCGCCGCCCTGCCGCGTCTGATGCGGCTCGCCTCCCGGAGCGCACCCGCGCGCGGCCTGGCGGGAGCGATTCTGCGGCGCGCGGCCGGGCACCACGGCTGCGACGACCTGCTGGCGGGGTGCGCCGACGCGGTCGCGGAGTTCCGTGCCCTGCTGGACCGGCACCTGCGGGCGCGGCCGGACGACTACCCCGCCGTCTTCCTCGACGCGCTCGCGGCCAGGGGCGCGTACCACTGGAGCGCGGTCCTCGGGGACTTCACGGACGACTTCTACGAGCTGGACTGCCCGGGCTGCGCCGCGGAGGTCACGGTCGCCATCGGCGGGTACGGCCGCTACTCGGCCGTCCGGGACTGGGACCTGGGCGACATCGACCGCCGTGCCCTCCGGCCGGCGTCCCCGGAGACGCTGTCCGGCACGGGCCGGTGGATGTACCGGACCACCGTCCGCGACGGTCAGCAGGCACTCGCCGCCGGGATCCTCCACCTCTTCGGCGAGGCGGAGTGCCCGCGCTGCGGCGGTGTGTTCGGCATCGCGGACGAGTACGCGGCCGCGAACCGCCCCGTCCTCGGCCGGGGGTAGGCCGGGGGACGCGGCGGCGGCCTCACCCGCCCTCGTCGCCGCCCAGCCCCGGTGCGCCCCACAGCGGGAACCAGCGTTCCAGGTCCGGTTCGATCGGGAGGTCGCCCGTGAGGAGGGACCTGATCTGGAGTTCCAGGGGGTTGTCGCGGCGCGGGGTGCCGTCCGGGCGGGGGGCGAAGGGGTAGAACGTGCCGCGTTTGTAGAGGTAGACGAGGGCCAGGTCGGGGGCGGCCGGCGGGGTGTGGAAGGCCGTCAGCGAGCACAGCAGGTGGGGGCCGAAGCCCGCCTCCTGGAGGAGGGTGTTCACCGTGTGCAGGTCGTTCACCAGCGACACCAGGTCGTCGGCGGCCCGCCGGGCGCGCAGCCAGGTGTAGCCGTACGCGTCGTGGGAGAACGTGACCGGGGAGGTGCCCGACGCCGGGTCCACGTCCAGGAGTTCGCGGACCTCCTCCTTCAGACGGGCGAACGCGCCGCCCTCCACGCCCGCGAAGCACACCGAGCCCTCGCCGGTCGGCACATGACCGGTGCCCGCCTGGAGGGTCAGCGCGGCGGACGGGAGGGCGAACAGGCGGTCCAGGTCCGGCCGTACCGGCTTGTCGCGGCCGAGGATGCTGTCGAGGAGTCCCACGGGGGCCGCCCCTCAGACCTGCCCCAGCCGCTCCGAGATCCGGGCGAGCTGGTCGAGACGCTGCTCCAGGGGCGGGTGGGTCGCCAGCAGCCGGCCCAGGCTCTCCTTGGAGGAGAAGGCGGGAGCGAACCAGAAGGCGTTGTACGGCTCCGCCTTGCGCAGGTCCTGGGTCGGGATCCGGGCCATCTCCCCGGACACCTTCGTCAGCGCCGAGGCCAGCGCCGACGGGCGGCCGGTGAGCAGCGCGGCGGCCCGGTCGGCCGCCAGCTCGCGGTAGCGGGAGAGCACCCGGGTCAGCAGGAAGCTGAGCACGTACACGGCGCCGCTGACGACCGGCACCAGGATCATCGCGGCGGCCGCGTTGGCGTCCCGGCTGCGGCCCAGCCCGCTGTAGAGCGCCACCCGCGTCATCATCCCGGCCAGCACCCCGAGGAAGGAGGCGATCGTCATCACCGCCACGTCCCGGTGCGCCACGTGCGACATCTCGTGGGCGAGGACCCCTTCCAGCTCCTCCGGCTCCAGGCGGCGCAGCAGCCCGGTGGTGACGCACACCAGCGCGGTCCGCTCACCCCGCCCGGTGGCGAACGCGTTGGGCACGTCGCTGTCGGCGATGGCCACCCTCGGCTTCGGCATGTCGGCCAGCGCGCAGATCCGGTCGACCGTGCCGTGCAGCTCGGGCGCCTGCTCGCGGGTCACCTCGCGCGCGCCCATCCCCAGCGCCGCGATCCGGTCGCTGAACCAGAACTGGGCGACGAACAGGCCGCCCGCGATCAGCAGGACGACCGGCCAGGAGCCGCGCAGCAGCACCAGCAGGACGCCGACGAAGACCACGTACAGCAGCCCGATCAGGAACAGGGTCGTCGCCATACGGGTCGAGAGCCCCCGGTCGGCGGCGTACCGCGACCGGCTCCGGGTACGGGGCATCCGGACACCTTCTTCCGGGCCTGCGGGCGCGCGACGCACGCGCCCCCACAGCCAGTGTGCCGCAGCCGGACGCCGTGCGGAGGCCACGGAGCCCCAAGACGTCCCCCGGCAGTCCCCCCCCGCCGTCCCCCCCTGCTGTCCCCCCCCTGCCCTCCCCCCCCCGCCGTCCCCCGGCCGTGGCGCCGGGTCCAGCGGTCCGATCCTGGGCATAGTAAGGGCGTGATCACCAAACGTGACGAGGCGGCCGAGGTCATCGTCGTGGGCGCCGGACCGGCGGGTTCCGCCGCCGCCGTCCACCTGGCGCGCGCCGGGATCGACGTACTCCTCCTGGAGAAGAGCGGCTTCCCCCGCGAGAAGGTCTGCGGCGACGGCCTGACCCCGCGCAGCGTCCTCCAGCTCGTCCGGCTCGGCATCGACATCGACGCCCCCGGCTGGATGCGCAACAAGGGGATGCGCTGGGTCTGCGGCGGCCATCAGGTGGAGATCGACTGGCCCCGGCTCGGCACCGTGCCCGACTTCGGCCTCACCCGCACCAGGCACGACTTCGACGACCTGCTCGCCGGCCACGCGAGCGCCACCGGGGCGCGGCTGCGCACCCACGTGAAGGTGACCGGCCCGCTCACCGACCCCGCCGGGCGCGTCGTCGGCGTCTCCGCGGTCCGCGGCCCGGACGCGGAGCCGGTCTCCTACCGCGCCCCGCTGGTCCTCGCCGCCGACGGCGCCTCGGCGCGCACCGCGCTCGGCCTGGGGCTCGTACGGGACGAGAAGCGGCCCGTGGCGGCGGCGGCCCGGCGCTACTACCGCAGCGAGGCCCGCACCCACGACCCGTACCTGGAGCTGTGGGCCGACCTGCGCTGCCCCCGGACCGGCGGCGACCTGCCGGGCTACGGCTGGGTGTTCCCGCTCGGCGACGGGCGGGTCAACGTGGGCCTCGGCGCCCTGCCCCAGCAGCGCCGCCGACGGCCCGTGGACCTGCGGGCGGTGCTGGAGCACTGGCTGCCCCGGCTGCCCGAGGAGTGGGGAGTGCGCGAGGAGAACGCCGACTCGCCGCTGCGCGGCGCGCCCCTGCCGATGGGCCTGAACCGGCGCCCCCAGTACCGCCGGGGCCTGCTGCTCGTCGGCGACAGCGCCGGGATGGTCAGCCCGTGGAGCGGAGAGGGCATCGCCCAGGCCATGGAGGCGGCCGAGGTCGCCGCCGAGACGATCGCCCTCGCGCTGGCCCGGCCCGCCGGACCGCGCCGCGAGCACGCGCTGCACCAGTACCCCGTGGAGATCCAGCGCCGCTGGGCGCGCTACTTCCGGCTCGGGAACGCCGCGGGCGACCTGCTCTTCTCCCGCTTCGGCTACCGGCCCGTGCTGCACCCCCGGGTGATGGCCTCGCCCAGGCTCCTCGCCGTCCTCGCCCGCCTGCTCACCCACGTCGGCGACGAGCCGGCCCAGGACGGCGTGGACCGGCTCCTGCACGGGCTGCTGCGGATGGTTCCCGTGTCGCGCCGGTAGGGGGCAGTCGATAGGGGACGGTCATAGGGGACAGCGATAAGGGACAGCCATAGGGGACAGCCATGGGGCACTGCCGGTAGGGGACAGCCATGGGGCACTGCCTGTAGGGGACAGCCGACAGCGCATCCGGCGGCCGGATCAGCGGCGGGCGCGGCGGCGGTAGGCCAGGAACATCCCCATGACGATCCCGACGACGAGCGTCACCGTCAGGACGATCCACAGGGGCAGGGTGACCTCGGGGATCCAGAGGCGGATCGTGACCGAGCCGGTGTTCGCGGCGATGAACCACACGGCCAGTGCCGCGAGCACGAGCAGGCCGAGGGTGCGGATCCGGACGTCCCGCCCCTTGACCGTCAGGGTCGGCGGAGCGTGCGGCTTCTCGGTGTGCCGGGACATAGGTCCAGTATGCGGAGATACGCCCGAATGGGCGACCTCGGCCGCGCCGTGCCGCACCCGGCGGACGCCCGGGTCGCCGGGCGGCCCGGCGTCGAGTCCAATGGCGGGGACCGGTCGGGGCGGGAGAGGCCAGGGAGGCGCGATGTCGTTGGCGGCCCGGATGCGCGGGCTCCGGAGCGCGGCCGAACGCCGCTTCCCGGTGCTCGCGGAACTGACGGGCCGCCTGGTCGGCGGCAACCTCCTCGACGCCGCCACCCGGCTCGCCGCCCAGGCCTTCCTCGCCGCCGTGCCCCTGCTGTTCGCCCTGGCCGCCTTCGCCCCGCTCGGCGTGCGCGACCAGCTCCAGGAGTCGCTGCGCGCCATGTTCGGTCTCTCGGGCGACTCCGACACCCAGCTGCGGCAGGTGCTCGACAGCTCGGCGTCGGACGGCCTGCGCGAGACCACCGGCATCGTCGGCGCCTTCGTCGCCCTGGTCTCGGCCACGAGTTTCAGCCGCGCCATGGCCCGGGTCTGCGAGCGGGCCTGGGGACTGCCCAAGGCGAAGACCCGGATCGCCGCCTGGCGGTGGACCGTCTGGCTCCTCGCGCTCTGCCTCGTCGTGCTGTTCCAGGCCCCGATCCGCGACGGCTTCGGCGCCGGGGCGTGGCTGGGCACCCCCGTCTACTTCGTCGTCGGCGTCGGCGTCTGGCTGTGGACCCAGCACCTGCTGCTCGCCAACCGGGTGGCCTGGCTGCCGCTGCTCCCCGGCTCGCTGCTCGCCGCCGCCGCGACGACCGCCCTCGCCCTCACCGCCCGCGTCTACATGCCGGCCGCGCTGAACCGGGCCCTCGCCGAATACGGCTCGCTGGGCCTGGTCCTGACGATGCTCTCGTGGCTCATCGGGGTGTGCGCCGCCCTCACCTTCGCCGTCACCATCGGCGCCGTACTGGCCCAGGAACCGCCGCTCGACCGCTACCTCATGACCGTGCGGAACCGGCCTCCGGAGGCCTGAGGGGGCAGATTTTGCCCGCCCGTGGTTGCCGCCCCGACGGCTCCGGCGGAGCCTTGGTCACCGTGCCCTCGGGCACCGGTTCTGCTGGTCACGGGGGGTGTACGGGGCCCTCCGCCCTGAGCGGGGAATGGGCATGCACCTCGAGTTCCGGCACCTCCGCGTCCTGCTCACCGTCGCCGAGGCCGGCAGCATCCGCAAGGCCGCGGCACGGCTGCAGCTGTCCCAGCCGGCCACCAGCGCGCAGCTGAGACGCATCGAACACGAGCTGGGCGGCCCGCTCTTCGTCCGCAGCGCCGAGGGCGTGCGGCCGAACGCGAACGGACAGTACGTGCTGCGCTGCGCCCGCGACCTCGTCGGCGGCTTCGACCGGCTCCGCGCGCACGCCCGTTCCGCCGCCGAGGCGCAGGGGGAGACCGCCGCGCCGCTGCGGGCCGGCGGCACCGCCGGGCCCCTGGTCTCCCTCCTCGTCCCCGCCCTCTTCGAGCTCGTCCCGGAGCGCCGGCTCGGCATCGACGCCGGCCGCTCCGTGCACACCCTGGTCAAGGCGCTGGCGCGGGGGAGGTGCGACATCGCCGTCTTCGGGGAGTTCCCGGGCTTCCCGCCGCCCGTCGCCGAACCCGTCGCCACCCGCACCCTGCTGCGCGAGCCCGTCTTCGTACTGCTCGCCGAGGGCCATCCGCTGGCCCGCCGGGACGCCGTCTCGCTCGCCGACCTCCGGGACGAGGAGTGGGTGATGCCGGAGGCGGACGAGAGCGGCGTGCACGCCTACCTCCATCTCACCTGCCAGGCAGCCGGGTTCACCCCGCGCATCGCGCACGTGACCTCGGACCTCTCGGTGGCCCGGATCCTGGTGGCCGGGCGGCGCGCCGTCTGCGGGGTGTGGCCCACCGCGGACGTGCCCGGCGAGGGCACCGTGCTGCGGCCCCTGGCCGACGTGCCGTTCCACCGGCGGCTGCGGCTGGCCTGGCGCCCGGACGCGGTCTCCGGGGAGCTGGCGGAGGCGGTCGGCGAGCGGCTGCTGAGCGCCTATCTGGCGCTGGTCCGGCGCCGCCCCGCCTATCTGGCCTGGTGGGAGGCGGGCGGCGCGGAGTTCGCGCGGGGCACGGACGACTGAGCGGGCGGGCGCACCGGCTGAACGGCCGGGTGCGGCGACGGGGCGGCCGGATGCGCCGGCTGAGCGGGCGGGTGCCCGCCCGAGCGCCGGGGACCCGGCGCCGCCCCCCTATAACTCTCCGGCTATATCCCAACTGGGATCACGTCAGGAGCATGTCATCAGGTGAACACTTCGCGTCGGCGTCCCCGTCCCAGGACGTCGTCACCCCCCACGACGAGCGAAGGAACACCGCGTCATGCAGCGTCCCCTGCTTGCCCTTTCCACGATGGTCGCCGCCGGAGCCGTCGCCACCGGCGTCCTCGCCGCGCCGGCCTGGTCCCAGCCCCACGCCGCGCCCCACGGCATATCCGTCCGCGCCGACGCGATAGCCCGCGCCCAGGCGAACGTGACCCGGCACCCCGACGCCTTCGGCTTCGGCACCGGGCAGGCCCTCCAGGTCAAGGACGTCGTCCTCGACGCCGACGGCACCCAGCACGTGCGCTTCGAGCGCACCTACCGCGGCCTCCCCGTCGTCGGCGGCGACTTCGTCGTCCACCAGAAGGCCGACGGCGCCCTCAAGGGCTCCAGCAACGCCCGCGCCCACCGCGTGGCGCTCGCCTCCGTCACCCCCGCCGTCGGCGCCCAGGGCACCGCGGCCGGCGCCCTCCAGCGCGCCCGGGGCCAGGTCCGCGCCGCCCGCTCCACCCCCGAGCTGATCGTCTGGGCCGCCGACGGCAGCCCGCGGCTCGCCTGGCGCACCACCGTCCAGGGCCTGGGCGACAAGGGCCAGCCGCACGGCGAGGTCTTCGTCACCGACGCCTCCAGCGGCGCCGCGATCGAGCACTACGACACCGAGCGCGAGGCCACCGGCACCGGCCACTCCGAGTACACCGGCGACGTCCCCATCGACACCACCCAGCAGGCCGGCGGCGGCTACGCGCTGATCGACCCGGTCCGCAAGCACGTCACCAGGGACGCCCGCAACGCCAACGCCTCGTCCCTGAACAGCTCCTCGGGCACGCTGTTCACCGACGCCGACAACATCTGGGGCGACGGGCGGAAGTTCTCCACGGACCGCTCCACCGCCGCCGTCGACGCGCACGTCAACACCGCCAAGACCTTCGACTACTACAAGGCCGTCTTCGGCCGCAACGGCATCAAGAACGACGGCCGCGGCGCCACCGTCTTCGTCCACGTCGGCACCAAGTGGGACAACGCCCAGTGGTCCGACTCCTGCTTCTGCATGATGACCGGCGATGGCGACGGCACCACCGACCCCGAGCAGGTCGACCTCGACACCATGGGCCACGAGATGACCCACGGCGTCACCTCCGCCACCGCCAACCTGCGCTACAGCGGCGAGTCCGGCGGGCTCAACGAGGCCACCAGCGACATCCTCGGCACCATGGTCGAGTGGTACGCCAACAGCCCCGTCGACACCCCCGACTACCTCTTCAGCGACCAGTCCACCCCGCCGTGGCTGCGCCGCTTCGACAAGCCGTCCCTCGACGGCGCCTCCGCCGACTACTGGTCCAAGTCCGTCGGCCGGCTCGACGTCCACAACTCCTCCGGCGTCGGCAACCACTGGTTCTACCTCGCCAGTGAGGGCAGCGGCACCAAGACGATCAACGGCGTCACGTACAACAGCCCCACCTACAACGGCTCCACGGTCACCGGCATCGGCAACAAGAAGGCCTCCGCCATCTGGTACCGGGCGCTGACCGTCTACATGACCTCCACCACGGACTACAAGGGCGCCCGCGCCGCGACCCTCAACGCGGCCAAGGACCTCTACGGCGCCACCAGCGCCGAGTACGCCACGGTCGCCGCCGCCTGGACCGCCGTCAACGTCGCCTGAGCCACCGGCCCCGCCACGGCCGGCCCCGCCACGGCCGGCCGTGCCTCAGCCCGGCCCGACCAGCCCGCACTCGTACGCGAAGATCACCGCCTGCACGCGGTCCCGCAGCCCCAGCTTGGCCAGCACCCGGCCGAGGTGCTTCTTCACCGTGGGCTCCGCGAGCCCCAGGGCGGCGGCGAGTTCGGCGTTGGTCAGGCCCCGGGCGGCCCCCAGCAGGACCTCGCGCTCGCGCGCGGTCAGCACGCCCAGCCGCTCCCCTCCGTCGTCCCGCGCGCCGGCGGGGAGCCGGTGCGCGAAACGGTCCAGCAGCCGCCGGGTCACCCGGGGGGAGACCACGGCCTCGCCCCGGGCCACGTCGCGGACCGCCGCCAGCAGCTCCTCCGGCCGGCTGTTCTTCAGCAGGAAGCCCGAGGCCCCGGCCCGCAGCGCGTCGAAGGCGTACGCGTCCAGGTCGAAGGTCGTGAGCACCAGCACCCGCGTCCCGGGCACCTCGCGCAGCAGCCGCCGGGTCGCCTCGATCCCGTCCGTGCCCGGCATCCGCACGTCCATCAGCACCACGTCGGGCCGCAGCCGCCGCGCCAGCTCCACCGCCGCCGCCCCGTCGGCCGCCTCCCCGACCGGCTCCATGTCCGGCTCGGCGCGCAGGATCATGCCGAACGCCAGCCGCAGCAGCTCCTCGTCGTCCACCAGCAGCACCCGGACGCTCACGGCGCGCCCCCGGGATCCAGCCGTACGAGGACCCGCCAGCCGCCGCCCGGCAGCGGCCCCGCCTCCAGCGTCCCGCCGAAGGCCGCGGCGCGCTCCCGCATCCCCGTCAGCCCCCGCCCGGACCCGGCCGGGCCCGGCCGCCCGGCCCCGCCGGCAGCCCTGGTGCCCCCGGCGCCCCTGGTACTCCTGGTCTCTCTGGCCTCCCTGGTCTCTCTGGCCTCCCTGGCCCCTCCGGCCCCTCTGGCCCCTGCGGTCTCTCTGGCCCCTGTGGTCTCTCTGGCCCCTGCGGTCTCTCCGGCCCCTCTGTCCCCTCCAGACCCTCCGTCGTTCGTCACCTCGACCGTGACCTCCCGTCGTGAGCAGCGGACCCGCACCTCGGCGCGCGTGCCCTCCGGCGCGTGCCGCAGCGCGTTCGTCAGCGACTCCTGGACGACGCGGTGCACCGTCAGCTGAGCCGCCGCCGGCACCCCGGCGGCGGCGCCCTCCACCCGCAGCCCGGTCGGGAGCCCCGCCGCGCCCATCCGCTCGCACAGCGCCCCGAGCTGCCCGAGCCCCGGCGGCGACCGCCGGTCGTCCCCGGGGCCGGTGCCGGGAAGCGCGTCGGGCCCGGCGTCCTGGAGCAGGCCCAGGGCCCGCCGCATGTCCGTCAGCGCCTGCCGCCCGGTCTCCGCGATGCGGGCCGTCACGTCGGAGGCGTCGGCCGGCCGGGCGTACCCCAGCGCGTCCGCCAGCGCCACCACCACCGACAGGCCGTGCGTCACGCTGTCGTGCAACTCCCGCGCGATCCGCGCCCGTTCCTCCTCCACCGCCCGCCGCTCCCGCTCGTCGCTGTCCCGTTCCAGCCGCGCCAGCCGCTCCGCCCGGGCGGCCCGCCGGATCCGGACGTTCGCCCCGAGCAGCGCGCTCGCGGCGACCGCCGCCGTCATCGCGGCGGCCGAGGCGAGGAACCGGCCCTCCGGCGCCCAGCGCGCCGCCGCCAGCACCGCCCCGGCCACCGCCACGAGACCGGCCGCCCAAGCGGACCGGCGCGGCGCCCGCGCGGCGACCGTGCCGAGGGCGACCAGCAGCGCCGCGTCGGCCGGCAGCTGGACGCCCAGCAGCCACTGCGCCAGCGCCGCCGAGGCGATCGCCCCGAACACCGCCCGGGGCGCCCGCCGCCGCCACACCAGCGGCAGCACCAGCGCCGTCTGGAGCGCGAACCCCGTACCGTCCGCCACCCGCCCCGGCCCGAGCGTCACCAGGAACAGGCCCGCCGCGAGGGCGGCGTCCGCCACCAGGGGCGGCACCCGCCCCGACAGCCCGGCGACGGCGCCCGGCGGGCCCGTCCCCGTCCGCACCACGGCGGTCTCACCCATCGTGTCCGTCCTCGTTCGTGCCGTCGCCGTCCGGGGGCGCGGTCCCCGATCCAGGGGCGCCGCTCCGGGGCCGGGGCGCCGCTCCGGGGCCCCGTCCGGGTCCCACGCTAGGGCCCCGCGTCCGCGAGGACGTCCCTCCTCCGGCCGACGGCGGGGGAGACCCCGGTACCCCGGGCCTCCTCCGCGCGACGGAGCGGGCGCGCCCCCGGGCGACCCGCGCCCACCGGGCGGATCGTCCCCGGGCAGGGCGCCCCGGGCGCCCCGGCGGCGGAACCCTGGGGACGACCCCGCAGCCGTACCGCCCGAGGAGCCCGCCCATGCCCCCGACCCGCCGCACCCTGCTCGGCACGCTCGGCGCCGCCGCGCTCGCCAGTGTGACCGCCGCCCCCGCCCGGGCCGGGGGAGCCCGCCCCGGCCCCGTCCGGCTGCGGCTGCCCGCGCCCACCGGCCCGTATCCCGTCGGCACCGTCGCGCTGCACCTGGTCGACGACGGCCGCCCCGACCCCCTCGTCCCCGCCAAGCCCTACCGGGAGCTCATGGCCGGGCTCTGGTACCCGGCGGAACCCGCCGCCGGACACCCCACGGCCCCCTGGCTGGCGCCCGCCGCCGCGGCCGACTGGGACGCCCACTCCGCGCCCGCCCTCGGCGTCCCCGCCGGAGCGGCCGACTGGCCGGGGCTCCGGACCCACGCGCGGACCGGCGCGCCCGTCGCCCGCCGCGCCGGACGGCTGCCCGTGGTGCTGTTCTCCTCCGGCGACGGCGGCTCCCGCGCCCTCGGCACCACCCTGGTCGAGGAACTGGCGAGCCACGGGTACCTGGTGGTCGCCCTCGACTCCACGTACGAGGCCGAACAGGTCGAGTTCCCCGGCGGCCGGGTCGAACGGGCCCTCCCGCTCCCCGACGTCCTCACCCCCGAGGTCATCGCCGCCCTCCTCGCCGGCCACGCCCGGGCCCGCCTCGCGGACGCCCACTTCGTCCTCGGCGTACTCGACCGGCTCGACCGGCTCGACCGGCCCGCCTGGGGCCGCCGCCCCGGCGCCGCGCCCGGCCCGCTCCCCGACGGCCTCGCCGAGGCGGCCGACCCCTCCAGGACCGGCGTGCTCGGACAGTCCCTCGGCGGCTCCGTCGCCGCCCAGCTCGCCCACGACGACCCCCGGGTCCGCGCCGCGGCCGACCTCGACGGCGCCCTCCTCGGACCCGTCGCCGACAGCGGCCTCGCCACGCCCTTCCTGCTGATGGCCTCCGGTACGAAGACCCTGCGCACCGAACCGGGCTGGGCCTCCTGCTGGGCGGCGTCCACCGGCCCCCGGCACGCCCTGCGGCTGCGGGACTCCGCCCACGGCTCGTACACCGACCTCCAGGTCCTCCTGCCGTTCCTCGCCCGCCGCCTCCCGGTCCCGGACGCGGCCGGACTCGTCGGCACCGTCGACGCCCGGCGCTCCCTGGCCGCCCAGCGCGCCGCCGTCACCGCCTTCTTCGGGCGGTATCTGCGGGGGCGGCCCACCGGCTTCCTGGACCGGCCCGGCGCCGACTGGCCGGAGCTGGAGGTGCTGCGCTGAACCGGCCCGCCCCGCGCCCCACGCGCCGCCGGGCGGCACGTGCGTCCGGCCGGTAGCGTGGCGCGCGCGGGGCGGGACGGGATACGGAGCCGGCGCGACCGGAGGACGGACGGACCCCTGTGCCCTCCCGCGACCCCGGCGCCGCGAGCGGACCACCCCGGCCGGGCCGCGCCGGTCCGCCCGGCGCCCCGCGCCGCCCGCTCGGCACCTGGCCCGCCGTCGCCCTCGCGGTCGCCGTCCTCGCCGCCGCCAACGTCCTCATCCACCGCTGGTCCGGCCCCGTGGGCGTCCTGACGTCCGTGGCGGCCTGCGCCGCGCTGTTCGGGGTGCTCCGGCTGGCGGGCGGCACCCGCGCCGACGCGGGTCTCGCCCCCAGCACCCTCGCCCGGGGCGCCCGCTGGGCCCTGGCCCTGACCGGCCTGGTCGCCCTCGTCTACCTGGCCGGGGCGCTCCTCCCGGCCACCCGGGGGCTGTTCGAGGACCGGCGGTACGCGGGGATGGACGCCGCCCACGTGGCGCTGCGCGTCCTCGTGTCCGTACCCCTCGGCACCGTCCTGCTGGAGGAGACCGCCTTCCGCGGCGTGCTCTACGGCCTGGTCGCGCGGGAGCGCGGGGCCCGCTGGGCGACCGCCCTGTCGAGCCTGCTGTTCGGGCTGTGGCACGTGCTGCCCTCGCTGGGCCTGGCGACGGCCAAGCCGGCGCTCACCACCGTCTTCGGCGGCTCCGCGGCGGGCGCGGTCCTCGCGGTCGGGGCGGCGGTCCTCTTCACCGCGGCGGCGGGTGTCGTGCTGTGCGCGCTGCGCCGCCGCGCCGGTTCCCTGCTCGCGCCGATGGGCCTGCACTGGGCGGTCAACGCGCTCGGCTACGTCGTCGGCTTCCTGCTCCGCTGACCGGCCCGGCTCACTTCGGCGGCGAGACGATCTCCTTCAGCCGGTCCAGGTCCTGCGGGGTGACTCCGGCCGGGCGCATCACCGCGTTCCAGCCGTCCACGTACGCCGCCCTGTAGACGTGCCCGTGGCCGTCCGGCACCCCGGTGGAGAACGGCAGGTCGGCGGTGACCTGCCAGAAGGTGACGAACGGGATCCAGACCGTCTCGCCGAGCACGTCGGTGCCGGACGTCTCGCGGATCCAGTCCGGTTCGGAGAACGCCAGGTCCGGGCTCCACCAGACGATCGGGTCCGACGGGTGCATCAGGTACAGCACCCGGGTGCCGTCCCACGGGCGGTCCGGCGGGGGGATCGTGGCCGCCGGGTCGTCGGTGAAGCGGACGGTCCGCCCCTCCTGGTACACCGGCTCGATCTCCGGGCTGCCCGGCTCGCGGTGGTCGCTGAACTCGCGGAACAGCGTGTTGAAGTTGGGCGGCCCCGCGAACAGCGTCCCGGCGGTGCGGTTCCTCAGGTCGTACTCGCCGCTGAACGCCGCCTCGCCGCCGAACGAGCCCAGGCTCTCGCCCGCCACGAACAGCCTCGGCCGGCGGTCCTGCGGCAGCTTCGACCAGACGTCGTAGACCGTGTCGAACAGCCCGCGCCCGGCCTCGCGGGCCTTCGACTGGTCGACCAGGTAGGACATCCACGAGGGCAGGTGCGAGTACTGCAGGGAGACGATCGCGGTGTCCCCGCCGCCCAGGTACTCGAAGGAGTCCACCGCCGCCGGGTCGACCCAGCCGCTGCCGGTGGTGGTGACGACCAGCAGGTTCGCCCGCTCGAAGCCGCCCGCCCGCCGCAGGTCGGCGACCGCGCGCTCCGCCCGGCCCTCGGCGCTGTCGGCCGTGTCCAGGCCCGCGTACGCCCGCACCGGCTCCTTGGCCGGACGATGGGTGAACGCGCCGATCAGCTCCGCCGTCGGCCCGCCGCCGGTGAAGGCCCGGCCCTGGTAGCCCAGGGTGTCCCACGGCACCAGCGAGCCCGGACCGCCCGAGCGCAGCGCGGAGACCGGCCGGGTCACGCCCGGCGGCGTCTTGGCGTCCCGCACCGAGAACGCCTCGTTCATGGCGCTCACGAAGCCGCTGAGCAGCACGCCGCTGACCAGGCCCCAGGCCAGGGCCGCCACCAGCGCCCAGCCGACCACCCGGGCCGCCTTCGGGCCGATCCAGCGCCCGAGCAGCCGGGCCGCCGCGTGATAGGCGCGCCGCAGCCCGCGCCCGGCGAACAGCAGGAGCAGGAAGACCAGGACGGCGACGAACGGGCAGGCGACCGTGGTGAGGAGGCTGTAGGCGGTGACGTCCATCAGCTGCCGGATCCGGTGCTGCCAGTACTGCCCGAGCCCGAACGCGAGCCCGAACAGCACCACCGCGGCGACGGCCAGCACCAGCCAGGAGCGGCGCGCGGGGGTGCGGGGCTCCCGGTCGGCGAAGGCCCGCCACACACAGGCGGCGACGACGCCGAGGGCGTAGCCGATGGCACCGCTGATGCCGGCGATCAGCCCTTGCAGGAGGCCGCCGCGGGGGAGCAGCGACGGCGTGAAGGAGAGGCAGGCGAGGAGCAGGGCGCCCCAGCAGCCGGGCACCGTGAGCCGGGGCCACCACCGCCTCCGCCCGCTGCCGGGCGTGGTCTCGGCGGCGCCCCCGTCGGGCGCGGGATCCGGCCGGTCAGGACACATGGGCTTCCTCCGCGGTCATGGTCCCCCGGCCCCGGCACCGCTGCCACCGGGACCGCCGTCGACGGATCCGCCGTCGCCCGCGCGGGCGACGGCGTCCAGGGTCCTGCGGGAGCGCCGCTCGACCAGGATCGGGAGGTACGCCGTCACCCGCGCCCCGGCGAAGTGCCCGTACGCGCCGGCCACGGCCGCCTCGACGGCGGCCGTGTCGAGCGAGGGATAGGAGGCGGCCAGCCGGGCCACCAGGGAGGGGACGGAGAGCGACCCGTCCGGCTCCGGATCCGTGTCCGGCGACCGCTCGTCGACCGTCATGGCCTCATTGTCGGCGGACCCCGGCAAGATCGCCCTCGGGGACGGGGGCCTCGCGGGCGCGGGGCGAGCGGTACCCGTCCCTCGTCGGGCGGAGCGGGACGGCTGCCGGAGGCGCCGTGGCCGGGACCGGGGCTCGCCCGGCCACCTCGGCGTCCGGGTGCGCGGCCGGTGGGCGGCGAGGCTGTCCGGAACGAGCCGTCACACCCGCCCCGCCCGTCCCGTTCACTGCTGGGAAGCACGGGGGCGGGTCGAGGGAGGCGCGGTGGGCAGAGCCGGGTGGCTGGTGGCGGGCGGGGTTGGGGCGGTCCTGACGGCGGGCGTGGTGGCGGCGGCGCACGGCGGCGGACGGCTGCCGCTCGCGGTGGCCCTGTGGGCGGACGGCCTGCTCGCGGCGGGCTGGTGCTGGGCGGGCGCCGCCTGGGCCCGCCGCCGCAGGGGCGGCGCGGACCGCTCCGACGGGCCGTCCGGCGCCGGGGCCCGGCACCGGGCGGAGACCGAGCCGCTGGCGCGGGACCGCTGGGGCAACCGGCAGCGGCGCTGACCGGTCGCCGGCCCGGCACCGACCGGCGCGGCGAGGGCCCCACCGGAACCGGCCAACGTCGGCACCGGGCACCCCGCCCGGGGACGGCTTCTGCCACGATGACCGCGGATTCCCTGGAATACGGCGGAAGCGCGACGGACGTACGGCGGAAGCGCGACGGACGTACGGCGGAAGCGCGACGGACGTACGGCGGAAGCGCGACGGACGTACGGCGACAGCGCGCCGATTTACGGCGGAAGCGTGACCGGAGTACGGCGACAGCGCGCCGATGTACGGCGGAAGCACGGCGGAGGGAGAGCGGCGGTGCCGACGGTGCGCCTGAGTTCGGCGGTCATGACCCATCCCGTACGTCTGGAGCAGGCCCGTGAGCTGGCCGGACGGCTCCGGCTCGACGGGCTCGCGCTCGACCCCGCGCCCGACGGCCCGCCCTCGGCGCTGCGCACCGCCCTGGTCGCGTGGGCCGCCGCGGCCCCCGGGGCGAGCCACCACCTCGTGGTACAGGACGACGTGTCCGCCCCCGAGGAGCTGACGGCCCTCGTCGGCCGCGCCGCCGGACGCTTCCCCACCGAGGCGCTCGTCTTCTACACCAACTGGCACGCCCGCAACGGCGGGGCGGCCCGGCTGGCCGCGCTCGCCGGGGCGGGCTGGGTGCGGGCGGTGCCCGACGAGTTCACGCCGTCCCTCGCGGTCTGCCTGCCCGTGGACACGGCCGGGGAGTTCCGCCGCTTCGCCGGGGACAGCGCCGAGCGGCACGACGACGAACTGCTCTCCGTCTTCTTCCGCGCCCTCGGCCGGATGAGCCTGATCGCGGTGCCCAACGTGGTCGAGCACATCGGAACCAGCAGCATCAACGGCCACGCCGCCCAGGGCATCCGGCTCGCCGTCTGCCCCCTGGACGCGGCCGACGCCGCCCCGCTCCTGGACCGGGGCCGGGTCCTGGAGGAGCCGGGCTGGATCCCGTACATGCGCTACGGGGAGGGGTACGTGCGGCTCGTCGGGCAGGAGCGCGCGCCGGACGGGGGCCGCGGCCACCACCCGTGGCGCCAGGCCCTGCCGCACACCGGGATCGCCGCCGAGGACGTGCGGGGCGCGGTCGCGGACGCGATGCCGAAGGAGCTCGCGGACGAGGTCGCGCACCGCTTCGGGCGGGCCTTCGCCGAGGAGCTGTGGATCCACTGCCTGCTGCTCGGCCGGCAGGCCGCCGGGGCCGCGCGCCGCCTCGGCACCTCGGGCGGCGCCGACGACGGGGTCCCGGCGGACGCCCTCGCCCGGATGCGCGAGGCCGCGGTGGCCACCGCGGGCCCCGCCGGACTGCCCCCGGAGCGGCGCCCCGAGGCCGGTCCGGACGAGGTGCGGCTGATGGCCGCCTTCGCGTGGACGGCGGTCAGCGCGGCGGAGTTGCTTCCTCCGGCGTGACCGGGTGGGTGATCCAGACCCCGGGCTCCCAGTACGAGCCGAGGTCCCGCGAGTGCTCCACCACCAGCGGCGACAGCCCGCCCGGGAAGACGTACGAGCCGTCCTCGGGGAAGGCGAGGCCCGTCCAGCCCTCCCACTCGGCGACCGTCCCGGTGATCCGCGAGGAGCGCTCCGAGGTGCCGGCGACCGTGCCGCCCGCCCCGACCTGGGTGCGGATCCACGGGTCGAGCGGGCTGCCGTCCTCCCGGGTCCAGGTCGCGTACCGGCCGATCGGCACCAGCGGATAGCGGTCCTTCCAGGTGGGCCGCACCGGCACCAGGACCGTCGGGAGCCCGGCCCGCCGCGCCACCGTGCGCATCGCGCCCAGCAGCACCGAGGACAGGCCCCGGCGCTGGTAGTCCTCCGCCACCTCGATGCCCAGGGCGCACAGCGCGCCGGGCGCCCGGCCCGCCGCGCGGTCCGCGAAGGCACGGGCGATGGAGTCGTCGAGCCCCGGGCCCAGGTCCACGGCGGAGCCGTCCCAGCCGCGCGGCAGCGACCGGCCCGCCCCGGCGACCTCCCCGCGCTCCTCGTCGTACAGCACGAACTGGTACGCGGGAAACTCGTCGAACAGGCGTTTCCAGTAGGTGTCGTTGACGTCGCCGTGCAGGTTGTACTCCGGCACCACGCCCGCGAACCGCTCGGGCATCCGCTCCCACAGTTCGGGGCGTTCCTCGTGGGTCACCACCACCAGGGCCATCCGGCTCCTCCTCTCTCCTTCGGCTCTCTTCTTCGGCGCTTCTCCGGCGGACGGTCTACGCGGGGACCTCGACGTCCCAGACGACGACGATCGGCAGGTCCCGCCAGGCGGCCAGGGCCGCGTCGGCGATGAACTCCTCGTACCCGCCGGGCGCCAGCCGCCCGTTGAACAACGGCTCGTGGCAGGCGCGGACCCGGAGCCCGGCCGCCGCGAACGCCGCGAGGTAGGCGCCCGGCAGGTGCACGTGGTTGCGGACGAAGGCCAGCCGGTCCTCGCCGTCCACGAAGACACACTGGCCCTGGAGCGCGATGACGAACGGGTGCAGGTCCGACACGAGGATCCGCCCGCCCGGCCGGACCACCCGGGCCAGCTCCGCCACGCCCTCGGCCAGGTCCGGCAGATGGGTCATGGCCAGCGAGCAGACGGCGAGGTCGACGGAGTCCTCGTCCAGGGGCAGCGCCTCCAGACGCCCGGTGCGGAACGTGCCGCCCGGCACCCGCTCCCGCGCCTTCGCCAGCATCGCGTCCGACTGGTCCACCCCGATCACCCGGTGCCCGCGCGCGGCGAGGGCGGCCGCCTGGCGCCCGGTGCCGCAGGCGGCGTCGACGGCGGTGCCCGGCGGGAGACCGTCGAGGATGCCGTGCAGCACCGGCTCCTCGACCTCGATGTACGAGCTGGGCAGCGAGTCGTACCGCGCCGACCAGGAGGCGTAGCCCGCCGCCGCGTCGAGCTCGCTCACCTCGGTGCCGCCGCCGGGCAGCCGCTCGTCGCCGGAGACGAAGCGCCGGATCTCCTCCACGCGCTCCTTCAGGAACTTCTCGTCACCGTCCAGGGAATGGCGCAGAAGCGCCAGTCCCTCGATTCCCAGGATCAGTTCCCGTACGCGGAATTCACCGCTCATGCGAGCCCCTTGTCTGTGGTGTCGGCAGCAGGATGTGACGGGCGGTTCCGCACTACCCGGAATTTCCGAGACGGATTCCGCCGCCCCGCGCCCTGTCCGAAAGGAAGCTTGGAATGGCCGGTTCGCGGCACCGTTGCCCCGCATTTCCGTGGTGTCTAGCCTGGCGCGATGATCGAAGGATATCTGGGCAGCGAAAGCGTCCGATCCGGCGGAGAACTCGCCCTCCACGTCTCCACCGACGCGGCGGGATTCCGGCCGAGGTTCTACCGCCTGGGAAAGGAATTGCGCCACGTCGGCACCGGGGAGCGGATACCCGGAGGGGAACACCGGCCGCCCGCGCACCCCGACGGCGTCCCCGGCCGCGCCTCGCCCGCCGAGGACTGGAACTGGCCGGCGCACACCCTGCGCGTCCCCGAGGAGTGGACGCCCGGGATGTACCTCGTCGAACTCGTCGAGGACCGGGCCGACGGCACCGCGCCGCCGCCCCTCGACGCCTCCGGGATCGAGGGCCACGGCCGCGAGTTCTTCGTGGTCAGGCCCCGGCGGGCGGGCAGCCGCTCCCGCATCCTCTACAAGAAGTCCACCTTCACCCGGCACGCCTACAACCGCGCCGACCGGCCCGGCGCCGACCGGGGGGCCAGCCTCTACGACCACCCCGTGTACCGCGAGGGCGCAGCCGGCACCCCGCGCGGCCACCAGGTCAGCCTGCGCCGCCCCGGCGGAGTGATCGACCTCGCCTACTGGGACGCCCCCTTCATCGCCTGGCTCGAACGACACGGCTATCCCGTCGAATTCTGCACCGACCTCGATCTGCACGAGGACCCCGAACTGCTCGCCTCCTACGACCTGCTGCTCAGCGTCGGGCACGACGAATACTGGAGCGAGGCGATGCGCGACCACGCCGAGGAATTCGTGCGCGAGGGCGGGAACATCGCCTTTCTCAGCGCCAACACCTGCTGGTGGCGGGTGCACCCCACCGACCGGAACACCGCCTTCGTCTCCGACACCGACCATCATGTCGGAGACGTTTATCCGCACGTTCCCGCCACCGACCAGTGGTGGGCGCCTCGGCCCGACGGGGCGGGCCGGCCGGAGAACTCCCTGACCGGTGTCAGTTTCCGCACCGGCGGAATGTGGCCGAGCACCGAATGGCCCGGCGACCGGCCCCGCGCCGGCTACACCGTCCAGCACGCCGAGCACTGGATCTGGGCCGGCACCGGACTGCGCGACGGCTCCGGCGGGACGGAACCGGACCGGCTCGGCGCCGGCACCCCGCTCATCGGCTACGAGTGCGACGGCGCCGACCTCGCGTACGACGAGCACGGCACCGCCCGCCCCACCGGCGCCGACGGCACCCCCGCCTCCTTCCTCATCCTCGGCCTCCACCTCCTGGAGCCGTTCCACGACGACTTCCACGCCTTCATGTGGGGCCACTGGAACGGCCCGGCCCGCGAACCGCACCTGACCGGCCCGCGCGCCGCCACCATGGGCCTGTACACCGCCGGCGGCACCGTCTTCACGGCCGGCACCACCGACTGGCCCGTGGTCTGCGGCCGCGAGGAGGACCCCGGCGTCGTCCGGGTCACCCGCAATCTGCTGGACCGGCTGCGGCACCGGGCCCCGGCCCCCTGAGCGGCTCCCCGAGCAGCTCCGCGAGTCCCCGGATCCGGACCGCCCCCGGCGGCAGGGGCGGCTCCGGACCGGTCACCGCCGGGTCCGGCCGGCACAGGTGCGCCGCCCGCATCCCGGCCGCCAGCGGACCCCGCACGTCGGGCGCCCACATGTCGCCCACGAACAGCACCTCCGCCGGGGCCGCCCCGCACCGGGACAGCAGCTCCCGGTAGATCAGCGGATGCGGCTTGCGCGCCCCCGCCCGGGCCGAGCCGACCACCACGTCCACGCGGTCGGCCAGCCCGGCGGCGGCCACGCACTCCTCCAGGTCCCAGAACCAGTTGGAGCAGATCCCGACCAGCAGCCCCCGGGCGCGGAGCTCCCCGAGGACGCCGGGGACGTCCGCGAAGAGCTCCAGCCGGACCGCCTTCATCGCCGAGTCGATCTCCTCGACCAGGCCGTCCAGCGCCGCCTCCGGCACCCCGCAGCCCCGCGCCCGGCGCCGCAGCCGGGCCCGCTCCCACCGGGTGTACGCCGCCTCGCTCACCGAGTGCGCCGCGTGCTCCTCGCCCTCGGCCGGGCCCACCGCCCACCGGTCGCCCCAGCGGGCGCCCTGGGCGGCGAGCCCATGGCGTACGAAGATCTCCCGGTGGTCCGGCGGCAGCGGCTCCACCATCCGCACCAGCGTCCCGTAGAAGTCGAACACGACGGCCCGGATCCGCGGCTCCTCCCGCACCGGCCCGGCCTCAGTAACGCCCGTACCGGCGCGGGAAGTAGTCCTGGAGGGTGCCGTCCCGCTCGATGTCCACGGTCGCGCAGTGCAGCCCGCCGCCGAACGGGCCCACGGCCCGGAACGGCACCGGCACGATCTCGAAGCCGTACGAGGACAGCTGCTCGGAGAGCCGCACCTCGTTCTCCTCGACGCACAGCGTGTTCTCGTCCAGGTTCAGCATGTTCCCGGCGAGCCACGGGCTGCAGAACGACAGCTTCGGCGGATGGTCCCAGCTCGCCGGCTGCACCGCCTCCACGATCTCCCAGTCGTTCCGCCTGAAGAACTCCATCAGCTCGGCGTCCGCCAGCCGCTCCCCGCAGTGCAGCACGAGGCCCGGGCGCAGCGGCACCCAGGTCGCGTCGATGTGCAGCGGATGGGTGTTGGTCGAGGTCACCACGTGCACCCGGTGGTCCGGGAAGTGCCGCTTGAGCCACCGGTAGCCGCTCTTGTTCGTCACGAACGACAGCTGCACGAACAGGTCCTTGCCGAAGCGCGCCACGTCGGCCGCGTCGAACAGCGGCTCCGCCTCGGTCAGCACCAGGTCGTAGTCCCGCACCCGGGCCAGCTGCTCCTCGGTGGACAGCTCGTTGTACGTGTCCCAGAAGCCGGTGTTGTACGAGGCATCCGTGAGCCGGGGCTTCGGCGCCGCCTCCCAGCGCATCCGCTCGTCGGAGTCGAACAGCTCCTGCAGCACCGGCCGGTAGCACAGGTACTCGTGCCAGCGGGCCCGGTACGACATCGTGGCCTCCAGGACCTCGTTGCCGACGGTCAGCAGCAGGTCGCGCGGCGGCATGCACCCGAACATCGAGTCGTGCGTCCACTCGGGCGTGCTCACCGGCCGGTCGAAGGCGACCGGGGTCGGGCGGTCCACCCGGACGCCGCGCCGCCGCAGCATCGCGGCGAAGGCGTCCAGCTGCTCGTCGGCCTCCGCCACCATGTCCTCGGGCATCGGCCCGAACGTGCCCAGCGGGAAGCCGTCGTCCGGATAGTCCCGGCGCACCGCGTGCTCCGGCGCCTGGACCACGGTGCCCTCGGCCCGCCCGACGATCACATGGCGCAGCGGGTCCCAGCCGTTCCAGGAGTTGACCCGTACCGGCCGCGCCGGGGTGTCGGGGGTGGCATCGGACGCGGTCGTCGTCTGCTCGGTCACGTACAAGCCCTTCGATCGGGGTCGTGTGGGTGACGCAGAGGCCCAACCTGAGGGTGCGGTGGCGGGGGCGTCAAGGTCGCCCTCCGTTCGCGGGACAGCGAGCGGCTTCTTCCGGCCGAATGTCCGTGTCCTCGCGACTCATCCGTGTCCGCGGGGTAGGCAGGACACCGTCCCCGAAGCCCGCACGGAGGAATCCATGGCCCTTCGCATGTCCCGCAGGCCCGTCGTCCTGGCGCTGCTCCTGTCACTGGCCGCCGCCGGATGCGGGTCGGGGGGAGCGGGCTCGGGAGGAGCGGACGCGGGGAAGGGCGGGAAGCTGACGGTCTGGCTCGCCGTCGACGCCAAGGAGAGCTGGCCGGAGCTCGTCGACGACGTCGGCAAGCGCTTCGCCGCGGCCCACCCCGGTGTCGAGGTCGACGTCCAGTACCAGCAGTGGACGACGAAGAACCAGAAGCTGGACGCCGTCCTCGCCGGCCGGAACGTGCCCGACGTGGTGGAGATGGGCAACAGCGAGACCACCAATTACATCGTCAACCGCGCCTTCGCCCCGCTCGATCCGGCCGCCTTCGAGCAGTCCGGCCGCTGGCTCCCGGCGCTCGCCGACGCCTGTCGCGACGGCGGCACGACCTACTGCGTGCCCTACTACGCGGGCGCCCGCGTCGGCGTCTACCGCACCGACTACCTCACCCGCGCCGGCGTCGCCGGGCCGCCCCGCAGCTACCCCGAGCTGATCACCGCCCTCGACCGGCTGAAGAGCACCTTCGGCGCGAAGGACCCCGGCTTCTCCGCCTTCTACATGCCCGGCCGGTACTGGTACGCCGCCATGGCCTTCGTGAAGGACGCCGGCGGCGAGATGGCCGTCAAGGACGGCGACCGCTGGAAGGGCGCCCTGTCCTCCCCCCGCTCCGTCGCCGGGCTCACCACCTGGAAGCACCTCATCGACACCTACTACGTCGGCGACCGCGCCAAGGACAACGGGGACCAGCCGGCCGTCGTCGGCCAGGGCCGCGTCGGCGTCTTCTACGGCAACACCTGGGAGGCGGAGGCCGCCGCCGACGCCCGCTCCGGCGGCGACCCCAAGCTGAAGGGGAAGTTCGGCACCTTCGCCTTCCCCGGCCCCTCCGGACAGGTCCTGCCGCCCTTCCTCGGCGGCTCCACCCTCGCGGTGCCCGCCAAGTCGGACCGCAAGGAGCTCGCCACCGCCTGGATCAAGCTCTTCACCGACCGGAAGTCCCAGCAGACGCTGATCGCCGCCAACACCCTGCCCAACAACACCGCGCAGCTCGCCGACGTCGCCGCCGGCGGCATCAACGGGCCCGCCGCCCAGGCCGCCGCCCGAGGCTGGGTCACCCCGCTGGCCCCCGGCTGGACCTCGGTGGAGAAGTCCAACGTGCTCCCCGAGATGCTCGAACGCATCGCCACCGGCAAGGCGTCGGTCGCGGACGCGGCCAAGGAGGCGGACCGGCGGATCGACGAAGTGATCAATGAGCGCTGACCGGGCGCGGCGACGGTCCCCGGCCCTCCTGCCGTACCTGCTCATCGGCCCCACCGTCCTCGCGCTCGTCCTCGTCCTCGGCTACCCGCTCGTCGACATGGTCGCGCTCGCCTTCCAGGACATGACCCGCGAGCAGCTCTTCAGCGGCACCGCGCCGCCCTGGGCCGGGCTCGACCAGTTCGAACGGATCCTCGGCGACGGCTTCTTCTGGACGGTCGTCGCCCGCACGGTCCTGTTCACCGTCGTCTGCGTCGTCCTCACCATGCTCAGCGGACTGTTCACCGCGCTGCTCATGCACCGGGTCCGCCCCTGGGTGCGCGCCGTCATGGCGGGCGTCCTCGTCACCGTGTGGGCGATGCCCGTGATGGTCGCCGGCTCGATCTTCCGCTGGCTCTTCGACGCCGACTACGGGGTGGTGAACTGGACGCTCTCCACGCTGCCCGGCGTCGACCTGGAGCGGCACAACTGGTTCACCGACCCCTGGCAGGGCTTCGCCGTCATCGTCGCCGTGGTCGTCTGGGGCTCGCTGCCCTTCGTCGCCATCACCCTGCGCGCCGCGCTCGCCCAGGTCCCGCCCGAACTGGAGGAGTCCGCCGTCCTCGACGGCGCCCGGCCGATGCAGATCCTGCGGCTCATCACCCTCCCGGTGATCAAACCCGTCTTCCTCCTCGTCACCACGCTCACCGCCATCTGGGACTTCGGCGTCTTCAACCAGATCTGGCTGCTGCGCGGCGGCCAGCCCGAGCGCGAGTACTACCTCCTCGGCGTCTACTCCTTCATCGAGTCCTTCGCCGTCAACCGCTACAGCACCGGCGCCGCCATCGCCCTCGTCACCGTCGTGCTGCTGCTGGCCGGCTCCGTCGTCTACCTGCGCCAGATGCTGCGGACGGGAGAGATCGAGTGAGGCGACGGCCGGCCCTCCGCCACGACCTGCTCGGCCTGCTCGTCGCCGCCGTGACCGGATTCCCCGTCTACTGGATGGTGCTCACCGCCTTCCGGCCGGCCACCGACATCCTCAGCCTGCCCCCCGCGTTCTGGCCCGCCCGGCCCACCCTCGACAACTTCGCCCGCGCCCTGTCCACCGAGACCTTCTGGGCCAACGTGCGCTCCAGCGTCGTCATCGGACTCGGCACCGTCGCCGTCTCCCTCGTCGTCGGCACCCTCGCCGCCTACGCCCTCGCCCGCTTCCGCTTCGCCGGGCGCAAGGCCTTCGTCCTGGTGCTGCTCACCGTCCAGATGATCCCGCTCGCGGCCCTGATCATCCCGGTGTACCTGCTGCTCAACGACGCCGGGATGACCGACAGCCTCGCCGGAGTCGTCCTCGTCTACCTCGTCTTCACCCTGCCGTTCACGGTGTGGATGCTGCACGGCTTCGTCGTCGCCGTCCCCGTCGAACTGGAGGAGGCCGCCCTGGTCGACGGCTGCGGCAGACTCGGCGCCTTCTGCCGGGTCACCCTGCCGCTGCTCGCCCCCGGCCTCGTCGCCACCTCCGTCTTCGCCCTCGTGCAGGCGTGGAACGAGTACGTCCTCGTCTACGTCCTGCTGTCCACGCCGGAGAAGCAGACCGTCAGCATCTGGCTGGTGTCCTTCCAGACCGGCTTCGGCACCGACTACGGCGGGCTCATGGCGGGCGCCACCCTGACCGCCCTGCCCGTCGTGGTCTTCTTCCTCGCCGTCCAGCGCAGGATCGCCTCCGGCCTCGCCGTCGGCGCGGTCAAGGGCTGAGCCCGACCGCAGGAGGCGTCCGGCCGCCCGGCGGCACCCTTCCCATGTCCTCAGGAGGATCCCGTGACGCACGACCGCCTCGACCTCGTCTCCAAGCTGTACCAGCCGGCCGGCTGGCCCCGCGTCCTGCAGGCCGCGTCCGGTGCCCCGTCCAGCGCCCCGCTCGTCGTCGACCTCGACCCGACCACCTTCTGCGACCTCGCCTGCCCCGAGTGCATCAGCGGCAAGCTCCTGAACCAGGGCCGCTTCACCCCCGACCGGCTCGCCGCCCTCGCCGAGGAGATCGTCGCCATGGGCGTCCGCGCCGTGGTCCTGATCGGCGGCGGCGAACCCCTCGCCCACCGCGGCACCCGCAGGGTCTTACACGTCCTCGGAGAGGCCGGTCTGGCCGTCGGGGTCGTCACCAACGGCACGATGATCCGCCAGAACCTCTCCGAGCTGGCCCGGTACGCCTCCTGGGTCCGGGTCTCCGTCGACGCCGGCACCGCCGCCACCTACGGGCGGTTCCGGCCCGACCGCAAGGGCCGCAGCGTCTTCGACAAGGTCATCGAGAACATGCGGCTGCTCGCCGCCGAGAAGCGCGGCGCCCTCGGCTACTCCTTCCTCGTGATGTCCCGCCAGGAACCCGACGGCAGCACCGTCACCAACCACCACGAGGTGCTGGCCGCCGCCGAACTCGCCCACGACATCGGCTGCGACTACTTCGAGACCAAGGCCATGTTCGACGACGACCACCACATCGTGCAGGTCCCCGGCGAACTCCTGGCCTCCGTCGACGCGCAGCTCGCCCAGGCCGCCCGGCTGGAGAGCGAGCGCTTCCAGCTCGTCAACTCCTCCACGCTCACCTCGCTGCGCAACGACGCCGGAGCCGCCCAGCCCAAGGCGTACGACCGCTGCCGGGTCGCCGAACTGCGCACCCTCATCACCCCGTCCGGGGTGTACGTCTGCGCCTACCACCGGGGCAACCCGCTCGCCCGCATCGGCGACGCCGTCACCGACGACCTCGCCACCCTCTGGCGGGACTCCGACCGAGGCATCGTCGACCCGAGCCGGGACTGCCGGTTCCACTGCGCCCGCCACCGCTCCAACCTGGAGCTCGAGCGCATCGCCCGCGGAACCGGCGAGCTCCCGCCCGTCGACGACTACGACCCCTTCCTGTAGGAGCCCCAGGGGCCGCTAGCCGCCCGGGACCGGCAGCGGGCCGCCGGTCCGCCGGGTCCCGGGCGCCGCCGTCGTCGGCAGCACCCGGGCCCCCGGGAAGGACCGGCCGAGCGCCCGGCCCAGCCGCTCCACCGTCTCCGCCAGCGCGTCCGCCCGGCAGACGCCGACCAGGGCACCCCCGCCGCCGGCCCCGCTCAGCTTCAGCGACAGGCCCGCGGAGAGCGCCGCCGCGCGCCGCAGCTCCTCCAGGAGCGGTGTCGACATGCCCTGGTGGTCCCGCATGGCGGCGTGCGCCTCGCCCATCGCCGCCCCGAGCGCCGGCAGGTCCCGGCCGCGCAGCGCCTCCCACACCCGCCCCGAGGCCCCGTCGGCCGCCCGCCGGTACGCCGCGAGCGCCCGGTCGCCGGCCGCGAGCCGGGCCCGCACGTCCCGGATGTGGTTCCGGGTGTCCTTGCGGGTGCCCGAGTCCACCACGACCACCCGCCACTCCGGCGGCAGCTCCAGCCGCTCCCGCACCACCGGCAGCCCCCGCTCCCGCCCGTCGAGCAGCAGCGCACCGCCCTCGACGACGGCCAGGTGGTCCATCCCGCCCCCGTTGAACCGGGCGAACTCGAACTCGTACGCCCAGCGGGCGAGCGTACGGTCCGAGGGCGGCACCCGGCCCGGCGCGCCCGCCGTCGCGAACGCCCCGAACAGCGCCACGATCAGCGCCGTCGACGAGGACAGGCCGCTCGCCTGGGGCGCCTCGCTGCGCACCCGGACCGGCGGCGGCACCGGGCCGAGCCCCGGCAGCCGGCCGCGCAGGAACGCCCACACCTCGCCCCGCCAGCCACCCGGCGGCTCCGGGGGACCGGTCGCCCGGGACGCCCGAGGAAGCACCTCCACCGTCGTCGGAAGGCCCAGCGCGAGACTCACCGAACGCCCCCCGCCCAGCCAGTCCAGATCCTCACCCGACAGACACGCCCGGCACGGCACCACCGCGCGTATCGGCCCCTGCTCTCCGCTCATCTCGCCTGGAACCTCCCGTCCCGCTGGAACGCCTGATACATCGACAGCACCACCCGCGTCGGCGGGTGCAGCGGATCCGGCGGCCCGTCCAGGGGCCGGAACCCCGCCCGCCGCACCTCGTCCGCACCGGGCGCGAGCTCCCCGGACCAGCGCCGGGCCACGAAGCACAGCGCGAAGCAGTGCGTGACGTCCCCGTTCGGGTACGTCAGGGTGTGCACGGCCGGGTCGGACAGCGAGCCGAAGGCCACCAGGTCCGCGCGGTCCACCCGCAGCCCGGTCTCCTCCGCCACCTCCCGCACCGCCGCGTCCGCGAAGTCGCCGTCCTCCTCGCAGGCGCCCGCGGGCAGCTCCCACACGCCGGTGTCGGCCCGCTGCTGGAACAGCCCCCGGCCCGCCGCGTCCAGCAGCAGCACCTGCGCACCGGGCACGAGCAGCTTCCGCCGGCCCACCCGCTGCCGCAGCTCCCAGATGTACGACCCGACGTAACCCATGCCCGCACCGCCTCCTGTGCCGTCGGCCGCGCCCCGCGCGGCCAGGGAGCCGCAGGGTGTCACGCGCGGTCCTCCACTAGCCAGCGCGGCATCGCCTCCGGCGTGGCGAGCAGCCAGCGCACATACCGCTCCACCCCCTCCGTCACGTCCACCCGGGCCCGCCAGCGCAGCAGCTCCTCGGCGCGCCCGGTGTCGGCGTAGCCGCCCAGCGGGTCGCCCTCGGGGCGCGGGGTGACGATCCGGCGGGCCTCCGGGAAGTGGCGCTGCACCAGGTCCGCGACCTCCCGGACCGAGGTCGGCACGCCCGTCCCGACGTTCACGGTCCGCTCCGCCATCCCCTCCTCGACCAGCGCCAGCGCCGTCGCCTCCGCCACGTCCTCGACGTGCACCAGGTCGCGGACCTGGACCCCGCCCCCGTTCAGCCGCATCGGGCGGCCCAGCCGCGCCTGGAGCGACAGCCAGGGCACCATCCACGAGTGACTGCCCGGCTTGGGGATCTGCGGCTCCCCGTACACCGAGAAGTAGCGGACGATGGCGTACTCGCAGCCCGAGTCCGCCCCGAGCATCAGCCGCGTCTGGTGCTCCGCCCACAGCTTGCCGTTCGCGTACACCGACAGGGGGAAGAGCGCCTGGTCCTCGTGGAAGACGTGCGGGCCCGGGGAGTCGGCGGGCCCGTCGCCGTACACCGACGCCGAGGACACCAGCACCAGCCGTCGCACCCGTGCCCGCGCCGCCTCCTCCAGGACGGTCTGGGTGCCCTCCACATTGGCCCGGAACGCGATGTCGGGGCGCCGGGTGCAGGCCGCCACGTCCGCGTAGGCGGCGGCGTGCACCACGAAGTCGGCGTCCGTGAACAGCCCGGCGACCGCCGCCCGGTCGCGGACGTCGCCCACCACCAGCCGGGCCCCGGAGCGCGCCGTGCCGAAGGTGGCGTGGGCGGACTCCGGATAGGCGTCCATCCGGTCCAGGACGGCCACCTCCGCGCCGGCCCGGCGCAGGAGGGTGACCAGCCGGCTCCCCACCAGGCCCCCTCCGCCGGTGACGACGACCCGGGCGTCGCGGAGCTTCTCCAGCCGGGACTCGACCGAGTCCCCGAGGGCGGCTCCCGTTCCGTTCGTGCCCTTCGTGCCGTTCGATAACGCGTGCGATCCAGCGGACATGAACGTCCCTTCCGGGGTCGACGACGAACTCGTGGGGCGAGCGGACGCGCCCGGAGGTCCCCGAACGGAGATCGTCCCCAGGCGCGTCAGGTCAGCATCCGTGGCCCTCCCGTCACTCCGCCAGAGGGCGGATTCGGCACTCTTGCGGGGCCCGGGAGCCCTCCGTACTGTCCGGATCCGGCGGGCCCGGAGCCCCGGGCGCGCCTCCCGGACCCCTTCGGGAACCCCTCGCGACCACCGGATCCGGCTACGGAAGAGGAGAGACCGCGTGACCCGTCATCGGCTCAGCGGGGTCGTCATGACCCACCCCAAGCGTCGTCGAGCCGCAGAGAGGACGGCCGAGGCGGCTCCGCCGGGCGCCCTGCGCGTGGTGATGGACCCCGACCCGACGGGCACCCCCTCGGTGCTGCGCACCGCGCTCGCCGCGTGGGAGGCGATCGAGGAGGGCGCCACACATCAACTGGTGGTCCAGGACGACATGGTGTTGTCCGAAACGTTCTTCGAGCGGGTGCGGCTCGCGGTGGACGCGATGCCGGACGCCGCCCTCGCCCTCTTCGCCCTGTGGGACTCCCGCAACGGCGCCGCCGTCCGCTTCGGCGCGCTGACCGGCGCCCGCTGGGTGGGCGCGGCCAACGAGTACTTCCCCTGCGTGGCGATCGTCCTGCCGAGGGCCGTCGCCGAGGGCTTCGCCGGCTACGGGCGGGCGCGCCTCGGCGGCTGGCCCGACGACATCCTCATGCACCGCTACCTGAAGGAGGAGGGCGTCCCCCGGTACGTCTCCGTGCCCAGCCTCGCCGAGCACGAGGACCGAGGCTCGATCTCCGGCAACGCCTTCCGGGGGCCCCGCCGTTCGGTCTGCTTCCTGCCCGGCGACCGCCCCGGCGACGAGGAGCGGCGGCTGACCGGACTGCGGGTGCTGCCCTTCTTCAAGCACGGCGTGGCCCGGTGCGCGGTACGGGTCCCGGGCCCCGGCCCCGAGCGCTGGCTGCACCTTGACGCCGAGCAGTACCTGCGCGGCCTGGGCCTGCCCGGGACGCTGCTGACGCCGCCCGGCCCGGGCGCCGACAGGCCCGACGTCCGGGGCACCTGGCTGACCGCCCTCGCCATGGGCCACGAGGCCGCCCGGCTCGGCGGCACCGCCCCGCACCCCGAGACGGCGGCCGAGGCACTGGCCACCATCGGTCCCGGCGGCATCAGCGACACCAGCACCGAGGAGCGGATCGCCGCCCGCCGCGACGCCCTCGCGGCGGTGGCCCGCCGAGCCCTCGACGCCGGGCGCGAGGCCGCCGCCGCCCCGGTCCGGCGCCGCGCCGCGGCCCCCGGGGCGGGCCGGGGACTCGTCGTGCGCGGCGGCGCCTCCCCGCTCGGCGAGCACCTGGCGCGCCGGCTCGCCGACCTGACCGGGGACGCGGCCCCGGACGCCGTGGTGGACCTCGGCGGACTGCGCGAGGGCGCCCCGGAGCGGGCGCTCACCGTCACCCCGGGTGGCGGGGGGCGCCCGTACACCCTGCGGGTGGGGGAGGTGTACGGACCGGGGTGCTCGCGCCACACGCCGATCGGCCGGATGGTGTGGGACGCCCTGCGCGGCCGGCCCGTGACCGTGCCGGGCGACCCGGAGCGCGAGGTGTACCCGGTGTACGTCGACGACCTGGCCGACGCCGTGGCGGCGGTGCTCCTGGCCCGGCCCGCCGTACGCGTGCTGACCGTGGCGGGGGAGAAGCCGGCGGTTCTGGGCGCGCTGGCGCGGGCCGTGCACTCCGCCGTCCGCCCCGTGCCGGTGCGCGAGGACCCGGCGGCGTCCGCCGGAGAACCCGCCGACCGGCCCGGGTTCGCGGACGCTCCCCGGCCGCCCGGCTGGGCCCCGGCGACCGGCGAGCGGAAAGGGCTGCACGCCTTCGCGCAGTGGCTGGCCTACGAGGGGGTCCTGCTGACGGCCGGGTGAGGGGACGGCTCCGCGCGGGGCTAGCATCGGCACTTCGCCGACAACTGGAGTTCACCGCCATGTCCTTGCCGCGCATCGGAGTCGTCATCGTCACCATGGGCAACCGCCCGCGGGAGCTGGAGGCGCTGCTCGCTTCGGTGGAGAAGCAGGACGTGCCCGCGGAGCGGGTGGTCCTGGTGGGCAACGCGACCCCCCTGACCGACGTCGCGACGGACGCGACGAAGATCCCGCTGGCGGAGAACCTGGGCTGCCCCGGGGGCCGCAACGTCGGCCTGGAGCTGCTGCGCGACTCGGGCGAGGTCGACGTCGTCGTCGAACTGGACGACGACGGGCTGCTCATCGCCGACGACGTGTTCCGCCGGGTCCGGGACCTGTTCGCGGCGGATCCCGGGCTGGGGATCGTGGGCTTCCGGGTCGCCGACGAGCACGGCCACACCGAGCGGCGCTGGATCCCCCGACTGCGGGCGGACGACCCGATGCGCGGCGGCGAGGTGACCGCGTTCCTCGGCGGCGGCCACGCCTTCTCGATGCCGATGCTCCGTCAGACCGGCCTGTGGCCCGGGGAGTTCTTCTTCACGCACGAGGAGTCCGACCTGGCCTGGCGGGCCCTGGACGCCGGCTGGCGGATCGTCTACGAACCGGAGCTGGTCCTCCAGCACCCGAGGACCTCCCCGGCCCGGCACGCCGTCTACTTCCGCAACACCGCCCGCAACCGGGTCTGGCTGGCCCGCCGCCGTCTCCCGCTCCCGCTGATCCCGGTCTACCTGGGCGTGTGGATCCTCATCACCCTGCTGCGCACCCGCGACGCGGCGGGCCTCAGGGCCTGGTGGGGCGGGTTCTTCGCGGGCCTGCGCACCTCCTGCGGCGAGCGGCGCCCGATGCGCTGGCGCACGGTCTGGCGGATGACCCGCCTGGGGCGCCCGCCGATCCTCTGACGGGAGCGGCGTGGTACGCATGTCCCGTACGGCCGAGCAACTGTGAACCGGAGGAATCGAGTACATGCGCACCCTGATCAGCACCGCCTTCGTCTCGCTCGACGGGGTCGTGGAGGGCCCGGGCGGCGAGCCCGGTTACCGGAACTCGGGCTGGACCTTCAAGCACACCGAGTTCCTTCCCGAGTCCTTCGAGATCAAGGGCCGGGAGCAGCAGGAGGCCACCGCCGTGCTGCTCGGCCGGGTCAGCTACCAGGCGTTCAGTCCGGTGTGGCCGGACATGGCGGAGTTCGCCGACTACAAGGAGATGCCGAAGTACGTCGTTTCCACCACGCTCACCGAGGACGACCTGGTGGCGAACTGGGGCGAGACGACGATCCTCCGTTCGCTCGACGAGGTCGCCGCGCTCAAGGAGACCGAGGGCGGACCGATCATCGTGCACGGCAGCGCGAGCCTGAACCGGGCGCTGTCCGACGCGGGCCTGATCGACCGTTACCACCTGCTGGTCTTCCCGCTGCTGCTCGGTGCGGGCAAGCGCCTGTTCAGCGCCACGGACAAGGACGTCCAGAAGCTGCGGCTGGTCGAGAGCGAGGCTTACCCGAACGGGCTGCAGAAGCAGGTCTTCGACGTCGTGCGCTGACGTCGTCCGCCGACGTCGGCGGGTGGACCCCGGCTCCGGGCCCCGGGCCCGGAGCCGTTTGCACGGAGACCGCAATCGACTGTCAAAGTCTTGCGGTCTTTGCGCTAGTCTTGCGTGTATGACGCGACGACTTGCTCAGGTGGCGAAGAAGGTGGGGGTCAGCGAGGCGACGGTCAGCCGGGTCCTCAACGGCAAGCCGGGAGTCTCCGAGGCCACCCGGCAGTCCGTGCTCACGGCCCTGGACGTGCTCGGCTACGAGCGGCCCACCCAACTGCGCGGCGAGCGCGCCCGGCTCGTCGGCCTGGTCCTGCCCGAGCTGCAGAACCCGATCTTCCCCGCCTTCGCCGAGGTCATCGGCGGCGCCCTCGCCCAGCAGGGACTCACCCCCGTGCTGTGCACCCAGACCAAGGGCGGCGTCTCCGAGGCCGACTACGTCGAGCTCCTGCTCCAGCAGCACGTCTCCGGCGTGGTCTTCGCCGGCGGGCTCTTCGCGCAGGCCGACGCCCCGCACGAGCACTACCACCAGCTCGCCGAGCGGAACATCCCGGTGGTCCTGGTCAACGCCTCCATTGAGGGGCTGGACTTCCCCTGCGTCGCCTGCGACGACGCCGTCGCCGTCGAGCAGGCCTGGCGCCATCTGTCCTCGCTCGGCCACGAGCGGATCGGGCTGCTCCTCGGCCCCGCCGACCACGTGCCCTCCCGCCGCAAGCTGCGGGCCGCCCGCGCCGCGGCCGACGCGGCCGGCGTCCCGCTGCCCGAGGAGCGGATCGTCCGCTCGATCTTCTCCCTCGAAGGCGGCCAGGCCGCCGCCAACGCCCTGCTGGAACAGGGCGTCACCGGCATCGTCTGCGCCAGCGACCCGCTCGCGCTCGGCGCCATCCGGGCCGCCCGGCGGCGCGGGCTGAGCGTCCCCGGCGACGTCTCCGTCCTCGGCTTCGACGACTCCGCCTTCATGAACTGCACCGAGCCGCCGCTGTCGACGGTCCGCCAGCCGATCGAGGCGATGGGCCGGGCCGCCGTCGACCTGCTCTGCTCCCAGATCCAGGGCCTCCACTCGCACCCGGGCGAGCTCCTCTTCGAGCCCGAGCTCGTGGTGCGCGGCTCCACCGCCCCGCCGCCCGCCCGCTGAGGCCCCCGGGAGCGCCCGAGCCGCTTCCTCCGCATAGGCACCGTTTCCTGCCGTCCTCCGACGGCTCCGGATGCGGTGCCTTTGTCATTTCCCTGTCAGTTCCGTTGACACGGTCGTCATCCGGTAGAAATCTGTGGCCCCAGAATCCGCAAAACATTGACTGTATTACTCAAAAGATTGCGAGTCACTGTGTACGGACGTCTGATCGGATCGCTCGGGCTGCCCGGGCTGCTCAGAGGGCTGCTGATCGTGGCCCTCGTCGCCCTCGGCCTGCTCCCGCCGCCCGCGTCGGCCGCCACGGCGGCCGACACCGACCTCGCGCGCGGCAGGCCGGCCACCGCCTCCGGCGCCCTCGGCGGCTACCCGGCGGCCAACCTCACCGACGGCAGCCAGGCCAGCTACTGGGAGGGCCCGGCCGGCGCCTTCCCGCAGTGGGCCCAGGTCGACCTCGGCGCCGCCGTCCGCGTCGACCGCGTCGTCCTCAAGCTGCCCACCGGCTGGGAGGCCCGCGACCAGAACCTCGCCGTCCTCGGCTCCACCGACGGCAGCGCCTTCACCACCCTGGCCCCGGCCCAGGCCCGCCGCTTCGACCCGGCCGCCGCCAACGCCGTCACCGTCACCCTGACCGGCACCCAGGTCCGCCACCTGCGCGTCCAGATCGGCGCCAACACCGGCTGGAACGCCGCCCAGCTCTCCGCCGTGGAGGTCTACGGCGAGGCCGGAACGGTCGACCCGCCCGTCGGCGGCACCAACCTGGCCCGGGGCAAGCCGGTCGAGGCGACCTCGGTCACCCAGAACTACCAGGCGGCCAACGCGGTCGACGACTCCACCGCCAGCTACTGGGAGTCGGCCGGCCTGCCCGCGAGCCTCACCGTGAAGCTGGGCGCGGACGCCGACCTCGCGGGCGTCGCCGTCAAGCTGAACCCCGACCCGGCCTGGGGCCCGCGCACCCAGTCCTTCGAGGTCCAGGGGCGGCCCGCCGGGGCCACCGCCTTCACCACCCTCAAGGCCCGCGCCGACTACGCCTTCAGTCCCTCCGCCGGGCAGAACACCGTGACCGTCCCGGTCAGCGGCCGCTTCGCCGACGTCCGGCTCACCTTCCACACCAACACCGGCGCCCCCGGCGCCCAGGTCGCCGAACTCCAGGTCCTCGGCACCGCCGCCCCCGCCCCCGACCTCGTCGTCACCGACCTCACCTGGACCCCGGCCGCGCCCACCGAGACCGATCCCGTCACCGTGCGGGCCACCGTCCGCAACGCCGGCACGGCGGCCGCCGCCGCGTCCGCCGTCGCCGTCAGCGTCGAGGGCGCGGTCGCGGGCACCGGCCAGGTCGCCGCCCTCCCCGCCGGGGCCTCCGCCACGGTCGACGTCCCCGTCGGACGCCGCCCGGTCGGGGCGTACACCGTCTCCGCCGCCGCCGACCCGGCGAACGCGGTCCCGGAGCTGGACGACTCCAACAACAGCCGCACCGCCGCCGCCAAGCTGACCGTCGGCCAGAGCCCCGGCCCGGACCTGATGATCACCGGGATCACCGCCAACCCCTCGGCCCCCGCCGTCGGCGCCCCGGTCTCCTTCACCGTCGCCGTGCTCAACCGGGGCACCGCCGCCGTCCCGGCGGGCACGGTCACCCGGCTCACCGCCGGGACCACCACCCTCAACGGCACGACCGGCGCCGTCGGCGCGGGCCAGACCGTCACCGTCGCCGTCCCGGGCACCTGGACCGCCGCCGCGGGCGCCGTCACCCTGACCGCGACGGCCGACGCGACCGGCACCCTCGCCGAGACCGACGAGACCAACAACGTCTTCAGCCGCTCCATGGTGGTCGGCCGCGGCGCCGCCGTCCCGTACACCGAGTACGAGGCGGAGAACGCCCGCTACCAGGGCACCCTGCTCACCGCCGACCGGCTGCGCACCTTCGGGCACACCAACTTCGCCACCGAGTCCTCGGGCCGCAGCTCCGTCCGGCTCGACAGCGGCGGACAGTACGTCGAGTTCACCTCGGTCAACCAGGCCAACGCCCTCACCGTCCGCAACTCCATCCCCGACGCCGCCGCCGGAGGCGGCCAGGAGGCCACGCTCAGCCTCTACGTGAACGACGTCTTCCTGCGGAAGCTGACGCTCTCCTCGAAGCACAGCTGGCTCTACGGCACCACCGACGACCCCGAGGGCCTGACCAACCGCCCCGGCGGCGACGCCCGCCGGCTCTTCGACGAGTCGCACACGCTGCTCGCGCAGTCCTACCCGCCGGGCACCCGCTTCCGGCTCCAGCGCGACAGCGACGACCGGGCCGCCTACTACGTCCTCGACCTCGTCGACCTGGAGCAGGTGGCCCCGCCGACGCCCCAGCCGGCGGGCTGCGTCTCCATCACCGAGTACGGGGCGGTGCCCAACGACGGCATCGACGACACCGACGCGCTCCAGCGGGCCGTGACCGCCGACCAGAAGGGCGAGATCGGCTGCGTCTGGATCCCGGCCGGACAGTGGCGCCAGGAACAGAAGATCCTGACCGACGACCCGCTGAACCGGGGGCAGTACAACCAGGTCGGCATCCGGGACGTCACCATCCGGGGCGCGGGCATGTGGCACTCCCAGCTCTACACGCTGACCCCGCCGCAGAACGCGGGCGGCATCAACCACCCGCACGAGGGCAACTTCGGCTTCGACATCGACGCCAACACCCGGATCTCCGACATCGCCATCTTCGGCTCGGGCACCATCCGGGGCGGAGACGGCAACGCCGAGGGCGGGGTCGGGCTGAACGGGCGCTTCGGCAAGGGCACGAAGATCAGCAACGTCTGGATCGAGCACGCCAACGTCGGCGTCTGGGTCGGCCGCGACTACTCCAACATCCCCGAGCTGTGGGGGCCGGGCGACGGCCTGGAGTTCACCGGCATGCGGATCCGCAACACGTACGCCGACGGCATCAACTTCGCCAACGGCACCCGCAACTCGACCGTCTCCGACTCCTCCTTCCGCAACACCGGTGACGACGCCCTGGCCGTCTGGTCCAGCAAGTACGTCAAGGACACCTCGGTGGACATCGGCCACGACAACCACTTCCGCAACAACACGATCCAGCTGCCCTGGCGGGCCAACGGCATCGCGATCTACGGCGGCTACGGCAACACCATCGAGAGCAACGTGGTCTCCGACACCATGAACTACCCGGGGATCATGCTGGCCACCGACCACGACCCGCTGCCCTTCACGGGGCAGACCCTGATCGCCGACAACGCCCTGTACCGCACCGGCGGCGCCTTCTGGAACGAGGACCAGGAGTTCGGCGCCATCACCCTCTTCGCGCAGGGGCAGGACATCCCCGGCGTCACCATCAGGGACACCGACATCCTCGACTCGACCTATGACGGCATCCAGTTCAAGACCGGCGGCGGAGTCATGCCCGGCGTCCGGATCAGCAACGTCCGCGTCGACGGCACCGTCAACGGCTCCGGGCTGCTCGCCATGAGCGGGGCCAGGGGCAGCGCCACCCTCACCGGGGTGACCTTCGCGCACACGGCCGAGGGCGACGTACTCGTCGAACCCGGCTCGCAGTTCGTCGTGAACCGGGGCTGACCAGGTCCCTCGGAACGGCGGTCCGCCCTCGGCGGTCCGCCGTTCCGGCACGCCCCTGACCAGGGAAGACACCGGCCGAACTCGCCCTGCCCAAGCGGTAGACGGTGCCACGATCCTCTGCAACTCTCTGAGCGTCCCGCGCAAGGAACCGACATTCCAGCGCGATTTCTGGACGCCCTCCACGAGTGAGAACAGAGGAGCGATGAGCATCCGCAACTGGAGATCACGGGGCCTGAGCGCCGCGATCGTCACGAGCCTGCTGGCACTCGGCGGTCCCGCGCTGACCGCCCAAGCCGCCGGCGGCCCCAACCTCGCCCTGGGCGACCCCACCGCGGCGAGCAGCGCGCTCGCCGGCTACGGCACCGCGAACATCACCGACGGCGACCAGGGCACCTACTGGCAGAGCTCCGGCTCCGCCCTGCCGCAGTGGGTGCAGACCGACCTCGGCACCGCCACCCGCGTCGACGAGGTGGTGCTCAAGCTGCCCTCGGGCTGGGAGAGCCGCAACCAGACGCTCTCCGTGCAGGGCAGCGCCGACGGCACCTCCTTCACCACCCTGAAGTCCTCCGCCAGCTACGCCTTCACCCCCGGCGCCGGGAACACCGTCACCATCGCCTTCCCCGCCACCCAGGCCCGCTTCGTCCGGGTGGACATCACCGCCAACACCGGCTGGGCCGCCGCCCAGCTCTCCGAACTGGAGGTGCACGGCGCCGACGGCAGCTCCCCGAACCTCGCCGCCGGAAAGACCCTCACCGCCAGCAGCACCACCCAGGTCTACGCCGCCGCCAACGCCAACGACGGCAACCGCGCCACCTACTGGGAGAGCGCCGGCGGGGCCTTCCCGCAGTGGCTCCAGGCCGACCTCGGCGCCGCCCTGCGCGTCGACCGGGTCGTGCTGAGGCTGCCCGACACCTGGGGGGCGCGCAGCCAGACCCTCAAGATCCAGGGCAGCACCGACGGCAGCTCCTTCACCGACCTGACCGCCGCCCAGGCGTACGCCTTCGACGCGGCGGGCGGACGCAGCGCCACGATCACCTTCGGCGCCACCACCACCCGCTACGTCCGCGTCCTCGTCACCGCCAACACCGTCCAGAACGCGGCCCAGTTCTCCGAGTTCGAGATCTACGGGCCGACGAGCGGCGACACCCAGGCGCCGACCGCCCCGGCGAACCTCGCCTACACCGAGCCCGCCTCCGGCCAGATCCGTCTGACCTGGACCGCGGCCACCGACGACACCGCCGTCACCGGCTACGACGTCTACGCCAACGGCACCCTGCTCACCAGCCTCGCGGGGAACGTCACCACCTTCACCGACACCCGCCCGGGCAACCAGACGGTCTCCTACCGGGTCAGGGCCCGGGACGCGGCCGGCAACCAGTCCGGCGACTCCAACACCGTCACCCGCGTCGGCGACTCCGGCGACACCCAGGCGCCGACCGTCCCGGCGAACCTCGCCTACACCGAGCCCGCCTCCGGCCAGATCCGCCTGACCTGGACCGCCTCCACCGACAACACCGGCGTCACCGGCTACGACGTCTACGCGAACAACGTCCTGCGCGCCTCCGTCGCCGGGAACGTCACCACCTACACCGACACCCAGCCCGCCTCCGCCACCGTCACCTACACGGTCCGCGCCAAGGACGCCGCCGGGAACCAGTCCGCCGCCGGCAACGGCGTGACCCGCAACGGCACCGGCGGCAGCGGCTCCAACCTGGCCGTGGGCAAGGCGATCAGCGCCTCCTCCAGCGTCTTCACCTTCGTCGCCGCCAACGCCAACGACAACGACCCGGCGACCTACTGGGAGGGCGCCGGCGGCAGCTATCCGAACACCCTCACCGTCAGACTCGGCGCCAACGCCGACCTCGACCGGCTCGTGCTGCGCCTCAACCCCGACTCCTCCTGGGGCGCCCGCTCCCAGACCGTCGAGGTCCTCGGCCGCGCCCAGGACGCCACCGGCTACACCGGGCTCGTCGCCGCGAAGAGCTACGCCTTCGACCCCGGCGGCGGCAACCAGGTGACGATCCCGCTCACCGCCCGGACCGCCGACGTGCAGCTCCGCTTCACCGCCAACACCGGCGCCCCGGCCGGCCAGCTGGCCGAGCTCCAGGTGATCGGCGTCCCGGCGCCCAACCCGGACCTGCGGGTCACCGGGCTCACCGTCTCGCCCGCCGCGCCCGTCGAGTCGGACCAGGTCACGGTCACCGCGACGGTCCGCAACGACGGCACGGCCGCCGCCGGGGCCAGCAGCCTGGCCGTACGGCTCGGCGGCGGCAAGGTCGCCTCGGCCGCCGTCGGCGCGCTCGCCGCGGGGGCGCAGACCACGGTGACCGCCTCGATCGGGGCGCGCGACGCCGGTTCGTACGAGCTGAGCGCCGTCGCCGACGAGGCCGACGCGGTCGTCGAGCAGAACGAGACCAACAACACGTACACCAGCCCGACCGCGCTCGTGGTGCGGCCGGTGGACAGCTCGGACCCGGTGGTCGCCTCGGTGGGCACCACGCCGTCCAGCCCCTCGGCGGGCGACGCGGTCACGTTCAAGGCCGTGGTCCACAACCAGGGCACCGTCGCCACCGCCACCGGCTCCCACCCGGTGACGCTGACGCTGCTGAACGCCCAGGGCGGCACGGTCAAGACCCTCACCGGCTCCTACTCGGGCGCGCTGGCCCCGGGGGCGCGGACCGAGGTGGCGCTCGGCCCCTGGACCGCCGCCGACGGCTCGTACACCGTGCGCACCGTCCTCGCCGACGACGCCAACGAGCTCCCGGTGAAGCGGGGGAACAACACCGCGAGCCAGCCGCTCTTCGTCGGGCGCGGCGCCCACATGCCGTACGCGATGTACGAGGCGGAGGACGGCGTCGCGGGCGGCGGCGCGAGCGTCGTCGGGCCCAACCGCACGGTCGGCGACATCGCGGGCGAGGCCTCCGGCCGCAAGGCGGTCAACCTGGACGCGACGGGGGAGTACGTCGAGTTCACCACCCGCGCCGCCACCAACACCCTGGTCACCCGCTTCTCCATCCCCGACGCCCCGGGCGGCGGGGGGATCGACGCGACGCTCGACGTCTACGTCGACGGGGTCCTCAAGAAGGCCATGCCGCTGACCTCGAAGTACGCCTGGCTGTACGGTTCCGAGACCGCGCCCGGCAACTCCCCGGGGGCGGGCGGTCCGCGGCACATCTACGACGAGGCCCAGCTGATGTTCGGGGAGACCATCCCGGCCGGCAGCCGGATCCGGCTCCAGAAGGACGCGGCGAACACCACCACGTACGCGATCGACTTCGTCAACCTGGAGCAGGTCGCGCCGGTGCCGAACCCCGACCCGGCCGCGTACGCGGTCCCGGCGGGCTTCGGGCACCAGGACGTGCAGAACG
Source organism: Streptomyces sp. NPDC042100 (assembly GCF_055582325.1). NCBI lineage: Bacteria > Bacillati > Actinomycetota > Actinomycetes > Kitasatosporales > Streptomycetaceae > Streptomyces > Streptomyces sp. NPDC042100. Next base: position 211,208 of record NZ_JBVJDK010000014.1, read on the forward strand.
CGCTGGACCGGGTCCGGATGGACACCACGGGCACCCTGGTGGGCGTCTACCTGCCGGCCGGCGACTACCAGACGTCCAGCAAGTTCCAGGTGTACGGCAAGGCCGTGAAGGTGGTCGGCGCCGGGCCCTGGTTCACGAGGTTCCACGCCCCCTCGACGCAGGACAACACGGACGTCGGCTTCCGGGCCGAGGCGGCGGCGAAGGGCTCGCTCTTCAAGGGCTTCGCCTACTTCGGCAACTACACCTCGCGGATCGACGGCCCCGGCAAGGTCTTCGACTTCGCCAACGTGTCGGACATCGTCATCGACGACGTCTGGAACGAGCACTTCGTCTGCCTCTACTGGGGCGCCAACACCGACCGGATCACGATCAAGAACGCGCGGATCCGGAACCTGTTCGCCGACGGGGTCAACATGACCAACGGCTCGACGGACAACCTGGTGACCAACAACGACGCCCGGGCCACCGGCGACGACAGCTTCGCGCTCTTCTCGGCGGTCGACGCGGGCGGCGCGGACATGAAGAACAACGTCTACGAGAACCTGACCAGCACCCTCACCTGGCGGGCGGCGGGTGTGGCCGTCTACGGCGGCTACGACAACACCTTCCGCAACATCCACATCGCCGACACCCTGGTCTACTCCGGCATCACCATCTCCTCGCTGGACTTCGGCTATCCGATGAACGGATTCGGAACCGGTCCGACGACCTTCGAGAACATCTCGATCGTCCGTGCCGGCGGGCACTTCTGGGGCGCGCAGACCTTCCCCGGCATCTGGGTCTTCTCCGCCTCGAAGGTCTTCCAGGGCATCCGGGTCAACCACGTGGACATCGTCGACCCCACCTACAGCGGGGTGATGTTCCAGACGAACTACGTGGGCGGCCAGCCGCAGTTCCCCATCAAGGACACCGTCTTCAGCGACATCTCCATCACGGGGGCGCGCAGGAGCGGTGACGCCTTCGACGCCAAGTCCGGCTTCGGCCTGTGGGCCAATGAGCTGCCGGAGGCGGGCCAGGGCCCGGCGGTGGGCGAGGTGACCTTCAACGGGCTGCGGCTGAGCGGCAACGCCGTCGACGTCCGCAACACCACCAGCACGTTCAGGATCAACGTCAACCCGTAATTCCCTCGCCCTGTCGCAGATTTGCGAAATCAGCGCGATATCTTGCGTTCATCTGTCGCGGGTGGTTGAGTGTGGCCCACCCCGCTCACCCACCCGCGCATCGCCCGAAGGGGACCCACCCATGAGAAGTGCCAGGCTCCGCCGTACCCGCAGACCCGCCGCCGTCGCCCTCGTCTCCGCGCTCGCGCTGACCGCCCTCGCCGCCTGCGGCACGAGCAGCAGCGCCGGCGGCGACGACAACGGCGGAGCCGGCGCGGGGTCCTCCGACCCCTCGGCGCCGCTCGACCCCAAGACCAAGGTCACGCTGACCATCGACTGCATGCCGCCCGCCGCCAAGGCCGCCGAGCTCAAGGAGTGGAAGGAGGACGTCGCCGCCTTCAACAAGACCTACCCGAACGTCACCGTCGAGGGCCGCTCCACCGCCGGCCAGTGCCTCGAACCCCCGCGCTTCACCGCGATGCTCAAGGCCAAGTCGCAGCCCGACGTCTTCTACACCTACTTCACCGACCTGCCCCAGGTCCTCTCCGAGGACGGCGCCGCCGACATCAGCGCCTACGTCAACGACAAGACCGTCCCGGCGCTGGCGGACATCGACCCCAACGTCCTCGGCTCCCTCAAGCAGGACGGCAAGCTCTACGGCCTGCCCACCAGCAACTACACGATGGGCCTGCTGATCAACCGCAAGCTCTTCAAGGACGCCGGCCTCGACCCCGACAGCCCGCCGCGCACCTGGGAGGAGGTCCGCACCGCCGCCAAGAAGATCGCCGGACTCGGCGGCGGCGTCGCGGGCTTCGGCGAGTACAGCGCCGGCAACACTGGCGGCTGGCACTTCACCGCGCAGATGTACAGCCTCGGCGGCGACGTCGTCGACGCGAGCGGCAAGAAGGCCGCCTTCAACAACGACCTCGGCAAGCAGGTCGCGAAGAACCTCCACGCCATGCGCTGGCAGGACGACAGCATGGGCAAGACCCAGCTGCTCAAGTGGGGCGACCTCCAGAAGCAGATCGCCACCGACAAGCTCGGCATGTTCCTCGCCGCCCCCGACGACATCGCGTACATGGTCCAGCAGCTCGGCGCGAGGTACGAGAACTTCGGCATGGGCCCGATACCCGGCGGCAAGAACACCCTCGCCGGCGGCAACAACTACATGATCAAGAAGGGCATCTCCGGCGACAAGATCAAGGCCGCCGTCGCCTGGCTCAACTTCAAGAACCTCACCGTCGGCAAGGGCCAGTTCGACTGGGCCCGCGCCAAGGCCGACGGCCTCCCGGTCGGCGTCCCGCAGCCCAACTTCTGGCTGAACGACGCCAAGGCCAAGGACGACGCGGGCCGCGTGCGGAACGCCACCATGCCCGTCGCCAACTTCAAGGCCTTCATGGACAACCCGGTCGCCGGCAAGGCCGAGCCGCCGAAGGCCCAGGAGGTCTACAAGGTCCTCGACAACGTGATGTCCGCGCTCCTCACCGACAAGGACGCCGACGTCGACAAGCTCCTCGCCACCGCCGAGACACAGGTCAACCAGGTCCTGTCCCACCAGTGAGCCGACCGGGCGGCGGCGGACCCCACCAGGTCCGCCCCGCCCGTCACACCCTCAGCAGCGGCACCAGCACCAAGGAGCGACGATGCCGGCCCTCCGCACCACCCTGCGGCGCAACCTGACCGCCCACGGCTTCCTCATCGGCGCCGTCCTCTGCTTCGCCCTCTTCTCCTGGTACCCCATGGTCCGCGAGGTCCTCCTCGCCTTCCAGCGGACCGAGAACGGCCGGACCACCTGGACCGGCCTCGACAACTTCCGCACCGTCGCCGACGACCCCGCCTTCTGGCAGGCCTGGGGCAACACCCTCCTCTTCACCGCCCTCGCCCTCGTCCTCGGCTTCGCCGTCCCCTTCGTCGCCGCCCTCGTCATCAACGAGTTCCGGCACGCCCAGGGCTACCTCCGGCTCCTCGTCTACCTGCCGGTCATGCTCCCCCCGGTCGCCGCGGTCCTCCTCTTCAAATACCTCTACGACCCCGGCTACGGACTCCTCAACGAACTCCTCGGCCTCCTCGGACTCCCCGCCCAGCAGTGGCTCCAGGACCCCGACCTCTCCATGCTCTCCGTGGTCCTCGCCGCCACCTGGATGAACATGGGCGGCGCCACCCTCATCTACCTCGCCGCCCTCCAGTCCATCCCCGGCGAGCTCTACGAGGCCGCCGAACTCGACGGCGCGGGACTGTTCCGCAAGATCTGGCACGTCACCATCCCGCAGACCCGCCTCGTGCTCTCGCTGATGCTCCTCATGCAGGTCATCGCCACCATGCAGGTCTTCGTCGAACCGTTCCTGCTCACCGGCGGCGCCGGACCCCAGGGATCCACCACCACCGTCGTGTACCTCATCTACCAGTACGCCTTCAGCTTCAACGACTACGGCGCCGCCGCCGCGCTCGGCCTCATGCTGCTCGTACTCCTCGCCGGATTCTCGGCGGCGTACGCCCGGCTCAGTCGCGCCGAGGACGCGTAGCACCCGGGGGGAGACACCCATGTCCACACGCACGCTCATCGCACCCGCCCGGCTCGCCCGGCCCCGCGGCAAGGCCCTCTACCGGATCGTCCTCGGCCTCGTCCTCGTCCTCTTCACCCTCGCCTTCCTCGGCCCGCTCTACTGGCTGGCCTCCAGCGGGCTCAAGGACGCCCAGGAGGTCGTCGCCACCCCGCCCACCCTGATCCCCGGCAGCTTCACCCCCGGCAACTACACCCGGGCCTGGGAGGTCATGGACCTCGCCACCCTCCTGCTCAACACCCTCTTCTACGCCTTCGGCGCCCTCGCCTTCCAGCTCGTCCTGGACGTCGCCGCCGCCTACTCCCTCTCCAAGCTCCGCCCCGTGCTCGGCAAGGCCGTCCTCGGCATGATGCTCGCCACCCTGATGATCCCGGCGACCGTCCTCATCGTGCCCCAGTACCTCACCGTGCTCGACGTGCCGCTCGTCCAGCGCAACCTGCTCAACAGCCCCTGGGCGATCTGGCTGCCCTCCGTCGCGAACGCCTTCAACATCTTCCTGCTGAAGCGGTTCTTCGACTCCATCCCCGGCGAGCTCCTGCACGCCGCCGCCATCGACGGCGCCGGCCCCCTGCGGATCCTCTGGTCGATCGTCCTGCCCATCTCCCGGCCGATCCTCGGCGTCGTCTCGATCTTCGCGGTCGTCGGCGTCTGGAAGGACTTCCTCTGGCCGCTGCTCACCCTGCCCGACCCCGCCAAGCAGACCCTCAACGTGGGCATCTACTCGCTCTCCAACGGCGTCCCGGTGAACGTGCTCATCGCCGCCCTCACCATCGCCTCGCTGCCCACCCTCATCGTCTTCCTGATCTTCCAGCGGAACATCATGGGCGGCCTCACCGCCGGCGGCCTCAAGGGCTGACCGGCCCGCGCCACCCCGCGCCGCGCGCCCTCCCCGCACCACCACCGCACCCGTCCCTGCCCGAAAGGACCCTCACGTGGCAGCCCCCAACCCGACCCGAGACGCCGACTGGTGGCGCGACGCCGTCATCTACCAGGTCTACCCGCGCAGCTTCGCCGACGGCGACGGCGACGGCACCGGCGACCTCGCGGGCGTCCGGGCGCGCCTGCCCCACCTCGCCGCCCTCGGCGTCGACGCCGTCTGGTTCACCCCCTGGTACGCCTCCCCGATGGTCGACGGCGGCTACGACGTCGCCGACTACCGCGCCATCGACCCCGCCTTCGGCACCCTCGACGAGGCCGAGAAGCTCATCGCCGAGGCCGCCGCCCTCGGCCTGCGCGTCATCGTCGACATCGTCCCCAACCACGTCTCCGACCGGCACGCCTGGTTCACCGCCGCCCTCGCCGCCGGCCCCGGCAGCCCCGAGCGGGACCGCTTCCACTTCCGCCCCGGACGCGGCGCCGACGGCGAACTCCCGCCCAACGACTGGCCCTCCCAGTTCTCCGGCGACACCTGGACCCGCGTCCCCGACGGGGAGTGGTACCTCCACCTCTTCACCCCCGAACAGCCCGACCTCAACTGGGCCCACCCCGACGTCCGCCGCGAACACGAGGACGTCCTGCGCTTCTGGTTCGACCGAGGCGTCGCCGGCGTCCGCATCGACTCCGCCGCCCTGCTCACCAAGGACCCCGAGCTCCGCGACTTCGTCGAGGGCGTGGACCCCCACCCGTACATCGACCAGGACGAGATCCACGACGTCTACCGTTCCTGGCGGGCCGTCGCCGACACCTACGGCGGCGTCTTCGTCGGCGAGGTCTGGCTGCCCGACGCGGAACGCTTCGCCCGCTATCTGCGCCCCGACGAACTCCACACCGCCTTCAACTTCAACTTCCTCGCCTGCCCCTGGGAACCCGGCCGGCTCCGCCGCACCATCGACGACACCCTCGCCGAACACGCCCCCGTCCACGCCCCCGCCACCTGGGTCCTCTGCAACCACGACGTCACCCGCACCGCCACCCGCTACGGACGCGCCGACACCGCCTTCGACTTCGCCGCCAAACGCTTCGGCACCCCCACCGACCTGGAGCTCGGCACCCGCCGCGCCCGCGCCGCCGCCCTCCTCACCCTCGCCCTGCCCGGCTCCGTCTACCTCTACCAGGGCGAGGAACTCGGGCTGCCCGAGGCCGACATCCCCCGCGACCGCATCCAGGACCCCATGCACTTCCGCTCCGGCGGCACCGACCCCGGCCGCGACGGCTGCCGGGTCCCCCTCCCCTGGGAGGCCGAGGCCCCCGCGTACGGCTTCGGCTCCGGCACCGGCGGCACCTGGCTGCCCCAGCCCGCCGACTGGGCCCGCTACGCCGTCGACCGGCAGAGCGCCGACCCCGGCTCCATGCTCAGCCTCTACCGCGAGGCCCTCGCCCTGCGCCGCACCGTCCCCGGCTTCGGCGACGGCCCGCTCCACTGGCTCCCCGCGCCCGACGGCGTCCTCGCCTTCACCCGCGACCACGGCCTGAGCTGCCTCGTCAACCTCTCCGACACGCCCGTGCCGCTGCCCGCGCCGGCCGGACTCCTCCTCGCCAGCGGCCCGCTCGGCCCCGACGGGACGCTGCCGCCCGACACCGCGGCCTGGCTCCGCACCGCCTGACCCCCGCCCGCGTCCCCGCCCGCGCCCGACCGAGAGAAACGAGGCCCCATGGCCCGCCCGCACGGGAGGGCGCAGGCGCTCGCCGCCGCCCTCCTCGCCCTCGGCACCACCCTCACCGCGCTGACCGGCACGGCCGCCGCCACCCCGCCCGGAGCGCCCCCGGGCCCGGCCCCCGCCGTCACCCGCGCCGGGCTCGACCCCGCCCTCACCGCCGGGCGCGGGGCGGCCGTCGCCTTCGACGAGCAGGAGGCCGAGAACGCCCGTACCGACGGCACCGTCATCGGCCCGGACCGCACCCCGTACACCCTCCCCTCGGAGGCCTCCGGCCGGAAGGCGGTACGGCTCACGCCGGGGCAGTACGTGGAGTTCACCCTGCCCCGCGCCGCCAACGCCCTCACCGTGCGCTACAGCATCCCCGACGCCCCCGGCGGCGGCGGGACCACCGCCCCGCTCGCCGTCTCCGTCGGCGGACGCCACCAGGACACCCTCACGCTGACCTCGGCGTACTCCTGGCTGTACAACCAGTACCCGTTCACCAACGACCCCGGCGCCGACCTGCTCCACCCGGACTGGTGGCTCGCCGAATGCTCCTGCGTCCCGGCCGCCACCACCCCCGCCCCCGTCATCGCCAAGCCCTTCCGCCCCACCCACTTCTACGACGAACAGCGCCTCCTCCTCCGCACCACCCACCGGGCGGGCGAACGCGTCCGCCTCACCGTCCCCGCCGGCAGCACCGCCGCCTGGACCGTGATCGACCTCCTCGACACCGAACGGGTCGCCCCGCCGCACGTGGAGCGTGGCGGGCTCGACATCCGCGCCTTCGGCGCCGACCCCACCGGCCGCCGCGACGCGGCCCCCGCCATCGAACGCGCCATCGCCGCGGCCCGCCGTGCCGGCCGGCCCGTCTACCTGCCGCCGGGCACCTTCCGCGTCGACCGGCACATCGTCGTCGACGACGTCGCCCTCGTCGGCGCGGGCAACTGGCACACCGTCCTCAAGGGCCGCGAGGTCGCCCTCCCCGCTCCCGCGCCCGACGGCTCCACGCACACCGGCGTCGGCCTGTACGGCAGGAGCGCCGCCGAGGGAGGCAGCCGGAACGTGCGCCTGTCCGGCTTCGCCATCGAGGGCGACGTCCGCGAACGGATCGACACCGACCAGGTCAACGCCATCGGCGGCGCGTTCAGCGACTCCACGATCTCCGGCCTCCACCTGCACCACACCAAGGTCGGCATCTGGCTCGACGGCCCCATGAGCCGGGTCCGGATCACCGACAACGTCATCGCCGACCAGATCGCCGACGCCCTGAACCTCCACACCGGCGTCACCGACTCGCTCGTCCGGAACAACTTCGTCCGCAACACCGGCGACGACGGCATCGCCCTCTGGTCCGAGAAGACCGCCGACGCCCGCAACACGATCGCCCGCAACACCGTCCAGTCGCCCACCCTCGCCAACGGCATCGCCGTCTACGGCGGCACCGACACCACCGTCGCGGGCAACCTCGTCGCCGACCCCGTCCGCGAGGGCAGCGCACTGCACGCGGGCGCCCGCTTCGGCGCCGTCCCCTTCACCGGTGCGCTCCGCTTCACCGGCAACACCACCGTCCGCGCCGGCGGACTCGACCTCAACTGGCGCATCGGCCTCGGGGCGCTCTGGCTCTACGCCCTCGACGGCTCCATCGACGCCGACGTCCGCGTCACCGGCGACCACTACCTCGACTCCACCCACAACGCGGTCATGCTGGTCAGCGAGTACGGCGTCAAGGACCGCTACGGCATCCCGGCCGTCCACTTCAAGGACATCCGCGTCGACGGCGCCGGCAACTCCGTGCTCAGCGCCCGCACCCAGGGCTCCGCCACCTTCGAGAACGTCGACGCCCGCAATGTCGGAGCCGTCGGCGTCAACAACTGCGGCTCCTTCCACTTCCCCGCCACCGGCTCCGAGTTCTCCCTCACCGACCTCGGCGGCAACGACGGCGGCTGGCTCGCCCCCTGGCTCCTGCCGAACACGATCACCTGCGACGACCGCCCGCCGGTCGTCGCACCCCCGGCCCCCGCGCCCTGGTCCTGACCCCGGGGCGCGGGACCCCCGCGCGGCATTTCACAGCAATCGGCCCCGTTTCGCCTGGTGCCTGCGACGCGTCGCGCGGAGGGCCGTCCGCCCTCCGGTAGCTTCGGAAGAACCGCAGGTCACAGAAGTGACGACTGCTCCTTCCCGACCAAGTGAGGCGCGTTCACCATGACCCTGTCCATCCGTAACCAGCTCCCCGGCACCGTCACCTCCGTCACCGCGGGCGAGGCCATGGCCTCGGTGAAGGTGACCCTCGCCGGCGGCCAGGACATCACCGCCGCCATCACCACCGAGGCGGTCAAGGACCTCGGCCTGGCCGCCGGCTCCGAGGTCAAGGCCCTGGTGAAGTCGACCGAGGTCGTCCTCGCCACCGGCCCGGTCGAGGGCATCTCGATCCGCAACCAGCTCCCCGGCTCCGTGACCGAGGTGGCCACCGGCGGCGCCATGGGCTCCGTCAAGGTCTCGGTCCAGGGCGGGGAGCTCACCGCGGCCATCACCAAGGAGGCCGTGGAGGAGCTCGGCCTGAGCGCCGGGACCTCCGTCGTCGCGCTCATCAAGTCGACCGAGATCTCGCTCGCCTCCGTCTGACCCCCTCGGGGCAGGCGGCGTGCCCCCCCCTGGCGGACGCCGGCGGGGGGCGCCGGTCACAGCGCGACGAGGGTCACCTCGGTCGCCTTCACGCCCGCCCACACGGACACCCCGTCCGCGAGCCCGAGTTCGGCGGCGGCCTGCGGGGTGATCTCCGCGACCAGGTCCGGCGTCCGCGCGGACGTCACCAGCACCCGCAGCCGGCTCCCGCTCGCCGTGATCTCGCGTACGGTCCCGGGCCAGACGTTACGGGGACTCCCGGCCGGCTTCTCGCGGTGCAGCGACACCGCCTCGGGCGCGACGATCGCCAGCGCCCGGGTCCCGGCGGGCGGCGGCTCGGCGGCGACCAGGACGCCACCGCCGTCGAGCGCGAGCCCCTCGGGGGAGGCGGTGCCGGGCCAGGCGTTGCGGCCGAGCATCCGGGCCACCCAGGGGGAGCGGGGATGCCGGGTCACCTCGGCCGGGGCCGCGTCCTGGAGCGCCCGGCCGTCCTCCAGCACCAGCACCCGGTCGGCCAGCGACACGGCCTCCACGGGATCGTGGGTGACGATCAGACAGACGCCGCCGAAGCCCGCGAGGTGCCCGCGCAGGGTGTGCCGGACGTGCGCCCGGGTCGTCTGGTCGAGCGCGGCCAGCGGCTCGTCGAGCACCAGCAGCCGGGGCCGGGCGGCCAGCGCGCGGGCCAGCGCGACCCGCTGGGCCTGCCCGCCGGAGAGCTGCCCGGGGCGCCGGTGCGCCAGATGCCCGACGCCGAGGCGGTCGAGCCAGAGCCGCGCCTCGCGGCGGGCCTCGGCGCGGCCGACGCCCTGGGCGCGCAGCCCGTAGGCGGTGTTGGCGAGTGCCGTCAGGTGCGGGAACAGAGCGCCGTCCTGTGGCACCCAGGCGACCCGCCGCCGGTGCGGGGGCAGCGCGGTGACGTCGGTGCCGCCGAGGGAGAGCTCGGCGTGGGCGCGGGGGGTGAGCCCGAGCAGGGCCCGCAGCAGGGTGGTCTTCCCGGCGCCGTTCGGGCCCACCACGGCGATGGTCGTGCCGGGTTCGGCGTCCAGGGTCAGCCGGGTGAAGCCGGTGACGTCCGCGCGCAGCGCCCAGCGCGCGTCGGGCGCCGGGGCCGACACGCTCCCGTCGGCCGGGGTCCCGGCGGGCGCGGTGTCCGGGGCGTCCGGGGAGTCGGGTGCGGGCGCCGGGGTGCGGGCCCGGTCGGCGGGCGTGCCGGTCCAGCGGCCCCGGAGCGCGATGAGCACCGTCATGGCGATGGCCAGGAGCAGCAGCGAGACCGAGGTGGCCGCCTCCGGCTCGTCCTGGAGCAGCAGATAGACCTGGAGCGGGAGGGTCTGGGTGGTGCCCGGCAGGTTCCCCGCGAAGGTGATCGTCGCGCCGAACTCGCCCAGCGCGCGGGCCCAGGTGAGCGCCGCGCCCGCGATGACGCCGGGCGCCACCATCGGCAGCGTGACGGTGAAGAAGACCCGGACCGGCGAGGCGCCGAGGGAGGCGGCGGTCTCCTCGTACCGGGGCCGCAGCCCGCCCAGCGCGCCCTCCAGGCTGATGACCAGGAACGGCATGGCGACGAAGGTGGCCGCGAGCACGGCGCCGGAGGTGTGGAACGGCAGCGTGATGCCGAAGGTGGACTCCAGCCAGGGCCCGAGGAGGCCGCGCCGCCCGAAGGCGAGCAGCAGGGCGACGCCGCCGACGGTCGGCGGGAGCACCATCGGGAGCAGGACCAGCGAGCGGACGAACGCCTTGCCCCGGAAGGGGACCCGGGCCAGTAGCCAGGCGAGCGGCACGCCGAGCAGCAGGGAGAGGCCGAGGGCCCAGAAGGACACCAGGAGCGACAGCTTCAGCGCCTCGACGGTGCCGGGCGAGGTGAGGTGGCCGGCGAGCTCGCTCCACTCGGTCCGCACCAGGATGCCGAGGAGGGGGAGGGAGAGGAAGACCACGGCCGCCAGCGCGGGCAGCGCGAGCAGCAGGGGCGGCCGGGCACCGGAGGCGCGGAGGCCTGCTCGTTTCATCGAAGATCCCGAGGGCGGGGGAGTGGGGCGGAGGGGCCGTCCGTTCCCCCGGGACGGACGGCCCCGCGTGCTGGCGGGGTCACGGCTTCTGGAAGCCGGCGTCCTGGAGGATCTTCTGGGCTTCGGGGGTGCTGAGCCAGGTGACGAAGGCGGTGGCGGCTTCGGTGTTCTTGCTG
>NZ_JBVJDK010000015.1:0-216657 GCF_055582325.1 Streptomyces sp. NPDC042100
GCAGATCGCGTAGACCGTCACGTCACCGTCCTGGGTGGCGAGGACGGCGGCGGGGGCCGACCCGGCGACCACGACGATGCCGACGAGCGACAGCAAAACGGTGCGCTTCATCATCCCCACAACTTGCGGTAGTTGGCCTGGTCGACGGCGGTCGGCTTGTCGACGTCGCTCTTCTTGTTCCACATGACCGACAGGTAGTCGCCCGACTTGTGGCACAGGCCCAGGGCGTGCCCGAGCTCGTGCACGAGGACGTTGCGCTTGTAGGGGGCCGTCATGCGGTCGATGTTGTGCTTGTTCAGGTGGATGTAGTCGGTCTGGGCGATGCCGCCCCGGCGTTCCCAGTACGCGCCGATGGTGTCGGCCTTGCTTAGTCCACGAACTCCAGGTCGTTCACGGTGTTCGCGGCGTCGGGCGCGATGTTGATCTTCCGGAGCTTGTTCCACTCGGTGATCGCGTGGGTTCGCTCCGAGCCGTACTTGGACGACTCGGTCCACCGGATCTCGCCCTCGTCAACGCAGCAGTCCGACATGGACTCGGTGTCGCCTTCCTCGCATGGCGCGGCGGCGACCGCCCGAGCGGTGACGTACGGGGCGTTCACGACGGCCAGGGCGAGGAGCACAGCAGCCCCCAGCGAAAGGGTCACCTGGCGAAACGCCATAGGCATCCCTGGTCGGATAGGCGAGGAGCCAGACCCCAGCGGCCCGCCGACACGACACGCGAGGCGAGGTTCAGGGTGTCACCCGAACGAGACCGCCGCGTCCGCGGTCCGGTGCTGAGCGGGATCGGCGTACCGCACGGCGTTGGTCAGTACGGCCGGGTTACCGAGACGGCAAGCTTCGTATGGCACGTCCAACCCCGGGCACCCGGCAGCGTCACGGCTTCCCGGCCAGGACCACCCAGGAGTGCCCGAACCGAGCCTCGCCGCGCGGCCGTACGATGACCGGCGTGACAGACCGCCGCACCCTGGGCCCCGGACCGCAGACACGCGTCGTCGCGACCCAGGCCGACCTCCACGCCGCCATCCCCGGCGCCCGCCTCCCCGACCTCGCCGAGCTGCGCGGCAACGGGCTCTTCAACCCCCGGCCCCGCACCGCGCCGAGCAGACGCCGCACGCTCGGCGCCGGCGTTGACGAGCCCGGCGGGCCAACCGCCGCCGACGCTCCGCTCCGGGGTCTGATCACCGGAACGGGCAACTGATGGGTACGGGGGCTGAACTTGTGTGGGGCTTGGCGTGCGGGGCCGCTGCTTTGGCGGTGTCGTTCAACTTCCGCGATCTTGCCTCGCGGATCCACGGCTTCATGGCGAGCACCGTCGGTGTGAACCGGCTGATGACGCCGACAACCGTCAGGGTCGCGTGTGGTGTTCTCGCTGCTGCTTCGCTGGTCAGCGTCGTGGTCGGCCCGGCCCGGACCTTCGGCTCCTGATGGTCACCGGCCGGGGCCGCACGGGCGGCGTACCGTCGTGCGGCAAGGCCGCTGATCAGCGCGGAAGAGTACGCGTCGTCGCGATCCAGGCCGACCCCCATGCCGCCCCTATCCCCCGACCTCGGCGAGCAGTGCGCGGCTGGCGTCGGGGCCCACTGCGGTCCGCGGCCGAGCAGCAGGGCTTTCATCGTGTCGGTCATGTGGGGCTCCTTCGCTTCGGCCGCGGATGGTGGCGGCATCCGTTGGTGAGACGGGACCAGCCGCCCGTGCTGCGGGGCAGAGCGGCCCGGGTGCGTGCTACTGGCCGCTTTGGTGAGACGGGACCAGCCGCCCGTGCTGCGGGGCAGAGCGGCCCGGGTGCGTGCTAATGGCCGCTGTAGACGGGGAAGGCGGCGTGCTTGCCGTAATCCCGCTCGTCGAGGGTGCGCAGTGCGGCCATGTCCGCTTCGGAGATCTCGAAGCCGAGGGCCGCGTTGGCGCGCATGTGCTCGGGGTTCACGGTCTTCGGCAGCGGCTGGGTGCCCAGTTGGAGGGCGTAGCGGATGCGTGGCTGCGGGACGCTCACCCCGTACTTCTCGGCGATCACGGTGATGCGGCGGCTGTCGAGGAGCGTGCCGTGCGCGATCGGTGAGTACGCCTGCACCAGGATGTTGTGGTCCTCGCAGAACGCCAGCAGGTCGGCCGGGGTGTTCCCGGCATTCAGCAGTACCTGATTAACCTGGGGGCGACGGAACCGTGGGCGAGGGTGTTCTCCAGGTCGGACGTCAGGAAGTTCGACGGATCTCGACGCCGCCTGCCAGCGTGTAGGTCTCGTCCAGGATGGTCATGCGTGGGCTCCGTTCTTCGGCAGCGTGCCATAGGTCTCGTCGGTGACGGGCTCCAGCCATTCGTTGCTGACGCCGTCGCCCGGGGTGATGAAGGCGAGGTGGGAGAACCACGAGTCGGCCTTGGCACCGTGCCAGTGCTTGGTGCCCGCCGGCACCTGCACCACTGTTCCCGGTTCCATGCTGACGGGCTCCTCGCCCTGGGCCTGGTACCAGCCGCTGCCCGCCGTACACAGCAGGACCTGGTCACCGGCGCCGCCGGTGCCGTGGTGGATGTGCCAGTTGTTGCGGCAGCCCGGCTCGAAGGAGACGTTGCTGACGGGCACACTGCCCGAGGTGAGCGGAGCCAGGTAGCTCTGGCCGATGAAGTACTCGGCGAAGGCGTGGTTCTTCTCCCCGAGCGGGAAGACCTGGTCGAATGCGTGGTCAGTCATGTCGTTCTCTCCTGCTGTGCCGCCGGTGGGGGATTCGGTGTGCTGGTTGCGTGGAGGGTCAGGCGGACCGCTCGTCCGTGATCTTCTTCAGCCGGGTGATGGCGGTCATGGCGTTGGGCCATCCTGCGTAGAAGCCCAGGTGCGTGATCGCCTCGGACAGCTCCTGCACGCTGAGCCCGTTGCCCAGGGCTGTGTTCAGGTGGTAGTCGAGCTGCTCGGTGCGGTACAGGGCAGCCAGCACGCTGACGGTGACCAGGCTGCGGTCCCTGGGCGACAGCTCGGGCCGCTCCCACACGTCGGCGAACAGGACCTCGTTGGTCACCTCGTACAGCTTCGGTGCGATCTGGGCCAGCTCCTGGGGTGCGGACTGCTTCGGCATGGCGCGTCTCCTCGACAAGATGGTGCTATCCCCGCTGCCACGGTTGACGTCACGCGCCCTCCGGTATCCGGATTTCCGGGACTGCGGGCGGCCCCTGTGGGGGCTTGCCATCGAGGAAACCGCAGTTCACGAGCGTGAAGAAGGGCCTGCTGTTACAGGTAATGACAGACCCCCCCAGATAGGCTCATACTCGCCTAGCCTGGACGGCGTGAGTACCGAGAGCGACATACGCGACTTCCTGACCTCGCGCCGCGCCAGGATCACCCCACAGCAGGCCGGGCTGCCCGCGTTCGGCGGCAACCGGCGGGTTCCGGGGCTGCGGCGGGAGGAAGTGGCCCTGCTCGCGGGCGTCAGCATCGACTACTACGTCCGCCTCGAACGCGGCCACCTCGCCGGCGCCTCCGAAGAAGTCCTCGATGCACTGGCCAGGGCCCTGCAGCTGGACGACGCGGAGCGCGCCCACCTGCACGACCTGGCCCGCGCCGCCGCCCGCCGCCCGGCCCGGCGCGCCCCGCGGCCCCGCGGACCGCTGCCGGACAGCGTGCTGCGGGTGCTCAACTCCATGACCGACTGCCCGGCCTTCATCCGCAACGGCCGCCTCGACGTCCTCGCCACCAACATCCTCGGCCGCGCCCTGTACAGCCCGCTCTACGCAAGCCCACGCGCTGCCGGGCAGGCGGTCAACATCGCCCGCTTCCAGTTCCTGGACCCCGCCGGACGCAACTTCTTCCCGCACTGGGAAGAGTCGGTGAACACCACCGTCTCGCTGCTGCGCACCGAAGCCGGGCGCGCGCCCGGCGACAGCGATCTCACGGGGCTGATCGGGGAACTGGTCACCCGCAACGACGAGTTCCGCGCCGCGTGGGCCAAGCACAACGTGCGCCTGCACGTCACCGGCCGCAAAGCCTTCCGCCACCCCGTGGTGGGGGAGGTGACGCTGGGCTTCGACGCGATGGAACTGCCCGCCCAGCCCGGCCTCACCCTGACCGCCTACAGCACCCCGCCGCACACCCCCGACCACGACCGTCTCCAGCTGCTGGCCGCGTGGGCGGCCACCGAGCATCCCGCACCGGCACCCGACAGCCCGGACCGAAGCCGGTAGCACGCCCCGCCCCCGCGGGAGCGGCCCGCCCACCACCGTCACCCCGCACGGCAGACAGCTGGCCGTCCGGAGTGCACGGCCTGCCCGGACATCACGCGCGCCGCCACGCCCCATTCCGCTCATCTTTCTGTTCAGGAGTTTTCACCGTGCACCGCACCGGTCCCTCGCCGATATCCGCGGACACCGCACCGCTTGCGCCGCAGGCTCTGTCCGGTCGCCGGGCGCGGGCCGCGCTGGCGGTGTCGGTGATCGGTTTCGGCATCGTGACCCTGGACGCCCTGGTCGTGAACGTTGCCCTGCCCACCATCCAGGACGAGCTGGGCGGCGGGCTGGCCGGGCTGCAGTGGGTCGTCGACGGGTACACCCTGATGTTCGCCGGGCTGCTGCTGTCCGCCGGCGCCCTCACCGACCGGTTCGGCGCCAAGCGCACGTACGCTGCCGGTTTCGGCGTGTTCCTGGGCTCCTCGGCCGCCTGCGGCCTCGCTCCGAGCCTGGGGCTGCTGGTCGCGGCCCGGCTGTTGCAGGGGGCAGGCGCCGCGCTGATGCTGCCCGCCTCCATGGCGTTGATACGGGAGGCTTTTCCCGAGGCGCGCGCCCGCGCACGGGCACTGTCGATCTGGGCACTGGGGGCGGCCGTGGGGTCCGCCGCTGGGCCGCTGGCCGGAGGGGCGCTGGCCCAGTGGAGCTGGCGGGCGATCTTCTTCGTGAACCTGCCGCTCGGGCTGTTGGTCCTTCTTCTGTTCCGCCGGATCGCCTCCTCACCTCGACATGCGGTGGTCTGGGACCTGCCCGGCCAAATCCTGGCGATGGCCGCCATGTGCGCGCTGGTCTTCGCCGTGATCGAAGCGGGCAGCACCGGACCCGCGTCCTGGCCGGTGCTCGCGGCGCTGGGATTCGCGCTCGTCTGCGCGCTCGCTTTCGTACGCGTACAGAGACGTACAGCACACCCGGTGGTGCCACCAGGCCTGGTGAGAGACCCCGGTGTGGCCGTTCCGCTGCTGGCGGGGTTCGCGTTCACGGCCGCCTTCTATGGGCTGGTGTTCCTGCTGAGCCTGTACTTCCAGCAGGAACGCGGGCTCTCCGTGTGGCAGGCGGGGCTGGCGTTTCTCCCGATGACCTGTCTGTCCGCAGTGGGCAACCTGCTCGCGCCGCGCGTCTGTGACCGGCTGGGCGCACGGGCAACGATCGCGGCCGGTCTGGCACTGATGGCGCTCGCCATGGCGGCGACGGCAGCCCTGGTTTCCAGCGCACCCGTATGGGCGGTGGTCGCTCTCATGGTGCCCGTGGGCCTGGGCGGCTCCCTGGCCGTGCCGTCCATGACCACACTGCTGCTGGACAATGCCCCCGCAGAACGCGCCGGAACCGCCGGCGGCCTGCTCAACACCTCCCGGCAGATCGGCGGGGCGCTCGCGGTGGCGGGCATCGGCTCCCTGCTCGCTACCAAACCCTTCCTGAAGGCGATGCGTCTGTCGCTGGCCCTCACGGTCGTCCTGCTGCTCGCCGCGGCGGCCGTGACTCAGTTCACCGGGCGCCGAACAAGGCGCGAAGAGCCGGAAGTCACGTGAATTCCGGGCCCTTGGGCCAGTTGACAGGGAACACTCCGGATGATTGATTGGGAACGCGAGAATGAATTCTCGCAACCGAGATTTGGGCATGTCACTCGCTTAACCGCGAAGCAAGACCCAAGCTCTGACACCACCTCACTTCGTACGGTGTCACGGCTTGGGTCTTTTTGTTGCCCGAAAACGGTCGTCCGAACCCTGGAGAGTGACCCTCTCCCGATTCTTGCGAGGTTTTTGTGTACGAGCGCACCGCCACCATCGCCGACCCCGCCGGCCTCCACGCCCGGCCTGCCGGAGCTTTCGTCAAGGCGGTCACCGCGACCGGCCTGGACGTCTCTATCGCCCCTGCCGGAGCCGAACCCCAGCAGGTCCAGGATGCCCGGAGCCTGCTCGGCCTCATGACCCTGGGCCTGCGCGGCGGAGACCGGGTCACTCTGCGCTCCGCAGGTCCGAACGCCGTGCAGAAGCTGGACGAACTGGCCGCCCTCCTGGAAACCCGACCGGAAAGCTGAGACCAGAAATCTCTCACCCGGTTTTCCTCTTTCGGCCTCACCCCTGCATAATTCCCCCGGGGTGAATTTCAGCCCCTCCTCCTGCAAAGGCACGGACGAAGATGAGCAAGAAATACGCTCAGCTCGCAGAAGAGATCGTCGACCTCGTCGGCGGTGCGGACAACATTGATTCGGTGTATCACTGCCAGACGCGGCTGCGTTTTGTACTGCACGATGACGCCAAGGCCGACAGGGCGGGGCTGGAGCGGCATGACGGTGTCGTCAAGGCGGTCCTGGGCAGTGGCGTGCTGCAAGTGGTGGTCGGCCTGCACGTCCAAGACGTCCACCGGGCTGTCGAGAGGCGGCTCGCCCTGCTCGGTCACGCCGCCTCAGCCGCGGCCGACGCGCCCCGTGCGGAGAAGGACCGCAAGGGACCCGCGGGCAGACTCATCGACTTCATCGCGGGCATCTTCATGCCGATCATCCCCGCCCTGTCGGGAGCGGGCATGATAAAGGCGCTCCTCGCGCTGCTCGTCGTGCTCGGCTGGGTCGGCACAGACTCCCAGACCTACCAACTGCTGAGCTTCTTCGCCGACGCGGTCTTCTACTTCCTGCCGTTCCTGCTGGCCTTCTCCGCAGCCAGGAAGCTGGAGTGCAACCCCATCCTCGCTGCGGGCGTCGCCGGGATCATGCTGCATCCGGCCTGGGTCGCCATGGTGCAGGAAGGCAAGCCGGTCCACCTCTTCGAGGTACTCCCCGTCCACCTCACCGCCTACGGTTCCTCGGTCATTCCGATCATCCTGGTCGTCCTCGTCCAGTCGTACGTGGAGAAGGCGCTGAACCGGATCGTCCCGAACGCCGTGAACCTGGTCTTCGTGCCCATGCTCACCTTCCTGATCATGGGCACCCTCTCGCTCACGCTGATCGGCCCGGCCGGCGGATTCCTCGGCGGCTACCTGGCCACCGCATTCACTTTCCTGTCCACCCATGCCTCCTGGGCCCCACCCCTGATCATTGGCTCTCTGCTCCCCCTCATGGTGATGCTGGGCCTGCACAACGCGGTAGCCCCGGTGGGAGTGGTCCAGCTCGCCCAGACCGGACGCGAGAGCATCTTCGGACCCGGCGCCCTGTGCTCCAACATCGCCGTCGGCCTGGCCACGTTGATCGTCGCTCTGCGCACCAAGGACCGCAAAGTCCGCCAGATCGCGACCGCAGGCGGCGTCACCGCCCTCATGGGGGTCACCGAGCCCGCCCTCTACGGTGTTCTCCTGCCCCGCAAGTACCCGCTGATCGCGTCCTGCATCGGCGGCGGAGCAGCGGGCCTGTACGCGGGGCTGACCCAGACGGCCCGCTTCGCCACCGGCTCCTCCGGCATCCCGGCCGTCCTGCTGTACATCGGCGACGACACTATGCGCCACCTGGCGAACATGCTCGTCGCCATGGGAATCGGCGCTGCGGTCACCGCGGTACTCACTCTGGTGCTGTCCTGGAAGTACGAGAAGTCCTTCGCGCCAGAGGGAACCGAACCCTCCGCCACGGCGGGAACACAGGACGGCGACCCGGCCGCCCCGACGACAGGCACCGCCACGACGACCGTCGTACAAGCCGGCACCACTTCGCTGACCGCTCCGTGCGCCGGCACAGTGGTGCCCCTCGACGACGTGGCCGACCCCGTGTTCTCCTCCGGTGCCATGGGGCCCGGAGTCGGCATCGAACCTGCTGACGGCCGCATCGTCGCTCCCTGTGCGGGGACAGTCATGGTTGCCATGGACAGCGGGCACGCCTTCGGTATCCGCACCGACGACGGCGTGGAAGTCCTCGTCCACGTCGGCATCGACACCGTCACCATGAACGGCACCGGCTTCACCGCCCCCGTCGCTCGCGGCACCCGCGTCGCAGCAGGAGACCACCTCGTCTCCGCCGACCTCCGCGCCATCACAGCCGCAGGTCATCCACGGACGGTCCTGCTCATCATCACCAACCACGACAGCGACGAACCCATCACCGTCCACACCGACGGCACCGTCACCACCAGCGACAGTCTCCTCGCCCTCGCTCCTTGAAAGCCCTTCCCCTCACCCGCGACCGCAAGGAACAACTCCCGTGCAGCACTCCCAGCCCACCCTCTTCCCCGCCGACTTCCTGTGGGGCGCATCCACCTCGGCCTACCAGGTCGAAGGCGCCTGGAACGAGGACGGCAAGGGCCCCTCCGTCATCGACGCCCGTACAGACCGCCCCGAAGGCACCGCCGACTTCACCGTCGCCTCCGGCCACTACCACCACTACGCCGAGGACGTCGCCCTGTTCGCCGAGATGGGGCTGAAGGCCTATCGCTTCTCCGTTGCCTGGACCCGCATCCTCCCCGACGGCGACGGAGCGGAGAACCCGGCCGGGATCGCCTTCTACCACCGCCTCATCGACGCCCTCCTCGACCACGGCATCGAACCCGTCCTGACGATGTACCACTTCGACCTGCCACAGGCCCTCGACGGCAAGGGCGGCTGGAGCAACCCCGCCACCGTCGACGCCTTCGTCCGCTACGCCCGCATCCTCTACCGCGAGTATGGCCACAAGGTCCGCCTGTGGCTGACCATCAACGAGCAGAACATGATGATCCTGCACGGTGACGCCATCGGCACCACCAAGCTGACCGGCGACGCCGGGAAGAAGGACCTCTACCAGCAGAACCACCACATGTTCCTGGCGCAGGCCCGCGCCATGGCCCTGTGCCACGACCTGCTTCCCGAGGCCAAGATCGGCCCCGCCCCCAACATCTCCTACATCTACCCCGCCACCTGTGCCCCCGGCGACGTGCTGGCCGCCGACGACTGGAACGCCGTCCGCAACTGGCTCTACACCGACCTCGCCGTCCACGGCACCTACCACCCCCTCGCCTGGACCTACCTCACCGAGAAGGGCTACGCCCCCACGATCGGCGACGACGACAACGCGATCCTGGCCGCCGGCAAGCCGGACTTCATCGCCTTCAACTACTACGCCACCCAGACCGTCGGAGCCTCCCGCGGTGACGCCTCCGACCTGACCATCCGCGGCGCCGACCAGCAGATCGTCCGCGGCGAGATCGGCTTCTACCGCGGCGCGGACAACCCCCACCTGGAGAAGAACGCCTTCGGCTGGGACATCGACCCCGACGGCTTCCGCACCACCATGCGCCACCTCCACGACCGCTACCGCCTTCCCCTGATCATCACGGAGAACGGGCTCGGCGCTTTCGACACCCTCACCGACGACGGACGCGTCCACGACGACTACCGCATCGACTACCTGCGCCGCCACATCGAACAGATCCAGCGCGCCCTCAGCGACGGCATCGACGTCTTCGGCTACTGTCCCTGGTCCGCCCTCGACCTGATCTCCACCCACCAGGGCTGCGCCAAACGGTACGGATTCATCCACGTCGACCGCGACGAGACCGATCCGAAGAACCTGGCCCGCTCCCGCAAGGACAGCTTCTTCTGGTACCGCGACCTCATCGCCCGCGACGGCAACGACCTCCACCGCCCCCACGGCACCCCCTGACTCCAGCCCGCGACAACCGCGGCGCGCGCCATACCCACCACCAGCCGGTGCGCGCCGCGCTTCCGCCGCCCTCAGCGAAGAGAGCACGTCGGTGCACGTCAAACGCGTCCTCAACAACAACGCCGTCATCGCCGAGCACGAAGGCCGCGACCTCGTCGCACTCGGCCGCGGACTCGGCCACTCCCGGCGCCCCGGCGACGCCCTCGACCCGCAGAAGATCGACCAGATCTTCACCGCCGAGACCACCACCGCCACCGACGAAGAGCACCTCGGCCACTTCCTCACCGACACCCCCATGGCCGCGATCCGCGCCGCCGGACGTGTCGCCGATCTCGCCCACGAGCACCTCGGCCTGCGCATCACCCAAAGCCTCGTCCTGCCCCTGGCCGACCACCTCCACTACGCGGCCCAGCGCGCCCGCGAGAACATCCCCGCCCAGTTCCCCCTCGCCTGGGAGATCTCCCAGCTCTACCCCCGCGAACTCGCCACTGCCCGTACCGCCGTCACCCAGGCCGAGTACGCCCTCGACGTCCGCTTCGAACCCGACGAAGCCGTCGCTCTGGCCCTGCACTTCGTCAACGCCCAGTTCGCCGGCACCCACCCCGGCACCGGACAGGCCATGCGCATGACGGAAATCATCACCCAGACCTTCGCGATCATCGACCACACCTTCGGCGTCACCGTCGACCAGCAGTCCATGAACGCCACCCGCTTCGTCACCCACCTGCGCTACCTCTTCACCCGCATCACCAGCGACCAGCAGATCACCGAACCCACCTCCCTCCTCGCCGACGCCATCACCCAGACCCACCCCGAATCAGTCAACTGCGCCGCCAAAATCCAATACCGATTCGAAATGGGACTCGGCTCCCCCCTCACCCGCGACGAAGTCGCCTACCTCGGACTCCACATCAGCCGCCTCATCACCGACCTCCGCACCAAGAGCACGTGAGAGAACCCCTCCCGCCGCGTCCCTGCTCCCAGTCCTTCACGCGGTGCCATACAGCGGTGCTGACCCTTCTGTCGTCACACGTACGAATGACGACAGGTCCGCCGGGTGTCCAATGAACCCGCTGGTTCCGGGGCCCGTCGGCGCATCCGATCCGATCAGATCCGATGACGACCATCGGCGTCTCCGATGATCCGGCGGGTAAGTTCCGACTCGACCTGAAGAGCAGCAACGGGGACATCACCGTCAAAAACCCCTGACACGGTGGTCCATGAGCTGGTATCCGTTCCGGGTGATGACTGGGGCAGGGGCGCTGGCTATTGCCACCTGATTCGACCAGGCGATTCAGCTTGGCGAGGGCCCCTTCGACATTCTTCGGCAGCAGTTCGTGGCTGAGAGCTTCGCAGATGTCCTCGGCCCGTAGCGGTCCGGTCGCATGGTGGAAGGCGGCGAGGATGCCGAGGTAGTCCGGTGCTCGGGCAGGACCGGCACGACGATCGGGCGACGGTCGGCGAGGCCGGCGACGGCGGGTGATCGCGAGGTGCTCCAGGTAGATCTCGGCCTTCCGTAACCGGGCCCGCCGTCCTCGATCTGTGCACGGTGCCCGGCGGAATCCCGATCCCCGGGGGAGAGGCGGCAGCGGCTGCCCGCCAACCTCACGACGACCATGCTCGGCAGAAACGACGGGCGCTGGCACGCTTACGGCACGTCAGCGTCGCGGGTCCTGAAGCGTTGACGGGCGGCGCTCCGTCAGCGGGTGGCGAGGAGGCCGTCCACCAGCGCTCGGAGTCCGTCCAGGTAGGTGTCCTCGGCGGTCAGCGACGCCCAGCGGTCCGCGACCTTGGCCAGGCGGGGAAGCTCCCCCGGGTCGAGATCGGCGAATACTCGCTCCCGGTAGGTCGTACGGTCGTCGTCCGCGCGGCGCCGGGCCGCGGCTGCGCGGACCATGATCTCTCCGGCGGTGTAGTACCAGATCGCGCGGTAACCGCGTACGGCCTGTTCGGGGGTCAGTCCGCACGCGACCAGGCCATCGACGATCTGCTCGACGAACCACAGCGCGGACGTGGACATCAAGTCGTCGGCGGTCAGCACCTCCGTGATCCAAGGGCAGGCGGAGAGCGCCTCGTGGACCGCGGCGGCGGCGGCGATGGTCCGCTCGCGAGGATGGTCGGGCAGTTCGGGCCGGCGCAGGGTTCGGGTCGCGTAATCGTCGAGCAGGAGGACGAGCAGCTCCTCTTTGTCACGGACGTGGTGGTAGAGCGCCATCGGCGTACTGCCGACCTCCGTGGCCAGTCGCCGCATCGTCAGCCGGTCCGCGCCTCCCTCATCCATGATCCGACGAGCTGCCTCGATGATCTCCTCGCGAGAGATACGGGGAGGTCGGCCCAGGGTTTTGCGTGGTGCGGACGGTCGCGGCATGCCCCCCATCATTCCTCAGGTGTGGACAGCGGTGTACCCCGCCGCTTACTTTTCTTACATGTATAGAAACTCTGGAGGGAAGCCCGGAGTGGTGCTGGCGGCAGCCGCCGTCGCCCAGTTCGTGTTCGCCCTGGACATGTCCGTGGTCAACGTCGCCTTACCCGCGATCCGCACGGCGCTGGGATTCACACCGCTCGACCTGTCGTGGGTCGTGCACGTCTACGCGCTCGCGTTCGGCGGGTTCCTGCTGCTGGGCGGCCGCGCCTGCGACCTGTACGGCCGGCGACGGATGTTCGTCCTGGGACTGACAGTCTTCGGGCTGTGCTCGCTGGCAGGAGGGCTGGCCCAGACCCCCTGGCACCTGGTTGCCGCCCGCGCCGGACAGGGCCTGGGCGCCGCCGTGGCCGCGCCCGCCGCGCTGGCGATGCTCACCACCACCTTCGCCGAAGGCCCCCGGCGCGTCCGCGCGCTGGGGGTGTGGAGCGCGGTGAACGCCGCAGGTGGAGCCCTGGGCGTACTGGCGGGTGGACTGCTCACCGAGTACGCGGGCTGGCGCTGGATCATGCTGATCAATCTCCCCATAGTGGCGGTGGCGCTCGCACTCGTCCCCGCAGGGGTGCCCGCCGGAGTGTCACCCGCCCGGCGCGAGAGGCTGGACGTGCCGGGCGCCGCCCTGGCCACCGGCGGAGTCGGACTGCTCGTGCTCGGTGTCGTCCGCACCGACACCCTCGGCTGGAACTCCCGTACCACGTGGGCGACCCTCGGCGCCGCGGCCGTGCTGCTGGCCGCCTTCGTCGTCGTCGAGTCAAGGGCCACCACACCTCTGCTCCGTCTCGGCCTGCTGCGCAGCCGTTGGGTCGGCGGCGCGAACGCCCTCGTGTTCCTGGCCGCAGCCGGGCAGTTCACCGCCTTCTACTTCGTGTCCCTGTACATGCAGCAGGTCCTGGGCATGGGAGCCGCGGCGACCGGCATCGCCTTCCTGCCCTTCTCCCTGGGCCTGGTCGCGGGAACCATCGTGGCCACCCGTCTCACCGCCTCCCGCACGCCCCGGGTCTCCCTGGTGCCCGGCGCCCTGCTGGCCGCCGCAGGCCTGACATGGTTCGCGCTCATCAGCCCCGACGGGAGCTTCCTCACCGACGTACTCGGCCCGTCCCTCGTCACCAGTCTCGGCGCCGGACTGGTCCTGGCCCCGGTCGCCGCCGCCGCAACTACGGGGGTCGCTCCCAGTGAGGCCGGCATGGCCTCCGGCCTGATGAACAGCTCCCGCCAACTCGGCGGCTCCATCGGCCTGGCCATCCTGGCCACCATCGCCGCACATCACACCGGCACGGCCACCGACCCGGCCGCGCTCAATGCCGGCTACGCCCTGGGCCTGGCCCTCGCCGCCGCCGTCTTCGTGCTCGCGGCGGTCGTGGCGATCACCGTCCTGCCAGGTCGCCGGACCGCCATACGGTCACCACAGTCCACCGCCACCACAGACAACCAACTGGAAGGAACTCCGTCATGAGTACCACCGTCGTCGACCTGTTCGCCTCGGCGCTGCACTTCCACCCCGACGGCGACGTCCGAGCCGTCGAGCGCCAGATGACCAGCAGCACCTCCAGGACCTGGCAGATCGCCACGTTCCACGTGGAAACCGATGCCGATGTGCACGCCGACCACTGGGAGATGCACCCGGAGGCGGAGGAAGCGGTGTGCTGCCTGACCGGCGGTGTCCGCCTCTATTTCCGTCCCGACACTCCCGGTGCCACCGAGGACATGGTGCGGCTGCAAGCAGGCACCGCCCTCGTCGTCCCCCGCGGCCGCTGGCACCGCCTGGAACTCGACACCCCCAGCGACCTGATGTCGATCACCCTGCGCCACGGCACCCGCCTCGAACAGCGCACCGACGCCCACTGACCGAACGTGGCCCGGCAAACCGATGCCGGGCCACCACAAGCCCGCCAGCCGGCTACGTCGACCCTGGGGCCAAAGTCGGACGGCGAACCTGACTACCTCCTGCGCGTCGCCACCGCCGACCTCGCCGCCTTCCAGCAGCTTGCCCAGCTGCCTGGGGTCCAGCGCCCGACGTCAACCCTCGTCATGAAGAACGTCATCGGCGATCGGCCCTGCCCGAGTAGCCGGGAGGAAGCTCCCGTGGCCTCCCCGGACAAGAAAGTTCGCTTCCGCCGAGGGCGGCCCGGATAGGACCCGGCGGGGCGCAGCGGGACCCCGCTCTTGAGGAAAGCCAGACGCACAGTGGCGAGGCTGGTTCCTTCACGGTCGGCGATGTCCTGGAGCGACAGGCGGTCCCGTTCGTACCAGGCGCGCCACTGGTCGAGTCGGGTGGCGGTGTGCTGGGTACGGCGGAACCGGGGCGGGCTCCAGTCGACGAGGTGCTGCGACAGCAGGCAGATGACGTGAGCCGTCGTCGTGTTCAAAGTCCGAGCGAGTTGTGCGATCGAGAAGTCCCCGCCAGGCACGGCCTCGTGGAGCTGCGCGACGGTGATGCTGTCTGGGGCGGATACGCGGCGCGCCTGGACACGCTGGTGACCTCGGCGCTGCTGTGCGGCCCGAGCATCGCCGACGATCCGTACATGTCCGCGCCGGTCATCCACTGGCACGACGTCCAGGGCAAAGTACCCAACGACGGCGCGTGGCCGGTGGTCCCCGGGGGAGAGCGGCCGCGCTGGGAGTGGACGCCGATGAAGCGGGTCGGGCCGCTCGCCTTCGGCATGAGCCCGCCCGAGGTCGCCGCCGCCCTCGGTGAGCGCCCCGTCGGCCGGGAAGGCTCCTTCCCGTTCTGGTTCTGGTTCTGGTTCTGGAGAGAGTCCGGAGTGTGGGAGCTGGGCGCGGATCATTTCGAGCGGACCGGGATCAGCGCCCACTATGGCGGGCCTGTACCCCGTTTGGCGGTGTCACCGTCCACGGTCGCACCGGGCCCCAGTTGTTCCACTGGGGAATCACGCTCGTCGGCAACAGCCCGGTCGCCCGCGTCGCGCTACCCGAGGATGCCGGGACCGTGCCGGTCGCAGCGATCAACGAATGGCTATGACCCTGTCTCGCGCGTCATCACATACATGTTCCCGATGTCCGGATCGCCGTACATGAAGAACAGCACCAGCCCATCGTGCTGATCGCGGTCCACGTAGAAGAACCACGTGTATGTCGACGGGGGCTCCGGAGTCGAGGGGTCAGTCGCAGATGCGGGAAAGCGCCTCTCGACTCGTGTCCGGGTCGTCAGCGCGAGTCGGACGACCTGTCCGCCTTCGTCGTCGGTCAGCTGCCAGGTTCCCGTACCGGAGAGACGCCAGCCGTCCTCGAAGTCGAAGGCATCTCCGTCGAGCTTCTCGACAAGAGCCGTCCCGTCCTCGCGAAGCTCCACACGAGTCCCCTCGATGTTCTCCCAGCCCCCGGCCACTTCTGCCTCCGCGGCGTCGTGGAGCCCTGTCCCCTCGTAGTACTGATAGGGGCCGGCGCACGCCGTCAGAACAGCCCAAACCGCCACCAAGCCACCGACGGCCCTCCCCCACGCACGCAGCCTGCCTCCGCCCGCCACCAGGACCTCCCACCCTCAGCCCGTATCGGCCAACCGAGTAGGAGCGGCCGTGGAGAGATACCTTGCCAGACCTGTTGAACGCGTTCAACAGGTCTGGCCATAGAGTGGAAGCCATCCCTACAGCTCGCACCTCCAGCGCTGCCCGCAACCGTCGACAAGCAACACGAACGACGCTTTCGATACACGGCCTACGCCCCTACCTTGGGATCTGGCACTTGCTCGCATGCCCCTGCCCCTCTGCTGCCGCCCGCCGGGCGGCAGGATGGGCGGATGGCAATGAGCGAGACAGAACTGCTGGCCCTCCTGCGCGAACTCGACGACCCCGAGCGGCTGGAACAGCCGCAGCACTACGACCGTGCCGTGACCGGCCTCGCGTTCAGCGGCCTGATCCGCCGGCTCGAAGCGGACTTCGGAGCCCCGTGCGAGTCCGAGCGGGACACCCAGGACTCCAGTGAGTACGGCCGCATCCATGTGCCTGCGGCCGCGACGATCTGCGGAACACGGATCGTGGTCTGCGTGAGCAAGTTCGGTTCCCTCGCCGAGGTATGCGCCGACAATCCGGGGGCCTTCCTCGGCACGGACGAAGCCCGTGAGGAGGGCGCGCTGGATCCCGCTGACCTAGCCACAGTGGAGCAGGCCCTGGCTGAGCTCGGCTACGTGAGCGTCCCGGAAGAACTGCTGGAGAGCGACTACGAGGGCTCCAGCGCGCTGGAGCCCTTCGCGGCGCGGCCCACGTGGTGGACGCGGTTCTTCGGCCTCTGGTGATCCGCCCACCGTGCCCAGCGAGCAGCCTGCCATCTCGCTGAGCACGTTCATCCGTACTTCACCGAACGCATTCTCGCGTACGCCGACACACGGTGACCTGCGACTTCGCCACCTCATCCGGCAGCGTCGCATGGATCCAGCGGCGGCACGACGAGATCGACGCCTGCAGCTTGCGCTCATCGCGGAGCCGCTGGTGGATCGTCGAGACGGCCACCGTCCCGAGCAGGCTCTCGATCGGGTCACGATGCTGGTCGATGTCTGGCCAGGGCACCTGTCTGAGCCTTCTGTCGATGAGGCCGGGGAACCACTCCTTGATCAGCTTCGACCAGTCGGCCTCGCTCATCGGCGGCCCGCCGGGGCTGATCCCGGCCGCTTCAGCTGGCCAAGAACTCCTGACCGTCTTGCGGTCCACCCCCAGCGACGCGGCCAGCTCGCTCTTCGAGCGACCCGCGTACCAGTGGACGTAGATCTCGGTGATGTCGACCGCGACGAACGTTCTCCTCGCCATCCGGGCTGCCCATCGGTCATCTACCGGGCCCCGGTGCGGCGCTGGGTGTGGTTCGTGCCCGTCTCGATGCTGGCCGCCTCCCTCCTCGCGATCAACTACGGGAACCTCGCCGGCCAGCCGCTCGCCATGGTCCTGGCGCTGCTGGCCATGACGGCGTGCGTCGGTATCGGCGAGGAGCTGATGTTCCGCGGAATCGGCG
The DNA here is from genome assembly GCF_055582325.1 of Streptomyces sp. NPDC042100. Taxonomy (NCBI): domain Bacteria; kingdom Bacillati; phylum Actinomycetota; class Actinomycetes; order Kitasatosporales; family Streptomycetaceae; genus Streptomyces; species Streptomyces sp. NPDC042100. Next base: position 17,135 of record NZ_JBVJDK010000015.1, read on the forward strand.
TGCAGGTCTTCAAGAAGGCCGGGTTCAGCGAGGGACGGGGCGCGCTGTGGTCGTCCGTCGTCTTCGGCGCGGTCCACCTCTCCAACGCCATCGGCTCCGGCTTCCAGGCCGTCCTCCAGGCGATCGTGGTCTCCACCTCCGGCTATTTCTTCTACCTCTGCCTTCGCGCCGGCGCCGCCTTGGTGCTGCCCATGCTGGTCCACGGGCTGTGGGACTTCAGCCTCGTCTCCAACGGCGTCGGCCCCGACCCCGAGATGTCCCTCGCGATGCTACTTCCGCTCCTCCTGCAGGTGGTACTCATCGTCGTCCTGCTCGCGCGGCGTCGTTCCATCGAACCCGCCGCCGCACCGGCCCCGGCTCACGGCGACGGCGACACCGCGGCCGGACCGCACCAGCCCCAGCCGGCCCCCGGCCGCTGACCGGCCCAGGGCTCGGCGGAATGCGGGCGTTGCCCCCAGGCCTCCCCGGCCGGTTTGATCAACAGTTCCGGGAAGCACCCGCACGCCCACACCGCCAGGAGGCCCGCCATGTCCGCCGAAGTCCTCGCCGCAGTCCTCGCCATCGTCAACTCGCTCAACCCCGTCGTCGTCCCGATCATCACCTGACCACCAGCCAACCCGGACGAAACGGTCAAATGGCAGCCCCGTATCCCTCGATCAGAGGCGGCGGGACTGCCGGCCTTCCCGCCCGCGACCGGCCACAACCCACCGCTGCGACCCCGGGGACGGCACCGAGCCGTCCTTCCGGATTCAGCTATGCCCACCGCCCTTAGTGGCTGTTGCCTTTCCGGGGTTGAGGGCTGCGTTTCCGCTGTTCAGGCATGGGGTCGGCGCTGTCGGGGAGTGGTGACGTGTCGTGTCGTCGCTCTGGTGGAGGTCGGGGACGCCGTCGGTCGTGGGGCTGCTGGAACAGCGTGAGCTGACCGCTCGCCGTCGTGTGGACGCGCTACGGGAGGAGGCGGACCCTATCCAGGCGGAGCTGGTCGTGGCCGAGCGGGAGTGGAACGAGTGGGTCATCGCCCGGTCACGCGTCGGCGAGGTGCTGTCCCCGGGGCGAAGGAGAGACCGCCGGCCCGGACACCGCCGAGGAGCCGTCGGATCGCGGTGAACCGCCCGCACCGCCTGCATCTTCGGAGGCGGCGAAGCCGAAGTCAGTGGTGCCGACGTGGCGTGCGGGTCTGGCCTGGTCGGCACTGTCGGCCGACTACCAGCGCATCCTGCACGCTCTCGCGGACCGGAACCGGCTCGGTCAAGGCCCGCTGACCTGCCAGGAAATGGCCGGCTGCTTCGGCCTGGACCCGGTGCCCCCGAAGATCCAGGCGTTGCGGTCGAAGGCGAAGCGGCTGACAGCGCGCGGGTGGCTGGCCGAGCCGGCGCCGGGCCGGGCCGGTTCACGCTCGCGAAGGCCGTGGCCGGGCCAGGCGGCGGGTCATGAGCATCGTCGCCGACCAGTAGACCACCGACTCCGCGCTGCCGGTGGACCGTTCGAAGTCCCGCGCGAGGCGGCGGCTTCGCATCAGGTGGGCGAAGAACCGCTCCACGATCCACCGCATGGGCAGCACGACGAAGCCGCGCATGTCGTCACTGCGCTTGACGATCGCCAGGACCAGAGCGAGGACGGCCAGGCAGTGCTCGACGAGGCCGCCCGTGTAGCCGCCGTCGGCCCAGACCAGTGCCAACCGGTGGTGCGCGGCGGCGACCCGGGCGAGCAGAACCTGCCCGGCGGGGTGGTCGCCGACGTCCGCCGAGATGACCATCACCCCCAGCAACAGGCCGAGGGTGTCGACCACGACGTGCCGCTTGCGCCCGTTGACCAGCTTGCCGCCGTCGAAACCGCGGCTGTCACGGCCGACGACGGCATCCGCCTTGACGGACTGGGAATCGATCATGCCCGCGCTCGGCTCCGGGTCCCGCCCGGCCTGCTCGCGGACCTTGCGGCGGAGCCGGTCGTGGAACTCCCTGACCAGACCGTGGTCGCGCCAGCGGCGGAAGAACGCGTAGACCCGGTCCCATGGCGGGAAGTCGGCCGGTATGGCCCGCCACTTCGTTCCGTTGTCGACGAGGTAGCGGACCGCATCCAGTATCGCGCGGTGGCAGTACGCCTCCGGCTGCCCGCCCCGCCCGCGCAGCCAGCCCGGCACCGGTAGTAGCGGCCGCGCCACCGCCCACTCCACATCGCACATGTCCGTCGGGTAGCGGCGCGCACGGACCCCGTGGCCGGCGGCATTCCCGGGCTGGCGTGCCAGGCAGTCACACGCGAGAGTGACCGAAGTGGACCCCGCTCCCGCGATGCCGTAGGACTGCGACAACAGGGCCTCCTGGAACGCTCTTTGGCGTAGACACCCTTCGAGCTACCAAGAGGCTCTGCTTTCATGCACGGCGGCCGCCGCACTCAGCCCATCGAGACTCCCGTTCGACCGGCACCCCTCAAGATCGGAGCGATGCCAGTCGCTCAGGGGTGGCCGACAGTGTCAGCTGCATGCTCCTTGAGGAATGCGCCCGCATGGGCTGCGGCTTCCTCCACGGTCGCGTAGCACGCCCCGTCGCCGGCCGCACCAAGTGCCCCGTCGGCGCCCTCGCCCGTCCAGCTCCAGCCGCCGGATGGCGCCTGGACCAGTTCGGCAGTCCCACCGAAGATTTCAAGGTTGGTCGGGCGGGCTGTCGGAAGCGTCGGGCGGGTGATGGCGTCGGGCCACTTCTTGCGGGCGCCCTGGCGGGTGATGCCCCACACGGCTCCCAACTGCTCGTAACTTGCCCCGTAGGAGCCGGCCGTCGCTGCCGCGTTCGCGGTCAGTCGCTTGACCTCCGCGTCCACCGTTCTCCAAGCAGCAAGGACCGACAGAGCCACCGCTACGGGGTCCGCGTCCCACATGCGGTCCGCGGAAAGCCCGGTCTCTCGGGAGCGAATGGCCGAGGCCAATGGGTTCAAGGCGTCATACAGAGCCTTGTCGAGTTCTACCTGTTCTTCTTGGGTGATCTCAGGCAGCATCATGCGACAACTATAGTTCACGGCCCCATGGGTGACAACTATAGTTACCGCCTGGCGGTGTGATCACGCCCTCGCTCGGCCTAGATCTGCGCCTGACAGAGGCCCCGCCGAAGCCACCTGATCAAGACGCCTGTTCGATCAGCACCGCACAAGATCGGAACGACAACAGCCACTCAGCGAGGGCTGGAGACGTACATGGCTCAATCCCGGCCGCCTGGAGCCGAGGGGCGCGTGCTGAAATGATCTTCGAGGACGGCCCGGGCACGTTGCCTGGCCGTCATCCCCGATCTTGTGCGAGGGGTTCGGGCACACCGGTCGGGCACCGGGCACATGGAGGGCAGAGGCGTGGGGGCGGGCGGGAACGGGGCCACGGCGGGTGTTGTCGGGGCAGGGGTGCGAGGCCACGGCCGGGGCGGGCGTGCCGGACGGCGGGTGGTGGTGATCGGGGGCGGACCGGCCGGCCTGACCGCTGCGATGGAGCTGGCCGAGCGGGGGTTCGCGGTGACCGTCATCGAGGCCCGGGCGCTGGGCGGCAAGGCACGCAGCATTCCTGTTCCGGGGACGGGTACGGAGGGGCGCCGGGATCTGCCGGGTGAGCACGGGTTCCGGTTCTTCCCGGGGTTCTACCGGAACGTGACCGAGACGATGGCACGCATTCCCTCCGGCGGCGGCTCGGTCGCCGACCGGCTGGTGGCGACCACGCAGGTGCTGTACGCGCGGGACCGGCAGCGCGACGGGGTGGTCGTCGACATCTCCGGGGGACCCTCGTCGAGGAGCGTCGAGGCCACGCTGCGTGCGGTGGGCCACCTGCTGGCCCGCACGCCCGGGCTCGCCGCCGGGGAGAGCGCCCACTTCGCGAACCGGCTGCTGGTCTGGGCCACGAGCGGGGCCGCCCGCCGCGACGGCGAGTTCGAGAACACCTCATGGTGGGACTTCACAGCGGGTGCGACCGCCTCCGAGGAGTACCGGCGGCTCTGCGTGATCGGCCCCACCCGCACGCTGGTCGCCGCGAAGGCCGAGGTGGCGACCGTCGCCTCCATCGGCCGTACCCAGGTGGAGTTCTGGTCCGGGCTGCTCGGCGGAGCCGACCACGCCGAGGCCGACAGGGTTCTCGACGCGCCGACCACGGAGGCGTGGATCGGGCCGTGGGCCGCGCATCTGGTCTCGCTCGGGGTCCGCTTCCTCGTCGGCCACCGGGTCCAGGGCCTGCGGACGGCCCGGGGAGCGGTTCGAGCCGCCGTCGTGCGCACTCCGTCCGGTGCCGTGCACGAGGTGGAGGCGGACTGGTTCGTCTGCGCGGTCCCCGCCGAGGCCGCCGTGCGCACCCTCGGACCGGAGGTGTGCGAGCTCGACGAGGGCCTGGCAGACATCGACCGCCTGGAGACGGACTGGATGACCGGCATCCAGTTCTTCCTGCGCGAACGCACCCCGCTCGTACACGGTCATGTGATCCACGTCGACTCGCCCTGGGCACTGACGTCCGTCGCCCAGGCCCAGTTCTGGTCCGGCATCGACATGCCGGCTCGGTACGGGGACGGCACCGTCCACGACTGCCTGTCGGTCGACGTGTCGGCCTGGGACGTCCCCGGAGCACTGACCGGGAAACCCGCCCGGGCGTGCACCCGGCGGGAGGTGATCCGCGAGGTGTGGCACCAGCTGGCCGACTCGCTGCGCCGCGACGGCCGCGAGTTGCTCTCCCCCGGGCTGGTGCACTCCTGCTTCACCGATCCCGCCATCCGCTGGCCCACCGTGCCCGGGGGGCTCGCCCACAACACGGAACCGCTGCTGATCAGCACGGCGGGCTCGCGCCGGTGGCGGCCCAAACCGGCTGGCAAGGTCCCCAACCTGTTCCAGGCCGGCGACCACGTGGACGTCGACCTCAACCTCGCCACCATGGAAGCCGCTGACCAGAGCGCCAAAGCCGCCGTGAACGCCGTCCTCGCGGCCGCCGGTTCCACCGCACCGGCATGCGTGATACGTGGCTGGAAGCCGCCCGCCGAACTCGCCCGTCTGCACCGCCTGGACGACGAGCTCTACGCGGCCGGCCTGCCCAACGCCTTCGACCGGCCCGCCCCCTGGGAACAGCCGTGAAGAGAGTGCACGGCTACCGGCCCCGTCGGCGATCAGTACAGGCGGCCTGTGACGAACGCGGCCAGTGCCCTCAGGTCCTGCCCCGCCTCCTCGTGCGGCGGGCAGATCCGGGACAGGGCTTCGAGGGCGGTCCGTTCGTGGCGGCGTGCGGCCGCCTCCGCCACGAAGCGGGCGCCGGTACGGTCGAGGAGCCGGCGCGCCTCATCGGTCTCCGGCGCCGTCCAGGACTCGGTGCGGGCATAGAGGCGGGTCAGCCTTCGGCGGGCGTCGTCGGCGGCACCATCCGATGCGGCCGTCGGGGCCAGGGCGACGGCGACCGGATAGGACTTCTTGCGGGCCGTCAGGTCCGAGCCGGCGGGCTTGCCCGTCACCAGAGGGTCCCCCCATATGCCGAGAACGTCGTCGACGATCTGGAAGGCGATGCCGAGTTGTTCCCCGAAGGCCGCCAGCTCCGCGCCCGCGGCCGGAGCGGCCCCCAACTCGCAGGCGCAGGAGAACAGCGAGCCCGTCTTGTCGGCGTGGACACGCAGGGTCGCGGCGACGCCGGGCTGTGCCTCCTGCTCCAGAGCGAGGTCGAGGGCCTGGCCCTGGACCAGCCGTACGAGCGCCGCACCGAGCACGCCCGCCGCACGTGCGGGGCCGCGCAGCACCTCCGGGTCCCGGCCGGCGGCCGACGGGTCAGGGCCGGGGCCAGCTGCCGCGTCGAAGAGCAGGCTGACCGCGTGCGGGGTCAAGTGACGCACAGCGTTCTCGACAGCTTCCGCCCCGAACACCCGCCACGCCGCCGGATGCCCCCGCCGTAGCTCGTCCCCGTCCATCACGTCGTCGTGGAGCAGAGAGAGCGTGTGCAGCATCTCGACGGCTGCGGCCCCGGCAGGCACCAGAGGATCGATGCCGGGGCGGCCCGTGGCCCGGGCGGCCGCGAACACCAGCGCGGCACGCACCGCTTTGCCCCTCCCTGGTCCGCCGGCGGGCACGGGCCGCCCCTCGGGGTCCCACAGACCCCACTGGTAGGCCAAGACCCGGCCAGGGCCCTCCTCCACCCGCTCCAAGAGGGCGCGGACCACCGCATCCGTACGGTCACGCGCCTGGCCAAGCAGACCGGCGACGCGCGGGGACGGCACAGCGGCACGCGTGTTCAACAGGGCTCCGGGATCGGTCGGCAGTGAGCGAGGAAGGGGCGCGTGCAACGCCCCGGGCCGAGCCTAACCGGCCCGGGTACCGCTCGGATCCGACCGGTTGAACCCGCCCGTACGCGCCCCCTCCGCGCACCTGGCACGCCGCGAGGTGGCGCAGGAGCAGGACCTGTTCTCCCCAGCAGGCGGAGCCGGTGCGGCCCGGGCGCCCTCGCGCCCCTGCCGGGGACGGGAAGTCTCCCGGGTTCCGGTCCCCGCGGCTTGCGTACCCGCTAACTTGTCAGCACGAAGTCGATCACTGGCGACCGGAGTACAGGGTGCGGATCACGACCGAGGACATCAACTGGCGGCCCCGGACGGCATCGGAGGCTCTCGCGGCACTCGAACTGCTCACCGAGCGGCTCCGCGAGGCCGGCGACGACCGCGCCGTCTTCCTCGACGTCTACGTCGTCATCACCCGCCGGGTCGTCGAGGTCATGCTCGCCGAGGACCACGACGGCTTCCTCGAACCCGAGTGGCTCTCCGAAGTGACTGGCCTCTTCGCCGAAGAAGCCCTCATCGCCACCCGGAACTCACTGCACGGCACACCGGTGACCGCCACCTCCTGGCGGCTGGCCACCTGCTACGCCGCCCACGGAATCGCGGCGCCGTACCGCAGCGCGATCCTGGGCATCAACGCGCACATCAACCACGACCTCGGACTCGTCGTCCACGCCTACCTCCAGGCGAACCGCACGCACATCGACCAACGCCTCCTGCGCCGCTACCGCCACGACTACTTCCGCGTCAACCGCATCCTGGAACAGTCGGTCCTCGAGTGCACGGACATGCTGGCCGAGCGCTACCGCTGCCGCACCACCACGGCCTTACGGCGCCTGCCCGCCGGCCGCCGCGCGAGCGTCCGCCTGACGATGCTCGTCCTGGTGGCATGGCGCGACCGGATCTGGCGCGACATCCTCGCCCTGTGGAACGCCCCGGACGCAGCGGCCCGCGCCCACATCACCCGCCGCATGGAGCGGCGCGCTGGCCTCATCGCACGCCTGATCGTCACAGCCCCCTCCCTCCCCACTCCCTCGAGGACATGACCGCCCTGTCCCTCGCAGGCCGGACGACTCTTCGTCATGCGGATGCGGCGAACAGCGGCACGCCATGCCGGCCCACCGGAACCATCCACCAACGCCACCTGCCTGCCAGATCAGTCCAGACGCCTTCCCCGACCCTGTACCCCAGCATTCACGACCGGCCTCGTGGCGATCGCGAGGTTCACCAGCAAACAGGCGAGGGCACACGGCTGCCCGGCCCAGACCGCGGCACCGTGACGAGCCCGGTCGCCGGTCCTGCGACGGATTGCGGCTTCGTAGCCGAGCAAGCCAGCTGTGAATGGGCTCGCCCATGACCGTCATGATCACTACTTCCGCGCCGCACGAGAGCAGGGACATCTCCCTCGGGCCGCGTGGTGTGGCGCAGGGCCCGGCCGGTGTGGCTACCGGGCGCCGACCGGGCCCTGCTTGCGTGGGGCAACCCGTCGTCCGGTCTTCCCAAACGTGGACTGTCACACGCGGCGGCTCCTCGGGCGTGCCAGGTGTAGCGGGTGGGTGACCCTCAGGCCCGGACGGCGGCGTCACCGGTCGAGGTTGTGCCCGGCGTCGAGCCGGGGCACGGATCCCGCCCCCCTTCTCGCCCCTCGGGAGAGCTGCCGTGCTGGAACGCGCCCTGCGCGAGAACTCCGCCAAGGTCACCTTCGTCCTGCCCGCCGACACCCCCGCGGCCGAAGTGAGCGTGGTCGGCGGTCTGGGCGATCCGCACCGGGCACGCGACGTCGAGGACCCTCTCCCCCACCCCCCGCCGCAGAGCCCGGCGGCGGGTGTGGGAGAGCGGACCCTCGCGCGTACCGCAGGCGTCGGTTCGGCGACCGTGCGCCGCCACTTCCCCACGCGCCGCGCCCTTCTGGAAGCGGTCTTCCAGGAACGCGTCGAGGCCCTGTGCGCACACGCCCGGCGCCTGAGCACGGCCGAGGACGGCCGCGCCGCGCTCCTGGAGTGGCTCCACACCTTCGTTCGCTACGCCGTCTCAGCCCGCGGAATGCGCGCGTGTGACAAGTGTGTGACGAGGTGGGATGCCGCGTCGGGGACGGGCAGGGTGCCTTGACCGGCCCTCCGCAGAGGTTCGGCCGGCTTCGTCCGCGACGACCTGTGGGTTCTGACTCGCCTGCGGCTCGGCGCCGTGGCCGGTGGGGCCGGGCTCGGGCGTCTTCGGCTCGGGGGCGGGGGCCGCCGGGGAGGGGGCGTGGTCCGTAAGCTCGCGACAGTCGAAGACAGGTTCGGCGGGCCGGGTGTGCCGGGCGCCGTACGTTCCCGGGAGGCAGCCATGGAAAGCCGAGCTGAACTCGTCGTGATAGGCGGCGGCCTGATGGGCTCCGCCACCGCCTGGGCGGCATCCCGCCGAGGGCTGTCGGTGCTGCTGCTCGAACAGTACGGACCGGGGCATGCCCGGGGCAGTTCACACGGCAGTTCCCGCATCGTGCGGCGGGGGTACCAGCAGACGCTGTACACGGAGCTCACCGGGAGGTCGTTCGAGCTGTGGCGGGAGCTGGAGCTCGACTCCGGCACACCCCTGCTCCGCATGCTCGGCAACCTGGACTTCGGCTCGCGCGCGTACGCCGAGTCGGTGGCCGCCCAACTCGCCTCCTCGGGCGTGAAGCACGAGACGCTCAGCGCAGCGGAGGCGGAACGGCGCTGGCCGGGGATGCGCTTCGAGGGGCTCGTCGTCCACCACTCGCAGGGTGGCACGGTCGACGCCGGCGCGGCCGTGGCCGCGTTCCAGGACGGTGCCGTCCGGCGCGGAGCGGTCGTACGCCAGCACACCGCCGTGGCGTCGCTGGAGCCGGCCCCGGACGGCGGAGTCCGGGTGCTGCTCGCCGACGGCGGCGAGGTGCTCGCCGGCACCGTGGTCGTCGCGGCCGGGGGATGGGCCGGCGAACTGCTCGGCGGACAGCTCTCGCTGCCCCCGCTGAACGTCACCCAGCAGGAGACCTTCCACTTCCCCCGACGGGACCCGGCGTCCCCCGCGTGGCCGAGCGTCGTGCACGAGTGGGGCGCGGGCGTCTACCACCTCGCGGGCGGCCCGCACGGCGGACCGTTGGACGACCGCAAGATCGGCCAGCACTACGGCGGCCTGCCGACGACCGCCGCCGGACGGGACGGCGTCGTCTCCGCCGCGACCCGGGAGACGCTGGTCGCCTACGTGAAGGAGTGGCTGCCGGGACTGGACCCGACGCCACGGAACGAGACCAGTTGCCTGTACACCTTCACGCCCAGCGAGGACTTCCTCCTCGACCGCGTCGGCCCCTTCGTCGTGTGCTCCCCCTGCTCGGGCCATGGGGCGAAGTTCGCCCCTCTCATCGGCGAGCTCACCACCGACCTGGTGACCGGCGCCGGGGGCGTGCCCGAGCGGTTCCGGCTCTCCGCCCACGCCTCGGGGGCTCCCGGAACGACGGGCTGACCACGGCCACCGCGTCCGCCGGCACCCGGCTCGGTACCGCGCGCCCACCCGTCAGGTGACCGCCCGGTGCGGAGCCGGCCGGGCGGTCGCCTGCCCCGGTCGCGTTCACCGCTCGTGGGTGGGCTCCGGCGCCCGGCGCCACCACCGGTCGCGCGGGCGCGGGTGGACGGCCCGGCCGAGGCGGCGGCCCACGAGGAGGTAGGCGAGGAGCGCGCCCGCGGTGTTGAGCAGGACATCGTCGATGTCGAACGCGCGCCCCGTGATGAGGGCGCCCTGGATCAGTTCCACGAGCAGCATGGTGCCTACGGTGACCAGCGCGACCCGGACGAAGCCCCGGGTCCTGCGGGACAGCAGCGGCAGGAGCACGCCGAACGGCATGCCCAGGGCCACGTTGCCGCCGAGTTGCTTGACGGTCTCGATGAAGGCCGGCTGCCGCAGGTACGCCTCGATGGACCGGCCTGGAGTCAGGTTGCTGTGGACGAGGGGCACGGACGCGGCCGACTCCCCCAGGGTGAGCTTGGCCAGCACCATGGCGAAGGCGACCATACCGGCGAGCGCGACGAGCCCGACCAGCGTACGTACCATCCGGCCCGGGCCCGTGCGGGCGGCGTCGCGCACGATGGAGCCGGGGGCGTCCCCGCGCCGCGAGCCCCCACGGGAAGGACCGACCGCCTCCGGCCTCCTCATCCGCGCCGCCTTCCCGGGGGCGGACGTGCGCGGTTCCCCGGCGGTCCGTCTTCGCATCGCTCTCCAGTCGATCATGCGAAACTCCCTCTCTCCCTCGGGGCCGTCCCGTCGGGCCTGTCCCGTCGCCCGACCCCGGCCGGCCCCGCCGACGAAGCCCGCTTACCCGGCCCGGCCGCTCCCATGCCGAGGCACCGGGGCTCCGATGCGCAGCCGCCCCATCACGTCGCCCGGCCCCCAACAACACCAACTAAGAGAGCAGTTGGGAATGAGCGGCTTGAGGTGGCGGCACCAGCGGCGCATGGAAGACACCGTGAACAGACCCCCGGCCCACGAGAGCCGGCCGGAGGGGGCCCGCCGTCGGCGGTGGCCGGCGCTCGTGGGCGCCTTCCCCACGCCCGGCTGGCCACACCCGCGCTCGACCCCGAGCGCTCGTACGCCGTGTCCAAACAGCGCGGCCTGCTCGACCGGCTCGGAGACCTCTTCTCCGACAACCCCGCGAGTGAGCGAGCGGTCGACGTCCTCGCCGCCCAGCGCATCGGCGAGGCCGCCCGCCAGTCCGACCTGACCACACGGGCCGAACGCGACACCACCGCCATGCTCCAAGGCCTCCTACGAGCCCTCGGGTTCGAGCGCGTGACGGTGACCTGCGCCTGAAGGCGGCCCTCCGCCTCCCCGCCCCCTTCATCCACACGCCACGATCAGAGGCCGCCCCTCCCCCGTGTGGCGCTCGGCCTCGGTCCGAGTGTCCGAGTGTGCGGGGTGCGGGGTATTCGGGGTGTTCCGGGTGTGAATTCGCTTCGAGGGGATAGGCGTAGGTGACCGGCCGTTCGCGGGGAGCGGCCGGCGGACGGTCCTGGCGGAACCCCGGCAGGGCACGCCACATCTACAGAGAAGGACGCATACCGTGGGCATCATCGCCTGGATTCTGATCGGCCTGATCGCGGGCGCCATCGCCAAGGCGCTCACCCCCGGCAGGGACCCGGGCGGCTGCCTCGTCACGATGCTGATCGGCATCGTCGGCGGTCTGCTCGGCGGCTGGCTCGGCAAGGTGGTCTTCGGCGTCCACTCCATCAACGGCTTCTTCCACCTGTCGACCTGGATCGCCGCGATCGCCGGCTCGGTGATCGTGCTCCTGCTGTACCGCCTCTTCACCGGGCAGCGTTCGCGCTGAGCGTGAGGAGGGCCCGGCCGGGCCTTGGCGGGACCGGCCGGGCTCCGCTCAGAGCCGGCCGGGCGTCACGAAGAGCGCCCACGTGACCGGTGGGGCGATCACCGCCATGCTCATCCCCCAGGCCATCAGGCGTTTGAAGACGGCATCGCGCTGGCCCTCGGGCGCGTTGGCCGTGACCAGTGCGCCGCTGGTGGAGACGGGTGAGGAGTCCACCACCGAGGAGGAGATGGCCTGGGCCGTCACCATGCCCACCGCGCCGACCTCCCCGGCGAGCGGGAAGGGCACTACCTGGCCGACTCCTTCACCACGTACACCGAAACGAGTGCGCATCACGCTCGGCGCCACGTCGTTGCCGGCCAGCCGCCGCCTCCTCTACCACGGTCACTGCCACCAGAAGGCGGAGGTGGGCACGGCGGCCACGGTCGCGCTGCTGAACCGCATCCCTGGTGTCGGGGTGGTCGAACTGGACGCGGGCTGCTGCGGCATGGCCGGCTCGTTCGGCACCGAGCGCGACGCCTGGCACCCGGTGCAGTTGATCAGGAAGGCGCTGGCCGAGCCCGGGGAGGTCAGGGAGCCCAGGGAGCCCGGGGACGCCGGGGAGGCGTGAGGGCACCCGACTGCGCCACGGCTTCTCCCGGTCAGACCTCTGGCGTCCCTTGGGTCGTAGAGGTCAGGGCGCCCGAAGGGCAGCGGCGGACGACTTCGGCGACGGTCTCGGCGAGGGCGGCGTCGGGGGTGATCCACGGCCGGCGGGTGATGTCGAAGACCTCCGGGAGGCCCTGCACGCAGCGAGCCGCGTGACGGCAGCGTTCCGCGTCGAAGTGCACCGCGATGCGCGTGCCCGTGTACGTCTTCGGGTGGCTCATGCTCTTTCGGTCCGTTCCATGGTCGGTCGGTGCTCGATCGGTCGGTCGTCGGTAGGTCGGTCGGTCGTCGGCCGGTCAGTGGCCGGTCAGTGGGGGGCGTGCGCCGGCTCGTCCGCGCGCAGGGCGGCGAGGTGCCGTTCGAAGGGGACGATGTCGTCCTGGGTGAGGTGCGCGTCCCCGGCGGCGGTGCCGGGTTCGGGCATGAAGCCGTCCATCCGCGAGGTGACCATCAGGGCCGCGAGCTGGTTCGCCGCCCGGTGGATCCGTGCGGCGAGCTCTCCGTCGCCGTCGTCGGCCCGGTCCACGGCGGTGGCGTAGACGCCGGTGGGTACGGTGTGGGCGCCCAACTGGGCCAGGAGGGGGCGCAGCGCGCTCTCCACGACGAGGGCGTGCCCCGGGCCGGTGCCGGTGGCGGCCGGCAGCGTGGGCTTGTCGGCGAGCGCGTCCTCCTCCAGGAGGTCGAAGAACGACTTGAACAGCCCGCTGTAGGAGGCGTGGAGCGTCGGGGTGACGACGATGAGGCCGTCGGCCCCGCGCACGGTATCGAGGCGCCGGTGCAGAGCGGGGCCGACCAGGCCCGTGAGCGAGGCGTTGCCGATGTCGTGCGCGAAGTCGCGAAGCTCGATCGTGATGATGTCCAGAGCCTCACCCCGGCGGGCCACCCGGGTGCGGGTGGACTCGGCCAGACGGTCGGCCAGCGAGCGGGCCGTGGACAGCGCGCCCGCTTCCCCGTTGATCACGACGAGCCTCATGGCGATGCCTCCTGCGTGAGATGCGCGCGCGGGATGCGCGGCGGCTGACACTCCCAATATAGTTGAGCCTTTAACTACCCGGGAGAGTCCTTGGTCCGCCCCGGGGTGGGTCGCTCGTCACTCGCCACTCAGCAGCCCCACGACGCCCGCCAGCCCCTCGTCGCCGTGGCCCTGGGCGACCCTGCGGCGCATCAGCTCCATGTAGGGGACGAGGAGCCGGGGATCGACGGACTGGTCCCGCGCCGTGGTCAGGAGCGTGTCGTCGGCCGCCGCCATCATGGCGAGACTGGAGGTGACGCCCTCGGTGTAGTCGCCGCTCTCCAGCTGGGCGGCCATGCCGTGGGCGGCCCCGGACATGGCGCCGAGCCATTCCGCGAGCAGCGCGGCGAACCGGCTCCGGTCGAGGTCCTTCTCGGGGGCCAGCAGGGCGAAGGCGTGGGTCATGCCCGCGAACATGCCGGTCATCGCGCTGAGCAGGGCGATGTCCTGCAGCGCCGCATGGCCGGGGTCCTCGCCGACGAACCTCGTGCCGGCGGGGGCCGCCAGGGTCTCCCGGTGGCGTTCGAACAGCGCGCGGTCTCCGCTGTAGAGGATGTAGCCGCCGGTCCCCGGTCGGCCGATCATCGGCGGTACGGCCATGATTCCGCCGCCGAGGACGCGAGCGCCGCGCTCCTCGCCCCAGCGGGCGCGCCGCCGGGACTGGGCGGGGGTGCTCGTGGTCAGGTTCACCACCTCCTTGCCGCGCAGGTCGGCGCCGGCCAGCGTCTCGCCCACGGAGGCGTCGTCCAGCAGGCAGAGCACGACGGGGCCGGCGGCCGAAGCGACCGCATCGGCCGGGGTCGCCGCCACCCGGGCGCCTTCCCGTACCAGCGGCGCGGCCTTGCCCGGAGTGCGGTTCCACACGGTCAGCGGGTGGCCCGCGGCCAGCCAGGATCGGGCGAGCGCGGTGCCCATGTCGCCGAGGCCGAGGAGAGTGACGGGGGTCTTGGAGGTGCTGTGATCGTCCATGCGGATCAGGCTCGTTCACGCCCGGACCATGATCAAGTACGCACTCTTTCGTAGGTGGTTACCTTAAGGTGAGCGGATGACTCGGCGGGACGGTTATGTGTGCGGCATCGACGCCGCGATCGACGTGGTCGGCGGCAAGTGGAAGGTGCTCATCCTGTGGGCGCTGGACGGAGGGCCGCGCCGGTTCGGCGAGCTGAGGCGTGGCATCCCGGGCGTCACCGAGAAGGTGCTCGCCTCGCACCTGCGGGAGCTGGAGGGCGATCGCGTCGTCTCCCGGGAGGAGACGCTCGAAGGGGCGGTACGCCGGGTCACCTACGCCCTGACCCCCCTCGGCGTCTCCCTGAACGAGGCCCTGGGGCCGCTGGGCGCCTGGGGCCGGAAGCACCTCCTCGGCGAGGGGCACGCGCACCACGAAGCGCCGTGACCGCTCGCCCCGAGCGGCCGCGAGGGGGCTACCTCGCCGGGTCCGCCGGGTCCGCCGGCTTCAGCGCCGCCTGGACACCCGCCTGGGCACCCGCCTGGTGGAGGGAGCGGAGGGCCGCGAGCAGGAGGCCGATGTCGTCGAGGAAGATCGGGTCGGGGAGCAGGTCGACCGGGCTGACCAGGTAGAGCAGGGCGCCCCAGAAGAGCAGCTTGCGGGAGAGGGGGATCTCCGTGTCGGCGAGCAGCTTGCGCGCCCGGAACAGGCGTACGGCCAGGACGACCGCGACCGCGAGGGTGGCCACGACCAGCAGGCCCGCCACGATCCACCAGAACCCGCTCACGCCGTCCATCGACCGGTCCTCCCCTTCTCCCGCTCCGTCTTCCGTCGTCGCTCCGTAGGGATGCAGGTTACGCGGATTAGGCGCGTTCCGAGCGTTTTCGTGGCGTTGGCCGGAAGTCGCCGGATTCCGTCGCGGACGGCCACCGCGCGTGTCCGGTGACCGGTGACCATCTCCGCCGTACCGGGTGTTCGTGTATGGGACGTTTCGTCGAGATGCGTTGTTCACGCTGGTCACGGACGGCCGCGCGGGCGCGCGGACACCCGTGCGACCGGGACATCGACCATTCACGGCCACGGAGGCCGAAGTCGGATGGATCGAAAGTGGCCATTCTTTGCCTCCGGCGTACCCTGAGCGCACCTCCGCCGGGGCCGCGGCACGTTCTCGGTCGACGTCCGGATAGCGGACGGATGGTGTCATGACCTCATCACCGAGTGTTCCGGTCGTGGCCTTCGGCGCCCCGCTGCACGGACCACACCGCACCGTCAACCACGTACCGCCGGATGTCCGGAAGGGCGCGGGCCCCGTCCCCATCCCGGCCGTCACCGCTGTACCTTCCTCCTGACCCTGACGCCGACCGGGGCCACCCAGCGCCGCACACCCCCCGCACCCCTCTGCCTTCCCGGTGGTTCGTCATGCTCGCTGCATCCGCCCGGCCCCCCACCTCCCGCCTCCGGCCGCACAGCTCCGGCCATCCGTAGGAATCCCCCCGGTACCAGCGGACGAGGAAGGCGAAGACGACGGTGCGATTCCAACTGCTCGGGCCCCTGAGCGTCACCGACGGGCGGGACGTCGTGGTGCTCCCGCCCTCCAAGCCCACGGCGCTGCTCGCCGCGCTGCTCATCCGGCCGGGGTCGGTCGTGCCCGCCGACCGGCTCCGCGACGTCGTCTGGGGCGAGGAGCACCCCCCGACGGCCAAGACCGCCCTGCAGAGCTGCGTCCTGCGGCTGCGGCGCCTGTTCGCCAAGTACGGCATCGAGCACCAGGCGGTCGTCGCGGTCGCCGGCGGCTACCGGATCGACGCCGACGCGGACACGCTCGACCTGCTCCACTTCCGCCGGCTCGTCGAGCGGGCCGGGGCCCGCGACGACGGCTCCGAGCTGTACACGCTCCGCAGCGCCCTCGCCCTGTGGCAGGGCGGCCTGCTCTCCAACGTCCCCTCCGACCTGCTGCACCGCGACGAGGTGCCCCGCCTCGCGGAGGAGCGGCTCCGGGTCCTGGAGCGGGTCTGCGACATCGAGCTGGAGCACGACCGATGTCGCGAAGCGCTCGTCGATCTATGGGAGGTTACGCGCGTATACCCCGCCCACGAGCGCTTCGCCGAGCAGCTCATCGAGGCCCTCTACCGCACGGGCCGGCAGACGGAGGCGCTCGCCGAGTACCGCAGGACCAAGGAGCACCTGCGCGAACGGCTCGGCGTCGATCCCCGGGCCGAACTCCGGCGCCTGGAGCTGGCGATCCTGCGCGGCGAGGAGCTCGGGCGGGACGCGGGCGGCGGGGCGGCGCGCGGGGCGGGCGGGAGCACGGCGGTGGTGGCCCCACCCGTGACCTCCGCCGTGGTGTCCGCCGCGACACCGCCTCGGGAGACCGTCTCCCCGCCTGGCACGGGTCCGCACCCCCTGCCCGAGACCGCCCCCGGCTTCACCGGGCGGGAGTACGAAGTCGACTCGCTGGTGCGCCTGTTGAGCGCGGAGAGACCCGAAGACGGCTCCGGGCGCGCGCCGTTCGCCGTGCTCTCCGGAGCCCCCGGCATCGGCAAGACCGCCCTCGCGCTGCACGTCGCCCGCCTCGTCGGCGGTCGCTTCCCGGACGGCTGTCTCCTGGTGCCGCTGACCCGCCCCGACGGCACCGCCCGCCCGCCGGAGGAGGCCGCCGAGGAGCTGCGCCGGGCGCTGCCCGACCGGTCCGGCGCGGGCCGGGCGCGGACCCTCCTCGTCCTGGACGACGCCGTCCACCCCGATCAGGTCCGGCCGCTGCTCACCGCCCCGGGCTGCGGCGCGGCGATCGTCACCAGCCGGATGGGGCTCGCCGCGCTCGTCGCCACGCACGGCGGCACCGTGCACCGGCTCGGGGCGCTCGCCCCCGAACGGTCGCGGGAGCTGCTGACCGCCGTGCTCGGCCGGGAGCGCCTGGCCGCCGAACCGGACGCGGCGCTCCCCCTCGCGGACGTCTGCGGGCACCATCCGCTCGCCCTGCGGATCGCCGCCGCCCGGCTCCAGACCCGCCCCCGGCTGCGCCTCGCCGACTACGCCGACTGGCTCCGGCACGACCCCGTGGGCCGGCTGAGCCTCGCGGACGATCCCCGGATGTCGGTGCCCCAGCGGTTCGACGAGGCCCTGCGGCGGCTGCCGCCCGCGCTGGCCACGGCCCATCTGCGGCTCGCCGCGTCGCCGCACGATCCGCTCACCGCCGCCGGGGCGGCCGGGCTCCTCGGGCTCCCGGAGGACACGGCGGAGCAGGTGATCGAGCGGCTGCTCGACGCCGGTCTCCTGGAGGAGGGGCGGCCCGGCGCGTTCTGGGCGCACGAACTGCTGCGGGCCCATGCCCGTCGCGCGGCGGATGCCGTTCCCGGCCGCTCCCCCGGGCTGCCCCGCCCGCCCCGGTACCGGGCCCACGACGGGTCCGGTGACGCACCGCGCCGGGACGGCACCCGGCCGCCCGCCCTGAGGTGACGCTCCGGGGCCGACCGCCCCGGACCGCGACACCCGGCCCCCTCCCGCACGGCCCGCGCCCCCATCCACACCGAGCACTTCGACCACACACACCGCACACACCACAGCCACCACGCTCACCACACCGCCCCTCCCCACCACCCCCGTACCGAGAGGTGTGACGCACGCATGACCCTTACGTCGTACGCGGAGATCGCCGGAACCCGGCCCCGGGTCCGCCGGGACGTCCTGTTCACCCAGACCCCCGACGGCGTGATCTTCCACAACGCCGACGGCGGCTTCCAGCTCACCGCGAAGTCCGGCTACCGCTTCGCGACGCTCCTCATGCCCTATCTCGACGGCAGCAGAGCCGTCGAGGAGATATGCGCCGGATTCGGGGACGCGCAGAAGGCCATGGTGGGCGAGCTGGTGCGGGCGCTCTACGGGCGGGGCTTCGCCCGTCCCGTGCCCGCGCCGGACGAGACGGCCGACGCCTCCGCGCCCGCTCCGGCCCCGGAGGTCTCGGCGCGCTTCGCCCCGCAGATCGGCTACCTCGACCACTACGCCGACGCCGCCGAGGAGCGCTTCGCGCGCTTCCGCGGGACCCGGGTCGCCGTGCTCGGCGACGGTCCGGTGGCCCGCTGGTGCGTGCTCTCCCTCCTGCGCAACGGCTGCGCCGCGATCGGCGTGGACCGCTCGCTCACCGACGGCTCCGGCGCGGTGACGACGGAGGAGTTCGCGGCCGTACGCGCGGAGGCCGACGCGCTCGCCGACGAGGGCTGCCCGGTCGGCCTGGAGCCGCTGCCGGACCCGGCCGCGGGCCGTACCTCCTGGTCGGCGTACGAGGGCTACGACGTGGTGGTGGCCGCCGCCGGGTCCGGCGTCCCGGGGCTGGTGCTGCCGCTGCTGCGCGAGGGCGTGCCCCCGGGCCGTACGCTGCTGCCCGCGTGGACGTTCGGCGGCCTCGCCGTCGTCGGCCCGGTGTCCTCCACCGACTCGGCGGCCTGCTGGGCCTGCGCCGCGCTCCGGCTCGGCTCGGGCGGCGGTTCGGGCGGCGGTTCGGCCGCGGCGGACGCGGCGGAGCTGTGGAGCGGTGCCGCGCTCGGCACCGGCACGCCCGGGGCCGGACCGACCGGCCCGCTCGCCGCGATGCTCGGGAACCTGCTCGGGTACGAGGTGTTCCGGCTGGTCACCGGGGCCCTGCCGGCCGAGACCCGGGACCGGGTTCTCGTCCAGTCCATGGCCACCCTCGACGTCGCGTCGGAGCCGCTGCTCCCGCACCCGCGCTGCCCGTTCTGCTCGACCGCCGCCGCACTCCCCGAGCCGGTCGACGTGACGTCGGCGCCGCCGCGCCCCGCCTTCCTGCCGACGGTCGCCACCGCGCCCGACGACGACGCCGCCCAGGGGCCGCTCGCCGAGCTGGAGCGGCGTTCGGCGCTCGTCCGCCCCTTCACCGGGGTGTTCACCTCGTACGCCGACGAGCCGGTGACGCAGACGCCCCTCAAGGTGGGCGCGGTCGTCCTCGGGCACGGGCCCGGGGGCGGCCGTACGGTCACCGCCTTCGACGTGCACCACACGGCCGGTGCCCGGCTCCGGGCGCTGAACGCCGCCGCCGTCGTCCACGCCGAACACACCGTCCCCGCCGCCGTGTTCACCGAGCCGCTGGACGGCCTGCCCGCCGTGGGCCCCGACACCCTCACCCTGGCGTCGGGCACCGGCGGCTCCGGCGGGGCGACCGCCTGGACGGCGGCCACCTCCCTGCTCACCAAGGAGCTCGTACGGGTCCCGGCGGGCGCCGTGCGGCCCTTCGGCCCGGACAACGCGGCGCGCCGCTTCGAGCCGACCCGGGCGGGTGCCGGCGCGGGCGCGGACCTCCCCGAGGCGGCGGCGGCCGGGCTGCTGTCGGCGCTCGCCCACGACGCGCTGCGGCGGGCCGTGTCGGGCGCCGGTGCGATCGCGAAGATCTCCCCCGACGCCTTCGGCGCGGACCCGGAGACGACGTTCCTGCTCCGCTCGGCCGCGCTGCTCGGCCTCACCGTCGAGCTGCTCGACCTCGGCGAACGGGACCGCTCCGGCGCCTCGGTCGTCCTCGCCAGGACGCCCGCCGACGGCACGGCCCCCGGGCGCTGGGCGGTGGGCGTCGCGCTGGACCTGACCTCGGCGGCCGTCGACGCGGTCCGCGATCTGCTGGGCGAGGTCCAGCTCGCCGGGGAGGAGCTGACGGCGGACGGCGGCGACCCGCTGCTGCGCGACCTCGCGCCCGCGCTCGTGCCGGTCACCGTCGACGGCCCGGCGCCGTCGCCCGGCGCCCCCGTCACCTGGGCCCACGTCCTGGAACGCCTCGCCGCCGCCGGGCGCGACGCCTTCGTCGTCCCCACGCACGCCGCCGACCTGGCGGCGGCGGGCATCCACACCGTGCGCGTCCTGCTCACCCGGGACGCCCGATGAGAGCCGGGACCGTGGCTCCGGCGGGGGCCGGGACCGCGCCCCCGCCGCCGGGCGCCGCCCCGGACACCCTCCAGGCCGCGCCCGTCTCCCGGTTCGCCGCCGACCTGCGGACCGCCCTGGCCGAGCTGGCGGCCCTGGCCGGGCCGGGTGAGCCGGGGACGGTGGCGGGGGCTCCGCTGCCCGCCGTCGCCGTCCACGTGCTGGGCGTCCAGGACGCGTTCGGCGCCCCCGCCGATCCGCCGGTCTCCGCCCTCCCCGTGCACCTCCACGGGCGCCAGGTCCTCGTCGGGCCGTGGCCGGCGGCGCCCGGGGAGTCGGGCCGCGCGGGCCGGGCCGGCTGCGCGACCTGTCTGCGGCGGCGCTGGCAGGCGGTGCGCTCGGTGCCCCTGCGGGAGGCGATCGAGCGCGGCTCCGGGACCCGGCCGGTCGGCGACTGGCCGTACGGCGTGCCCTTCGCCGCCGAGGCCGTCGCCGCGCTGATCGCGGGCCTCGCGGCCGGGGAGCCGGCGGCCGGGCCGTTCCCCCGGGTGCATCTGCTCGACCTCGACGCCATGACCGTGCGCGCCCATCCGCTCGTGCCCGACCCGGAGTGTCCGCGGTGCGGGACGCCCGAGGAGGACACCGCCGAGGCGGCCGTCCTGGCGCCGCCGCCTGCCCCGGAGTACCGGCCGGGGGCCTTCCGGGTGCGCCGGATCGAGGAGTACGGGCTGCCGGTCGACGCGTTCGCCAACCCCCACTGGGGCGCGATCGGGCCGTCCGTCGTCCTCGACGTCGCCTCGACCACCACCTCGGCCACCGTGGGCTGCTTCTCGTCCCGGTCCGGGGAGTACCTGCGCGAGACGTTCTGGGGCGGGCACGCCGACTCGTACGCGCACAGCCGGGACATCGGGGTGCTGGAGGGGCTCGAACGGTACGCGGGGATGCGCGCCCGGACCCGGAAGGCGCGGCTTCGGGCCACGCTGGACGAGCTCGGCGAGGTCGCCGTCGACCCGCGCGTGACCGGTCTGTACGCGGACGCCTTCCACCGCGACAACCCGCGCGTGCGGCCCTTCGCCCCGGACCGGGAGATCCCCTGGGTGTGGGGCTGGTCGCTGCGCGACGGGGCGGCGCGGGCGGTGCCGGAGATCCTGGCGTACTACCACGCGCCGGGCCTGGAGAACCGGTTCGTCCAGGAGAGCTCCAACGGGTGCGCGTCCGGCGGCAGTCTGGCGGAGGCCGTCTACTTCGGCCTGATGGAGGTGATCGAGCGCGACGCCTTCCTGCTGGCCTGGTACGGGCAGGTCCCGCTGCGCGAGATCGACCCGGCGACCAGCGCCCGGCCGGGCACCCGGCACCTGGTCGACCGCCTCGCGATGTACGGCTACCGGGCACGGTTCTTCGACACCCGCGCCGACCTCCCGGTCCCGGTGGTCACCGCGTGCGCCGAGCGTTTCGACGGGGGTCTGGGCCGCATGTGCTTCGGCGCGGGCGCGGGCCTCGACCCCGAATCCGCCCTGGACGCGGCGCTCTGCGAGATCGCCACCGACGCCGTCAACCTGGTCGGCCGGACCCGGCGCGACGAGGCCCGGCTGCGGGCGATGGCCGCCGACTTCGACCTGGTCACCACCCTGCACGACCACCCCCTCCTCTACGGGGTGCCCGAGATGGGCCGGCACGCCGACTTCCTGCTGCGGCGGCCGGAGAGCCGGCCGCCGCTCGCCGTCGCCGACCTCGCCCCGCCGGGCGCCGGGCGGGCGGGCCGCGCCGGCTCCGCCGTGGCCTCGGACGTGCGCGAGGACCTGCGGTACGCGGTGGACGCGGTGACGGCGGCGGGCTTCGACGTGGTGGTGGTCGACCAGACCCTGCCCGAGCAGCGCGCGCTGGGGCTGCACACCGTCAAGGTCCTGGTGCCCGGTCTGCTGCCCATCGACTTCGGCTGGTCCCGGCAGCGGGCCCGGCACATGCCCCGGATGCGCGCGGCGCTGGGCGCCGCCGGTCTCCACCCCGCACCCCACCCCTTCCCGTAGCGGTGCCCGTCCCGCCCGCCGTCCGAAAGGAGACCGCCCCCATGGGGTACGCCCACGAGTACGCCGACGCCGTCCTGCACCGCGGACGCGTTCCGATGGAGCCCGCCGACTTCGTCCCCGACTGGCCCGACGGGCCGCGCCGGGGCAAGTTCCATCCCGGGACGGAGTGCTACGCGCTCCCCGAGGGGGACGGCCTGCCCGACGCTCCCGCGCGGGCGGGCCTGCTCCCCGGTCCCGGCGGCACGCCCGGCGGCTTCACGCTGCCCCTGCTGTCGGCGATGCTCAAGGACTCGTACGGGCTGACCGGTCGCCGGCTCGGGATCCAGGCCAACAGCGACCTGTCCGGGCTGCCGTCGTACCCGCACGCCAACTGGTCGCGCGGCACGGCGGGCGGCGGCGGCCTCTATCCGGTCGGCGTCCACTGGGCGTGCGGCCCCTCGGGCCCGCTCACCCCGGGGATCCACTACTACGACGTGCAGCACCACGGCCTGCGGCGCCTGCTGACGGGTGACGTGACGGCCCGGGTGCGCGAGGCCCTGGGGCCGGACGCCCCGGCCGAGGCGCTGGAGACGGACCAGTACCTGATCCTCGGCGTGAAGTACTGGCAGACGGCGTTCAAGTACAACAGCTTCGGCTACCACGTGGTCTGCACCGATGTGGGGACGCTCCTGGGGACCTGGCGGATCTGGGCCGCCGCCCACGGGCTGCGGACCGCGCCGGTGTTCTGGTTCGACGAGCCGCGCCTGAACGGGCTGCTCGGCACCGTCGGCGAGGAGGAGGGCGTGTTCGCCGTCGTTCCGCTGCGCTGGGAGGGCGACGCGCGTCCGGACGGCGCGGGCGACGGCGCCGGCTCCGCCTCCGGCACCGGCGGCTCCCTCACCCGTACGGCCGTCGCCGTCGGGCCCGACCCCTCGGTGCGGCACCGGGACTCCGAACGGTCCCGTACCGTGATCGCGTTCCCCACGGTGCTCGCGATGCACGCGGCGGCCCTCGCGGGCGCCGCCGACCGGCCGGCGCCCGGCGCGCTGGCCCTGGCCTCGGCCCGGCCGGCGCCCTCGGGCGGCACCCGGATCGCCCTGCCGGCGCCCGCCTTCCCCGAGACGCCGGTGCGACGGGTGCTGCGGGCCCGGCGCAGCAGCTTCGGCCGGTTCGACCCGGCGGTGCCCGTCACCCCCGGGCAGCTGTCGTCGGTGCTCGCGGCGTGCGCGGCGACCTCGCTCGGCGGGGAGGCCGACCCGGACGGCACGGCGCGGCAGGTGAAGCTGTACGCGTTCGTCCACCACGTCGAGGGCATCGCGCCCGGCGCGTACGCCTACGACCCGGAGGCGGGCGAGCTCGCGCTCGTCGTCCCCGGTCCGCAGGGGGCGTTCGTCCAGGAGAACTACTTCCTGGCCAACTACAACCTGGAACGGGCCGGGGCGGTCCTGGTGCCCACGGTGCGGACGAGCGCCGTGCTGGACGCGGTCGGGGACCGGGGCTACCGGCTCGCCGTGGGAGCGGCGGGGGCCGTGGCGCAGACCTTCTACCTGGCCGCGTCCGCGCTGTCGCTCGGCGCGGGGGTGGCGCTCGGCTTCGACAACGTGTCGTTCGTCGAGCGGCTCGGCCTTCAGGACACCGGCGAGGCGCCCCTGCTGATCATGCCGCTGGGCAACGAGCGGCCGGACCCCGCCGACTTCCGACACGAGATCGCCTGAGGGGAGCCACGATGACGCCGATCACCGCCACCGGGGCGGACACGGATACCGGCACCGGCGACGACGCGCGCGGTACCTCCTGGGAGCTCGGCCGCCGCTTCCTGCTGCGTGCCGCCGGGCTGCCCGTGGCGGCCGTGCACGGGCTCCGCTGCCCCCTGACCCGGGCGTGGGCCGACGAGGCGCTGGCCCGCGAACGCCGGCTCGCCGACGGCGGCGCCGCCCTGAGCGACGCGCTGCACACGCTGGTGGAGGCGGCCGACGCGGTCGGCGACGAGGCCCGCCGGGCGCTCCTCGCGCTGCGCCGCCAGGTCTTCAACAACCGGCTGCCCGCCGATCCGGAGGCGGCCGCGCGACTGGTGGCCGGACTCGACGCCGCCACCGGGGCGCGGTTGTCGGCCTGGCTGGACGAACGGGTGGGGTACGCGGATCTCCTGGCGACGGGACCGGCCCTGCTGTCCGTCGAACTGCGCGCGGCACGGGCCGAGTTGAAGGCGGCACTCACCCGCGATCCCTTGCGGCTGGGGCTGCTGCTGGCCTCGCCGGTGCTGGACGGGCGGCTCGACGCGTATCTGCGCGACAGCCGTGACGTACCCGACAAGCGGATGCGCAAGGTCGAGCGCTCGGCGCTCGCCTATCTCCACCGGACGGCGTGCAAGACGAGCCCCTTCGGCACGCTCACCCCGGTGGCGACCGGCGTCTTCGAACCGGCGGCGGGCGGGGGTGCCGGGCTGCGGATCGGCGGGCCGGAGAGCCGGACCGGGCATGTGCGGCTGAACGTGGTCGCCCTGGGACGGCTGGCCGAGCTGATCGTCGCGGACCCGGTGCGCCGCCGGGACCTGCCGGTCGCGCTGTCCCCCGGGTGGGGGCGGGACGAGGACCGGATCCGGTACGTGCGCCAGTGGGTGACGAGCGGCGACGACGACGCGGCCGTCACGTTCGACTCGGTCCGCGACCGGCTGTTCTACCTGCGGGGCGGGGGCACCCTGGACCGCCTGCTGGCGTTCCTGGACGGGGCCGAGGGGCTGCGTCACCGCGACCTGGTCGCGTGGCTGGGCGAGGCGCACGGTGCCGACGCCGCCGAGTGCGAGCGGTACGCCGCCGCGCTGCTGGAGCTCGGCATGGTGCAGGTGCCGGGGCTGCGCACGGATGTGCACAGCCCCGACCCGCTGGCCGCGTTCCAGGCGGCCCTGCGCGGTCTCGCGGCGCCCTGGTCCGATGCCCTGGCCGACGCGCTGGACGGTCCGGCCGCCTGCCTGGCCGCCTATCCCGCCGCCGGTCTCGCCGGGCGGCGGGCGCTCCTCGGCAGCCTGCGCGGACAACTCCTGGACGCGCAGCGGGCGCTGGGGGCGACGGAGCCGACGCTGCCGCGCACGCTGCTCTACGAGGACGTCAGCGCGGGCGAGGACCTGCCCTGCGGGACGGGGGCGCTGCCGGAGGCCGCGCTGACGGCGCTGCGCGCGGTCGAGGGCGTGCTGCCGATGTTCGACCTGACGCTGCCGCACCGCGTCACCCTGCACGGCTTCTTCCTGGCCCGGTACGGGCGCGGCGGACGCTGCGACGATCTGCTCGGGCTGGTGCACGACTTCCACGAGGACTTCTTCGACCAGTACGTGTCGTTCGCCGCGAAGCGGACGCCGTTCGACGCGGACGGGGAGTACGTTCCCGAGGAGAACTGGCTGGGACAGTCCGCGATGCGCGAACTGGACGGCGCCCGACGGTGTTTCACGGCGGGGATGCGGGAGGTGTGGGAGCGGCGGGGGACGGATGCGGAGGTGGCACTGCCCGGGGAGCTGCTGCGGGAGGTCGCGGGGCTGCTGGAGCCGCTGGCCGGGGCGTTCACGCCGCAGAGCCACCACCTCCAGGTGACGCTTGCCGGGCCGGACGGCGGGGCGGACGCCCGGGTGGTGCTGAACCGCTCGTACGGCGGACTCGCCTTCCCCTTCAGCCGTTTCACCCACGTCTACGACGGGGGACCGGGCTCCGACGAGGGACCCGGGGCCGGTGGGGCCGGGCTTTCGGAGCGGCTGCGCGCCGAGCTGCGCGAACGGCAGCCGGACGGGGCGGTGTTCGCCGAGCTGACCGGTGGCCCGGTCACCAGCAATCTGAACCTGCACGGCCGATTGACGGACTATCAGATCGTGTGTCCCGGCGAGACGTCCACGGTTCCCGTGGACGCCCGGATCGAGCTGGGCGACCTGTCGTTGGAGCACGACGAGGCCGGCGACCGGCTGGTGCTGCGGTCGCGCCGGCTCGGCCGCGAGGTCCTGCCGGTCTACCTCGGCTACCTCGTGCCGGTGGCTCTGCCGGAGATCCCCCGCACCCTGCTGCTGCTCTCGCCGAGCTCGATGACCCCGACGGACGTGTGGGGCGGTGTGCCCGAGGGGCCGGCCGTCGACGGGGTGACGCGCAGGCCTCGGGTGGTCCACGGCGGCCTGGTGCTGAGCCGCCGGGCCTGGACGGCGGACGCGGCCGTGCTGCCGGTGCGGCGCGCGGGCACGGAGGAGGCGGCCTGGTATCTGGAGTGGCGGCGCTGGCAGCACCGGCACGGCCTGCCCGACCAGGTCTTCGCCACGGTGCTCCGGGACGGCCGCAGGCCGCTGGGGGCCAAACCCGTGTACGTGGACTTCGCCAGCCCGCTGTCGCTGACCTCGTTCGACGCCCTGCTGGACCGGGAGCCGGGCGCCGGGGTCGCGCTGCGCGAGATGCTGCCGGCCGAGGACGGGCTGCACCTGACCTCGCCCGAGGGCCGGCACGTGGCCGAACTGGCCGTGGAGACCTTCACCACCCGCCACCACCGCACGGAGGACGGCCCGTCATGCCGGAACTGATCTCGTCGCACTCCCCCTCCGGGCCGCCCAGCGCGGCCGGGCCGGGCGAGTGGCTCGCGCTGCACGTGTTCTACGCCGCCAGCCCGCGCCCGATGCTGGTGGACTGCGTCCGCCCGCTGGTCGCCGGGCTGACCTCGGAGGGACTGCTCGCGGGGCACTTCTTCATCAACTACTGGCTGGAGGGTCCGCACGTGCGGCTGCGGCTGCGGCCCGCGAGCCCCGAGGCGGCCGGGGAGGTGAGACGCCGGGCCGAGGAGGCGCTGACCGCCTTCCTGAAGAGCCGTCCCGCGCTGTACGAGGTCGACTCGGGCTTCCTCAAGGACTTCTACAACGCCCTGTTCGACATCGAGTTCCCCGGGGAGGACCGGGGGCGGTACATGGGCGAGGACGGCCGGATGCGGCTGCGGCCGAACAACACGTTCAGCGAGGAGCCGTACGCCCCCGAATACGCCAAGTACGGCGGCCCGGCCGGGGTCGAGCTCGCCGAGTGGCACTTCCGGCACTCCAGCGAGCTGGTCGTCGACGCGTTCCGCACCATGAACCTGCACCTGCGGACGGTGCTGCTCGGCACCTCGGCGCAGCTGATGATGGTGATGGCGAGCTGCTTCCTGCCGGAGGACGACCGGCTCGCCGACTACCTGGACGGCTACTACGAGTTCTGGCACCGGGCGTTTCCCGGGACCGGCTTCATCGGCTCGGAGGAGTACGAGCGGAACTTCGCCGAGATGGCGCCCGCCCTGGGCCGCCGGTTCGCCGCCGTGCGGGGCGCCGTCGCGGACGGCGAGCTGGGGCGGCTGCCCTCGTTCCTGCGCGGCTGGGCGGAGCACTGCCTCGAACTCCGGGGCCGGATCGCCGACCTGGCCGGGCGGGGCGAGCTGCTGTTCCCGCGCCACGAGGGCCCGGCCCGCGAGGACACCGGGCAGCCCCGGACGGAGCCGGCCGACGCCGTACCCCTCGCGCCGCTCACGCACCTGCCGTCGGTCCTCCCCCGGCTCCTCTCCCCGTACATGCACATGACCAACAACCGGCTGCACGTGACGATCCGGGACGAGGCGTACCTGTCCTTCGCCCTCGGCCAGGTCCTGCGGGACCCCCGGGCCGCGGCGGCCGACGCGTGACCGCCGCCGCCGCACGGGCCTACCGTCCCGCGCTCCGGCCCGGGGTGCTGCTGGGCCCGCCGCTGCTGCGCGGCCCCCGCATCGTGCACCTGGTCCGGCACCCGGTCACCGGGGACGCGTTCGAGGTGGGCGTCAAGGAGCACTTCCTCATGGCGCGCCTCGACGGGACGCGCACCCTGGACGACCTGGCGCCGCTGTACGCGCGGGAGTTCGGGCGGCGGCTCGGCGAGGAGCACTGGCACCGGCTCCTCGGCCTGCTCGGCACCCGGGGGCTGCTCGCGGGCGCGCCGGACCCCGCACCCCGGCCGGCGCCGCCCGCCCGCCCGAACTCCGTCTGGCGGGGCACCCGCCGGATGGTCGCGGACGCCGACGCCACCACCGCCCGGCTGCACCGCGCGCTGCGCCCGCTGCTCCGCCCGGCCGTACAGCTCCCGCTGCTCGCCGCCGCCCTCGTCCTCCTCGGGCGGCTCGTCTGGGACGCGGGGGCGCTGCTCGACGGGACGGCCCAACTGGTCCGGCAGCCGGCCGCGCTGGCGGGCGTCGCGCTGTTCCTCTGGGCGAGCATCACCCTGCACGAGCTGGCGCACGGCGTCGCCGCCCAGCACTACGGCGGCCACGTCGCCGAGATCGGCCTGCGCTGGCGGCTGCCCGCCGTCCTGCTCTACTGCACCGTGGACGACTACCTGTTCCTGCCCGGACGGCGGGCCAAACTGGTGGTCGCGGGGGCCGGCGCCCACCTCAACCTGCTGCTCCTGCTGCCCTTCGGCGTCTGGTGGGCCCTGCTGCCCGCCGGGGCGCCGGAGCGGGTGCCGCTCTCCGGACTCCTGGTGTTCGGCACCCTCCAGGCGCTGAGCAACCTCGTCCCGCTGCCGCCGCTCGACGGTTACCGGATGCTCGGACACGCCCTGGGGGCCGACCGCCTCGCCCCCGAGACCCGCGCCTTCCTCGCCCTGCGCCGCCGGGGCGCCGAAGGGGCCGCCGCCCTCGCCGCGTATCCGGCCCGGGCCCGTCGCGTCTACACGGCGTACGCGATCGGTTCGACCGTCCTGATCCTCCTCGCCGCGGCGGGGACCGTCGCGTTCGTGCTCCGACTGCTCGGCTGACCCGAAGGAACCACGCACCACATGAATGAGGTACCGGCCATGTCAACCACATCCGCCGCGGACGGTTCGCCGACCGCCGCCGTCCAGGTCCGGGGAGTCTCCAAGCGGTACGGGGACCGCCAGGCGGTGGACGACGTCACCCTGGAGATCCACCGGGGCGAGTTCTTCGGTCTGCTCGGCCCCAACGGTGCGGGCAAGTCCACCCTGATCGAGATCATGGAGGGGCTGCGCCGGGCCGACTCGGGCACGGTCGCCGTCTTCGGCCGCTCGCCGTGGCCCCGGGACACCACGCTGCTCCCCCGGATCGGCGTGCAGACCCAGAGCTCCGCCTTCTTCGTCCGGCAGACCGCGCGGGAGCACCTGCGGACCGTCGCCGCCCTGTACGGGGCTCCGGCGGAAGCCGTCGACGCCACCCTCGCGTCGGTGGGCCTGACCGAGCAGCGCCGGGTCCAGGTCGAGAACCTGTCCGGCGGGCAGCGGCAGCGGCTCGCCATCGCCTCCGCGCTGGTCCACGGCCCCGAGCTGATCTTCCTGGACGAGCCGACCGCCGCCCTCGACCCGCAGGCCCGCCGCGCCCTGTGGGAGGTGCTGCGCGGCCTGAAGGCCGAGGGGCGCACCATCGTGCACACCACGCACCACCTCGACGAAGCGGAGGCGCTGTGCGACCGGATCGGCATCCTGGTGGACGGCCGGATCGCGGTGACCGACTCGCCGCACAACCTGGTCGGCGCGTCCCGGGCGCCGAGCCGGGTGCTGCTGCCGCTGGGGCGGCTGGACGAGGACCGGGCCGCGGCGATCGAGGGCGTGGAGCGGGTCGGCGTCGAGGGCGGTTCGCTGGTCCTGGAGACCCACGCGTCCGGGCGGGTGCTGTCCGCCGTGGACCGGCTGGTCGGCCTCGACGGCGTCCAGACCCGCTCCGCCAGCCTGGAGGACGTCTACCTCGAACTGACCGCCCGCCTCACGGGTGCCGGCCACCCTGCCGACGCGAGCCACCCCGCCGGTGCCGGCCGCCCGGCCCGCCCGCACGCCGAGACCACGGAGGCCTGACCGTGAGCGCCTACACCGCACTGACCGGGGCGGGCTACCGGGCCCAGGTCCGCGACAAGACCACGCTGTTCTTCACCTTCGCGTTCCCGCTGCTCTTCCTCGTCGTCTTCGGGCTGATCTTCCGCGGCCAGGCCGTCGAGCAGAGCGGCCTGTCGTACCTGTCGTACACGGCGTCCGGCGTGCTGTCCTGGGGCGTCGCCAACGCGGCCGTCTTCGGCATCGCCTTCACGCTCATGCAGTGGCGCACCGACGACATCCTGCGGCTGATCCGCATGTCCCCGGCGCCGCTGTCGGCCGTCATCGGCTCCCGGTACGTGATCGCGCTGGTCGTCGGCGCGGTCCAGTCGCTGCTCTTCGTCGGGGTGGCGATGCTGCCGGTGTTCGGCCTCCGGCCGGCCTCCGGCTGGCCGCTGCTGATCCCCGTGCTGGTCCTGGGCATCACCACCTTCCTGCTGCTCGGGGTGATCATCGGCTCGTTCGCGAACACGCCCGAGTCGGTCGCGGCCGTCGCCAACTTCCTGATGCTGCCGATGGCGTTCCTGTCCGGGTCGTTCTTCCCGCTGGACTCGATGCCGTCCTGGCTGCGGCAGGTCTCGCTCGTGATGCCGCTGCGCTACCTCAACGACGCCGTGTCGCACGCGCTCGCGGGCCGGGGCGACGCCTCCGACGTGTGGGTGGGCTGCGCCGGACTGCTCGTCTTCGCCCTCGTCTTCGGCGCGGTCGCGGTGAAGACCTTCCGCTGGACCAGGTCCTCGTGAGCACCGCCGCGCCCGCGAAGGACCGGGCCGGGACGCCCTTGCCGCTGCCGATGGACGAGGCGCGGGCCGGGCTGCGGGCCGCGCTCGCCGCCCGCCTCGGGCGCGAGGTGCCCGTCGTCCCGGTGGGCGCCACCGACGCCGGGGCACCGCTCGGCGGCCCCGGCGCCCCCGACCCGTGGGCGGCCGAACGCGCCGCCGCCAGGGTCCACCTCACCGCCTCCGCCGTGCTCGTCGGCCCCTGGGGCGGCGACGGCACCGCGTCCGCCTGCGGGCGCTGCCTCGCGCTGCGCTGGCAGCGGCTGCGCAGCCGCAGCGAGCGCGACGCGCTGGAGACCGGCGGCCCGGACGGGCCCCGCCCGGCCGGGGTGTGGCCGCTGCTCACCGACCACGTGTACGACACCGTCGCGGCCCTGCACCAGGCGCTGCTCGACGGCCCCCCGCACGCCGAACCGCCGTCGCCCGAACCGGCGGACCGGGCGCTGCCGCAGGTGTCGCGGGTGGATCTCGCGACGCTCGCCGTCCGCACGTATCCCCTGCTCGCCGACCCGCTGTGCCCCGACTGCGCGCCGGGTGCCGGGGCGGCCGGCCCGGCGCCGTCCGGACCGCGCCCGCTGGAGCTCGCCGAGCGGCGCAAGCCGGACCCCGGCACGTACCGGCTGCGGGCCGCGTCCGCGTACCCGCTGCCCCGCGAGGCACTGGCCAACCCGGTGTGCGGCGCGCTCGGCGGCGGCACCTGGATCAGCGTCACCTCGCCGACGACGGCACCGGTCGCCGGGAGCGTCTTCGTGCGCGGCTACGCGGGCCTCAACGACGTCACGTGGAGCGGCCAGGAGAACAGTTTCTCCACCAGCCGCACCCTGGCCTTCCTGGAGGGCCTCGAACGGTACGCGGGCACCCACCGGCGGCACGGCCGGGCGCCCGTGACCGGCTCCTGGAACGAGCTCCGGGACAGCGCCGTGGACCCGGCGGTGTGCGGCTTCTACGAGCCGCGCACCTACCGCGAGGATCCGCTGGTCGACCCGTTCGACCCGGACCGGCCGATCCCCTGGGAGTGGGGCTGGTCGCTGCGCGACGCCCGTCCGGTCCTGGTGCCCTCCCGGCTCGTGTACTACAGCGCGGGTCTCGCGGCCGACAACTTCGTCTTCGAGTGCTCCAACGGCTGCGCCATCGGCGGGAGTCTGGAGGAGGCGGTCCTCGGCGGGCTGCTCGAACTCGTGGAGCGGGACGCCTTCCTCAACGCCTGGTACGGCGGCGCCCGGCTGCCCGCGATCGACCTGGCCACCGTCGGCGGCCGCACGGCCGCCGCCATGGCGGAACGCGCGGCCCTCCAGGGCTACGACGTGCACGTCCTGGACAACCGCGTCGACCTGCCGGTCCCCGTCGTCACCGCCGTGGCCGTCCGCCGCGACGGCGGCCCCGGCACCCTGTCGTTCGCGGCGGCGGCCTCGCTCGACCCCCGGTCCGCCGTGGAGGGCGCCCTGTCGGAGGTGCTGACCTACATCCCGCACCTGTCCCGCCAGACGCTGGAGCGGGAGGCCGAACTGGAGGCGATGGCCGACGACTTCGACCGCGTACGCCACCTGAAGGACCACGCGCAGCTGTACGGGCTGCCTCGGATGGCCGGGCACGCCCGGGGCTACCTGGAGCCGACGGCGGTGCGCCCGTTCGAGGAGGCGTACCGCGACTGGGAGGCGACCGGGCGGCCCCGCACGCACGACCTCCGGGACGACGTGGCGGCCGTGACGGAGCTGCTCGCGGCGGCGGGCCACGACGTCGTGGTGGTGGACCAGACGACTCCGGAGCAGGAGCGGATGGGCCTGCGCACGGTCAGCACGCTGGTCCCGGGGCTGCTGCCGATCGACTTCGGGTGGAACCGGCAGCGTGCCCCGCTGCTGCCGCGCCTGCGGACGGCCCTGCGCCGGGGCGGGCACCGGACGACGGACCTGACCGACGCCGAGATCCGCCGGGTCCCGCACCCGTTCCCGTAGCCCCCGGAGCCCCGGAGCCCATGGGAACGGAACGCGGACGCGGGAGCGCCCGGGGTCCTGGCGGACACCGGGCGCTCCTTCGGCCGCAGGGCCGGTGGTTCAGGCCGAGCAGGAGGTGGTGCTGGTGGTGGAGCTGCACGTCGAGGTCGAGCTGGTGCTGGTGGAACCGGCCAGGACGACCTCGCTGGCGT
The DNA here is from genome assembly GCF_055582325.1 of Streptomyces sp. NPDC042100. Taxonomy (NCBI): domain Bacteria; kingdom Bacillati; phylum Actinomycetota; class Actinomycetes; order Kitasatosporales; family Streptomycetaceae; genus Streptomyces; species Streptomyces sp. NPDC042100. The sequence goes on from NZ_JBVJDK010000015.1 coordinate 49,928, forward strand.
CCGAGTAGTCGGAGATCTCGAAGGTCTCGGCCTCCAGCTCGAGGATCTCGTCGGCGAGCGTGCTCAGGTCCTTGTTCATGGCGCCTCCTCGTGACCACGGTCCCGCACGGGACCGCCGGGGGTGGGTACGTCACCCATTCCACCGCCGCCCGCTCACCGTTCGACGGGCGTCCCGCACGCACATCGCTGGCACGCGACGCCAGCGCCCCGCCCCGCCCCCTTCTGGAGTGCCCGTGAACCCGTCGGATCCGCCCCCGCCGCCCGCGTCGCGCCTCCCGGCGGTCCTCGCCGCCGCCGACGCGGCCCTTCGCCCCGCGCTCACCCTCTACCTGGACGTGCACCGCGACCCGGAGCCGTCAGGCGCGGAACGCCGTACGGCCGCCCTGTTCGGGGACCGGCTCGCGGCCCTCGGCTTCGACGTCACCCGGGGCATCGGCGGGCACGGCGTGGCCGGTGTCCTGCGCAACGGCGACGGCCCCCGGGTGTACCTGCGGGCCGAACTCGACGCCCTGCCGGTGGAGGAGCGCACGGGGCTGCCGTACGCGAGCGGGAACGGCGCCATGCACGCCTGCGGCCACGACCTGCACCTCGCGGCGGCCGTCGGGGCGGCGGAGGTCCTCGCCCGCGCGGCCGCCCACTGGCGCGGGACCCTCGTCGTCCTCGGGCAGCCCGCCGAGGAGACGCTGACGGGCGCGCGGGCGATGCTGGCGGACGGGCTGTACGCGCGGTGCGGCAGGCCGGACGCCGTCCTCGCCCAGCACGCGGCGCCGCTGCCGGCGGGGCTCGTCGCGCACGGCACCGGCCGGTCTCCGGTGACCGCGGCGAGCGCGGCGCTGGAGGTCGTCCTGCACGGGCGCGGCGGGCACGCGGCGACACCGCACCTGACCGTGGACCCGGTGGTGACGGCCGCGGCCGTGATCATCCGGCTCCAGACGGTCGTCTCCCGCGAGAGCGCCCCGGGCGAGGAGCTGACGCTGACCGTCGGGACCGTGCGCGCGGGCACGGCGGTGAACGTCGTCCCGGACACGGCGGAGCTCGGCATCGGACTGCGGGCCCGGTCGGACGCGTCCCTGGACCGCGCGCTCGCGGCCGTGGAGCGGGTGATCCGCGCCGAGTGCGCCGCCTCCGCCTGCCCGCGCGAGCCCGCGATCGCGACCGTGTCCCGCGCCCCGGCGCTGTGGGGGGACCCGGCGGCGACGGGGGCGGTTCGGGCCGCGCACACGGAGCTGTTCGGCGCCGCCCGGGTCGCCGACTGGCCGCCGTCGTCGGCCGCGGAGGACTTCGCGCTGTACGGCGACGCGGGGGCGGAGCTGCACGGCGAACCGGATGTGCCCCTCGTGTACTGGATGGTCGGCACGGCGAGCCCCCGCCAGTGGAAGGCGTCGGCGGGCCGCCTGCCGCCGAACCACTCCCCGCTCTTCGCCCCCGACCCGCGGACGGCCCTGCCGCCCGCGATCGACGCCTTGGTGGCCGCCGCGCTCACGCGCCTGCCGTCGCGGGACGGGAGCCGCGGACCCGGCGGACCCGGCGGAGGCTGTGGCGAAAGGCGGGACACGGGGACGGGGACTGTCTAGTCTCGCTGGGGGCGGGAGGGGGACGCGTGGGGGACGCGGACGGGGCGGACACGGCGGGTGCGGAGAGCACGCCGGGTACGGCAGGCGCGGCGGGTACGGCGGGTACGGCAGGCGCGGCGGGCGGATACGCCGTGGACCGGCGTATCGCGTTGTCCCGCGAGTGGGACGGACTCGTCGCCTCCGTTAGGGAGTTGGGGCGTGCGCGCGGCATTCCCGAGCTGGCCGGCTTCCTGCGGCCGCCGAAGGCCGCCCTCCTCGCGGAGGCGGGACGCGAGGGAGCCGTGGTGGTCGTCAACATCAGCCGGAGCCGGTGCGACGCCCTGCTGATCGCGGGCGGCCGGGTCCGGAGCCTGCCGCTGCCCGGTGTCACGGCCGACGGGGTCGAGACCCGCACCGTCGCCTATCTGGTGGCCCTGAGCACGCTGGAGCGGGCGGCCTGGGAACTCCAGGCGGCCCTGGCCGAGTTCGAGGCGGGCGAGAGGCCGCCCGCGGTGTTCTTCCGGGTGTCCGGGGCACGGGCCGCGCTCTCCGCCGCCCGGACGGGTGCCGAGAAGGAGCTGGCCGGACTCACCGCGTGGCTGTGGGACGAGATCTGCGGGCCCGTCCTGGACGCCCTCGGGCACACGGGTGAACCGGTCGGCACGGCACCGCTCCCCCGGCTCTGGTGGTGCCCCACGGGCCTGCTCAATCTGCTGCCCCTGCACGCCGCGGGGCATCACGACGAGCCCGCCGGCGACCGGCCCCGCACGGTCCTGGACCGCGTGGTCTCCTCGTACACCCCGACGGTCCGGACGCTGCTCGCGGCCCGCTCCCGGTCCGCGGACGGGGGCGACCGGGGCGACGGGGCCGGGCGGATGCTGTTCGTAGCGCCCGAACCGGCCGGAATGCCGGTCCTGGAGTCGATCGCCGACGACCGCGCGGCGCTCACCGGGCGGTTCGGCGAACGGCTGACCCGGCTGGAGGGCCCCGACGCGACCGCCGCCTCCGTCCTGGCGGCCCTGCGGCACCACCGCTGGGTGCACTTCAGCACGCACGCCGGGCAGGACCTCGGCGATCCCGGGCTCGGCGCCATCGCCCTGCGGGACGCCGCCCTCACCGTGCACGACCTCGCGGCGGGGAGCTACGACGGGGAGCTGGCGTTCCTGTCGGCCTGCCAGACGGCCGTCGGGGGCATCGACCTCGCCAACGAGGCGATCACCCTCGGCGCCGCCCTGCACGTCGCCGGCTTCCGGCACGTCATCGGCACCCTCTGGTCCGTACAGGACCGGGCCGCCGCGGCCGTGACCCGGGACTTCTACACCGCCACCGCCCAGGAGACGGCTACCGATGCCGCACCCACCCCCGCGCCCGCCTTCGACGCGTCCGCCGCCGCCCGCCATCTGCACCGCGCCGTGCGCGCCCTGCGCGAGCACCGCCCGGGGCAGCTGACGGCGTGGGTGCCCTTCGTCCACATCGGCCCCTGAACCACACGCACGGACCGGCACCGCGCACACCGCACGGACCGGCACCCTCGAACCAGCAGGGAGAAACCGCGTGACCCCACCCCAGCCGCCCGTCGTTCCCCCGCCCGCGCCCGCGCCGCCGCCCCCGGGCCATCTGCCCCTCCCGTACGAGGAGACGACGGATCCCCGTTACGCGCAGGAGGTGGTGCGCGACCACGAGCTCCAGCACGTCAAGTCGGACGCCTACGTGATCGTCTTCACCTGCCCGCGCTGCGGCGCCGCGCAGGAGGACCCGCTCTTCGAGCCCGGGTTCCGCGCCCTCGGGGCCGCCAACGCCCCCGCGGCCGCCGCCCCGAGCACCGTCCTGCCGATGAGCTGTCGCTGCCAGGGCGACCTCCACGCCGGCTGCCCCGCGGGGCGCAGCGGCTGCGGGGCGTACTGGACCCTGGAGCTGCTGTGACGCCCCCGCGCACTCCCCGGCGGATCGCCGCCGGTCCGACGGCCACGGCCGCGGACCTGCTGGCCTCGCAGGAGCGCCACCGGCTGGCCGCCGAGGCCCTGCCGAGGGTGCGCGCGGCCTCCTTGGGCTGGCGGAACGCGGCCGGGGCGCTGATGGCCGGCCTGGTCGCCTTCGGCCTGATCAAAGGGCGTACCGACGTGGGCCAGTTGGCCGACCGGTGGGCCCTGGGCGTCGGGTGCCTGCTCCTGCTGGCGTTGGTCTCCGGTGCCTGTGGGGCGTACCTGCTGAACCGGGCGGCTCACGGGGCACCGAAACCGTCCCGGCTGGGCGCGCGCACCACGCGCTCGGCGACCGAACACCTTGAGGTCATTTCGGCCCGGCGCGCCTTGCGCGGCGGCATCGCGATGACCACGGGGTGCGTGCTGTTCCTCGTCTGCGCCGTCGCGAGCACCTGGTACGGGCCGAGCGCGAAGCCTCCGGCGGTCGAGCTCAGCACCCCGGCGACCGGCAAGCTGTGCGGCACCGTGACGGGAGTGCGTCAGGGCCGGATCCTCCTGAAGACCGGAGGCACGACGGTCGACGTGGCGGCGAGCGCGCTGACGCAGCTCAAGACGGTGGAGGAGTGTCCATGACCGCGCGGCCGTCGACCGGGCCGCTCGCGTCGCTCCGCTTCCAGTCGCTGTTCCTGGTGAGGTGGCGGCCGTTGGGGACCCGCGCCTTGCGGGCGGTCGAGCGCCGGGACGCGGCCGCGCTCCCGGACCTGATCCGGCGCATCGACGCGATCCGCACGGCGGACGCCCTTCCGCGCTGGGCACGCGATCTGATGCGCAGGCTTGAGATCTGCGTGCTGGCGCCCGCCTCCGATGTCCTCCGCGCCCCTGACCTCCTCGACCGTGCCGTGGCCCTGGGGCTGGAGGCGGTCGCGGACCCGCCCGTCCGCTGGGAAACGGAGGCCTACGACCGCGGCCTCCTCGCGGAGTGCCTCCTGCGGCGGTTCGAGGAGCGCGGCGACCGGGCCGATGTGGACGAGGCGATCACGCACCAGAGGCGGGCCGCCGAGCTGTGCCGGATCTGGCTCACCGCGCCGAGGGGTCCGTGGCGCGCGTCGGTGCGGCGGTGGTGGCGGGCCCAGTGGTACCCCGACGAGGGCCAGGTGTGGCCTCCGCTGAGCCGGACGATCTGCTTCGCGGTCCTGCTCGGGCTCGGTGACGTACTCCATACGCGCTTCGCGTTCCTGCGCACCTACGACGACCTCCAGCGGGCCATCGAGGCGAGCGACGAGGCCGAGGCCCTCAGCCGTACGTTCCGGTGGGCCGTGTCGCCGTTCGCCGGCGACTACAAGCAGGAGCGGGCATCGATCCTCTCCCAGCTCGGCGCCCTGCTGACCTTCCGCTACGAGCTCTCGCACGATCCCGCCGACATCGTCCGGGCCGTGTCGCTCTTCGAGGACGCCGACCGGCTCATGCCCCGGCGTGCCGACGGCGGTCGCTCCGTCGCCCGGCACCGGGTGCACGCGCTCACCACCCAGGGCCTGGCGCTGCGCAGCCTGGAGGACTTCGCCGAGGCGGAGGCGGTGCTGCGGCGCCGCACGCCGCGCGATCCCGCGTGGCGGCCGCAGGTGGAGATCCTGACGGGTCGCGCCGCGCTCACCGAGACGTCGGGCGGCCTCGGTGAGGCCGTGGACATCCTGGAGGCCGCCGCCGCGCGGGACGGCGACGACGCCCACGAGGTGCTGATCTGGCTCGCGGCCACCTGGCGGCAGTGGGCCCTGCACGCCGAGGCGGGTCACCCCGACGAGGCCGCCGAGCTCTGGCGCAGGTCCTCCGACGCGTGGCGGCGGGCGGCCGGGAGGGAGACCGCGCCCGCCTGGCGCAGGCTCCACGCGGCCTCCTTCTGGAGGAGCCAGGCCGTACGGCCTCTGGAGGCGGCGGAGGCGAGCTCGCTGGCCGTACGGCTGCTGCCGCTCGCCGCGTGGCGCGGACTGGACCGCCTCAGCCAGGAGCAGGTGCTCCAGGCGGCCGACTTCGACCTGGCCTCCGGCGCGGCGGCGGACCAACTGGACCTGCACGACGCGGAGCACGCGCTGGAACTGCTCGAACTGGGCCGCGGGGTGCTGTGGTCCCAGGCTCTCGACGTCCGCACCGACCTGCGGGAGCTCCGGCGGGAGGCACCCGAACTGGCCGAGCGCCTCACCCGGTTGCGTGTCCTCCTGGAGGATTCGCGCGCCCCCTCGGCTCACGCCGGCCGCGCGGGCCCGCGCCCTCCCCTGTGAGGTGCCGCCCGGGCGTGGCCGTCGCGCCTTCCCGGATTGCGCATGACGTGGACGACCAGGAGGACCATCGGCGACACCGCCGGATCAGTGATCACGTTCTACGGCAGCTCCGCTGCTTCGCCTCCCGGCCTTGACATACAGGCCCCGCACCTGACTGAACGGCGTTGGCGCTAGATCCCCTTGAGCCGTCCGGCGCCCGGGCGCAGGTAGACCGCCCAGGTGACGATCGAGCAGACCGCGTAGACGGCGAGGAAGGCCCAGTAGGCCGCGTCGCCGTTCCTCGTCGTCAGGAACGACTGGCGGAACGCCATGTTGACCAGCACTCCGCCGAAGGCCCCGATCGCGCCCGCGAGCCCGATCAGCGCCGAGGCGTGGCGCCGCGCGTCCTCCTCGGTGCCGTCCTTCCTCAGGAAGATCGCCGGGATCATCTTGTAGGTGGAGCCGTTGCCGAGGCCGCTCAGCACGAAGAGCGCGATGAAGCCGGTCAGGAACAGCGGCAGCGACTTGGCCTGGGAGGCCGCCAGCACGGTGGCCGTGCCGGCCGCCATCAGCAGGAAGGTGGTCAGGGTGATCCTGGCCCCGCCGAAGCGGTCCGCCAGTCTGCCGCCGATGGGCCGCACCAGCGAGCCCAGCAGCGGGCCGAGGAAGGTCAGGTAGGCGGCCTTCACCGGGGTGTCGAACTGCTGGTGGAACTGCACCTGCAGGACCTGCCCGAATGCGAAGCCGAAGCCGATGAAGCTGCCGAAGGTGCCGATGTAGAGCAGCGACATCACCCAGCTGTGCGGCTCGCGGGCGACCTCGCGCAGAGCGCGGCGGTCGTTCTTCAGCGAGGTCAGGTTGTCCATCCTCAGCGCCGCGCCGACCGCCGCGAGGACGATCAGCGGCAGGTACACCAGCGGCACCAGCCGCGGGTGCGCGGCCCCCGCCGTGGCCAGTACGACGAGGCCGACCAGCTGCACCACCGGGACCCCGAGGTTGCCGCCGCCCGCGTTGATCCCCAGCGCCCAGCCCTTGAGCCGCTGCGGGTAGAAGGCGTTGATGTTCGCCATCGAGGAGGCGAAGTTGCCGCCGCCCACGCCGGCGACGCAGGCCACCGCGAGCAGCGTCCCGTAGGAGACGCCCGGCTGCAGCACGATCCCGGTCAGCACCGTCGGCACCAGCAGGAGCAGCGCGCTGAAGACGGTCCAGTTGCGGCCGCCGAAGCGCGCCACCGCGTAGGTGTACGGCAGCCGCAGCACCGCGCCGAGCGCGGTCGGCAGCGCGGTCAGCGTGAACTTGCCCGCAGGGTCGATGTGGTAGGCCGGGCCGAGGAAGAGCACCAGCACCGACCACAGGCTCCACACGGAGAAGCCGATGTGTTCGGACAGGACCGAGTAGACAAGGTTGCGCTTGGCGACCTTGGCACCGGCCTCGGCCCAGAACGCCTCGTCCTCGGGGCGCCAGTCGCTGATCGCGCGGGTTCTGGCGGGGGCCTTCGTCGCCGCCCCGGTCTCGTCTCCGACCACGGTGCTCATCGGGTGCCCTCCTCAGACACGCGTACGGCCCAGACCCGCAGCACAGCCGGGTGGCCGTCCGGGGCCTTCTCCTCGTCCAGGCAGCGTCCGTCGCGCAGGTCGAAGACGTGCTTGTACATCGGCGAGGCCACCGTCGGGACGCCGTCGCGGGTGCCCAGGATGCCGCGGGAGAGCACGCAGGCGCCGCTGAACGGGTCGCGGTTGTCCACCGCGTGGAGCGCGCCGGACCGGTCCCGGAAGACCGCGACCTGCCGGCCGTTCGCGCTCAGGGCCGCCACGCCGCGTCCTGGGGTCAGCTCCTCGTAGGCGCAGACGCGGGTCCAGACCCGCCCGTCCAGGATCTCCACCGTGCCTGTCAGCGTCGTTCCGCCCGTCGCGTCCTGCCGTTCAACGGCCCGCGCCAGCTTCTCTGTCATGCGCTGTGCACCTCCAGTCGGGGGCCGGCGACCAGCACCGGGGTGAGGATCCGCCCGTCCTCCTCGGGGCGGGCGGGACGGATCTGGCCGCGCTCGGTCACGAAGGTCACGGCCGGGTCGGGCGTGCCGGGGGCGTTCACGAAGGAGGTGAAGCGCCGCAGGCGGTCGGGGTCGGCGAGGACGGCGGCCCATTCGTCCTCGTAGGCGTCGACGTGGCGGGCCATCAGCGCGTCGAGCTCGGCGCAGATGCCCAGGGAGTCGTCCATGACCACCTCGCGCACGTGGTCCAGGCCACCGTCGATCCGGTCCAGCCAGACCGCGGTGCGCTCCAGCCGGTCGGCGGTGCGGATGTAGAACATCAGGAACCGGTCGATGGACCTGAGCAGTGTCTCCTTGTCCAGGTCCGCCGCGAGCAGGTCGGCATGACGTGGGGTCATGCCGCCGTTGCCTCCGACGTAGAGGTTCCAGCCGGCCGAGGTGGCGATGACGCCGAAGTCCTTGCCCTGGGCCTCCGCGCACTCGCGGGCACAGCCGGAGACGGCGGCCTTGAGCTTGTGCGGGGAGCGCAGGCCCCGGTAGCGCAGCTCCAGTTCGATGGCGAGGCCGACGGACTCCTGGACGCCGTAGCGGCACCAGGTCTCCCCCACGCAGGACTTCACCGTGCGCAGCGACTTGCCGTAGGCGTGGCCGGACTCGAAGCCGGCGCCCACCAGGCGCCGCCAGATCTGCGGCAGCTGGTCGACGGAGGCGCCGAAGAGGTCGATCCGCTGGCCGCCGGTGATCTTGGTGTAGAGGCCGTGGTCGCGGGCGATCTCGCCGATGGTGATCAGCCCCTCCGGGGTGATCTCGCCGCCGGGGATGCGCGGGACGACCGAGTAGGAGCCGTTGCGCTGGAGGTTGGCCAGGAAGTGGTCGTTGGTGTCCTGGAGCGCGCCCTGCTCGCCGTCGAGGATGTGCCCATGGTCGAGACTCGCCAGGATCGAGGCGATGACCGGCTTGCAGACGTCGCAGCCCTCGCCGCCACGTCCGTGCCGAACCAGCAGCTCGGAGAAGCTCGTGATCCCCGCGACGCGCACGATCTCGTAGAGCTCGGCTCGGGTGTGCCCGAAGTGCTCGCACAGGCTCTTGTCGACGGTGACGCCGCCCGCCTCCAGCTCCTCGGTGACGATCGTGCCGAGCAGCTTCACGCACGAGCCGCAGCCCGTACCGGCCTTGGTGCACTTCTTGACCTCGGGGACGGTGGTGCGGCCCCGCTCGTGGACGGCGGCCCGGATCGTGCCCTTGCTGACGTTGTGGCAGGAGCAGATGACCGCCTCGTCCGGCAGCGCGATCGGCCCGGTCGCCGGGGCCAGACCGGCCGGGAGCACCAGCTGCTCGGGCGCGGTCGTCAGCGGCTTGCCGCCCATCGCGAGCGGACGGAGCAGGCCGTAGGCCTCGGTGTCGCCGACCAGGACGCCGCCGAGCAGCTGCCCGTCGCGGCCGATGACCAGCTTCTTGTAGATCCCGGCGCGGCTGTCGCTGTAGAGCACGTCGACCGCGCCCTCGGTGGCGCCGTGCGCGTCACCGAAACTGGCCACGTCGACGCCGAGCAGCTTGAGCTTGGTGGAGGTGTCGGCGCCGGTGAAGTGGTGCTCCTCGCGCAGGCTCCCGTCGCGCTCGGCGGCGAGGGACCGGGCCGCCGTCTCGGCCATCGCGTAGCCCGGGGCGACCAGGCCGTAGACGCGGCCGTCCGCGGCCAGGGCGCACTCGCCGATCGCGTAGACGTGCGGGTCGCGGGTGCGGCAGCGCTCGTCGACGACGATGCCGCCGCGCTCGCCGGTCGGCAGGCCGCACGCGCGGGCCAGCTGGTCGCGAGGCCGCACACCGGCGGAGAAGACCACCAGGTCGGCGGGCAGTTCGCGGCCGTCGGAGAGCCGCATCGCCCGGACGCGCCCGTCCCGGTGGGTCAGCACCGACTGCGTGCCGGCGCCCGTGTGGACGTTGACGCCGAGGTCCTCGATCTTGCGCTTGAGCAGCTTGCCGCCGCCCTCGTCGACCTGGATGGCCATCAGGCGCGGCGCGAACTCGACGACGTGGGTCTCCAGGCCGAGCGCGGTCAGCGCGCCGGCGGCCTCCAGCCCGAGCAGGCCGCCACCGACGACCACGCCGATACGGGTTCCGGCAGCCGACTCGTCGGGGGCCTCGGCCTCGTCGCGGATCTTCTCCAGGTCCTCGATCGTCCGGTAGACGTGGCAGCCCGCCGCGTCGTGGCCGGGGACCGGCGGCACGAACGGGTAGGAGCCGGTGGCCAGCACCAGCGCGTCGTAGCGGAGCACCGTGCCCGAGGCGCAGGTGACGGTGTGCGCGGCCCGGTCGATCCCCGTCACCGGGTCGGCGAGGCGCAGGTCGATACCGTGCTCGGCGAGGAAGCCGGCCGGGGTGAGCGACAGCTCCTCCGCGCTGGTGCCGGAGAACCACGAGGTCAGGTGCACCCGGTCGTAGGCGGCGCGGGGCTCCTCGGCCAGCACGGTGACCCGCCACTCGGCGGCGGCCGGCTGCTCGACGAAGGCCTCCAGGAAGCGCTGGCCGACCATGCCGTGGCCGACCAGGACGAGGTCTCTCAGATGGGTCGTCATCAGTGGGCTCCGTGGGTGGTGGTGAGCAGGTGCAGCGGTGAGTCGGTGTGGGCGTCGTCGCGCTCCAGCGCGCGGGCCAGGTCGCCGACGGTGGCGAGGTCGCCGAGGAGGATGGCGCCAACCAGCCGGTCGCCGCGCATCACGAGCTTCTTGTAGCTGCCGCGGGTGGCGTCGGTGAGCCGCAGCTCGTCGATGCCGTCCCCGTCCGGCCCGGCCGGGTCGAGGTGGACCTCGCCGAAGGCGGCGTACTCGATCGGTCCGGTGCTCAGCCGGGCGAGCGGGCGCGAACCGCGGTAGCGGGCCTCGGTGTCGGCGCCGGAGAGCCGGGCGGCGAGCACGTCGGCCTGCTCCCAGGCGGGACCGGCCAGGCCGTGGACGGCCCCGGCATGCTCGGCGCAGTCCCCGATCGCGTACACGTGCGGGGCGGACGCCGCCAGGGTGTCGTCGACCAGGACGCCCTTGCCGACCTCCAGCCCCGCCGCGTGCGCGAGCGCGGTCCGCGGGCGGACGCCGCAGGCCAGGACGACCAGGTCGGTGGAGAGCCGGTAGCCGTTGGCCAGCTCGACCTCGCCCGCCTCGGTCAGCGCCCGGGCGCGGTTGCCCAGGTAGACCTCGACGCCGAGTGAGCGCAGCGCGCCGCGCAGTGCGGTCGCGGCGTCCGCGTCCAGCTGGCGCTCGATCAGGTGCGGACCCTGGTGCACGATCTCGACCCGCGGCCCGAGCGCGGCCAGCGCCCGCGCGGTGCTGACGCCCAGCACCCCGCCGCCGACGACCACGGCGCGCCTGGCCTCCATCGCCTCCTCCGCGAGCCGTGCGCAGTCGGCGAGGGTGCGCAGCGCGTGCACGCCGTCGCGCAGCCCCCCGCCGTCGGCGCGGCGCAGGCCGCGGATCGGCGGCAGCACCGGATTGGCGCCGGTGGCCAGCACCAGCTCGTCGTAGGCCTCGGTGCGGCCGTCGGCCAGGGTCAGCAGCCGGGCGCCCAGGTCGAGCGCGACGACCTCGGTGCCGGGCCGCAGCTCCGCGTCCCCGGCGGGCAGGGCGATCGCCTCGGCGTCGTAGCGGCCGGTCAGCACGTCCGCGAGCAGGACCCGGTTGTAGGGCGCGCGGGCCTCGGCGCCGTAGAGGGTGACCCGGCCCGTCCCACCGAGAGCGGAGTACCGCTCGGCGAACCGCGCCGCGGCCATGCCTGAGCCGACGACGACGACATGACGCTTGCTCACTTCGGCTCCCCCGTCGGTTCCGGACGCGGCACTGCTTCCAACCGCACCGCGCAGACCTTGAACTCGGGCATCTTCGAGCTCGGGTCCAGGGCCGGGTTGGTCAGCGTGTTCGCCCGGCCGGGGCCGGCCCAGTGGAAGGGCATGAAGACCGTGTCCGGCCGGATCGTGTCGGTGACCCGGGCCGGCGCGACCACCCGGCCGCGCCGCGAGACGACCGCGAGCCGCTCGCCGTCCGCGACGCCGAGCCGGGCCGCGAGGCGCGGGTGCAGCTCCACGAAGGGCCCGGGCGCGGCCGTGTTCAGCTCCGCCACCCGGCGCGTCTGCGCGCCGCTCTGGTACTGCGCGAGCACCCGGCCGGTGGTGAGGTACAGCGGGTACTCGGCGTCCGGCTCCTCGGCCGCGGGCCGGTGACTCACCGCGGAGAACCGGGCGCGGCCGTCGGGGGTGGCGAAGGAGTCCAGGAACAGCCGGGCCGTACCGGGGTGCGCCTCGTCCGGGCAGGGCCAGAAGACGCCGTCCTCGGCCACGATCCGCTCGTAGCTGATCCCGGCGTAGTCCGCCTGCCCGCCCGCCGAGGCCCGGCGCAGCTCGGCGAAGACCGTCTCCGGGTCGGCGTCGAAGCCGCCCGCGCCGCCTTGGCCGGTCGCTCCGAGCCGCTCGGCGAGCTCCTTCAGCACCCACAGGTCGCTGCGCACGCCCTCCGGCGGCTCGGCGGCCCGGCGGCGCAGCAGGACCCTGCCCTCCAGGTTCGTCATGGTGCCGGTCTCCTCCGCCCACTGCGTGCTCGGCAGCACCACGTCGGCGAGCTGCGCGGTCTCGGAGAGGACCAGGTCGGAGACGACCAGCAGGTCCAGCGCCCGCAGCCGTTCGGTGATCCGCCCCGCGCGGGGTGCGGAGACGACCGGGTTGGAGCCCATCAGCAGCAGCGCCCGCACACCGTCCGGGGTCTCCTGACCCAGGCTGTCCAAGAGTTCGTAGGCGGAACGGCCGCTGCGCGGCAGCGTCTCCGGGGCGACGCCCCAGACGGCGGCGATGTGGGCGCGGGCGTCCGGGTCCTCGATCGAACGGTAGCCGGGGAGCTGGTCCGCCTTCTGGCCGTGCTCCCGTCCCCCCTGCCCGTTGCCCTGTCCCGTGAGGCAGCCGTAACCGGAGTGCAGCCGACCCGCCTTGCCGGAGGCCAGACAGAGGTTGATCCAGGCGCCGACGGTGTCGGTGCCCTTGCTCTGCTGCTCCGGCCCGCGCGCGGTCAGCACCATGCCGGTCCGGGCCCGGCCGAAATGGTGTGCCGCCGCCCGCAGTCGGGCCACCGGGACGCCGGTGATCCGCTCGACCCGCTCCGGCCAGTGCGCCATCGCCGCGCCCCGCGCCTGCTCGAAGCCGGTAGTGCGTTCGGCGACGAAGTCGGCGTCGACCATGCCGTCCGCGACGAGCAGGTGCAGCAGCCCGAGCGCCAACGCCAGGTCCGTGCCCGGCACCGGCTGAAGGTGCAGGTCGGCCAGCTCAGCGGTACGGGTGCGGCGCGGGTCGACCACGATCAGCGTGCCGCCGTTCTCCCGCAGTTCGCGGAAGTAGCGCAGCGCCGGCGGCATCGTCTCGGCCGGGTTGGCGCCGACCAGGATCAGGCAGTCGGTCCTGGGGATGTCCGCGAGCGGGAACGGCAGCCCGCGGTCGATCCCGAAGGCGATCCGGCTCGCGGCCGCCGCCGAGGACATGCAGAAACGGCCGTTGTAGTCGATCGTCGCCGTGCGCAGCGCGACCCGCGCGAACTTGCCCAGCTGGTAGGCCTTCTCATTGGTCAGCCCTCCCCCGCCGAATACGCCGACCGCGTCCGGCCCGTACGCCGCCCGCGTCGACGCGAAGCCCCCGGCGGCCCGGTCCAGCGCCTCCGCCCAGCTCGCCGCCCGCAGTTCGCCGCGCGAGCCGTCCGCGCGGGTGTCGCGCACCAGCGGCGTGGTGAGCCGGGCGCCGGGCGCGAGGAGCGCCGCCGCGTTCTGGCCCTTGCCACAGAGCGCGCCCCGGTTGACGGGGAAGTCCTCCCGTCCGTGCACCTCCACCGGCACCGGTCCGCCGGCGGCGGACGGCGCGAGCCGCATGCCGCACTGCAGTGAGCAGTACGGGCAATGCGTCGCGGTCGCCGTCCCGGCGATCCCGTCGGGCTGCGCAAGGGTGGTCGTCGTCATGCCCTCGACCCTGACCGCCGGGCGTTACGCGGCCTTGTCCCGTGTGTTTCACAGGCGGTACGCCTCCCTCACGCCCCCGTCGGGACGGGGTGGGTCCGCGGACATGCGCCGTAACACGAACGGGCGTTTCGTTGACGCGCGTGTGATCCCCGGGCAACCTCCCGGTAACCGGGGGCCGTGAACCTGCGTCCATGGGCACCGCAGAGACCTCCGACGCCCCCGGGTCCGGCTCACACGAGTCCGGCGCCCCCGGGAGCGTGCTCCTCCCGCTGACCGGGTTCACCGTCGGCGTCACCGCCGCGCGGCGCCGCGACGAGCTCGTCGCGCTGCTGAACCGGCGCGGGGCGCGGGTGGTCGAGGCGCCGACACTGCGCATCCTCCCGCTGGAGGACGACCTCGCCCTGCGGCGCGCCACCGAGCTGTGCCTGCGGGCGCCGCTGGACTACGTGGTGGCCACCACCGGCGTCGGCTGGCGCGGCTGGATGAGCGCTGCCGACGGCTGGGGCCGCGGCGCCGAGCTCGCAGCCGCCTGCCGCGACGCCGTCGTCCTCACCCGCGGCCCCAAGGCCACCGGCGCGGTACGGGCGAGCGGCTTGGACGAGACCTGGTCCCCCCGCAGCGAGGCCACTGACGAGCTGCTCACCTGGCTTCTCGCCCGCCCGCTCCCGGGCACCCGGATCGCCGTCCAGGAACACGGCATCCCGCTCACCGAGTTCGGCACCGCGCTGCGCGAACGCGGCGCCGAGGTGATCTCCGTCCCCGTCTACCGTTGGGCCCCACCCGAGGACCCGGCACCCGTCAGACGCCTGGTCGAGCAGACCGCACGCCGCGAGCTCCACGCCCTGACCTTCACCAGCGCGCCCGCGATCACCGCCTTCCTCGCCACCGCCGCGGCCGACCGCCTCGACGGCCCGGTCCTGGAGGCGCTGCGCGGCGAGATCCTCTGCGTCTGCGTCGGCCCGGTCTGCGCGCGCCCGCTCGTCGAGGCCGGCATCCCCGTCGTCTGGCCCGAACGCGGCCGCCTCGGCTCCCTGGTCCGCACACTCACCGAGGTCCTCCCCGCCCGCAGCCGCCGGACTCTCCAGGCGGGGGGACGCGAGCTGGTGCTCCAGGGCAGCGCGCTGCTCGTCGACGGGGAGAGCCACTGGCTCTCCCCCAAGGGCGCCACCCTGCTGCGCGCCCTCGCCGAGAACCCGGGCTGGGTGCTGAGCCGCGCCGAACTGCTGCGCCGCGCGTGGGCCGACTCCGACGCCGACGAACACGCCGTCGAGGCGGCCGTCGCCCGACTGCGGCAGTCGCTCGGCCGGCACAGCGACCTCGTCCGCACCGTCCCGAAGCGCGGCTACCGGCTGGCGTCCGGATGACGGACGCGCCGTCCCTTCGCCCTGCACTCCTCGCCGTCGCCCACGGCACCCGGGAGGCGGCCGGGGTCGCCGCCACGGAGGCCCTGGTAGCGCGGGTCCGCGCGCTGCGGCCGGAACTCCGGGTTGAGCGCTGCTTCCTGGACCTGGTCTCCCCCTCGCTCCCCGAGGCGCTGGCCCGGCTGCGCGGCGAGGTGGTACTTGTACCGCTGCTGCTCGGCACCGGGTACCACGTCCGGGTCGACATCCCGGCCGCGCTCACCGAGGCGCCCCACCTGCGGGCCACGGTGGCCCCCGCCCTCGGCCCGGACCCGCTGCTGGCGCAGGCCCTCGCAGAGCGGCTCGACGAGGCCGGCTGGACCGCGCCCGACACAGCGCTGGAGCCCGGGGCCAGGCCGGGGCTCGGCGACGCACTGGTGCTCGCGGCGGCGGGCTCGACCGATCCCGACGCCAACGTCGACACCGTCACCATGGCCGGGCTGCTCCGGGAGCACCTGCGAGAGACGCGGGCCTACGCCCCCGTCGTCGTGCCGGCGTACCTGTGCGCGGCCGGGCCCACGCCCGCCGAGGCCGTGACCGCGCTGCGGGCGCGTGGGCACCGGCGGGTCGCTGTCGCGGAATACCTGCTCGGCCCTGGCTTCTTCGCGCGGCGGGCCGCGCGAGCGGGCGCGTGCGTCACCTCGGCCCCGCTGGGCCCGCACGACGCGCTGGCCCGCCTGGTCACGCTCCGCTATGACGAGACGCTGGCCGACCGGCGCGCGGGCCTGCCACAGGAGCGTACGGGAGCACGTCCGGGGCGCATCCTCACGCCCGAGTGACCAGGGGCGCGCGAGTCCGGCTCACTGGTGCGCGGACATCACACGAGGCCCCAGAAGACGGGCAGATGGGCCAGACTTCATCGTCTTGAGCCACAGTCGGCATGAGCCAGCACGGTCCGCGGCTCAACGCCCGTGCATGTACCCGGCGAGGGCGCGGCTCGGGAGGATGCTGGGGCGACGTGCACGCCGCCGATCAGCTTCCGGACCGCCGGTCAACGCGGACACCATGCCGCTGCTCATCCACCTGAGGGTCCTCGGCCGGTGGATTTCCGACCGGGGCGGACAGCGCCGGGGTTTGGGACAACCGCACGGTGACCGGGCCGTGGGGGCCGGGCCTCCGGGTCGTCCGGCCGGCCGGACGACCCGGAGGAAGCGGGCCGGTCAGGACAGGCCCAGCAGATCGGCGTTGATGCGCTCCCAGCTCGGCCGAGGGGCGTCCACGGGCCGTACGACGGTGAGCAGACGTCCGTCGAGGAACACGTCGAGCCGGTCGTCCGACAGCCCGGCAAGCCGCTCGCGCCGCCCACGGCGGTCCACGTCCACCCGTTCCCCCAGTACGCCGAGCAGCACCTCGTGCCGCGCCGCGCCCAAGGCGTCACCGCTGATCCAACGCCCTCGGACCGGAACCCCGGCGAACGAACCGAGGGTGTCCGCCTCACGGCCGAAAGCACGGTCCATCGCGGCATCGACCACGGGCGCCACCTGATCGGCCATGGACCGGCCGGCGGCGCTCTCGTCTCCGACCCGCAAGGAGTCGACCACCCTCATCGCGAAGTGTTCCGAGTCCGGGCCCGAGTCCGAGTCGGGGGCCAGGTCGAGAACGGGCGGCCGCCGCCGCTCCAGCCGTGGCACACGGAAGCGCCAGGGCTCCCCGTCACCGGGGGTCTCGATCCAGTCCGTCCTGAGCCCCTTCAGCCCCGGGGAGCCGTCGGGCAGGAAGATGTCGACGTACACGCCGCCCTGGCCGAGCCACACCCAGCTCATGAAGTACGCGTGATCCTTGTGGGCGACGGACCAGCGGGCCAGCGCCTCCAGACGCCGCCGCTGCTCCGGCGTCCCCTTGCCGGGCGGGAGCATCTGAGGGGCGTCCCGGCGCCGCCCCCGCGCCTCGCCGGCGACCGGGCCCGCCGCCAAGTCGTACAGGAGATCCGGCCGCACACCTGTCTTCGTGTACCCGACGGCCTTTCCCGGGAGGGTGTCGAAGTTGTCGAAACTGCCGATCCCGTCGGTCTTGGGCGACCAGTCGAACAGCGTCTGGCTGGCGGCGGTCATGACACCGAGCCCGGTGCACTCGCTGACGAAACGCTTGATGTGGCCGGCGCTCGCGTCCAGGCTCAGGTGCTCGACGCCGAGCGGCCCGTGGCCCTGCCCGGCGGAGATGTAGCTGAGGAGCAGTCGGATCTCGTGATCGCGCACGCGCTGGTCGACGGTCTTGCGCAGGTCACAGGCGAGCGCGTTGATGTTGATCACGGCGGCCAGGGAGACCGGCAGCGGACCCTGCCCGATCTCGACGCACTGGACGGCCTCCGCTCCCGTCTTCCCTTCCTCGACCGTGAAACGCCATACCCGAGCCCGCACGATGTTCATGGGCAGAAGCCTAGGTCCGCCGTTCACGGGGCAGCCGGCCGGGCCCCGCGGTGCGTGACCGCGCGGGCCCGTGGGGCGGCGGCGGGCGGCTCAGGCGCAGTTGTCGAGCATCCTGATGATCTTGTCCTTCTCGGGCTGGGTGACGGACAGTCCGTAGAGGGACTTGATGTGGGTCCAGGCACGGGAGTACGTGCACCAGTAGTCGACGCTGGGCGGGGCCCACTGGTCCGGCGACTGGTCGCCCTTGGAGCGGTTGGAGGCGGCGGAGACCGCGATCAGCTGGGGGTTGTCGAGGTCGTTGGCGAATCGTTTGCGCTTGTCGGTGGTCCAGGTGTCGGCGCCGGAGCGCCAGGCGTTGGCGAGGGGGACGATGTGGTCGATGTCGATCTTCGTCGCGGTGTCGACGACCTTGTCGTCGTACACGCTGGTCCAGGTGCCCTCGATCGCGCGGCAGGCCGAGTCCTGGGTGACGCCCTGGCCGTCGCGGGAGAGGACGACCTCGCGGGTGTCGCACTCCCCGAACTGCTTGATCCAGTGGGGGAACCGGTCCCGGGAGTAGCCGCTCATCGAGTGCGGGGCCTCGACGGTGAGATGGTCGAGTTCGGCGCGGACCTGATCGGGGCCGGGCGGTTCGGGCAGGACGCGCGCGGCGAGGGGGCCGGTCGCGGCGACCGGGGCGGCGGTCGCCGCGGGTTCGGCCGCCGCCGCGGGGACGGCGGCGGGGCACAGGACGGCGGACAGCACGAACAGGGAGGTGGCGGACACGATCCGCCCACGTGAAAGGGTCACCCGCACATATGTAGCGATCGCGTTCGATAACGACGCGCAGGTCACTCGCCCGAGGGCATGTCACACTGCTCCGACTGCCGTCCATGGCCCCGGGTAGCTCCCTCCTCCCCGCCACGCCCCGGCCGAAGGCGCCCGAGCCGAGCGAGCAGCCCGCCGAAGGGCCGAACGAACGGCCGAGGAGTCACGGGCCGGGGTGCTGTCGGAGCGTCGGCTTCGATCTCCCGCAGCAGTTCGCCGTCACCGTCGTACAGTTCGAGACCGAACCGCAGACCGAACCGCGTCAGCAGCGTGGCCAGGTCCTCGAAGCGCCGAGGGTCGACGACTCCGTTGAGGAGCGTGTCCCCGCCGGTCGGGTCGATCTCGACTCGGCACCAGCCGGTCTCGATCTCGTACGACTCCCACGACGACGATCTGGAGTTCCAGCCGGCGGCGACGAACCGCTCGGCCAGCCTCGACGCGTTCGAGACTCCCCTCACCACACCGCACACGTTGTTCTCGGCGTCGAGCCAGACGGGATCGAGGGGCTGCCCCTCATCGGATGTGTCCACGGCCGGATTATCCGGCAGCCCCCGCGACCGGCAGCACCCGGACGCTCAGGCGGCCGCCTCCACCTCGCCGCCCTTCGCCTCGCCGTCCTCCGTCCCGTGCTCTTCCACCGAGCGGGAGTCCGTGAGGCCCAGTGCGCCGCCGGCGGCGACGAGGCCGACGACGACGGCGAGGAGGGCGTACGTGACGCGCTCGCCGTGGAAGAAGGACGCGATCAGGTCGGCGCTCCAGGTGCCCGCGGGGAGTCGCGTGGTGACCAGGACGGCGATGAGGGTGCCGATGACGGCCGTACCGATGCTGGAGCCGACCTCCTGGGCGGTGTCGTTGAGGGCGGTGCCCATGGAGGTGCGGTTGCTCGGCATCGCCTCCACGAGGGCGACGGCGCAGATCGTCATCACGGTGCGCAGGCCGATGGTCATGAGGACCATGCACACCGCGATGACGGCGTACCCGTGCTCGACGCCCCAGGCGAGTCCGGCCAGCGAGCCCGCGAGGAACCCGGCGCCCACCAGGCAGGCGACGCGGTGCCCGAAACGGCGGGCGAGCCACTCGGACAGCGGGGTCGCCAGGAGCATGGTCACGATGATCGGCAGGTTGGCGAGCCCGGCGCGGACGGGGCTCCAGCCGTACGCGTACTGGAAGTGCAGGATCAGGCCGAACATCACGCTCGCCATGGCGATGGACGTGCCGGTCTGAGCGAGGGCGGCGCCTCGGACCGTACCGCGCGAGAAGAGGCGCAGGTCGAGCATGGGCGCGGCCGTCCGGCGCTCGTGGCGGAAGAACCAGACCCCCGCGGCGAGGGCTCCGACGACCGACGCGAGGGTGAGGGTGGAGAGCCAGCCGTGCTCGACGCCGCTGGTCAGGGAGTAGCAGGCGAGGCCGATGGCGGCGACGCTCAGGACGGCGCCCGGTACGTCGAGGGCGTCCTTGGTCAGGCCGTCGGGGCGGTCGGCCGGGACGCCGAGCCGCACGCCGACGCAGGCGATCACCGCGATGGGGGCGTTCACGAGCAGCAGCCACTCCCACGACACGTGCGCCAGCGCCGTGCCGCCGAGCAGCGGGCCGAGGACGAATCCGGACATGCCGACGACGATCATCACGGTCATGGCGCGCATGCGGAGCGCCTTGTCGTCGAAGAGCCGGAAGACGAGGGAGTTCGTGATCGGCGCCATCGCGGCGGCGGCCACACCGAGTCCGGCGCGCAAGGCGATGAGCCCGCCGGCGGAATGGACGAGGAGTACGCCGAGACTGAGCGCGCCGAAGACGGCGAGCCCGATCAGGAGCACACGGCGGCGCCCGAACCGGTCCGCGATGGAGCCGGCGGTGAGCAGCAGGCCACCGAAGGTGAGCGAGTAGGCCCCCGTGACCCACTGGAGCGCGGTCGTGCCCGCGCCGAGATCGCGGCCGATGGTGGGCAGCGCGATGGACAGCAGGGTGTTGTCGACCATCTCGACGAAGAAGGCCAGGCAGAGGGCGGCCAGGGGGATCCACGCCGCGCGCAGGGACGTGTAGGTGCGGGGCGGGCTGGTGAGCGTGGCGGTGGTCATGGCGCACTCCTTTCGATCGAACGCGGAACATCGAACATGGTTCGAGTATCGAACGCTGTTCCATCCGTTACGATAGAACAACGTTCGATCCGCTGTAAAGGTGAGGAGTGCGCGCCATGACACGCCAGCAGGCCCGCCCGGGCGCGGGGCGCCGCCGCGCTTCCCACTCGATGGAGTCCGTCCTCAACGAGGCGGTCGCCCTCCTGGACGAGGCGGGAGCCCCGGCCCTGACCTTCCGGGCCCTGGCCCAGCGGCTGGGCGGCGGCGTCGCCAGCATCTACTGGTACGTGGCGAACAAGGACGAGCTGCTGGACCTCGCCACGGACCACGTCATGGCCGGGGTCCTCGGCGACATCGAGAAGCTCCCGCTCGGCGAGGACCCCATCGACGACCTGCGCGCGATGGCGGTCACCCTCTTCGACGCGGTGGTCCGCCGCCCCTGGCTCGGCGCGTACTTCATGCGCAACACCGACGTGCAGAGCAACTCGCTGCGGATCTACGACCTGCTCGGCCGCCAGACCCTGCGCCTGGACCTCACCTCCCGCCAGCGCTTCCACGCCGTCTCGGCGGTCGTCGGGGTCGTCGTCGGCTCGGCCGTCGACATGGGCCAGGAGCCGCCCCAGGAGGTCCTCGACGGCGCGGTCGACCGCGACGCCTTCCTCGGCCGCTTCGCCCGCACGTGGCGGGAGCTCCCCCCGGAGGACTTCCCGTTCGTCCACGAGATCGTCGACGAGTTCGACGGCCACGACGACGCCGACCAGTTCCGCTCCGCCCTGGACCTCACCCTGGCGGGCCTACGGCTCCAGGCCGGGCTCTGACGGCGATCGCACTCCGGACCGAGGCGCTCGCCGTCACTCGGACTCACGGGTGAGGCAGGCGTGGCAGAGGCAGCGGTCAGGGTGCGGGCTGTACGGCGCCCTCTCCGCGCGGTACTGGCGCGCGTACCGCTCCAGGGTCGCGGAGACGTCCGCCGCCGCGTGGTCCGCCCCGAGTCCCCGTCTGCGTCCTGCCTCGCGCAGCCGCTCCAGGGCGCGTGGCGTATGGACGAGCTTCGGCCGAAAACCGTGGAGGTGGCGCGTCGCCATGTCGACCACGATCCACCGGAGGGTGTGCCGCTCACTGCGGCCCGAAGAGTTGCGGACGAGCCCGAGATCGGCACCAAGTCCAGCCCGGAGGCGGGGCGGACCGCGGGCCGACGGTGTGGCGGGGACATGGTCGGCTCAGCCGCCGTCGTTCCGTCCCAGGGCCCGCTCCCCTGGCACGCAACTGCGCTCAAGTGCCGCCCGATCGGCGGGTGCCAGGCGGCTCGACGCACCTCGGCGACCGCCGTCCAGCATGGTCCGGGCCATGGTCAGCCAGCCGGTGACCGGCTCCACCCCGATGAACTCCGCCAAGCGCGACAGCTCTCTGCCGGGGTGGTCCAGCAACTCCTCGTACACCAGGGTCGTCCGCCGCTCCGGGGGAAGCTCCTCCAGGTGGGCGACGCCCTCCGTGACCAGGCGGGACCACAGCTCGCCGAAGGCCGCGTAGGGGATGTCGCGGTCCCACACCAGTGCCGGATCGAAGCGGTCGGCGAGCAGCGGGGCCAGGTCCGGGGGAAGGGCGCGCACCTGGTGCTCGGTGAGCTCGAAGAGGCTTTCCGCACCGCAGCGTTCGAGGATCTCCCGCAGGATCAGGATCGTCCGGTAGCCGGGATGCCGGCTCATCGACAGGGCGCAGTCGGGGCCGGAACGGACCAGGTGGACGAAGCGCGCCTCGGGAAAGAGCCCGCGCAGGCGGGGGATCCACTCCGTGGAGTAGCCCGACCGCTCCACCACCGCTGTCCGCCCGAACCGGTCGCGCAGCAGCCCGAACAGGGCGCGGTAGTGGTCGGCCGCGCAGCGTTCGGGCCAAGCGCCGACCGTTCGCCCCAGGTCGTCGAACAAGTCGTCCGGCCGATCCGACAGGTGGGGCAGCACCATGAGCAGGAGGGCCGGGATCCCCGAGCCGTCAGCGGCGGCGTACCTCCCGGGCCGGCGCGTGTAGAGGAACTCCGGGAGCGGAAGCCCCGAGGCGGTCATCTTCTCGAAGACCGGGTTCGGCGCGGCGAGCGACTGCCAGAACTCCCGCCCCGACAACCGCCCCTCCGGAACGCCTCCGACGCCGACGGAGGCGAGCAGCTCGTTCACGCTCAGCACGTCGGGGTGGAGGTTCAGCACACGTGACAAGGCGGTCGAGCCGCTGCGGCCTGTTCCCACGATGAACGTCAACGGCTGCACGGGCGCGCCCCTTCCGGCCAGGTACTCGCACGATAGCGGCACGTGACGGGGGCGTGCCGGGCTACTACATGCCCGCCCGATACGTCCTGACGAATCGCCCCGTGGCCGACCCCCGCGCCGCCGCCTGCCCGGGGAGCGCCTCACCTGCGGCCTCACACCCGGATCGGCTTCGTCGCCCGCCACGCGATGGTGACCAAGGTCCGCGGCTCCTTCCAGCAGTTCGAGGGGACCGCTTACCTGGACGGGGCAGATCGACTTCGAGTACACCGGCAACGCCGTCGACCCCCATGGCAACCTGCGGGTGGGCCTCGAAGGCTCGGTGACGATCTCCCGCAAGGAGTTCGGCGTGACCTGGAACGCCGCGCTCGAAGGCGGCGGCGTCCTGGCCGGCCTCCCCCGCGCCGGCCAGGTGATTCAGTCGGTGACCTTGCTGCGGCTCTGGTACAGGAGTTCCTTGTACTCCGGATGCCGGGCGATCCAGCCGGCGTAGAACGGGCAGACCGCGAGCACTCTCAGCCCCGCGGCGCGCGCCTCGTCCAGCGAGGAGCGGGCCAGCGCGGACCCCACGCCCTTCCCCTCGTACGCGGAGTCGACCTCGGTGTGGGTGAACGCGATCAGCTCGGGAGTACGCAGGTACTCGGCGATCCCCGCGATCTCCTCGGCGCCGTCGAGGCGGGCTTCGTAGCGGTGCGCGGCGGGCTGGTCTGTGACCTGGACTGTCATGATCCCCAACGTAGGAGCCGTGCGCGGGCCCCGCATGCCGGGAGTGGCGGTCGTGTCACCGGCGCGCCGGTGACACGGTCTGGGCCGCCCCGTGGCCGTGGCCGTCCTGGTCTGGGGCTCGTGGCGATCAGCCGCCGTGGGCGGCGGGTTCCCTCCCAGTGCCAGGACGCCGGTGTTCCGGCCGGAACGTCCGGTCTGCTGCCGGCGTACGTGACGGTGATCGGTGTGCCCGCCTCGTTCGTGCTGCCCAGCCTCGCGGCCCGTCGCGGCAACCAGCGGGTCTACGTGCTCGTCCTGACGCTCGTCCCCCGGGTCTCCTTCGGGATCCGGGCCGCCCGCCCGGGGCACGTCGAGGACGGGACGCCGGCCGTCGGGCGACCGCGCGGCTGAGACGGCGCCCCCTCCCGCCACCAGGCCCTCGGTCGCTCGTTCACCCTCCATGACCACCGATCAACTGCCCGAACCGTCCCGAGGGGACACGCCGCCGCCATCAGCCGACGGCGGGGGCCACGAGCCCGTCCCCTCCGCGCGGATGTCGGCCGAACGGCACAGCGATCCTGTGCCCGCGCCGCCGTCCGATCCGGAAGAGGCCGCCGTTCTCGCCGAAGAGGCCGAGTACGAGCGGCTGGTCCTCGCCGAGGCCGCAGCCGTCGGGCGGCGCGCCGCGGCGTGGATGCGGGGGCTGCCCCTGCCGCCGGGCGACTGGGTGCGCGAGGTGCTCGCCTCCGCCGTCGAGGAGACCATGGGCGGCCTCGGCCGGGCCGACACCGAGCAGGGTGGTACGCGGGAGGCCCTCGACGGTCTGGTCCGGTACCTGGCAGGAACCGCCACTCCTGTTCTGTCCCGCCGTGAACAGACCGCGCTCCTCGCGATCGCGGCCTGCGTCCGGGGCGTCCCCCGCCTCCTCTCCGACGACCCGCGCGGCGCGATCCACCACGGCGAGCTGGCGACGCTCGGCTCCCTCATCGACTACGCGGTCACCATGCCGTCCGCCGAGGGGGCCCCTGGCCGCCGGACGGCCCGCACCTGGCCTTGAGGGAGAGGGACCCAGACGCGGACTCCGCGAGTGGGACCGGAGCCATACCCGCACGCGGTCTCGCCGTCGGGCCCGGCACACGTGTGCCGGGCCCGACGGTTCACCGCAGTGCGTGGCGCGCCTCGGCCGGTCCGCTCTCCCGGCGTCCGGTGTGGTGGACGGTGGGCTGGTGGACGTCGTCGGCCAGGAGGTGGGCCAGGAGGATGCCGGTCGCGCGCCTGCTCAGGATGCGGGCGGCCGTGATGAGGCGGGAGTGCTGGGTGGCGGGCATGGACAGGGCGAGGCTGGAGGCGCGGTTGGGCAGGCCGAGGGAGTAGGCGACGCAGAGGTCCGTGTCGGCGTACTCCAGGAGGTCGAACTGGGCAGCGTGGGGGCCGTCCGTATCGAGGTGCTGGAAGAGCGTGCGTTCGTCGGTGATGGTCCGGTCGGTGAGCTGGATGAAGGGGTACCGGCTGAGGTGGTCCATGCGCGAGGCGAAGTTCTGCTGGGCCAGCAGGCTCTTGCCGACGGCGTTCGCGTGGGCGCTCAGGCCGAACGGCGTCTGTTCGTTGACGGCGGGTGCCGTGTCGCTGGAGGAGGCCTCCTGGATGACGATCTCGCCGTCGGTGTAGGAGCTGATGTAGACGGCGGCCCCGAGCTCGTCGCGCAGCTCGGCGAGGGTCTCGGTCAGCAGGGAGCCCCGGGTGAGGCTCGTCATGAGCTCGCCGGGGTAGTGGATGCCGTCGCGGGACTCCAGGAACCGCTGTTCGCGCAGCCAGTGGAGCATCTGGACGACGAAGCTCAGCGCCGCCCCGGTGCGCCGGGCGAGGGTGCGCGTGTCGATGCCGTCCGGTCCGATCAGCTGGAGCAGATCGCGCGCCCGCCGGGTGATCTGCCACCGCTCCGGCACGGCGGCGGGTGGGGACGCGGGCCTGGCGAGCTGGTTGAGCGTGGCGGGGCGCAGGGCGTTGGCCGACCACCAGGGCGACCCGCTCGGCAGGATCAGGCCGTGCGGGCGGGCGGGCTCCTCCCTCAGGTCGGGAAGGGCCAACGACAGGCCGGCGGGTACGGAGTGCAGCTCTGCCCTGCGGACGGCGGGGTCGTCGGTGGGGCGCGGGGGCGGGCTCGGGATGGTCGGCAGCACGGGCGCGGACACCAGGACCAGGTCGGATACGCCCGTCCCCGGCTCCGTGACCGTGGCCGGCTCCGTGACCGTGGCCGGCTTCGTCGCCGCATCCGCATCCGCATCCGCATCCACATCCACATCCGCCGTCGCCGTCGCCGTCACCTTCTCCCGTACGAGCAACTCGTCATGTTCGTCGGCGACCTGTGGAGGCTCGGGGGGCGAACCGCCCTGCGCGGGCGCGGCGGCGAATGCCGAGGCGGAGGCAGACGTGACGGCGGCGGCGGTGGCGGGCTCGGAGAGGAAGTCGCGGACCTCCTCGAAGAAGGTCTCGTCCTGCGGCCTCGCCCCCTCCCCCGCCGGGCTCGCGGTGTCCGGTGCCCGCAGGAGGCGGCGCGCGTCCTCGTGCCCGTGCTGGGCCGCCTCGGCGAGGAGGAGCCGCGCGTCCGGCGTCCAGTCCTCGCCCTGGCGCAGGGTGATCACCGCGAGGCGGAACAGGGCGCCGGGGTGGCCGGCGGCCGCGGCGACGCTCAGCCAGTCGACCGCCGGGGCGAGGTCGTCCCGTAGCAGCGCCTTCGAGCCGAGGCGGTAGAAGGTGTTCGCCTTCCGGCGGGCCTCGACCGTGTAGGGGGAGATGCGGTCCAGGGGGCCGAAGTCCCCGTCGGGCCGGTCCCAGAAGTCCGGCGGCCCCTGCAACTGCCTGCGGAGGGCCAGCAGCCCGCCAGCAGATTCGGGCGCGGGGCTGCTGCCGGCGCCGTTGTCCTCGCTGAAGCGGCGCACCGCCGTCACCCGTCCTTCTTCTCTACGCGTCGTGTCTGCTTGCGATGGCCGTCTCGGATGTGCTTGCCCAGCTTGCCGCGCAGCTCACCGACGACGCGTGAGCGGTCCTTGTGCAGCCGGTGCCTGTCTATGCCGAGCGCGGCGGCGATGTCGGCGTCCTCCAGGCCCTGGCTCTGCAACTGGGCGATCTTGCGGCGCCGGGTGCGGGGCAACGCGTCGATGACCGGGATGACGACCCGCTCCAGGAGCTCGGCGTCGTCGGACGACACCCGGGGCGGCGGCGGGGCCTGGGCGACGTACTCGCTGTCGTAGCGGACCGGATCCCGCCGCAGCGCCCGCAAGGCGTCTTTGGCCAGATTCCGCGAGGCGGTCCTGAGGTATCCGGGCAACGTCTGCACGGACTGCAGCTCGCCCGCGGCCGCCTTGTCCGCCACCTTGTCGTACGCCTCCTGCGCGATGTCCTCGCACGACGCCCGCGAGAGCAGCGGTCCGAACATCTTGAACAGGATCTGTGGCTCGGTGGCCATGTACACCGTGTAGCAGTCCAGCAGGCGCTGCTCCACCTCGCTCAGCGAAGGCCGCACGGTCAAACCGCCTCCTACCACGGGCTGTTCTCCTTGACCGAGGCCAGCGGCCCAGCGGCGGCGGAGGCGGGCAGGGAGACCGCGATCTCCACCCGTGCGCCGGGCTGGACGGTGATGTGCACGCCGACCGGCCCCTGGCCCGCGACGTGAGCGGGGCCGGATACGGAACGGGGTACGGGTACGGGTGCGCGCGCGGGGACAGGTTCGGGTTCGGCCTCGGCGGGCCCGGGCTCCGGGGTGGTCCCGGCCCGGTACGACCGGCGGTCCCACCACATCTGGACCACGGCGGCCACGGTCTGCACCGCTGCCGCCGCGACCGCGGCGAGCTCGGGCAAAGCCAAGCACGACGTCATGGACTTGGTCTCCATCTTGCTTGAGTAACTGGGGTGTGACTGGGGCTGTGCCTGGGGGCGCATCACGCGCCTTCGCCCCACCCGACGATCCCGGCCCCGAGTTATCCCCTGCACGACCGGAATTTTCTTCAGATGATCGATTTAGTCTTTTGATACGCGCCTCTCGACCGAGATGCGGCGCGAGTTGACCAGGAGCAGCGGGTGCGGTCGGGCCCGAAGCCCTTGCGGACTCGACAGACGGGCGGACGTCGCCCTTCCGCGCCGAGCGGTCCAGACGTTCGAGCGTGCGCCGATCCGCGCCGGAATCGGCAGAGCGGGACCAACCACCACATCGGGCGGCGGCACCGGCACGCGCCTGCCCCCGGCCCATCCCGTCCCCTCCCCCGGACGAGTGAAGTGACGGCGTGTCTGCGGAGGCGTCGCAAGAGGGCGTTGGCCTGCGTGATTGCCTCACCGGGATCTTGCTTTCACATGTTGATCACATAGGCGCGCAAGCGTATGAACGGGTGGAGGGGTAGGGATGCCTGGAATGGTCCTGTCCGGGGCGAGAGGCCGGGCCGGCGGGGTGCTCGCGGCGCTGAGCGTCGCCGGTGTACTCGTGGGCCTCCTCGGCGGCGCGGACGGCCGCGCCGCGGCGGCGGCGCCGACGAATCCGCTGTCGGTGACGTTCGTGGCGCGCGCCTGTCCCACGTACGCCGACGTCATGGCCAACAAGGCCCGCAACAACTACCAGGAGTCGCTGCGCGACCTGGGACCCGACTCCACCTACACGCGCGACGAGACGGTCTCCGCCGCCAAGGAGGCCGCGGGCACACCGCTGCCGCCGTGCGATCCGCTGCCCGGGTGGACGTTCTCCACGGGCGACGGCATCACCGACAAGACACCCGCCACGCTCAACCTCAGCACCGTCTCCACCCCGTTCCGGCAGGACATCACCACCCAGGCGACCACTCCCGAGCTCGACTCGGCGGGCCTGCCGACCGGCCGGCAGCTGGCGGGCGCGGTCACCGTACGGCTCAACAGCCGGGAGATCCAGGCCGGTTCGTACCTCGTCGTGCAGGGCGGCACCAAGGCGCAGACCCTCAACGGCAAGCAGGAGCAGTACGGCTTCGCCGCGCTGCGCTGCGCGCAGGACGCCATCAACGGCGACAACGTCGAGTACGTGTCGTTCCCCTCGGGCGCCCGGCACGTCTTCTGCTACTACTACGCGGTCACGCCGCCGCCCGACTCGGGCACCATCACCGTGGTCAAGAAGGTCACCCCGGACACCGCGGGCCAGGGTGCGTTCCGCTTCGACGGGAACGTCTCCTACGGCGACAGCAACGGCGACGGGGTCAACGACTTCGTCCTCAACGCCTCGGCCCAGAAGCGGGACTCGATGTCCTTCGTCCGGGCGGCCGGAGACGAGCCGTGGACGTTCAAGGAGGTCGTGCCGCCGGGCAGCGGCTGGAGCCCGGCGAGCGTGCCGGACTGCACGGCGGCGGCCTCCGGCGGCGGCGCCGGGAAGAGCGCGGTCACCCGCGACTCGACCGGCGCGGTGTCCGTACGCCTCGCCGCCGCCGACACCGTCACCTGCACGTACACCAACCGGCGCACCAGCGGGAAGGCCCTCCTGGAGAAGGAGTCCGTCGGCGGTACCGGCACCTTCGACATCGACCTCACTCCCCCGGCCGCGGTGCCGCCGCTCGCCGTCCCCCCGGTCACCACGGCCCGGGACGGCGTGCCCGTGACGGTCGCCCAGGCCCCGAACGGCGCCACCGCGGGCACGTACCGCATCACCGAGGCGGTCCCCGCCGCCGACGGCACCGGGAGCTGGGAGCTCGTCGGCGCCAACTGCAACGGCACCGAACTGCCCGTCACCAAGGGCGCGCCGACGCAGAGCGCGCCGAACGGCACCTGGCAGGTCTCGTACGACGTGACCGCCGTGGACACCACCCGGTGCCTGCTGACCAACAGGTTCACGCCCGGTGGCGCCATCGGGATCGAGAAGGTCACCGAGGGCGGCACGGGCACCTTCACGTACGCCGTGACCGAGCACCCGCGCGGGCGCCCCGCTCGCGTCTCCGCGCGCACCGACCGGGCCAGCGCGACCACCGTCGCCGAGGGCACTCCGGCCACCGCGCACCCCGAGGGCCAGACGACGGGCCCGGCGGCCGACGGGCTGACCGTGGACCCCGATGTGCGGTACACGGTGCAGGAGTTCCTGCCGCCGCCGACCGCCGACGGGCACTGGGAGCTGGTCTCCGCGGACTGCGGGGCGAACGGATCGGACGTCGACACCGCCCGCGGCACCGTCGAGGTCGCCCTCACCGCCGCCGGCCCCCGGCCGACCTGTCGCTTCACCAACCGCTTCCTGGCGGTCGGCACCCTCGACGTCACGAAGCGGACGACCGGCGACACGAGCCTGCGGCCCGGGGCCGCCCAGCTCGTCCTGACCTGCGCGGACGGCACGACGGGCACCCTGGACGTGGCATCCGGCGACACGGCGGGCTCGCTGCCGCGACAGTCGTTCGCGGCCGACACCACCTGCACGCTCACCGAGCCCCGCACCGGTGCCGACGCGGACGCGGACGTCACCGTGGACACGAGCGCCGAACTCAGCGTCGACGGCGGCGACCCGACCACGGTCGCCCTCGGCCGCCCCTTCCCCGTCAAGGCGGGGGAGACCGCACAGGTGACCGTCACCAACACGTTCACCAGCACCCCGCCCACGAGCCCGCCGCCCACCAGCCCCCCGCCGACGAGCGCGCCGCCCACGACCCCGCCGCCCACCTCACAGCCCCCGACACCGTCCACCGGCCACCCGACGCCGCCGGGCAACCTCGCGGAGACCGGCACGTCCTCGACGCCCTGGTGGACCGCCCTGACGGCGCTCACGCTGGCGTCGGCGGGGGCCCTGACCTTCACGACCGTACGCCGCCGCCGCACCTGACCCGACGGACGCGGTCCGCAACCCCCGTACCCCTTCCCCCCGTACCGGCCTCGCCGGTACGGGGGGAAGCTCGATGCGTAAGGCGGGAGTAACGGCCGTTTCGGGTGGCTGCCACCTTTCCCGTACCGTAACGAATTATGCGAAATTGGATGTTTGGCGGCATTTACGGCACCGTCCTGGCCAGCGCGCTGCTCGCGGCGCTACAGGGCGAGGGGCAGCGCTTCACGCCGGTCTATGACGCGTTGTGGATCCTGGTCACGGCGGTCGCCGCGGGGCTCGCGCACGGGTACGCGCACCATATGGCCACCCATCACACCGGCAGTGCGTCCGTGCGGTGGCGGCGGCTGCTGACGACGCTGGGCGAGGAGTGGCCGCTGGTGATCGCCGTGCTGCCCACCGTGATCCTCCTCCTGATCGCCGGAGCGACGGACTGGAGCGCGGATCACGTCACCTCGGCAGGGCTTCTCCTCAACACCCTCCTGCTCGGCGCCTGGGGCACCTTCGCCGCCCTCAAGTCCGGCTACCGGCGCCGCTCCGCCATGCTCGTGGGCCTCGCCGACGCGACGATCGGGCTGGCGATCGCCGTCGCCAACGCCCTGATCAAGTAGCGGATCAGGAGCGGGTCCGTCGGCCCCGGACGGCGGTGGCTCCCTCCGCTCAGGGGGCGGGCACGGGGCCGCCGGGCCGGAAGCGCTCCACTCCCACGATGTGGCGTACCTTCAGCGGTCGTACGATCACGGCGACCCGCCGCTCCCCCGGCATGATCCACGGGTAGCGCTCGGCCCCCAGGTACTTGCGGGCCAGCCGGTCCATCCGTTCCAGGGCCTCCTCGCCCTCGATGAAGCGGGCCACGACACCGCTGATCTGCACCCTGTCGTACGGGTCGGCGGCATCCGCGTGCGAGAGGTAGACGCGGGGGTCGTGGCGGAGGTTCTCTTCCTTCACCCGGCCCACGGACGTGTTGAACGTCAGCTCTCCCGGGCCCTCCCGGTCCACCCACATCGGGCTGACCTGGGGAGCCCCGTCGGGGCACACCGTGCCGACGTACCAGATGTTGGGGGCGGTGAGGCGGGCGCTGACCGCCGCGTCGAAGATCTCCGTCATCCGGCCCACGTTACCGACCCCGGCAGTCCGGGCGGGAGGTGTCGGGCGTGGCGAATCGCACCGAGTCGGCGCCTAGCCGTACTCGTTCCACCCGGCACTCGTGATGGAAAGTGCGAGGCGTCTGTGCTCTTCTGTGGACCGGACCGGACCGGACAGGCCCCGACCGGACCGGACTCGGCAAAGCCGGGCTCGACAGGGCCGGAACCGGCCCGCCGTCACCTCGCCCCGCCGCCATGCCCCGCCGCCACCCCTCCACGCTCCGGAAGGATGCCCGCCGATGGCCCCCCGAGTGCCCCCTGCCGCCGCCGTCCCCGACGTCCTCGCGCCCGCCCGGCTCGGTCCCCTGACGCTGCGCAACCGGATCGTCAAGGCGGCCACGTTCGAAGGGGCCACCCCCGACGGGCTGGTCACCGACCGGCTGATCGACTACCACCGCGCTCCCGCCGCCGGCGGGGTCGGCATGACCACCGTCGCCTACCTGGCGGTGGCACCCGAGGGGCGCACCGAGCGGCGGCAGATCTGGATGCGGCCCGAGGCCGTGCCGGGGCTGCGCCGGCTGACGGACGCCGTGCACGCCGAAGGGGCCGCCGTCTCCGCGCAGATCGGCCACGCGGGGCCGGTCGCGAACGCCGCGTCCAACCGGCTCCCGGCGCTCGCCCCGACCCGCCGGTTCAGCCCGCTCGGGATGCGCACCACCCGGGCGGCCACCGCGTCCGACATCGAGCGGATCGTACGGGCCCACGGGGAGGCGGCCCGGCTCGCGCTCGACGCCGGGTTCGACGCCGTCGAGGTCCACATGGGCCACAACTACTTCACCAGCGCCTTCCTCAGCCCGAGGCTGAACCGGCGCGAGGACCGGTACGGCGGGAGCCTCGCCAACCGGGCCTCCGTGGCGCGCGAGACCGCCCGCGCCGTGCGCGACGCCGTCGGCGACCGCGTCGCCGTCACCGCGAAGCTGAACATGGACGACGGCGTACGCGGCGGCACCCGGCTCGACGCGAGCCTCCAGCTCGCCCGCTGGCTCCAGGAGGACGGCACCGTCGACGCCCTGGAACTCACCGCGGGCAGCTCGCTCCTGAACCCCATGTACCTCTTCCGGGGCGACGCCCCCGTACGCGACTTCGCGGCCACCTTCCCCCGGCCGCTCCGCCCGGTCGTACGGGCGCTGGGCGGACGGTTCCTGATCGACTACCCGTACGAGGAGGCGTATCTGCTGGAATCGGCCCGCCGGTTCCGCGCCGAGCTGGACCTGCCGCTGATCCTGCTCGGCGGGATCGCGGACCTCGCGACCGCGCGGCGTGCCATGGCCGAGGGCTTCGACTTCGTGGCCATGGGCCGCGCGCTGCTCCGCGAACCCGACCTGGTCGACCGCTACCGCGCCGGGACGAGCAGCACGTCCCTGTGCGTCCACTGCAACCGCTGCGTACCGACCATCTACAGCGGCACCCGCTGCGTCCTGGTGACCCCGGAGCCTCCCCCCAGGGGCTGACCCCGGGGCCCGTGGGACGTCAGCTGTCGGAGCGGAAGGCCCCGTGGACGCGCAGGTCTCCCTGGATGGAGATCTGGCCGTCGTTGGTGTGCATGATCCAGGACTGCCCGTTGCGGACGGACAGGTGCGCGTTGGCGTTCACCTTGCCCTTGAACCTGGACTCCCCGGCCACGCGCAGCATCCCCTTCGTACCGAGGTCTCCGGCGACGACGACGTTCTGGCTCGCGAGCAGGTCGCCCTCGGCGTCCAGGCGGCCGTGGACGAGCAGCCTCGGCGGGCCGTCCTGCGTCTCCAGGACCTGGTCGACGGTCAGGCCGCCCTCCAGGGCGAGGCGTTCCTTCACCCGGGCGCGGTGGGTGACCAGGTCGTCGAGGTCGGCGGTGCCGGCCGAGACCGTGCCCCACTGCCGGTCGCCGGTTCCCTGGAAGACGTTCAGGCCGCCGGCGGGGAACTCGATCCAGCCGTCACCGCCCGTCCGGCCCTGCACCCAGGAGGTGTTGACTCCGGTCAGGTCCGCCTTGTCGGCGGCGACCGTGCCCCATGCGCCGGCGCCGTCCTTGCGGACGTTCACCCCGGACTGCGGGAACTCGATCCAGCCCTTGCCTCCGTCGACGTCTCCCACCCAGGTGGTGTTCACGCCGTTCACCCGGACGCGTTCCGCCGTGACGGCCCCCAGGTCGCCGCCGCCGCCGTGGCCGACCGTGATCCCGTCGGCGGGGAAGCGGATCCAGCCGGCGCCGCCGTCCCGGCCCCGTACCGTGCCCGCGAGGACGGTGTCGGAGATGTCGGCCGTGGTCGCGGTCACGGTCTGCGCGGTGACCGCCTTCGCGTCGACCGTGCCCGGCGCCCCCTGGGCGTCCTGCACCGTCACGCCGAGGTCCGTGAACTCGACGCGTCCACCGTGCGCGATCCCCTTCACCGAGGGCGTGGAGATCCCGGCCGTCGCCGTGACGCCCTCGAACTCGGGGCTGCGCAGATGGACCGTGGTGGTGAGGTGGTAGGCGGGCTGGTGGGGGCTCTTGGGCGTGGCGATCAGGGTGTACGTGGCGTCCCGCTTCGGCTCCTCGCCCGGCGGCGGCGACCAGTGCCAGGGACCTGACGTCAGCGGTACGGGGCGGGGGGCGCCGACCGGGCCCTGGATCGCGTAGTCGAGGGTGTCCGGGCCGTCCCAGCGCAGGGTGACCTGCTCCCGCGCGCCCAGCAGGGTGCTGTCCGCGCGGAAGTTGCGGGGGATCCTGGAGGCGCGCTTGAGCAGGCCCAGGGTGATCAGGTGGTCGTTCCTGGGGCCGGGTCCGTGGGAGTCCTCGGCTAGGGACAGCAGGACCAGCCCCTCCTCGGACGAGACGGGAAAGCCGGACAGCTCGACGACCAGGACCTCGCCCTTGCGCAGGCGCACGCCGGAGAGGGCCTCCAGGCGGTAGATCCCGGCGAGCCCGTCCCAGCTTTCGGTGAGGCCGACCGAGGAGGTGAGGGTGCTGCCGGTGAGCCGGGCCTGGATCCGGTCGGGGTGGGCGGTCAGGTGCGCCTTGCCGCTGCCGTGAGGGACCGTGATGTCGAGTTCGTAGAGGGTCACGGACCAGGCGTTCGGATTCGAGACGACGAGGTGGACCGCGCCCGGCGACTCCTCGTCCTTCCCGGTGCCGGACACCTGGAGCTGGGTGGGATCGGTGAGTATCTCGTAGTGCAGGTTGGCCATCGCCACTTCCCCCTCGTCCACTGCGCGGGCGCTCCCCACGGGCGCGGTCCCCGCGGCCCGAGCCCTATCCCGCGAAACGGGCGAAGAACCACCGATCTTCCGCGAACGACCGAAAGAGCTCAGAAGTGACCGATTCACGACGAGAGATGCAAACGGATGTCTGATCCTCGAAAATCCTGCCTAAGCGGGCAGGTCGTCCGTCGCCGTCCGGCGCCCCCACGCCGAGATCATCGGGGCCGTGGCCAGGTCGAGGGAGCCCGTCGCGACGTTGGCCAGGTGCCGGTCGATCTCCTGGTCCGTGGCGAGGCCCTCCGCCACCAGGAGGCCCCGGATATGGCGCACGGTCGCGGCTTCGAGCACGGCGCACGCCGGCGAGGTGACCGGGAAGTACGCGTCCGCCTCGACGGCCGCCAGGCCCGCCTCGCGCAGGAGCCGGGGCAGGGTGCGCCCGTACGCCAGGTCGGCGCCGCGCGCGGCCATCAGGCTGCGGAACCCGGACCGCAGGCGGTTGGCGAGGCGCTGCTCCGGGCCCGACTCGTCGGGGCACAGCAGCGGCTGGAGTCCGGGATCGGCGTCCTCCAGGAGCAGACACCCGCCGGGCCGCAGGGACCGGACCATGCGGCGCAGCGCCTCGGCGCGGTCCGCGACGTGGACGAGGACCAGCCGGGCGTGCACCAGGTCGAAGCCTCCGGGCGGCGGCGGGTCGGCCGCCACGTCGTGCCGCAGCACCTCGACGACGCCGCCGAGGCCGCGCGTCCACGACACGTCGATGTCGGTGGCGACGACCCTGCCGGTCGGGCCGACGCGCTCGGCGAGGCCGGCGGGCACGGACGGGCCGCCCGCACCCACCTCCCAGCAGCTCATCCCGGGCCCGATCCCGAGCCGGTCCACGTGCCGGAACGTCACCGGGTCGAACAGGCGGCTCAGCGCGTCGAAGCGGATCCCCGCCTCGGACTGCCGGTTGTCCAGGAGGTAGCCGTGTTCCGCGTCGTGCTCACCCATGGGGCGAGTGTGGCAGAGCGGGCGGCTCGGGCGGGGGCCGGTCGGGCGGGGGCGCCGGTGTCA
This sequence comes from Streptomyces sp. NPDC042100, assembly GCF_055582325.1. Classification (NCBI taxonomy): domain Bacteria; kingdom Bacillati; phylum Actinomycetota; class Actinomycetes; order Kitasatosporales; family Streptomycetaceae; genus Streptomyces; species Streptomyces sp. NPDC042100. The sequence goes on from NZ_JBVJDK010000015.1 coordinate 85,391, forward strand.
GAAGTCGTACGGCTTCCTGGTGTTCCAGTTCAGCACGTCGGCCTCGTTCCAGCTGAACGCCGCCTTCGCGCCGGTGGTGTCGACCGAGTAGTAGGGGCCGGTGCGGCCGTCCGCCCCGCGCAGGGCGAGCGCGAAGGACCGTGCCGTGTGGTGGTCCTTCGTGCCGTAGTCGAAGAGGTTCACCGCGCTGTAGACCTTGCCTCCGGGCCGGATCGTGATGCGCTTGTCGCCGCCCGGGGCGTCCTTCTTCGAGTGCGGCAGGGTGGGGCCGTCGACGTCGCCGCCGAGCTTCACGCCGGGGTACGAGGTGACCCAGCACGCGGTGCTCCCCTGGTTCGACGCGGTGACCAGCAGGTGGTCGCCCTGCTCGCCGGCGAACCGGTGCACGGCCGTGACCAGCATCTCGTCCCCTCGGCACGGGCGGGCTCCCGCCGCCGTCGCCGTGGTCCCGCCCCCGGAGCCGGGCAGCGCGTTCACGGCGTGCGCCGCCTTCACGCCGGTCGCCGGGCGGGCCGTCTGCCCGGAGGCGCCGACGGCCTCGGCACCGCCGCCGCCACAGGCGCTGAGACCCAGCGCCAGCGCGGCGGTGACACCGGCCAGGGCTACGGTACGGAGGGAACGGCGGGCGGGGTTCGTGGGCGTGGTCGCGGTGGTGTTCATGACGGAGCTCCCCGTTGGTCAGGTCCGGACAGGTCAGGTCGGGCGCGGTGAGACGAGAGGGCCGACCCGGTCAGGCCCCCGCTCCCGCAGGGGTACCGACCGGGTCGGCTGTTTCACTGCACCACAGGAGAGGGCGTCTGGAACGGTCCAGTTCACCGCGTTCCGTCCTGATTCGGTAACAGGGTCCGCCCTGCCCGTCCAGCGCGATCTGCGGCGCGAGGGCCGGCCGGCGGCCGGGCGGCGGGAGTGTGCCGACAGGCCCTAGATGCGCCCGTTGCGCAGCGACTGCCACACCGCGCCGGCCAGGGCGCGCGTCGAGCGGGGCACCGACAGGTGCTCGTGCTCGCGGTACAGGGCCCAGTTGTACGACACGAGGGCCATCTTGTTGGAGGACAGGGAGCCCGCCTGGTGGGCGCGGTAGACGGCGAGGGGTTCCGCGAGGCCGCGGGCGTCGGCGCCGTCCCGCATGATCGACAGCCACAGGGCGTAGTCCTGTCGCTTGCGCATCTCCGGCATGAGCCGGGTGCCCAGGGCGTTGCGGTCGTACATCGCGGTGAGGGCGCCGATGTAGTCCCTGACCAGCATCGCGCGGTAGTCCACGTGCTCGCGGGCCTGGATCACCCGGCCGTTGGGCACCCAGTCGGTGCTCTCACCGGCGTAGTCGGCGTCCATCTTGAAGTACGAGGTGAACGTCAGGGGGGCGGTGCCCTCGGCGGCGAAGGCGAGCTGCTTCTCGGTCTTCTCCGGCAGCCACATGTCGTCGCTGTCGAGGAAGGCGATGTAGTCGCCGCGGGCCCGCTGGATCGCGAGGTTGCGGGCCCGGCCCGCGCCGCCCTGTTCGGGGGCCGTCTCCGGGCGCACGCGCTCGTCCCGCGCGGCGAACTCGCGGAGCAGTTCCATCGAGTCGTCGGTGGACTGGTCGTCGGTGATCAGCAGCTCCAGGTCGGTGTGGGTCTGTGTGAGCACCGACCGCACCGCCGCGCCGAGCGTTGCCGCCGAGTTGTACACGGGCATCACGACAGACACCAGGGGCACAGCGTTTCTCCTTGCAAGACCTGAGACGACGGTCCATTCAAGCATTCCCGGACGGGGTCCGGCCGCACGGCACCGGCCGCCGCGGTCCGGACCCGGTGCTCAGGCGGCCTCGCCCTCGTCACGGCCCTCCGCCCGCCGAGCTTCGCCCCGGACCTCCTTCAGAGGCAGTAGCCGCCGGACACCTCGATGTTCTGGGCGGTGATCCAGCGGCCGTCCTCCGACAGCAGGGCCGCGACGGCGGCGGCGATGTCCTCGGGTGCCCCGAGGCGGCCGAGGGCCGTCTTCTCGACGAGGGGCGGCACGAGCTCGGGGAAGCGGTCGAAGGCGTCGCCGCCCAGGCGCGTACGGGTGGGACCGGGCGAGACCGTGTTGACCCGGATGCCCCGGGCGCTGAGCTCCTTGGCCAGGTAGCGGCTCAGCACGTTGAGACCTCCCTTCAACGACGCGTAGGCCGAGTAGCCGGGCTCGGGGGCCGCCGCCGTCGCGGAGCTGCTGCTGGTGTGGACGACGGCTCCGCCGTCCGCGAGCAGCGGAAGCAGGGTCTGGGTCAGGAAGTACGGGCCCTTGAGCAGCACCCGGGTCAGCCGGTCGAAGTCCTCCTCCGCCGTGTCCTCGAACAGGGCCATGTGGGCACAGCCCGCGTTGTTCACGAGGTGGTCGAAGCTGTCGCGGTTCCACCGCTCGCGCAGCGCGGCGGCCACCGCCTCGCGGAAGGCGGGGAAGCCGGCCGTGTCACCGAGGTCCAGCGGCAGGGCGACGGCCGTCCCGCCCTCCTTCTCGATGGCGGCCACGGTCCCGTGTCCGCCGTCCGCGTTGCCGCCGTAGGTGAGGACGACGCCCGTGCCGCGCCGGGCGACCTCGATCGCCGTGCTCCACCCGATCCCGGAGCTGGCACCCGTGATGACCGCTACCTTCATGACTCTCATCCCATCCGTGACTCGTCGCCGGTTGCGCTGTCCTCTCCATTCAAGGCTCTGACCTGCGTAGACAGTAGAATGATCCTCGCCTCTGCTTGCACGATCCTCTCGTGTCGAGGAGATTCGGGCAGATCTCGTGCTGGAATGGCGGCATGTCCCTCGACGAGCTCCGCGCCCTGCTCGACCGGCATGCCCGGCCCGACGCGACCACCGCCGTCGACGGGGTCCTCGTCTCCCGCGTGGACCGGTCCGACCCGCCCGCCCCGGCCACCTCCGGCACGGTCCTCGCCGTCATCGCCCAGGGCGCCAAACGGCTCATGCTGGGCGACCGGGTCTTCACGTACGGTCCCGGCGAGTACCTGGTCGCCTCCGTCGACCTCCCCGTCACCGGCCAGTTCGTCGGGGCCACGCGCGCGCACCCGGCCCTCGGCTTCGGACTGACCCTGGACCCCTCCGCCATCGCCGAGCTCCTGCTGCGCGCGGGCACGACCACGCCCCCGCGCGCCGCCGGTGGTGCGCCGCCCGGCATCGCGGTCAGCCGCGCCCCGGACGCCCTGCTCGACGCCGTCGTCCGGCTGCTCAGGCTGCTGGACGAACCGCGCGACCGGGACGTACTCGCTCCGCTGGTCAAGCAGGAGATCCTCTGGCGCCTGATCAGCGGCGAGCAGGGCCGCGCCGTGTGCCAGCTGGGCCTGGCCGACAGCAGCCTCGCCCATGTCTCACGGGCGGTCCGCTGGATCCGCGAGCACTACGCGGAACCCTTCAAGGTCGAGGAGCCGGCCCGGCTGGCGGGCATGAGCCCGTCCGCCTTCTACCGCAACTTCCAGACCGTGACGGCGATGAGCCCCATCCGCTTCCAGAAACAGATCCGCCTCCAGCAGGCCCGCCTCCTGCTCGCCACCCACCCCCGCGACGTCACCGCCGTGGGCCACCGCGTCGGCTACGACAGCCCCTCGCAGTTCAGCCGCGAATACCGCCGCCAGTTCGGCGTGCCCCCCAGCGCGGACGCCGCCCGCTTCAGGGAGGCGATGACGGGGTGACGGGGAGCGGGAGGGCCGGGGAGGCGCGGGCGGGCGCGCACTCCGGCCACCCGCCCCTGCCGTCAGGGGGCCAGGGTGAGGGAGAACCGGTCGAAGACGTCGTACACGTCGATCCAGCCCACGGCCCGGCTGCAGAGCGGGTACCCCTCGGCGTGGTCGCAGCCGAACCCGACGGCGACCATCCCGTTCAGCTGCCGGGAGTCCGGGTCGTGAGTGACAGTAGGGAGCGCGTGCCGCCTCCCCAAGAGGGCGCGGCGGGGTCATTCCCGTTCGAGGACGGCCCTCGGTAGCGCACCGGGGCGTTTCCGGCGCGCGACAGGGGCGCTCGCGCCCGGTCCCACCCTCAGCCGTCGACCCCGGGGAGCAGTTCGCGCCGGAGGGCGGCCAGGGCGAACGCGTGCGCCGACGCCCGCCGCCAGCGCGCCCGCCCGAACATCACGTCCTCGGAGATCCCGCTCAGCATCGCGACGGCCCGGACGGTGAACTCGGGAATGTCGACCTCCGCGAACTGCCCCAGGTCCCGGCCCTCGCGGAGGATGACCTCCAGGCGCTCGTCCCAGCCGTCGAGCAGGCCGGTGAGGATCCGGCGGCCGGCCTCGTCGTGACGCTGGGCCAGGACCTGGGTCCACAGCGCGTACCGCTCGTCACCCTGACCGGTGGGCAGGTAGAAGCGGACGAAGACGTCCAGTCTGCCGGCGGGGGACCCGGCCCGGTCGGCCTCCCGCTGGAACTCGGCCCAGAGGTCCGCCTGGCTCCAGGCGAGGACTTCGAGCAGGAGCCGGTCCTTCTTCCCGAAGTGGTAGAGGATGTGCCCGGTGCTCATGCCGGCCCGCTCGGCGATGTCCGACATCCGCAGCCCCGCGGTCCCCTTCTCCGCGATGGCACTGATCGCCGCCCGCATCGCCCGGCCGCGCGCGTCGTCACCGCTGGGCTGGCGCTTCCTGTCGGCCGGGAGCCGTGGCGCGGGGCGATCCCCGTCCCCGCCGACTCCGCCGATCACCGACCCGGCCCCGTCCCCGCCCTCGTCCTCACCGGACGGCGGGAGGGAGGGGTCGCGGTCGGGCAGCGCGGGCCCGGTCTCTGCGGTCGGCATCGGCTCACCTTCGGTCCGGACATCCAGGGCTCGGTTCTGGGTTCCCAGTGTTCACAGCGTTTCCCGTATTCCCAATATTAGATCGCTGCTCTAGACTGAAAATCTAGTTAAAGCGATGGGGTGCGATGCCGGGCTGCGCGAGGCCGCCGCCCCGCCCCTCCGGCGACCCGTCCCGTCCGCCTGCACGACCCACCCCCCGGGAGATCCCTATGACGCGCGGCTTCGATGTCGTGGAGACCTGTATCGCCGACCTACGCGCGGCGCTGGAGAAGGGCGAGACCACCTCGGTCGCCCTGCTCGACGCCTACCTCGCGCGCATCGACGCGTACGACCGCCCGGGCACGGCCACCGCGCTGAACGCGATGGTCGTGATGAACCCGGGCGCCAGGGCCGAGGCGGAGGCCTCCGACGCGCGTCGCGCCCGCGGCGAGACCCTGGGCCCGCTCGACGGCATCCCGTACACGGCCAAGGACAGCTACCTCGCCGAGGGGCTCACGGCCGCGTCCGGCTCCCCCGCGTTCGAGCACCTCGTCGCCCAGCGCGACGCCTTCGCCATCGAGCGGCTGCGCGCGGCCGGCGCCGTGCTCATCGGCCTGACCAACATGCCGCCCATGGCCAACGGCGGAATGCAGCGGGGGGTGTACGGCCGCGCGGAGAGCCCGTACAGCGCCGACTGGCTCACCAGCGCGTACGGCTCCGGCTCGTCCAACGGCTCCGGTACGGCGACGGCCGCCTCCTTCGGCGCCTTCGGCCTCGGCGAGGAGACCTGGTCCTCGGGCCGCGCGCCCGCCTCGAACAACGCGCTGTGCGCCTACACCCCCAGCCGCGGCGTCATCTCGGTGCGCGGCAACTGGCCGCTCGTACCGACCATGGACGTCGTGGTCCCGCACACCCGCACCATGGCCGACCTGCTCGAACTGCTCGACGTCATCGTCGCCGACGACACGCAGACCCGCGGCGACCTGTGGCGGGCCCAGCCGTGGCTGGAGCTGCCCGCCGCGTCGCAGGTGCGTCCCGCCTCCTACCCGGCGCTCGCCCCCGCCGACGCCGAGGCCGCGACCGCCGCGCTCGCCGGCAAGCGCGTCGGCGTGCCCCGGATGTACATCAACGCCGACCCCGAGGCCGGGTCGAACCCCGAGGGGGGCATCGGCGGCCAGACCGGCCAGCGCGTCGACACCCGCCCCTCGGTCCTCGCCCTGTGGGAGGCCGCCCGCCGCGACCTGGAGGCCGCCGGAGCGGAGGTGGTCGAGGTCGACTTCCCCGTGGTCACCAACTACGAGGCCGACCGCCCCGGAGCGCCCTCGCTGCTCACGCGCGGGCTGGTGAGCCGCGCATACATCACGTTCGAGATCGAGGACCTCTCCGCGTGGGCCTGGGACGACTTCCTGCGCGCCAACGGCGACCCGGCGCTCTCCACCCTGGCCGACGTCGACGGCGACAGCATCTGGCCGAAGCAGCAGGGTGAACTGCCCGATCGGTACGAGGGCTTCGACGACACGATCGGCGCGTACCCTCGGTTCGTGCGCGAGCGCCCGTACGCCTCCCTCGCCGACATGCCGCTCCTCGAGGAGGGGCTGCGCGGGCTGGAGGAGACGCGCCGGGTGGACCTGGAGCTGTGGATGGACGGGCTCGGCCTGGACGCCGTCGTCTTCCCCGCGGTCGCCGACGTGGGCCCGGCGGACATGGACGTCGACGAGGCGTCCGCCGACCTCGGCTGGCGCAACGGCGTCTGGGTCGCCAACGGCAACCTGGTCCCCCGCCACCTCGGCATCCCGACCGTGACCGTGCCCATGGGCACCATGGCGGACATCGGCATGCCCGTCGGTCTGACCTTCGCGGGCCGCGCCTACGACGACAACAGCCTGCTGTCCCTGGCGGCGGCCTTCGAGCGCACCGGCGACCGGCGCACCTCGCCGCCGCGCACGCCTCGGCTCGGGGCGTAGCGACCGGCCCGTGGAGGGGCTCGACGCGAGTCCCTCCACGGGCTTCGGCGCTGCTCAGCGCCTTGCCCCCAGCCCTGGTCAGGACCGGGTGGACGGCGAGCGCGTACGCCGCTCCCCTCAGGACTCGGCGGTGAACACGTGCTCGGTCGGCGGGGACAGCAGCAAACCCGGGCCCGCCGCGAGCGCCTCGGTCAGGTGCGGGCTCGCCAGGTGCGCCTCGAAGGCCGCGCGGTCCTCCCACTCCTCGAAGACCAGCCACGCGCTCGGGTCCTGGGGGTGGACGTACGCCTGGTAGCTGATGTTGCCCGGCTCGGCGCGCGACGGCTCGACCAGGGACAGGGCCTGCTCGCGGACCTTGTCCTCGGCGCCGGGTGCGGCCTTGAGCAGGGCTATCGCGGTGACCTTGGACATGGTGCGCTCCGTTCGACTGCGTGTGCTCCTTCGGGACCGGCGAGTCTAGGCGCGGGCGGCCACGACAAGCCACGATCTCCCGCCTGTTCGGCCGTCCACCAGCATCGGCGTCCCGCTGCTCACACGGCCTCGCGCGGGTCGAGCGGCAGGTGCCACAGGTTGCGGCGGTGGGCCGTGCCGTACGCGGCGAGGAGCGGGGACGGCGGAACCGCCAGCACCGGACAGGCCGCGTGCGCCTGGCAGTAGCGGGCGACGGAGGGGCGGACGAGGCGGCGCACGGGGCCGCGGGCACCGGTCCCCACGACGAGGAGGTCGTCGGGGTCCCGGGCCGTGTCGACGAGCGCGGCGCCCGGGGTGGCGCGCACGGTGAGGCCCTGGAGGGCGGATTTCGGCCGCTCCGGGCCGAACGCGGCGTCGAGCGCCTCGCGCAGCCGCTCTCGGGCCGCCTCGCGGCACAGTTTCAGGGCCGGGTCGTACGCGGCGTGCCGGCCGCCCAACGAGCCGCCCGGTGTCTGCCAGGCCAGGACCGCCCACAGCTCCGCCCGGCGCAACCGGGCCTCGGCGGCGGCCCGGTGCAGGGCCGCCAGACAACCGAGGCTTCCGCTCACACCGACCACTACCTTCGGCACGACGCCCTCCCCTTCCTTCCCTTTCCGTTCACTGACGCGCAGCACCCATTACAGAGGGGGGCCGGGGCCCGGAGCGGGTCCCCTGACACGTCTTTGACGCCGGCGGGATCAGTTCTACGGATTCTTGACTCTCCCGAGGGACTCCGCGCGCTCGCGGCGGTGCCATCGTTCAGTGTCCGAATCACTCCTCGTAAAAAGCTCACGAAGCCACGGAGCTCGTGAAGCTCGTGAAGGGCGGTCGTCGTGGACGGTTCCGTGACAGGGTTCCTCGCCGTCGTCGTGATCCTCCTGTTCCTGGTGCTGCGCGGCTCCGTCCGTGTGGTCAACCAGGTCGAGCGGGGCGTCGTCTTCCGGCTGGGCAGGGCGCTGCCCGGTCACCGGCAGCCGGGAATCACCTTCCTCGTGCCCGTCGTCGACCGGCTCCGCAAGGTGAACGTCCAGGTGGTCACCCTGCCCATCCCCACCCAGGAGGGCATCACCCGCGACAACGTCTCGGTGAAGGTCGACGCCGTCGTCTACTTCCGCGTCGTCGACCCGGCCCAGGCCACCATCGAGGTCCAGGACTACGTCTTCGCCGTCGGCCAGGTCGCCCAGTCCTCGTTGCGGTCGATCATCGGCAAGAGCGACCTCGACGACCTGCTCTCGGACCGCGAACGCCTGCACGAGGGGCTGGCGTTGATGATCGACAGCCCGGCGGCGGGCTGGGGCGTCCACATCGACCGCGTCGAGATCAAGGACGTACAGCTGCCGGAGTCCCTGAAGCGTTCCATGTCCCGGCAGGCCGAGGCGGAGCGCGAGCGGCGCGCCCGGGTCATCACGGCCGACGGCGAGTTCCAGGCGGCGCAGCAACTGGCCAACGCCTCCCGGATCATGTCCGACACCCCCGAGGCCATGCAGCTGCGTCTGCTGCAGACGGTCGTCGAGGTCGCCGCCGAGAAGAACTCGACCCTCGTGATGCCGTTCCCCGTGGAGCTGCTGCGCTACTTCGACCGGGCGGCACGCGCCTTGGACGCGGACGGGGCACCCCAGGGCTCCGCCGCATCGGCCGCGCACGCCACCACGGCCGCCGCCTCCGCGCAGTCCGCGGACTCCGGGGTGCCCTCTCCGAGGAAGGCAGATCCCGAGCCCGGGGATCCGCGCACCGCCGGAGCGTGAGCGGGTCGGTGTGGGTGCCGGGATCGCCGCCCGTGCGAGGCTCGTCCCCTCAGGCGTTCCCCGCCGTCTGCCGCGCGCGGTCGAGTGCCGCGGCGGCGCGGCCCGCGAGGTCGGCGGCGACCAGGCGGGACTCCAGGGCCGGCGGGGTGCTGCCGGGTGCCGGGGTCATCATGTAGCGGCCCTGGTAGTGGCCCGCGGCGACGGCGCGCAGTTCGATCTCGCCGTCGGGCCAGCCCTGCCGGTCCAGGTCCCAGTCCCAGCCGTCGACCCACACCGAGCCGTCCGGCTGGAGACGCGGCGGGCGTCCCGTGAGCGTCCCGTACTCGAAGCGGCAGCCGGACAGCTCCAGCAGCGCCGTCAGCTCGGCGCCGACGTACCGTACGACCTCGTCCGGCGTGCGCGCGGCGCCGGCGAGCCGGGTCGCCGCGTGGAGGCGTTCGAGGTGGACCGCGTCCGCGAACGCGGCGGCGCCCAGGCGGCGGGCCCGGGCGGCGAGCTGGGAGACGGCCAGGCCGACGACCAGGAGGAGCACCGCGGTCACGGCGTCCGCCCGGTCGTGCATGTGGAAGCTCTGGTACGGGACCGTGTGGAAGAAGTCGAACCACGCCGCCGCGGACACCGCCGCCAGCGCCCCCGCGAGCCGGCTGCCGAGCGCGGAGACCGCCACGACCACGACGACGAGCAGCAGCGCGAGGTTGGTGTGCGTCACGCCCGTCCTCAGCGGGACCAGCGCCGACGCGGCGAGGAACGGTGCGACGATCGCCGCCGTCACGGCGGCCACGTCACGCGAGTGTGCGCTCATCGTCCACCTCCGGAGACGTCGTCGGAAGCCCGGCCCCCTATCGGAAGCATCTCTCCGGCGAGACCGGGGAGAGCCGTTCCGGCGAAAGGCTGACGCATCTCTGACGGGTCTCTGACGGGGCTTTGACGGAGGTCTGACGGGGCCTTGGCGACCCGCGTTCCCCCGCCGTCAGGGCTCCGTCAGAGCGGCTTCAAAGGCGCCGCCCCGGGCTTCCGGCCGCCCGTTCGCCGTCTAGGTTCTTCGGTGAGCTGGGGGGCTTTCCCCGCGCTCCCCCGTGCTACTCGCCCCGCCCCGCCTCGCCCCGCCCCGCCTCGACCGGCTCGGGGAGCAGGTCGCGGAGGCCCCGGCGGAGGTGTTCGACGTGGTAGAGGGCCTGGTCGAGGAGCTCGGCGACGTGGTTGTCGTGCAGGGCGTAGACGATCGAGCGGCCGTGCCGTTCGCCCGTCACCAGGCCGAGGTTGCGCAGCAGGCGGAGCTGGTGGGAGCAGGCGGAGGCCTCCATGTCGACGGCCGCGGCGAGGTCGCCGACCGACGAGGGCCCTTCCCTGAGGCGGGCCAGGATGTAGAGGCGCGACGGCGTCGCGAGGGCCTGGAGGGTGGCGGCGACGTCGGCCGCGCCGACGGCGTCGAGTCGTTCGCGCGTACTGATGTCGGAGTGCGTTCCGTGGCCCATGCGACCATGATACGGACGACACATGAAGACCTATTCAAATATTCCGCTATCGTGGCCGTGTCGCCCCATCCGCCCCTGAAGGGTTGCTTTGTCATGTCTTCAGTCCTGGAACGGGCCTCCGCGCCCGCCGCCGGACCCCCGTCCCGTACGCCCGTGCGCCGCACCCGGATGCTGGCCCTGCCGGAGGTCCGCTGGGCGCTGGCGGCCCTCGTGCTGTTCCTGGTCGCGCTCCCGCTCCAGCTCCTCGGCGGGCCGGTGTGGCTGTGGGGCCCGCTGTTCGCCGCCACGTACGCCTCGGGCGGCTGGAAGCCGGGGTGGGCGGGCCTGAGGGCGCTCAGGGACAAGACGCTCGACGTGGACCTGCTGATGGTCGTGGCCGCGCTCGGCGCGGCGGCCATCGGGGAGGTCCTGGACGGCGCGCTGCTGATCGTCATCTTCGCCACCTCGGGCGCGCTGGAGGCCGTGGCGACCGCCCGCACCGCCGATTCCGTACGGGGCCTGCTCGACCTCGCGCCGGAGACCGCGTCGCGGATCACCGCCGACGGGAGCGAGGAGACCGTCCCGGCCGCCGCGCTCGTGGTGGGCGACCTCGTCCTCGTACGGCCCGGAGAACGGGTCGGGGCCGACGGCGTCGTGCTCGACGGCACGAGCGACGTCGACCAGGCCACCATCACCGGCGAGCCGCTGCCCGCCGCCAAGGGCCCCGGCGACGAGGTGTTCGCCGGCACCCTCAACGGCTCCGGTGCCCTGCGCGTACGGGTCGGGCGCGACCCGTCGGAGTCGGTGATCGCCCGGATCGTGACGATGGTCGAGGAGGCCGCCGAGACGAAGGCTCCCACGCAGCTTTTCGTCGAGAAGGTCGAGCGGCGCTACAGCCTCGGCGTGGTCGCCGCCACCCTGCTGGTCTTCGCCGTCCCGTTGCTCATGGGATCGGACCTCCAGCCCGCTCTGCTGCGCGCGATGACCTTCATGATCGTCGCCTCGCCGTGCGCGGTCGTCCTCGCGACGATGCCGCCGCTGCTGTCCGCGATGGCCAACGCCGGGCGCCACGGCGTGCTGGTCAAGTCCGCGGTCGTCATGGAACGGCTGGGGCAGGTGGACGCGGTCGCGTTCGACAAGACCGGCACCCTCACCGAGGGCGTGCCGCGCCTGACCGAGCTGCGCCCGCTGGACGGTTCCGGGTTCGACGCCGAGGGGCTGCTGCGCGTGGCGGCGGCGGCCGAGCGCCCGAGCGAGCATCCGCTGGCGCGCGCGGTGGTCACCGCCGCCCTCGGGCGCGGCCTCGACCTGCCCTCGGCGACGGACTTCGCCTCCGCTCCGGGCGCCGGGGTGACCGCCACGGTCGACGGGCGGCGCGTGGCGGTCGGGAGCCCCCGTCACCTCCTCGCCGAGCACGACGGCGCGGCGGCCCGGCTGGCGGACGCCCTGGAGGAGGACGGGCGGACGGCCGCCGTGGTCGCCGTCGACGGGCACGCCGTGGGCGTCCTCGGGCTCTCCGACGCGCTCCGGCCCGAGGCCGCCGCCGGCGTCCGGGCCCTGCGCGAACTCACGGGCCGCGCGCCGGTGCTGCTCACCGGTGACAACCCGCGCGCCGCCGCCCGGGTCGCCGCCGAGACCGGCATCGCGGACGTCCGCGCCGGTCTGCTGCCGCAGGACAAGGTCGCCGCGGTGCACGCGCTCCAGCACGGCGGGGCCACGGTCATGGTCGTGGGCGACGGCGTCAACGACGCGCCCGCGCTGGCGGCGGCGCACACCGGGATCGCGATGGGGCGCGCGGGCTCGGACCTCGCGCTGGAGACCGCCGACGCCGTGGTCGTACGCGACGAGCTCGCCGCCATCCCCACGGTCGTCGCCCTGTCCCGCCGCGCCCGCCGCCTCGTCGTCCAGAACCTCGTCATCGCGGGCGCCTTCATCACGGTCCTCGTCACCTGGGACCTGGTCGGCACCCTGCCCCTCCCCCTCGGCGTCGCCGGCCACGAGGGCTCCACCGTCCTCGTCGGCCTGAACGGCCTGCGGCTCCTCACGGAGGGGGCGTGGAGGCGGGCGGGCGCGGGGGCGGGTACGGAGCGGGGGTGACGGAGGCCGCGTCGTGAGCCCGGCTGCGGCTCGGGCGTCGCCGGCGCGCCGGGGTCGGTCCTCCGTTCACGGACCCGGCCCCGGCGCACCCGCTCCGTGCCGTGCGGGCCGTGCCCTGCGCGCCCACTCCGTGCCGGGCGGGCCGTCATCGCCCCGGTGTGACGGCGTCCTCCAGCGCCGTGGGCAGCGGATACGCCCGCTCGGCGGGGAACAGGCGCTGGGCCTTGGCGGCCCGGCCGGACTGGACGAGGGTCGCCGCCTTGCGGACCTGGGGCGTGAGGTCGGTGAGGCCGACGATCCAGTCGTCCGTGAACGTGCGGATGAGGTGGCGGCCCACCCCGACCTGGATGCTGTAGTGGTTCAGGGCCGCGCCGCGCGCCGAGCGCTCGGGGTCCCACTGGACGTGCACCGCCGCCCGCGCCACCGCGTCCGGGTCACTCGTCGTCAGCACCGCCTGGGACAGGGCCTCCTCCCACCCCTCGCGCGTGATCCGTACCGCGAGGATCCGCTCCTGTCCGGACTTGCGGGCCCAGTTGCTGCGGTGCATGAGCCACATGAACGAGGGCTTGATCCAGGTCATCCGCTGGAACGAGAACGGCGCCACGAACCGGCCCGCCCGCAGGGCCGCGTCGGCGATGGCGGGCGCGTACGCCTGGTAGACGACGATCGTGCGCGCGTCGTAGTCGGCACGGATCTGGTACGGGGACGTCATGCGCCGCACCCTGTCAGCCTGCCCGGCGGCACGGCGAGCCGTTTTCCCAGACCGGCCCCCTACCTGGACCGTCTGCCCACGATCCCCGCCGCCGCCTTGCCGCCCGGCGCCAGGGGCTTCGCCACGGACACGGGCCACTACGACTTCCGCAGCAGGCCGTGCCTGAAGGACTTGGCGCTACGGACCGTGCGCGTGGTCGGTGCCGAGGAGACGGTCATCGAGTTCCGGCACAATCGGTCCGTCGACTCGTCGCAGAGAGACGGTGCTTCGCACGCGATCTCTCGGTGGGGCGATGGAGCGCTCAGGCGCGTAGGGGGACGCGGTGTGGGGGGTGGTCCGGGACAGGCGGCGGGGCGCTGCCCCTGGTGGACTGTGACGACGGGCCCTAGGGCCACCGCCCGGTCCTGCGGGTGCCGAGGGGCGGTGGCGGGGCTACTGTCGAGGGGCGCCGTCCGAGCAGCCGTCCGAAGGAGCGTGGTCGGTGTGTCCCGGAACCGTCGGCTGATCCTCAGCTCGCCCTCCGAGGTCTGGGGGCTCCTGTCCGCCGGTCACCGCTACGGGGAGTGGGTCACCGGCACACAGCAGGTCATCTCCGCCGACCCCCACTGGCCGGACGTGGGTGCCCGGCTGCGGGTGCGCGTCGGGCTCGGCCCCGTGGTCCTCGACGACACCTGCGTCGTGCGCGTCTGCGAGCCGGAGCGGCGGCTGGAGCTGGAGGCCAAGGCGGGTTCGTTCGGCGCCGCCCGTATCGCCATGCGCCTGATCCCCTGGGGCGGCAACACCCTCTTCGTGCTCGACTGGCACCCCTTGCGGGGGCCCGGCACCCGGATGCACGGACTGCCCGTCGACTACGTCGTCTCCATCCGCAACGGCATGATGCTGACCAAGCTCGCCCGCATCGCCGTACGCGAGCACGACGCGGCCGGTCCCGGGGCCGGTGCCGACGGCGGGCCTCAGGGACCGGACGCGGCCCTCGGCGGTCCGCACCCTTGACGCAGGCGGGCGGCACCGGGTGCCACGACCGCCCCGGTGGGCCGTCGGCCCGCCCTCGGAGGGGGCTCGACGCGGCGTACAGCCGACAGTCCCCCGGACGCGGGTCCGTCTCCCCCGGCACGGGCCTTCCGGCGGGGGGGGTGTCATGGCGTGATCATGGCTCGCGGCGGGTGAGGTGTCCAGGGGCGCGTGGCCGCTCAGCAGCCCGCGCCCGGCTGGGCGCGCCGCGTCGACGCCCGGACGCGCAGGCGGGAGGTGGTCAGGATCGGGCCGTTGCCCGGTTCACCGGCGATGCGGGCCTGGAGGAGGTCGAGGAGCGCCAACGTCGTTTCGGTGACGTGGAGTTCGACCGCCGAGATCGCGGGGCGGCTGTGCCGGGTGTGTTCGGAGTCCGAGGCCGCCGCCAGCATCGTGCGGTCGGGCACGGGCACGCCGCGGGCCGTGAGGCCCGCCAGCACTCCGGCCGCCTGGCGGCCCGTATGGCACAGGACCGCGTCCGGCACGCCGTCGTCGACGACGGCGTGCGCCACCCGCTCGCCGCCCCGCTCGCCGTCGCGCTCGGCCGACTCGTACACGCGCGGCGGGATCCCCGCGCCCTCGCACCAGGCGCGGTACGTCGCCTCGCTGTCGATGTTCCAGGCGTTCGGGTCGGTGCCGCGTACGAGCGCGACCGAGCGGGCGCCGTTGGCCGCGAAGTGCTCGTAGACGCGCCGGAAGCTCACGGACTCGTCCTCGGTGGCCCAGTCGGTGAAGTCCGGCCGGCCGGGGTCGCGCCCGAGCGTGACGTACGGGATGCCCCGGCGTTCCAGGAGGGCGACGACCGGGTCGTCCAGGTGCGGCATCGTCACGATGTAGCCGTCGAGCGAGAGCGCGAGCGGCGGTGTCGGGCGCCTGGTCGGGTCGGGTACGAGCATCACGCTGAGGCCTCGGTCCATCGCCTGTGCCGAGACGGCGCCGATGTAGCGGGTGAACACGTCGACGCCGCGCGGCGCGTACTCGCCCAGCGAGTCGAGTGACCGCATGACCAGCCCGATCGCGCCGACCGACGCCCGGCGCAGCCCGCGTGCGAGGGCGTCGGCCTGGTAGTCCATCTCCTCGGCCACCGCGCGGACGCGCAGCCGCGTCGCCTCGCTCAGCGTCCCGGTGCCGTTGAGCGCCATGGAGACCGCGGCGACGGAGACGCCGGCGCGGTGGGCGACGTCGCGGATGGTCACGCCCTTCGAGCGGGCCACGGGGACCTCCTGGGGACACGGTGAACGCGGAGCGTGCGGTGAGTGACGCGGGGGAAGCCGGCGGATTGGGTCCGGCCGTTGTATTAAACGTTTTACCTCCCTAGCGTGGCGGCCGTTCCCCCCTGTGATGGGCCTCACAAGGCAAAGGTCTGCGAACTCCATGAAGCTGCACATCCTGCGCTCGACCGCCATCGACCCCGGCGAGCGCGGCCACGAGATCGGCACGCTGTGCGGGGAGCGGGTGCGTGACGTCGGCGCCCGCTACCTGGCGCACTTCGCGCTGCTGGGCATCCCCGACGCCACTGTCCGCGAGATCACGGCCCGCAGCCACCACGCCCTGCGCGCCTGGTGCCCGGCGCTCGCCGAGGAGTCCGACGCGATCGCCGGGGCGGCGGGCGTCGAGCCGTGGCGGGTGGCCGCGGTCGGCGCCCGTACCGAGATCCTCGCCGCCGCGCCGGCGCCCTCGAAGGGCGAGTGCACGACCGCCGTCTACACGCCGCCCGCCGGCGGCCCGCCCGAGACGATCCAGACCTGGGACTGGCACGAGTCGCTGACGCCGGACGGTCTGCTGCTGTCCCTGGTGACCGGGGCCGGGCGCCGGGTGAAGCTCTTCACCGAGTTCGGCACCGCCGCCAAGATCGGGCTCAACGACGCCGGACTCGGCCTGCACTTCAACATCCTGCGGCACCGCTCCGACAGCGCCTCCGGCGGCGTGCCCGTCCACGCGGTCGCCCGCCGCGTCCTGGAGGAGGCGACGACGGTGGCGGAGGCCCGCGCCGTCATCGCCTCCGCCGAGGTGAGCGCCTCCACCGTGCTGACCGTCGTCTCCTGCCGGGACGGCCGCACCGAGGCCTCCTCCATCGAGATGTCCCCGTCCGGGACCGCCGTCCTGGGACCCGGCGCCGACGGCTGGCTGCTCCACACCAACCACTTCCTGGACGCCGGGCTCGCCGACGGCGGCATCACCGTGCCCGAGTCGGTGTCGGTCGAGCGGTACGCGCACGCCCTCGCCGTACGGGGCGGCATGACCGGCCACGCCGCCGCCGAGCGCGCGGCGGCCTTCTGCGGCGCCGATGGAGCCGACGCGGTCGTGTGCGTGCGCGCCGATCCGTCCGAGCCGCGCCACGAGCAGTGGGGCACCTTGCTCACCGCCTCTCTCGACCTTCCCGGCTTCGCCCTGGCCTACCGGGCGGGCACCCCCGACACGGCGGCCCGCGAGGGCCTCGACCTGTTCTGACCCGGCCGTCTCCTGCCGTCCCCCGCCGTGCCCTTCCTGCCTTCCTGCCCTTGCTGCCCTTCCTGATCTCACCTCCCGCCCTTCCCGCCCTCCCCACCTGCTCCGAGGAACCCCATGGACGACAATCTCACCCCGCTGGACACGACCCCGCCCGCCCAGCTCTTCCGCGACGCCCGCGTCTTCACCTCCGCCCGCCGCGCCCGCGCCGAGGCCCTCGTCGTGGTGGGCGAGCGGATCGCGTACGTCGGCGACGAGGCCACCGCCGCCCGCGTGGCCGGGCCCGACGCCCTGGTCCACGACCTCGGCGGCGCCACCGTGCTGCCCGGCTTCGTCGACGGCCACGCCCACGTGGTCGGCACCGGTGAGGCGGCGGCCCAGGTGAACCTCTGGGGCGCCGACTCGGTGGCCGAGATCCAGCGCCGGATCGACCGCTGGGCCCGGGAGCACCCGGACGCGCCCCGCGTGCTGGCCACCGGCTGGAAGCACGGCGACATCCCCGGCGGCGTCCCCGACCGGGGGATGCTCGACGCGGTCGTGGCCGACCGGCCCGTCTACGCGCAGGCGTACGACTTCCACTCGATCTGGCTGAACTCGGCGGCCCTGGAGGAGACCGGCATCGACGACGCCACCGTCTCCCCGCCCGGCGGCGCGGTCCACCGCGACGCGGCCGGCGCCGCCACCGGCCTGGTGGACGAGACCGCGATGCACCGTCTCGTCTGGCCGGTGCTCGACGGCTTCGTCACCGAGGCCGACCGGGACGAGGCCCTGGCCGTCGCCCTCGCCGCGTACGCCGAGTCCGGGATCGTCGGCTCGACCGAGATGGCACTCAACGAGGACGACTACGCGGCCATGCGCCGCGCCGACGCGGCCGGCGCCCTCACCACCCGTATCAGCGCGTTCTGGCGCGTCCAGCCCACCGGCGACGAGGCCGACAACCTCGCCCAGGTCGCGCGGGTCGCCGAGCTCGCCGCCCGCGACGCCACGCCGTTCCTGCGGGTCACCGGTATCAAGGTCATGGTCGACGGCACCGTCGACGGCTGCACCGCCTCCCTCGGCAAGCCCTACGTGGACGGCACGAACGCCGACCCGATCTGGAGCCTCGCCGAGCTCGCCCCCGTCGTGGCCGCCGCCGACGCGGCCGGTCTCCAGGTCGCCATGCACGCCATCGGCGACGAGGCGACGCGCGTGGCGATCGGCGCCGTCGAGCACGCCGTCGCGCTCAACGGCCCCAAGGAACGCCGCCACCGCATCGAGCACCTGGAGGTCGTCGGCCCCGAGGACATCCAGCGGCTGGCCGCGCTCGGCATCACGGCCAGCATGCAGCCCGTCCACGCGGATCCGGCCATACAGGAGAACTGGCGTCGCGTCCTCGGCGACGAGCGCGCGGACCGGGGTTTCCCGTGGCCGGAGATGACCGAGGCGGGCGCCACGCTCGTGCTCGGCACCGACTCCCCCACCTCGCCGCACGCCCCGCTGCCCAACATGTTCATCGCGGCGACCCGGCGTTCGGCGCTGGACCCCTCGCTGCCCGCCAACATCGCCCGTTACGCGCTGCCGCTTGCCGACGCGATCGTGCACGCCACCCGCGACGCCGCCTGGGCGAGCCGCTCCGAGCACCTGCACGGCTGCCTCGCCGAGGGGCTCTACGCCGACTTCGTCGTGCTCGACCGGGACATCTTCTCCCGCCCCCTCGACGAGCTCCTCGACACGCGCGTGCTGCGCACCGTCGTCGGCGGGCGCGCCGTCCACCAGGCGCGTCCGGAGGAGGAGAGATGAACGGGACCGACCACGCTACGAAGGGGGCGACGGCGACGCCGCCACCCGCGCCGCACGCCCGCAAGCGCCCCGTCGCGGCGATCGCGCGCTTCGTCGCCGTCCGCCTCGCGGGTCTGGCGGTGACCCTGCTGATCGCGAGCCTGGTGGTCTTCGGGGCGCTGTTCGCCGCGCCCGGCAGCCCGCTCACGTACCTCACCCACGGGCGCACGATGACCCCCGAGGCGATCGCGTCGATCAAGGCCGAATACCATCTCGACGACTCCGTCTGGGAGCAGTACCTGCGGTGGCTCGGCGGCGTGCTGCACGGCGACTTCGGCACCTCGATCGTCTACAACCAGCCGGTGTCCACGCTGGTCGGCGGTCGTGCCGCGGTGACCACGCTGCTCGTCTTGACGGCCGCGGCGATCGTCCTGCTGTGCGGTCTGGCCATCGGCACGCTCGCCGGGCTCAGCCCCGGCTGGGTGTCCCGGTCGGCGATGGCGGGCGCGACCGGCCTGATGGCGGTGCCGACCTTCGTCGGCGCGGTGGTCCTGATCATCGTGTTCGCCGTGAACCTCGGCTGGTTCCCGGTGTTCGGCGCGGGCAGCGGTGCCCTCGACCAGCTCTACCACCTGGCCCTCCCGGCGCTGGCACTCGCCCTCGCCTCCGTCGCGTTCGTCGCGCGGCTCGCCCAGACCGCCGTACGGGCGGAGCTGGCCGCCGACCACGTGCAGACGGCGATCAGCCGCGGGCTGCCCCGCCGGGCCGTCGTGCGCCGGCACGTCATGCGCAACGCGGCGATGCCCGTGCTGACCGTCGCCGGTCTCACGATCGCGGGACTGATCGCCGGAAGCGTCGTGGTGGAGCAGGTCTTCCAGCTCGGCGGGCTCGGGCAGTCCCTCGTCAACTCGGTGCAGCAGAAGGACTTCCCGGTCGTCCAGGCGATCTGCCTGGTGTACGTCGCCGCCTTCATCGTGCTGAACACCCTCATCGACATCGCCTACACACTGCTCGACCCGCGGGTGTCGATCGGGAAGAAGGACTCATGAGCGCGACAGCGGCGGCACACCCCGGCCACCCCGGTGGGCCGCGTTCCGGGCCCGGCGCCGGACCCCGCGCCGTGCGGCGGGCGTGGCGCGCCCGGCTCGCCCGGCGCCCCCGCTCGGCCCGAGGGATCGGCGCGTCCGGCTGGACGGCCCTGGTCCTCCTCGGCTGTGTGGTCCTCTGCGCGCTCCTCGCCCCGGTCCTGGCGCCCCAGCCCCCGAACGCGATCGACTTCTCCGGCGCGTACCAGGGCCCGGGCGGCGCGCACCTGCTGGGCACCGACGCGACCGGCCGGGATCTGCTCTCGCGGCTGGTCACCGGCTCCCGTACGGCGCTGACCGGCCCGTTCCTCGTCGTGGCGGTCTCGACCCTGCTCGGGACGGCGCTCGCGCTCGCGGCCGTGTGGTTCGGCGGCTGGTTCGACCAGCTGGTGGTCCGGGTCGTCGACGCCGTGTTCGCGTTCCCCGGGCTGCTGCTCGCGATCCTGGCCACCGCGCTGTTCGGCTCCGGACTCCCGGCGGCGATCGTGGCGCTGTCGGTCGCCTACGTCCCGTACATCGCCCGGATCGTACGGAGCGCGGCGCTGCGCGAGCGCAACCTGCCGTACGTGGCGGCGCTCCAGGTGCAGGGCGTGCACGGGCTGCGGATCGCGCTGGGGCACATCCTGCCCAACGTGAGCGGGCTGATCGTCGCCAACGCCACCCTCGCCTTCGGCTTCGCGCTGATGGACCTCGCCGGACTCTCGTTCATCGGCCTGGGGGTGCAGCCGCCGACGTCGGACTGGGGGGCCATGGTCGGCACCGGCATGGCCGGCGTGCTCCAGGGCCACCCGCAGGAGGCGCTGTTCGCCTGCGCGCTCATCGTCATCACGGTCGGTGCCGTCAACACCCTCGGCGACCGGCTCACGGAGCGCTGGGAGGCACGCTCGTGAACGCACTGCTCGAAGTGGAGGACCTGACGGTCCGGCTGCCGGTCGCGGGCGAGCCCCGTACGGTGCTGCGCGACGTCTCGTTCTCGCTGGCCGAGGGCAGGACGCTCGGTCTGGTCGGCGAGTCCGGCTCCGGGAAGTCGATGACGGTGCGGACGGTGGCGCGGCTCCTCCCGGACGGCGCCGAGGTGACCGGCCGGGTGCGCTTCGACGGCGCCGACGTCTTCGATCTGCGCGCCGAGGCCCTGCGCGCGTACCGGGCGAAGGACGTGGCCATGGTCTTCCAGGACGCGCGGGCCCACACCAATCCCGTGCGCACCATCGGCGACTTCCTCACCGAGGCGATGCGCCTCAACGACCGGATGCCGAAGGCCACCGCGCGCGGGCGCGCGCGGGAGCTGCTGGCCGAGGTCGGGATCTCCGACCCGGACCGCCGGCTGCGGCAGTACCCGCACGAGCTGTCCGGCGGGCTCCTCCAGCGGGTGATGATCGCCGCCGCGGTCGCCGCCCGGCCGCGCCTGGTGCTGGCGGACGAGCCGACGACCGCGCTCGACGTCACCACGCAGGCGGAGGTGATGGCGCTGCTGCGCCGGATGCAGCGCGAGTACGGAATGGCGATGCTCTTCATCACGCACGACCTGGAACTCGCCGGCGCCGTCTGCGACGAGACGATCGTCCTGTACGCGGGCCGGGTGATGGAGCGGCAGCCCGCGACGCGGCTGCACGAGGACCCGCTCCACCCGTACACCGCGGCGCTGGTGCGGGCCCGCCCCGAGATCGGCCGGCGCGTCGAGCGGCTGCCCGCGATCGCGGGGCATCCGACCACCGCGTACGAGGCGCCGGACGGCTGCGCGTTCGCCCCGCGCTGCGGTTTCGCCGAGGACCGGTGCGCGACGGGGGCGCCGCCCCTGCTGCGGGTCGGCGAGGGGCTGACCGGCTGCGTCCGGATGCCCGGCCTGCGGGGCCGGCTGCTGCCGTCGGCGCAGGACGCGACGACGGCCACGGCCACGGCCGCCACCACGGCCACCCCGGCCGCTCCCCCGAGCACGGCCACCACGGCCTCCGCCACCGCTTCGGACGAGGAGGTACAGCGATGACCGAACCCCTGCTCGTGGTCGAGCACCTGACCAAGACCTTCGGTCACGGGCCCGCCCGCGCGACCGCCGTGGCCGACGTGAGCTTCACCCTGGCCGCGGGCGGGTCCCTGGGCATCGTCGGCGAGTCAGGCTCGGGCAAGACGACGACGGCCCGCATGATCATCGGCCTGGAGCGGCCGTCCGGGGGCCGGATCACGGTGCGGGGCGAGGACCGCACCCGGCCCGCGCGCTCGGCCCGTGCCCGCCGCGAGCGCGGCAGGGACGTCCAGATCGTGTTCCAGGATCCGTACACCTCGCTCGACCGGCGCCAGCGCGTCGGCGACTGCCTCGCCGAGGTCGTCGGCGTGCACTCCCGCCTCGGGCGTACGGGGACGAGGGCGCGGGTCGCCGAACTCGCCGGGCTCGTGGGGCTGGACGACCGTCAGCTCGCGGCGCTGCCCCGGTCCCTGTCGGGCGGGCAGCGGCAACGCGTCGCGATCGCCCGCGCGCTCGCGGCGGATCCGGAGGTGCTGATCCTGGACGAGGCGGTGTCCGCCCTCGACGTCTCGATCCAGGCGCAGATCCTCAACCTGCTCGCGGACATCCGGCGGGAGCGGGGCGTGAGCTACCTGTTCATCAGCCATGACCTCGCCGTCATCCGGCAGGTCACGGACGACACGATCGTCATGCGGCACGGCGTCGTCGTCGAGCAGGGGCCCACCGCCGAGGTCCTGGACCACCCCTCCCACCCGTACACCCGTCTGCTGCGCGACAGCGTCCCGCGCACCGGCTGGAACCCCGAGACCCTCACGGGCCCCACCACCTCGCCTGGAGTAGCGCCATGACCGCACGACACCGCCCGCGCGGACGGGGCTTCCTCGCGGCTCCCGCCGTCGCCGCCACGGGCAGAACTCTCACCCTGAAGTCGACGTTGACCCTGGCCGTGCCCCTGGCCTTGACCTTGACCGGATGCAGCGGCGGAGGGGCCGCCGGAGGTGCCGGTTCCGCAGCGGCCCTGACGACCTACACACCACGGGGCTCGGGCACGGTGGAGAGGATCACCTGGAACGTCTTCCAGGGCGAGCCGCAGACCGTGGACCCCTTCCACGCGGCCGACTACACACCGAACATGATCAACTCGAACATGTGCGAGACCCTGTTCGTCCAGACGCCCGACTTCACCATCAAGCCCAACCTGGCGACCTCGTACACGAACCCCGACCCGAAGACCTGGGTGTACCGGATCCGCTCCGGCGTGACTTTCTGGGACGGCTCGCCGATGACCGCGGACGACGTCGCGTGGAGCATGAACCACCACCTGACGGACGCCACCGGCTTCTACGGCTATCTCTACCGAAACGTCGACTCCGTCACGAGAACGGGTGAGGACGAGGTCACGGTCAAGCTCAAGCGACCCGACTACCTCTTCAACGACGAGCTCGCGAGCTACGCGGGCGTCGTCGTCCAGAAGGAGTTCTACGAACGGCACGGGAAGAAGGTCGGCACGCCCGACGTCGGGGTCATGTGCACGGGACCGTACAAGTTCGCCGGGTGGAAGCGCGGGCAGTCGATCAGCGCGAGCCGCTACGACACCTACTGGAACAAGGAGCTGCCGCTGAAGGTGAAGAACATCGACTTCACCTTCCTCACGGACGACTCCGCGATCACCTCCGGCCTGCTCTCGGGCCAGATCGACGGGACGTACCAGCCGCCGACCGCGGGACTCCCGCTCCTGCGCGCCTCCACGGCGGGCAGGCTCTACTCGGGCCCCGCACCGCTCGCCGTCACCCTCGTCGTCGCGAACCCGAAGGGCGCGATGGGGAACGCGGACGTGCGCCGGGCGCTCCAGATGGCCATCGACTGGAAGGGCATCGGAAGCCAGGTGTACGCCGGTGAGGGCACCCCGGCCGCCCTGCAGACGGTGCCGGCCGCGTACGGCTTCGCCAAGGCGGGCCTGACCGCGTACGCCGACACGGTCAGGACCGACGGCAGGCCGAGGATCGAGGAGGCGAAGAAGCTCCTGGCCAGGGTCCCGGCCGCCGTCAGGTCCCAGCGGATCAGCCTGGTCGTGCCCCAGCAGGCGGAGACGCAGCAGCTGGGCATCGGCGTCAAGGACGCGGCGGACAAGATCGGACTGAACTTCAGGCTGGACGTCGTCCCCGCGACCGGATACTCGAACTATCTGTACGACCCGGGGACGCGCGGCGGCACGGACCTGCTCTACACCCAGTTCTGGCCCAACATCCCGAACCCGCTCGACTGGCTCGGCATCACGGCGGTGACCGGGGGCAGCTTCAACCAGTCCGGCTACAGCGGCATCGACGCGCTCTACACGGAGGCGGTGGCCACGAAGGACGAGGCGGCCCGCGCGAAGCTGGTCGTCCGGATGGAGCGGCACCTGCGGGAGGAGACGAACCCCATGTTCCCGGGCATCCAGCTGACGAACGACGTCTGGCTCGGAAAGCGTGTCACCGGAGCCCCGGCGGCCTTCGCGTTCGTGTACTACCCGTGGGCGGCGCACCTCGGGGGGACGGGACGTCAGTAAGGGGACGGCGCTCCGAGAGGAGAGGAACGGAAGGAACGCGTCCGCGCCGGTCACGAGACGACCGGCGCGGACGGGCCGCCGGAGGAGCCCTCCTCCCGGGCGATACGGTGCTGTCATGCCTCGATCAGTCACCACCGGCCCCGCCCTGCCTCCCGTCACCGCGGACGATGTCGCCCTGGCCGTACGGCTCACTGTGGAGACGCTGAGGGGAGCACCCGAGGAAGCCTGGGACGGCAAGGCCGGCGCGCTGGAGTGGGACTGCTGGGAGACCGCCGAACACCTCGCCAACGATCTCCTCTACTACGCGGTGCAGCTGGGCCCGCAGGCTCCCCCGCTGGACACCCACGTCCCCATCGCGTTGCGGCGGCCGAGGGAGGCCGGCCCCGCCGTCTTCATCCAGGCGGACCGCGCTGCGGGTCCGGCCGGCCTGCTACAGGTCCTGGAGTCCTGCGGCGCGCTCCTGGTCGCGATGGTCCGCACCACCCCGCCCGAGGTCCGCGCCCACCACGCCGCCGGGGTGTCGGACCCCGAGGGGTTCGCGGCGCTGGCCTTGCAGGAGACGCTGGTCCACACGCACGACCTCGCGGAAGGCCTCGGCCTCGCCTGGACCCCGCCGTCCGGCCTCTGCGCCCGCACGCTCGGCCGCCTCTTCCCGCATGCCCCGGCCGACACGGACCCGTGGCCCACGCTGCTGTGGGCCACGGGCCGAGCCGGACTGCCGGGGCACCCGCGCCTCACCGGGTGGCGCTCGGACAGCACGGCACGGCCATAGCCGAGGGCCGCCCGCCCTCAGGGTGCACCGACTGGAGCATGGCGAGCGTGGACAACAAGCGCGGGAACCGGATTCCCGGCAGCCTCCCGAAGCAGTGCGGGTTCGTCCGGCCGTCGCGGCCCGTGCGTGCCCCCTGCCCCTCCCCCGCAGGCGCATCCGGACATCGCGGCCGACGCGACCCCTTTCCACACGGGCCGCCGGAGCGCACACTTCGGAGCAGTGCGTGGCTTCCCTGGTGAAACGGGGCCCGTCGCCTCGACGGGAAGCCCTTCGTGGAATTCTCCAGTGAGGGGAGCACCGCTGTGCCGTCTTCATCCGTTCCCGGGCCGCGCTGCCCGATGCTCGATCCGACCGGGAGTGCGCTGCACGCGGAGGCCGCGGCGCTGCGCGCGCGAGGCCCTGCCGTGCGAGTCGGCCTTCCGGGAGGCGTGTCCGCCTGGTCGGTCACCCGACGGAGCGTCATCCAGGCACTGACCACCGACCCGCGCGTCTCCCGGGACTATCGCAGGCACTGGCCCGGAGCCTCGGAGACCCCCGAGGGGTGGGTGCTGGCCACGATCGCGTTCCAGGACAGCTTCTTCAACATGTACGGAGCGGAGCACCGGGCGTCGCGGGGACGGGTCGCGCCGACGTTCGCACCGCGCCGGGTCGAGCAGATGCGCGGCCAGGTGCAGGCGACGGCCGACCGCCTGGTGGACGCGCTCGCCGCGCTGCCGCCGGGAGAACGCGTGGATGTGCGCCAGGACTTCTCGCTGCCGCTCACCATGACGGTCATCTGTGACCTGTTCGGCGTGCCCGACCATCTGCGCCGGGCGATGGGCGGCGCGATGGACGCCGCGCTCGACTCCACGCTCGACCAGGAGAGCGCGCTGGCCGCCGCCGTCGAACTCGACACCCGCATCAGGGAGTGCATCGCGTACAAACGGGCCCGCCCGGCCTCCGACTTGACCACCGACCTGCTGTTGTCCGACGCGCCCGGCCAGGAGCCCCTGTCGGACTCCGCACTGGCCGGCACCCTGATCACCATGATCAGCGCGGGCTACGAGACGGCCGTCAACCTGATCACCAGCGCCGTCCAGATCCTCTTGACCCACCCTGAGCACCTCGACCGTGTGCGCACGGGCGCGCTTGGCTGGGAGGAGGTGGTGGAGGAGACGCTGCGGTACGAGGGCCCGGTGATGCACGTTCCTCTGCGGTACGCGATCGAGGACATCGACCTGGGCGACGGCGTGGTGATCGGGAAGGGCGAGGCCATCATCATCGGTTTCGCCGCGGCGGGGCGGGATCCGGAGGCCCATCCGGATCCCGACGTCTTCGATCCGAAGCGCGCTGACAAGTCGCACCTCGCCTTCGGCTTCGGGCCGCATTTCTGCGTCGGGGCGCCGCTCGCGCGGCTGGAGGCGGAGGTGGCCCTGGCCACCCTCTTCGAACGACTGCCGGACCTCGCCCTCGCCGATCCCGGACACATACCCGCCCGGCTCCCCTCGATGATCATCAACGGTGCCGCCGTGCTGGAGGTGGTTCCCCACCCGAAGGGGGCCGCGGCCTGAGATGACGGCATCGGCCCGTACGGAGGGGTGAACGGGGCCGGTCGAGAAGGGGCGGAGGTCGGGTAGGCGAACATCGTCTTGCCCTTGCTCGGCTGCCCGGCTGCCCGGCTGCCCCAGGCTCCGGCCCCGTCCCCGCCCCTCCGTCACAGAGTGCCCGCCGGGGGCCGCACGGACGGTGCCCCACCGCCTCTCGGGAGGCCCCCGGGATTCAGCGGCCGGTGTCGTTCGACTTCGCGACGACGAGCCGGCCGGCACTCAGCCGCCCCGGCGCAGCGGGAGCACCCGCTGCAGTAGGTCGCGGGCAAGGGCGAAGTGCGACTCCTCGGGGTGGGTAGTGAGGCGGATCCTGGTCCAGGCCACGTCGAGGTCCACGCCGGTGGTCCGGGAGAGTCTCTTCGCCTGCCACGAGGTGATGGGTGCCCAAAGCCACCGATGCCATTCGAGCTGCTTCATGCCCGCTCTAACGATCATGAGGTGGATTGCGAAACTGTATATTTCGCTCTAAATCGGACCTTTTGGTCGGTTCCTGGCGGCGCGTCGAGGCGAGTGCGCTCCGACTGAAGCCGCGGACCCGCCGCGCGGAGGTCAGCGCCCGTCGGTCGGCAGGGGGCCGGCTCCGGCTGCCCGGAGGAGCGCCGCCGTGGCCTCGTGACCGCCGTCGACCGCCCATTCCAGCGCGGTGCGTCCGGAGCCGTGCTCCTCGCGCAGACCGGGGTCCGCCCCGTAGGCCAGCAGGTGGCGGACGGTCTCGGTGTGGCCCCAGCAAGCGGCGGCGCACAAGGGCGTGCCGTCCGCTCCAGGACCTTCGCTCTCCTCGTCGGGAGCGGCCCCGGCGGCCAGGAGCAGACGGGCCACTTCGGTCTCGCCCTGGACCGACGCCAGGTACAGGGGGGTCGTACCGTCACCGTCCCGCGCCTCCGGGGAGGCTCCGTCGCGCAACAGCGACCTGGCGGACGCGGCATCGCCCGACACGACGGCCGCGAACAGGCGTGGGGTGAGCTTCTTCTGGCGGCGCCGCTTCATGGTCGCCGAGGCTACTGATCGGCGGGCGGCTCAGCCACTCATATCCGCCCGCACCCGCCACCCGGGACCG
Organism: Streptomyces sp. NPDC042100; assembly: GCF_055582325.1. NCBI lineage: Bacteria > Bacillati > Actinomycetota > Actinomycetes > Kitasatosporales > Streptomycetaceae > Streptomyces > Streptomyces sp. NPDC042100. The sequence continues at coordinate 112,762 of NZ_JBVJDK010000015.1, forward strand.
GGGTCCTGCTGATCGCGCTCGCGCTGCTGAGGACCGGCCGGTACATGGCCTACGTGCCCGCGCCGGTCGTGGCGGGCTTCACCCTCGGCATCGCGTGCGTGATCGGGCTCCAGCAGCTCCCGAACGCGCTCGGGGTGACCGCCCCCGCCGGCGGACGGGTCCTCCCCGATTCCTGGCGCGCGGTGGCGGCGTTCGCGGCCGCGCTGGCCGGGGTGCTGCTGGCGACGGCGGTCCGGATGGTGGAGGTCGGCGCGCTCGGAGCCGGCCGCCAACGCGGTCCGGCACGCCGCCGAGCGCTCGCCGACGTTCACGGTGCTCTTCGCGTACGGTCCGGGCACCTTCGCCTTCGGCGTCCACGACCGCCACCCCTACCAGCCCGCCCCGTTCCGGGCCCTGGCCACCGCACCCGGCAGCGGGCTCGCGCTGGTGGCCCAGCTGGTGTCGGACCTCGGCGGCACCCTCGTCGTACGCCCCGACAGGGACGGCCTGGGGAAGGGCGTGTGGGCCACCCTGCCCCTGTGAGCCGCCCCGCCGGGCTGTCACGACTTGCACGAATCTGCAATTGTGGAGGTCAACGGTGCACGGAAACGGGCGGCAGCGGTGCGGGCCGCCCCCGAGAGAGAATCATGGGTGGAGCAGGGTGCCTAGGACGCGCGCAGACAGGACGGCCCAGGCCCACGGCCCGCTGGACCCGCCGCTCTACCAGCTGAAGGCCGAGTTCTTCAAGACCCTCGGCCACCCGGTCCGCATCCGGGTCCTGGAGCTGCTCAGCGTGCGCGAGCACGCGGTCGCCGAGCTGCTGCCGGAGGTCGGCGTCGAGGCGGCGGCCCTGTCGCAGCAGCTCGCCGTGCTGCGCAAGGCCAACCTCGTCACGACCCGCCGCGAGGGCTCCAACGTCCACTACCGGCTCGCCGACGACGGCCTCGCCGAGCTCCTGAGCGTGGCCCGGGGGATCCTCACCGGCGTCCTCCAGGGCCAGGCCGAGCTCCTGGCCGGGCTGCGCGCCGCCCCCTGATCCGGGCCGGGCGCCTCAGACACCAGGCTCCTCCCCCGGAGCCGGCTGCCACAGGCCGAGCGCCTCGGCGTCACGGAGGTGCGCGGTGGCCTGCGCGCGTTCCGGGTCGGTGAGGGGGAGGGCGGTCAGGCGGCGGCGCCAGCCGTCGACGCCCGCCGGGTCCTCCAGGGCGGTCGCGAGTTCGACGAGGGTCGCGAGGGCGCGGGCCACGTCCACGGGCGGGGCGGCGTCGCCGTGCCGGCGCAGGGCCGTGGTCAGGACCCGCAGGGCGGCCCGGTCGTCGTTCTTGAACTCGCTGAAGACACGGGCGTTGTCGAGCGCTTTCGCCAGGCCCGTGAGGCTCTTCGAGCCCCCGTACTCCAGCTCCTCCGGCTCGTCCCGCTGGATGAAGATGACCGAGTTCCCCGACGGGTCGACCAGGGTGAAGCGGCTCGCGCCCGGCCTGAACCGGGTGATCCGGGGCCGGCCCTTGGCCAGGACCTTTCCGTACGCGGCGCGCATCGCGCGGGTGAACTCCGCGTGGTACGGCGCGACCGCGTCCACCAGGACCAGGCAGCCGCCCACGTCCTCGTGGCCCGGGTCGATGTTCTTCGGCGGCGTCCCGAAGTGCAGCGCGAAGCCGGACCACTCCAGTACCAGGTAGACGTAGGGCCGCGTCTGCTTGTACGTCGCCCGGAATCCGAGGGCCTGGTAGAACTCCAGCGTCTCCTCCACCGACACGCACGGCAGCACCGGCACGGTGGTCTCGTTCGCCCGGACCGTCACCCCAGTCGCCGATGCCGTCTCTGTCGCACCTGTCGTATCTGTCGCACCTGTCGCATCTGTCGCCGCAGTCACCTCGGTCACCGCCGTGTCCTCCGTCCGTCCCGCCACAGCTTCCGCCTCTCTCTCGGCCAGAGGGCTCCGAGCCTGCCGCAGATTCCGTCCCGGCGCCTATGGCGTTTTTCCGCGCGTGCCCTTCATCCGCGGCTGTCGCGGAGCTCGTCGTAGAGCAGGGCGCAGTCGCCGGTCTGGCCGGTGCGGTACGCGGCGCGGGCCACCATGTGGGCCGCGACGGCGCTGGTCAGCAGCTGGAAGAAGGCGACCAGGGCGAGGGTGCCGAGGTCGGGGCCCGAGCGCAGCCGCAGGGCGACGCCCGCCAGGAGCACCAGGATCCCGAGGGTCTGCGGGTTGGTCGAGGCGGCGCTGCGGGTGAGGACGTCCGGGAGGCGGAGCATTCCGATGACACCCGTCAGGCAGACGGCGGCGCCGGTGAAGAGGAGGACGGCACCGGCCAGTTCGGCCGCCTGCTGCCAGGCGTTCACGGGCGCTCCTTGGAGGCGCCGCGGTCGCGTGCGGCGATGAAACGGGCGATGCCGACCGAGCTGGTGAAGCCGAGGAAGGCGAGGACGAGCATGATCGAGAGGTAGTAGCGGGTGTGGGTGATCGCCGCGTCCACGCCGATCCCGGCGATGATGAGGACGGCGGCCACGTCGACGGCGACGGCCCGGTCGAGCATGGAGGGGCCGCGCCATACGCGGACGAGCAGCAGTGCCCCCGCGAGGACGATCAGCACCAGGGCGCCGTTGAGGAGGATGTCGTCGGCCAGTTTCACGGTCGTCCGGGCTCCGTTCCGGCGGGGCCGCCCGAATCCCTCGGGCCGGGCGGGTCGGTGGGGGCGGGTGGGTCGTCGCTCACGCGGGCGATCTCCTCGCGGGTGCCGAAGGCGCGGACGACGAGGGCTTCGAGCTGCCAGACGTCGTGCCGGGCGCGGGCCACGGCGCCGGGGGCCTCGGCGTCGTACACGTGCAGGTAGAGGGTGGCGGTGGTGCCGTTGACCTCGACGAGGGCGCCGCCGGGCACGCTGGAGACGGCGACGGCGGTCGCGGCGATCATGAGGTCGGTGCGGCAGCGCAGCGGTACGCGCACCACCGCGGCGGGCAGGCGGCGGCCGCTCAGGGCGTGGCGGGTGACCACGGCGCTGGAGGCCACCATGTCGTACAGCAGGTAGCAGGCGAGCCGCAGGATGCCGAGCGGGCGCAGCCGTAGGTCGAGTTCGACGGCGGGCAGCGGGAAGACGAGGCACAGGACGAGGGCGACGAGCAGGCCGCTGACGAGGTTTCCCCAGGTCAGCCCGGACCACAGCAGCATCCAGATGACGGTGAGCCAGGCGATCAGCTTGGGGTCGAGGCGTCTCCAGCGTGCGCTGATCGAGGGGGAGTTCACGGTTCGAGCACCGCCTGTACGTAGGGGGTACGGGTGAGCAGCTCGGCGGCCGAGCGGTCGGCGAGGCCGGTGAGGGGGGTGGCGAGCACGGTGTAGGAGAGGCCGAGGACGACGGCGGTCGCGGTCGCGGCGGTCATCACGCGGGGCACGCGGGTGGTGGTGCGGACGCGGACGACGGGGGTGGCGGTGGTGGTGCCCGGCCGGGCGGCGGGGGCCGGGGCGTCGTCGGCGTCGGTGACGTCCGTCTCCTCCAGGACGTCGCCCTCGGGCGGGCCGGGCAGGTGGGGCGCGGCGCGCCAGAAGGCCAGGTTCCAGACCTTGGCCATGGCGTAGAGGGTGAGGAGGCTGGTGACGGCCGCCGCGCCGAGCAGGACGTACGCGGCGGTGCCGCCGTCGGCGGCGCCCGCCCGCATCAGGCCGAGCTTGCCGAGGAAGCCGGACAGGGGCGGGATGCCGGCGAGGTTCATGGCGGGGACGAACCACAGGGCGGCGAGCAGGGGCGCGGAGCGGGCGGCACCGCCGAGGCGGGTCAGTTCGGTGGTGCCGTAGCGCTTCTCCAGGAGGCCGGCGGCCAGGAACAGCGTGGTCTGCACGGTGATGTGGTGGGCCGTGTAGACGATGGCGCCGCCGATCCCGGCGACGCTGCCGAGCGCGAGCCCGTACAGCATGAAGCCGATGTGGCTGACGAGGGTGAAGGACAGCAGGCGTTTGAGGTCGGTCTGGGCTACGGCGCCGAGGATGCCGATCAGCATGGACGCGAAGGCGACCGCCATGAGCACGGTGGAGAGCCGGTTGCCGGGGAAGAGGAGCGTCTCGGTGCGGATCATCGAGTAGACGCCGACCTTGGTGAGGAGGCCCGCGAAGACGGCGGTCACCGGTGCGGGCGCGGTGGGGTAGGAGTCGGGCAGCCAGGCGGCGACGGGGAAGGCGGCGGCCTTGACGGCGAAGACGGTGAGGAGCAGGACCTGGGCGAGGGTGCGGACGCCGAGGGGGACCTGGTCCAGGCGGAGGGCGAGCTGGGCGAAGTTGACGGTGCCGGCCGCCGCGTAGGTGACGGCGATGCCGGCGAGGAAGACGAGGGAGGAGACGAGGGAGACGACGACGTAGGTGGAGCCGGCCCGCATCCGGGGTTCGGTGGCGCCGAGGGTGAGGAGGACGAAGCTCGCCATCAGCATGATCTCGAAGCCGACGTAGAGGTTGACGAGGTCTCCGGCGAGGAAGGTGAGCGAGACTCCGGCGATCAGGACCAGGTAGGCGGGGTGGAAGACGGCGATGGGGGCGCCCTCCTCGCGGTCGGCCATGCCCTGGCCCATGGCGTAGACGAGGACGATGAGGGTGACGGCGCCGGAGACGGTGAGCATCAGGGCGGCGAGCCGGTCGGCGACGAGCGTGACGCCGAGCGGCGGGGCGAAGTCGCCGAGGTCGACGACGAGCGGGCCGGTGCGGTCGGCGGCGACGAGCAGGACGAGGTCGATCGCGACGACGGCGCTGAGGACGCCGAGGGTGATGATCCGGTGCAGCCAGCGCAGCCGGGCGCCGAGGAAGAGGCTGAGGCCGCAGACCGCGAGGGGCAGCACGACGGGCAGCGGGACGAGGGAGTTCACCGGGCGTCCTCCGGGTCGGGGCCGGGGCCGGGATCGGGGCCGGGATCGGGATCGGTCCCGTGGGCGTCCTCCGGGTCGGTGCCGAGGACGTCGTCCCACAGGTCGGCGTCGTCGGAGAGGTCCTGGGCGCGGGCCTGGGCGGCCCGGTCGGCGCGGAGCCGCTGCCGCTGTTCGCGGCGTTCGCCGCGCCAGGCCCGCAGGCCTTCCTCGCGGTGGCGGGCGCGGAGTTCGGCCCGTTCGGTGGCGATCTGGGCCCGCAGCACGACCCGGCGGTCGGCGAGGTCGTCGGGGACGAAGTCGGAGCCGGTGAGCTGGCTGCTGCGGTAGGCCATGGCGAGGACGAACGCGGTCGTGGCGAGGGTGATGACGACGGCCGTCAGCACGATGGCCTGCGGCAGCGGGTCGGTGACCCGGGTGCGCGAGACGCCTGGGTAGAGGAGCGCGGGGACGCCGGCGGGACCGGCGGCGGCGAGGACGAAGAGGTTGACGCCGTTGCCGCAGAGGATGACGCCGACGAGGACGCGGGTGAGGCTGCGGGTGAGGATGAGCGTCCCGCCGACACCGGCCAGGACGAGAGCGCAGACCAGCAGGGTCACGCTGACGGTCATCGGCGCTCCTCCCCGGCGAGGACGAGCCGCGCCGCGTACTCGGTCTGCTGGTCGACGCGCGAGCCGAGGGCGCGGACGGTGTCGAGGACGACGCCGAGGACGAGCAGGTAGACGCCGAGGTCGAAGAGGACGGCGGTGCCCGCGTGCCAGTCGCCGATCAGGGGCAGGTGGCCGTGCCAGGTCCAGGCGTGCAGCACGGTGCCGTCGGCGAGGCCGACGAGGGCGACGCCGGTGGACAGGGTCAGGCCCAGGCCGGTGAGGAAGCCGGGGTGGAGCGGGGCGGCGGCGTCCAGTTCGTACCGCCCGCCGGCGAGGTAGCGGATGGTCAGGGCGACCCCGGCGACGAGGCCGCCGACGAAGCCGCCGCCGGGCAGGTTCTCGGCGCACAGCAGCAGGTACGCGGAGAGCATCAGGATCGGGTGGAAGACGAGCCGGGCGATCACCTCGAAGACGACCGAGCGGTATTCCGGGGCGAGCGTGTCGGCCGCCACCAGCCAGCTGCGCTCGGGTGCGGTCTGGCCCGGGGCGAGGGGGGCCTGGATCCGGGAGGAGGACAGGGACCAGGCGGTGACGCCGCCGGGCAGCCGGACGGGTTCGCGGGCGGCGGGGCCCTGGCGGCGGTGGACGTAGAGGAGGCTGGTGACGCCGAGGACGGCGACGGCGAGGACGGCGGACTCCCCCAGGGTGTCCCAGGCCCGGAAGTCGACGAGGATCGTCGAGACCACGTCCTTGAGGCCGTGGTGTGCCGTCTCCTCCGTCATGGCGGCACCCGCCGGAACGGCCGTACGGGCGCCCGCGGCGAGCCACAGGGCGCACGCCACGAGGGCACCGCTGCCGAGCGCGAGGACGGTCCCGGTCACCTTGCGGCGGACCTTGCCCTTGTCGCCGAAGAACACGGGGAGGCGGCGCAGCACGAGCACCAGGACCACGGTGGAGACGGTCTCGACCGCGAACTGGGTGAGCGCGAGGTCGGGCGCGCCCTGGACGACGTACAGCAGTCCCGTGCCGTATCCCGTCAGGCCGGCGAGGACGGCGGCCTTCATCCGGCGCTGGACCAGCAGGCACATCAGGGCGCAGCCGCAGGTCAGGGCGCCGACGGCGGCCTGCCACGGGGAGTCCCAGAGGCGGGGCGCGGGGGTGCCGTGCCAGGGCCGGTCGGTGAGGAGGACGGCGGCGAGGCCGACGACCGCGACGAGGAGGACGGTGGCGACGTACGCGGGCAGCGAGCCCTTCTGGACCGTGCCGGTGACCTGGAGGGCGGTGCGCTCCAGGCCGAGGACGCAGCGGCCGAAGACCGCGTCGGCGGTGGGCCAGGCGAGGCGGCGGCCGATCCGGACCACCGGCTCGCGCGCGACGAACAGGAGGGCGCCACCCAGCCAGGCCAGTGCCGACAGGCCGAGCGGCACTCCGAGACCGTGCCAGAGGGCCAGGTGGTACGGGTCGGCGGGGGCGGGGTAGGCGTCCGCGTACCGCTCGAACAGCGGGGCGAGCCAGGCGATGCCGGGGCCGAGGACCAGGCAGCCGAGGGCCAGCAGGGCGGGCGGGGCGAGGAAGGAGGGGGCGACCCGGTGCGCGGGCGTCGGCGGCAGGCCGGGCTTGCGGGCGAAGGCGCCCCACAGGAAGCGGAGCGTGTACGCGGTGGTGCAGGCCGAGCCCGCGACGATCGCGGCGAGCGCCCACCGTTCGGCGGTGCTGCCGTGCAGCAGCGCGTCCAGCGCCGCCTCCTTCGCGACGAAGCCGAGGAGCGGCGGCAGGGCCGCCATCGACGCGCCCGCGACGACGGCGACCGCGCGGACGCCGGGGAGGGAGCGCCCGAGTCCCGAGAGGCGGCGCAGGTCGCGGGTGCCGGCCGCGTGGTCGACGATGCCGGTGACCAGGAACAGCGGTGCCTTGAAGAGGGCGTGGGCCAGGATCATGGCGATGGCGGCGAGGGCCGTGTCGTACGAGCCGGCACCGGCGAGGACGACGAGCAGGCCGAGCTGGCTGACGGTGCCGTGGGCGAGGACCAGTTTGAGGTCGTTCTCGCGCAGCGCGCGCCAGCCGCCGAGGAGCATGGTGGCCGTGCCCAGGGTCAGCAGCACCGGTTTCCAGGCGGTGACCTCGGCGAAGGCGGGGGCGAGCCGCGCCACGAGGTAGACGCCCGCCTTCACCATCGCCGCCGCGTGCAGATAGGCGCTGACGGGGGTGGGGGCCGCCATCGCGTTGGGCAGCCACAGGCTCAGTGGCCACACCGCGGACTTGGCGACGGCGCCGCAGAGGATGAGCAGCACGGCGGCCGTGAGGGTGCCGCTCGGTCCCGGGGGCGCCTCCAGGATCCGGGAGAGGCGGTACGTGCCGGCAAGGTGTCCCAGCATCAGGAACCCGACGAACATGGCGAGTCCGCCGACCGAGGTGACCGTGAGCGCCTGGAGGGCCGAGCGGCGGCTTTCGCGCTTCTCGCTGTCGTATCCGATGAGCAGGAACGACAGGACCGTCGTCAGCTCCCAGAACAGGTAGAGGATCACCAGGTCGTCGGCGAGGACGAGTCCCAGCATCGCCCCGGCGAAGGCGAGGAGGTTGCCGCCGAAGGGACCCAGCCGGGGCGCCCCGCCGCCGAAGTAGCCCACGCAGTAGAGCAGGACCAGGGCGCCGATCCCGGCGGCGAGCAGCACCATCACGAGGGAGAGCGCGTCGAGCCGGAAGGCGACGTCGACGCCGTAGGTGCCGATCCAGGTCCACGCCTCCTCGCTCGCCCGGCCGGACGCGACAGCGTCCCACCGGGACAGCGCCCAGGCGAGGGCCGCGGCGGGCGGGAGGGCGAGCAGGAGGAAGGCGCGCGGGCCCATGCGGCGGATCAGCGGGGCGGCGCAGAGGGCGACGAGGAAGTGGGCCAGGACCAGTGCGGTCATGAGGCATAGAGATATCTGTATGGATCCGGCAAATCGGTCGAGACGCGCCGAGCGGGCCGGGGGCTTCTCCGTTCGGCTAGGACTCCTAGGGATCCTGCGACTCCTAGGACTTCCGGGGGCCGAGGGGGCCGAGGGGGTCCTCCCCCTCGGCCTCGTTCATGCGTGACCCGCGCGAGAGCCCGCCTAGCGGCCGAAGGTGTCGATGTTCTCGACCAGCCAGCGGCCGTCGCGCCGGACGACGTCGACCGCGAACATGGCGCCCGCGTAGACACCCTGGTCCTGGGCCTTCGCGCCCTTCTTGGCGCCGGCCGTGGCGACGCTGCTCTGGTCGGCGTAGACGAGGACCCGGGCGCGGTCGCCGTCGATGCGCTCGACCGCGCTGTCGGTGACCGTGGTGGTGATCACCATCTTCTGCCGGGCGGCCTGCTCCAGGACGCCGCCGAAGAGGGTGCGGTGCTGGGCCACGGCCTTGCCGGTGAGGAAGGTCTTCTGGGCCTTGTCGAAGGCGTCCGGGGCGGCGTGGTCGTAGGAGAAGAGCGCGGCGACGGCCCCGGCGGTCGCGCCCTTGATCTCGCTGGTGCGGGCGAGGTCGGTGAGGGCGGTGTTGGCGCGCGCCGGGTCGCCCAGGAGCTCGCCCGCCCTGCTGTGCGCCCATCCGGCGAAGCCGCCGAGGAGCAGGGTCAGGACGCAGAGGACCACCAGCGGCGCGGCGCGGCGCGGGCGCGGCCCGCCCGCCGCCTTCCGGGCCGGGGGCGTCCCCTGTCCGCCGGACTCCCCCACGGGTTCCTCCCCGGGCTTCCGACCGCGTCCGCGTTCGCGTACGGGCTCGGATACGGGCTCCGGGGGCGCGGGTTCGGTGAGGAGGTCCCCGGCGGGGCGGGGCGGGGACGCCGGGTCGCCGAGGGCCTGGCGGCGGCGCTGACGGTTGAGGTGGTGGCGGGTCGTCGACATGGTGCGTGTCCTTTCGGCGCGGAGGGCGGCTCTCGTGGGACGGGTCCGGTCAGCCGCCGGAGGCCGTACCGCCCACGGGTGCCTGGCCCAGGCCGCTGAGCTTCCACTGGCCGTCGACGCGGGTCAGCTCCCCCAGCATGCGGCTGTCCTTGTCGGTGCTCTTGGCGTCGGGCGTCGTGACGGTGACGCGCAGGGCGACGAGCATCCGGGCGCGGCCCGCCCGGTCGTCGAGCTCGGTGACGGCGCCGGAGAGCACCCGGGCGCTGGTCACCGTCCGCGCCTCCTTGACCTGACCCGCGAACTCCTTGCGGCCCTGGACGAGTTCCTGGTGAAGCTCGCCCGTGGTGGAGGACTCCCAGAGGTCGAGGCCCTGGTCGACGCGCCGGTGGTCGAGCGTGTTGAGGTTCTGGACCGCCTGCTGGCCCGCCGCGAGCGCCCGGTCCCGCTGCGCCGCGTAGGCGGCGGAGTCGTCGTGGGCGGCGGCGTACCAACTCTGGCCCTGCCAGGCCGCGAAGCCGCCGGCGACGAGGGTGAGCACGAGGGCCGCGGTCAGTGCGGGCCGGCTGCCCGTCGTGGTGCGTACCAGGCGTTTCATGGGTTCTTCCTTCTTCCGCTCGCGGCTCAGCGGGCCTTGATGTCGGTGATCAGCCACCGGTCGTCCTGGAACTGCGCGGTGACGGTGAGCTGGGCGGCGGCGGAGGTGACCGCGCCCCCGTCCCGCCGGGAGGTCTGGTCGAGGAAGACGAGGAGGCGGGCGCGGTCCCCGTCGAGCTCGATCACTCCGGTGCGGACGGACTGGGTGGTGAGGGTGACCTTCTGGTCGACCAGGTTCGCGCGGACCTGGGCGATCAGCGTCGCGTACTGGCGGGCCGCACGGCCGGTGAGGACGGTGCGGGCGGAGCGCTCGGCGGTCTCGGTGCCGGCCGGGGTGTAGGAGAAGATCCGGGCGAGGCCCTCGGCGACGTCGCCGCCGACGCGGTCGGTGGCCGCCGCGTCGGTGAGGGCCCGGTTCTGCGCGGACGGGGTGGAGCGCAGCTGGTGGGCCCCGTAGAAGAAGGCGCCCCCGCCGAGGAGGAGGGCGACGACGGCCGCGACGGCGGCGGCCCCGCGCCAGGAGACGCGGCGGCGGCGCTCAGGCGCGGGTGCCCCGTCCTCCTCGGCGGTGACGGCCTCGGTGACGGCCTCGGTGTCAGTCTCGATGACGGCCTCGGTGTCAGTCTCGATGACGGCCTCGGTGTCAGTGTCGATGACGGTCTCGGTGTCGTCGGCCGACGTGTCCTTGGCCGACGTGTCATTGGCCGACGTGTCATTGACCGACGTCTCCTTGACCGACGTCTCCTTGGCGTCCTTCAGCAGTCGGGTCACCGGCCCTCTCCCTTCCCGGCGGGGGTGACGGGGACCGCGCTCAGCGCCGAGACCTTCCAGGTGTCCTCGCCCGTACGGGTCAGGACGGCCTCCAGCCGCTTGCGGTCGGTGGTCGCGGCGGCGGAGCCCTGGGGGGTGACGTCGACGCGGAGGGTCGCGATGAGCTTCGCCGTGCCCGCCCGCGCGTCGAGCGCGGTGACGGCGGCGTCGGTGACCGTCGCGCGGGCGGAGGCCCCCACGGCGGGCCGGACGCGGCCCAGTTCGGTGTGGAGGGGGCCGGTGGAGGCGTCGCCCCAGGCCCGGATGTCGGCCTCGGCCTTCGCGCGGGTCGAGGCGTCGAGGGTGTGCAGGACGGTGAGGCGGGCGCGGCCCTCGGCGAGCGCCGTGTCGCGCTCCCGGCCGAAGGCCAGTTCCTCGTCGGCGCGCGCCTGGGTGTAGGTCCAGGCGCCGGTGCCGCAGAAGCCGAGGGCGAGGACGAGGGCGCCCACGGCGGCGGCGCGGGCGCGCTTCACCGGCCGCTCCGGTCGTCGAGGCCGAGGAGGCCGGCCAGGTCCGTCGGGCCGGTGCCCTGGCCGGGCAGGGCGAGCGCGCCGGGCAGGGCGGTCCGGGCCTCGGGCGCGGTGCCGGAGGGGAGCGAGCCGGGCCGGGCGGGCTCGGGGATGGCGCCCCCGCCGGGGGCGTGGGCCGAGCCGCGCACGTTCTTCCCGGAGGAGAGGGGGGCGGTGCAGGAGGCCCCGGTGTTGAGGGCGGGCGCGGTGCCGAGGTCGAGGCCGTTGCGGTAACGGGTGGCACCGTAGCCCGAGGTGCAGGGCAGCGGCTTGAAGAAGGTGACGGCCATGCCCACGTTGAGGCGCCCGTCGTGGACGGCGGAGGCTCCGGCGGCGACGGCCGCGGGGAGCTTGACGAGGAGTTCCTCGGTGCCGCGCTGCCGGGTGACGGCGATCTCGGAGGTGGTGAGGAGGTTGGCGAGGACGACTCCGAGGCTGGGGTCGACGTCGCGCAGCAGGCCGCTCACCTGGCCGGTGGCCTCGGGGGCGGTGTCGAGGACGCGGCGCAGGTCGGCGTCGGAGCCCTTGAGGGCGGCGGCGAGGTCGCGGGCGCCGGTGGCGAAGCCCCGGATGGCGCGGCTCTCGTCGGCCTGGGTGCGCAGCACCACTTCGCCGTCGTCGATCAGGCGGGTGGTGGCGGGCAGCGAGCGGTCGGCGGCCTCGATGAAGCGGCTGCCGTTGTCGAGGAGGGCCTGGAGGTCGTCGCCGTGGCCGTCGAAGGCGGTGCCGAGTTCGTCGACGACGGTGCGCAGGGAGTCCAGCGGTACGGAGCGGGTGAGGTCGTTCATGCTGGCGAGGACGTCGGTGACGGGGGCGGGCACCTGGGTGTCGATCTGGTCGATGGTGGCGCCCTCGGCGAGGTAGGGTCCGCCGTCGCTCTCCGGGCGGAGGTCGATGTACTGCTCGCCGACGGCGGAGAGCCCGGCGACGACGGCCTTCGCGTCGGCGGGGATGCGGGGGGCGGACCGCTTGATGCGGAGTTCGGCCACGACCCCGTCGGCGGTGAGGTCGATGGCTCCGACGCGGCCGACGGAGACGCCCCGGTAGGTGACGTCGGAGTGGGTGAAGAGGCCGCCGGTGCGGGCCAGGTGGACCCGGACGGTGTAGTGGTCGGCGACCCCGGCGAGGCGGCCGAGGTCGGCGTAGCGGATGCCGAGGTAGCCGAGGACGAGGACGGCGATGACGAGGAAGGCGATGTTCTTGAGCCAGACGGTACGCGTGATCATCGGCGGTTGCCTCCGTCCGCGGGGGTGCTGACCGGGGGCAGCGGGAGGCCGGTGGCGCCGCCGCCCCGCCGGAGGGTGCCCTCCTCGGGGGCCGTCGGCTCCTCGGTGGGCGTCGGCTCCTCGGTGGGCGCGGGGGGCAGGGTCGGCGTCTCGTCCCGGGGGATCAGCGGCGGGGTGACCTCGGTGCCGGGGGCGGCGGCGAGGTGCAGGTAGGTGTTGAGGTAGTCGCCCTTGATGCCCCGCATCACCTCGTCGGTGAAGGGATACGTGAGGAGGACCTGGAGCGAGTCGGGCAGGTCGGCACCGGCGTCGGCGAGTGCCTTCAGGGTCGGCGCGAGGGCCTTGAGGTCGGCGACCATGTCCTTCTTGCTGGAGTTGACGGTGGAGACGGCGACCCCGGAGAGGGTGTCCAGGGAACGCAGCATGGTGATGAGGGAGCCGCGCTGGTTCTCCAGCGTCTTCAGGCCGGGCGAGAGGCCGGTGAGGACGGTGTCGACGTCGTTCTTGCGGCCCGCGAGGGTGGTGGAGAGGCGGTTGAGGGCGTCGAGGGCGCCGGTGATGTCCCCGCGGTGCTCGTCGAGGTTCTTCACCAGGGTGTCGACCCGGTTGAGCATGGAGCGGACCTCGGGTTCGCGCCCGCCGAGGGCCTTGTTGAGTTCGCGCGTGATGGTCTTGAGCTGGTTGACGCCGCCGCCGTTGAGGAGCAGGGACAGGGCGCCGAAGACCTCTTCCACCTCGGTGTTGCGGCTGGTGCGGGCGAGCGGGATGACCGCGCCGTCGGCGAGGCGGGGGCCGTCGTCCCGGCCGGCCGAGGTCTGCCGGACGCCGTCCGTGCCGGTGCGGGTGCCCGCACCCGTACCGGTGCCCGTGCCCGAGCCCGTACGGAGGGGGGCGACGAGCTGGATGTACTTCTCGCCGAGGAGGCTGGACTGCTCCAGGCGGGCGTTGGCGTCGGCCGGCAGCCGGACGTCGCCGTTGATCCTGAGGGTGACCCGGGCGCTCCAGCCGTCGGAGCCCACCTCGATGCGGGTGACGCGGCCGACGGCGACGTCGTTGACCTTCACCGCCGCCTGCGGCACGAGGCTGAGGACGTCGGTGAGTTCGGCGGTGACGGTGTAGGGGTGGGAGCCGAGGTCGGCGCCGCCGGGGAGGGGCAGGTCCTCGATGCCGTCGAAACGGAACGGGGTGCCCGGCAGGAGGCCGAGGACGGCGGCGAGGCCGAGGCCCAGGGCGACCGCTCCGGCGGCGCCGGCTCCGGCGGCCCTGCGGGAGGGCAGTGCGCGCTTCGTCATCGCTGCCCCCCGCCGCTCGTCGCGCCGCCGCCGGTGACCGGCAGCGGGAGCAGGGGGCCGCCCAGGCCGATCTCGTTGAGGTTGGCGCGGCCGGTGATGGTGCGGGTGTTCCGGTCGTAGGCGTTGACGAGGTTGCCGGCGGCGAGCGGGGCGGTGTCCAGCGCCTCCGCGAGGGAGGCGCGCTGGTCGACGAGGGTCTGGGTGAGGGGCACGAGCCGGTCCACGTTCTTCTTGAGCTCGCCCCGGTTCTCCTTGATGAAGGTCTTGACCCGAGCGAGGGCCTTGGCAAGTTCCTTGAGCGCGCCGGAGAGGTCGTCCTTGTTCTCGGCGAAGTAGCCGACGACCTCGTCGAGGCGTTCCTGGGCGGTGCGGACGTCGCCGTCCTTCTCCTTGAGCATGGTGGTGAAGGTCTGGAGCTGGCCGAGGGCGGCGAAGAGGTCGTCGCTGCTGCCGTCGAGGGTCTTGGCGGCCTTGCCGAACTGCTCGATGGAGGTGCCGATGGCGGCGCCGTTGCCCTTGAGGTTCTTCGCTCCGGTGTCCAGGAGTCGGGAGAGGGCTCCCCCGGCGTTGGCGCCGTTGGGTCCGAGGGCGTCGCCGAGCTCGGTGATGGACCGGTAGAGCTGGTCGATCTCGACGGGGACCCGGTTGCGCCAGGCGGGGAGTTCGGCGCCGTCGGCGAGGGCGGGGCCGCTGCTGTAGGCGGGGGTGAGCTGGACGTAGCGGTCGGCGACGATGCTGGGGGCGACGACGACGGCGCGGACGTCGGTGGGGACGCGGACGCCCTCGTCGAGGCGGAGCCGGACGCGGACCCGGGTGCCCTCGGGGCGTACCGACTCGACCTCGCCGACGCGGACGCCGAGGACGCGCAGGTCGGAGCCGGCGTAGACGCCGACCGCCTGGTCGAACCAGGCGGTGACGCGGGTGCCGCCGGATTCGATGACGCCGCCGGCGGTGAGTCCGCCGGCCGCGAGCACCACGAGGGCGACGCCGGCCACGAGGGGCTTTCTGGCTCTGGTCATCACTCACCGCTCCCCTTGGCGGCCGCTTTCTGCTTCGGCGGCATGCATCCGGTCGTGGGCTGGGTGCCCTCGGGCAGGTAGGTGCGGGGCACCACGCCGCACAGGTAGCTGTCGAACCAGCGGCCGCTGCCCAGGGTGTTGCCGACGAGCCGGTAGTACGGGCCGACGAGCGCGAGCGTCTTGTCGAGCTGGCCGCTGTTCTTCTCCAGCACCGCGGTGACCCGGCCGAGGGCCTTCAGGGTGGGGCCGAGCTGGCGCTCGTTGTCGCCGACGAGGCCGCTGAGCTCGGTGCCGAGGGCGCGGCTGCCCTTGAGGAGGGAGCGGATGGCCTCGCGGCGCTTGCGGAGCTCGCCCAGGAGGGAGCCGCCGTCCTGCAACAGGATCTCGAAGCTGGACTTCTTGTCGGCGAGGGTCTTGGTGAACCGGTTGCTGTTCTCCAGGAGGCGGGCGAGTTCGGCATCGCGCTTGGAGACGGTGCGCGACAGGGCGGAGAGGCCGTCGGCGGCGCTGCGCACGTGCGGCGGGGAGTCCTTGAA
The DNA here is from genome assembly GCF_055582325.1 of Streptomyces sp. NPDC042100. Taxonomy (NCBI): domain Bacteria; kingdom Bacillati; phylum Actinomycetota; class Actinomycetes; order Kitasatosporales; family Streptomycetaceae; genus Streptomyces; species Streptomyces sp. NPDC042100. Next base: position 128,019 of record NZ_JBVJDK010000015.1, read on the forward strand.
GGTGTCGGAGATCGTCTCGAAGCTCTCGGCGAGCTTCTTGGTGTCGATGGCGTCGGTGGTGCGGCTGAGGTCCTGGAAGGCCTCGGTGACGTCGTACGGGGAGGTGGTGCGGGTCTGCGGGATGCGGGTGCCGGGGTCCTGGGGCGCGGAGCCGAGCGGGTCCAGGGCCAGGTACTTCTCGCCGAGGAGGGTCTTGACGGCGATGGCGGCGGTGGAGCGGTCGCCGACCCAGGCGTCGCCGACCTCGAAGGTGACCTTGACCTTGGGGCCGTCGAGGGCGACGCCGGTGACCTCGCCGACCTTGACGCCGGCGATGCGGACCTCGTCGCCGGTGTCGAGTCCGGCGGCCTCGGAGAAGTCGGCGCTGTAGGCGGTGCCGCCGCGGGCGAAGGGGAGCCGGTCGGCGTTGTAGGCGCCGGCGGCGAGGAGGGCGAGGACGACCAGACCGACGACGGCGACGGCGATCGGGTTGCGCTCCTTCACGGGCTTCAGTCCGGTGCGGGGGCTCATCCGCGGCACCTCGATTCGGTCACGGCGATGCCGGTCGGCGGCTTGGAGCCGTCGGAGGTGCCCACGCCGGTGACGCGTGCCTCGCACAGGTAGAGGTTGAACCAGGACCCGTAGGAGGAGAGGCGGGCGAGGGCGGTCATCTTGCCGGGGGTGTGGGCGAGGAAGGCCTCGATGTCGGGGGTGTGCGCGCCGAGGGTGCCGGAGAGGCGGCCGAGCTCGCGGATGTCCTGCTTGAGCGGGGCGCGGCCTTCCTGGAAGAGCCCGGCGGTGGTGGTGGCGAGGTCGCCGACGGCCTGGACGGCCTGGCCGAGCGGCTTGCGGTCGGTGTTGAAGCCGGTGACGAGCTTCTGGAGGGTGACGACGAGGTCGTCGAAGGCGGCCTCGCGGTGGTTGATGGTGGTGAGGACGGTGTTGAGGTTGGTGACGACCTGGCCGATGACCTGGTCCTTGGCGGCGACGGTCCGGGTGAGGGAGCCGATGTGCCGCATCAGGCTGTCGACGGTGCCGCTCTCGCCCTGGAGGACCTGGACCAGGGAGTCGGCGAGGTCGTTGACGTCGGCGGGCGAGAGTCCCTCGAAGAGCGGCTTGAAGCCGTTGAAGAGGAGGGTCAGGTCGAGGGCGGGGGTGGTGCGGTCGAGCGGGATGGTGTCGCCGTCCTTGAGGGTGCCGGCGATCTCGCCGCTGCCCCGGCCGAGGGAGACGTACCGCTGTCCGACCATGTTGAGGTACTTGACGGCGGCGGTGGCCGAGCCGGGCAGGGTGCGGTCCTCGCGGACGGTGAAGGTGACCTGGGCGGTGCGGCGCTGGACCACGCGCACGTCGGTGACCTCGCCGACCTTGACGCCCGCGATGCGGACGGAGTCGCCCTCGACGAGGCCGGTGACGTCGGTGAAGAGCGCCTTGTAGGAGCGGGTCTGGGAGCCGACTCCGGTGTTGGCGATGCTGAGGCCGAGGACGGCGGTGGCGAGCGCCGTGACCAGCACGAAGACGAGGGACTTGACGAGCGTGCCGGTGAGGCCCCGGCGGCGGGTGTGATCGGTCGGGGATGTCATCGCAGGGTCACCTCCGCGCCTCGGAAGGCGGGGCCGGCCAGCAGGCTGCTCCAGTCGGGCAGGGCGCCGGGGGCCGTGCGGGCGCCGGGGGCGAGGAGTTCGGTGACGAGGTCGTTCTCCTGCGGGGAGTTGGCCGGGCCGAGGTCCTGCGCGGCGGCGGCGGAGGAGCGCGCGGCGGGGGCGGCGGAGGTGCCGAGGTAGGGCACGGGGTAGCAGCGGGGGCCGCCGCCCGATCCGTAGGAGGGGGTGTCGCGGCCGGGGACGTACGCGCCGCGCGAGGGCACGGTGGTGACCTCGACGTGCAGTCCGGGCCGGTCGGTGCCCTTGCCCAGCGCCTTGTCCATGGCGGGGACGAACTGGGCCAGGGTGCGCAGGGTGCAGGGGAAGGACGAGGAGTACTCGGCGAGGAGCTCCAGGGTCGGCCGGCTGGTGGCGCTGAGCCGGATGATGTTGTCCTTGTTCTGCCGCAGGAAGGCGGTGAGGTCCTGGGAGGTCCGGGTGGTGGCGCCGATGGTCTCGGCGAGCCGGCTCTCCTCCTCGGCGAGGGTGCCGCTGGTGGTGGTGAAGTCGGTGAGCGCGGTGACGATGTCCGGGGCGGCGTCCGCGTAGAGGTGGCTGACCTTCACGAGTTCTTTCAGGTCGCGGTTGAGGGTGGGCAGTTGGGGGTTGAACTTCCGCAGGTGGGCGTCGAGCGTGGCGAGGGTCTCGCCGAGCTTCTCGCCGCGTCCTTCGAGGGCCTGGGAGACGGCCGAGAGGGTCGCGGAGAGCTTCTGCGGCTGGACGGCGGTGAGCATGGGCAGGACGTTGTCGAGGACCTGCTGGAGTTCGACGGCGTTGCTGGAACGGTCCTGCGGGATGACGGAGCCGGGGGCCAGCCTGCCGCCCGAGGAGGTCTCGGGCGGGACGAGGGCGACGAAGCGTGCGCCGAAGAGGGTGGTCGGCAGCATCTGGGCGCGGACGTCGGCGGGGACGTGGTCCAGGGCGCCGGGCTTCATGGCGAGGGTGAGGCGGGCGCCTTCGCCGTCGGCGTCGATGGCGCGGACCTCGCCGATCACGACGCCCCGGAGCTTGACCTCGGCGCCGAGGTGCATCTCGTTGCCGACGCTGCCGGTCTCCACGACGACCGGGTCGGAGTCGGTGAAGCGCTTCTGGTAGACGGCGACCGCCAGCCAGGCCAGCAGGGCGGGCACCAGCAGGAAGACGATTCCGGCGAGCCGGAGGCGGGTGGTCCCGCCGCGTGGGTCGCTCATCTCACCCCGCCACCTTCACGGTCGTGGTCGCGCCCCAGAGGGCCAGCGACAGGAAGAAGTCGGTGACGCTGATCAGCACGATGGCGTTGCGCACGGAGCGACCGACGGCGATGCCGACGCCGGCGGGGCCACCGGAGGCGCGGAAGCCGTAGTAGCAGTGGGCGACGATCACCATCACGCTGAAGATCAGCACTTTGAGCACCGAGAGGAGGACGTCCGTCGGGGACAGGAAGAGGTTGAAGTAGTGGTCGTAGGTGCCCTGGGACTGGCCGTTGAAGAGGACGGTCACATAGCGGGAGGCCAGGTAGGAGGAGAGCAGTCCGATCGCGTAGAGCGGGACGATGGCGACGACGCCGGCGATGATCCGGGTGGTGACCAGGTACGGCATGGAGCGGATGCCCATGCCTTCGAGGGCGTCGACCTCCTCGTTGATGCGCATGGCGCCGAGCTGGGCGGTGAAGCCCGCGCCGACGGTGGCGGAGAGGGCGAGCCCGGCGACGAGCGGCGCGATCTCCCGGGTGTTGAAGTAGGCGGAGACGAAGCCGGTGAAGGCGGCGGTGCCGATCTGGTCGAGGGCGGCGTAGCCCTGGAGGCCCACGACGGTGCCGGTGAACAGCGTCATGGCGATCATGACGCCGATGGTGCCGCCGATGACGCCGAGCCCTCCGGAGCCGAAGGCGACCTCGGCGAGGAGCCGCTGCACCTCCTTGAGGTAGCGGCGCAGCGTCCTGGGGACCCAGAGCAGGGCGCGCACGTAGAACAGGAGCTGGTCACCGGACCGGTCGAGCCAGGCGAACGGGGAGGCCATGTGCCTCAGCCTCCCTTCGGCGGGACGATCTGGAGGTAGATGCCCGTCAGCACCATGTTGACGAAGAAGAGCAGGAGGAAGGTGATGACGACGGACTGGTTGACGGCGTCGCCGACGCCCTTGGGGCCGCCGCGCGGGTTGAGGCCGCGGTAGGCGGCGACGATGCCCGCGATGAACCCGAAGATCAGCGCCTTGACCTCGCTGATGTAGAGGTCGGGCAGCTGGGCGAGGGCGGAGAAGCTGGAGAGGTACGCGCCGGGGGTGCCGCCCTGGAGGACGATGTTGAAGAAGTAGCCGCCGAGGGTGCCGACGACGGAGACCATGCCGTTGAGGAGCACGGCGACGCCCATGGTGGCGAGGACCCTGGGGACGACCAGCCGCTGGACCGGCGAGACGCCCATGACCTCCATCGCGTCCAGCTCCTCGCGGATCTTGCGGGAGCCGAGGTCGGCGCAGATCGCGGAGCCGCCGGCGCCGGAGATCAGCAGGGCGACGATGAGCGGGCTGGCCTGCTGGATGACGGCGAGGACGCTGGCGCCGCCGGTGAAGGACTGGGCGCCGAGCTGCTGGGTGAGCGAGCCGACCTGGAGGGCGATGACGGCGCCGAAGGGGATGGAGACGAGGGCGGCCGGCAGGATGGTGACGCTGGCGACGAACCAGAACTGCTCGACGAACTCGCGGAATTGGAAGGGGCGCCGGAAGACGGCCCGGCTCACCTCGGCGGCGAGGGCGAAGAGGCGTCCGGTCTGCCGCAGCGCCCCGCCGATCACGAGCCGCTCCCGGCGGCCGGCCCGGTCGGGGCGTGGGCGCCGCCGCGCGCGTAGGTCTCCTGGATGGCGGCGCGGGCGGCCGGCGGGAGCTGGTCGAGCAGCCCGAGGACCCGTTCGCGGCGGCGCGTCACCGCGGCGCGCGGCGGGAGGCCGGGCGAGGGTTCCAGCTGCGGCACGATGACGCGGGGGCCGGCCGTCAGGTGCGGGGCGGCGTCGGCCTCGGCGGCGAGGGTGGCGGCGTCCTTCTCCTCGGACATGCCGATGGGTCCTTCGCGGCGGCCCGCGAGGAACTGGGTGACGACCGGTTCCTCACTGGTCAGGAGGACTTCGCGGGGACCGAAGGTGACCAGGTTGCGCCGGAAGAACATCCCCATGTTGTCGGGGACGGTGGCGGCGATGTCCAGGTTGTGGGTGACGATCAGCATCGTCGCGTCGATCCGCGCGTTGAGGTCGATGAGGAGCTGCGAGAGGTAGGCAGTGCGGACCGGGTCGAGGCCGGAGTCGGGCTCGTCGCAGAGGACGATCTGCGGGTCGAGGACGAGGGCGCGGGCCAGACCGGCGCGCTTGCGCATGCCGCCGCTGATCTCGCCCGGCAGCTTGCCCTCGGCGCCGAGGAGGCCGACGAGGTCGATGCGTTCCATGACGATGCGCCGGATCTCGGACTCCCGCTTGCGGGTGTGCTCGCGCAGCGGGAAGGCGATGTTGTCGAACAGGGTCATGGAGCCGAAGAGCGCCCCGTCCTGGAACATGAGGCCGAAGAGCTTCCGGGTCTCGTAGATGTCCCTCTCGGGGCTGCTGACCATGTCGACGCCATTGATGAGGACACGGCCGCGCTGGGGCTTGAGCAGCCCGATGAGCGATTTCAGGAAGACCGTCTTGCCGGTGCCGGAAGGCCCGAGCATGACGCTGACCTCTCCGGCCGGCAGGGTCAACGAGACGTCCTGCCAGATGTTCTGCTTGCCGAAGGACATGGTCAGACCCTCAACGACTACTTCGATTCCCATTCCACCTCCAGCAAGCCCGCGTCGGGTGTGCACCGCGGGCGCACGGTAAGTCGGTGACGATCACCCGGACAATAGGCATGGCGCAAAATCCTTGATCCGCTTCTTTATTTGTCATCGGGGAGACAAGACTGCGATGCGTTCTTGTCTCCGGGGAGACAGTCGGGCGTCCCGGCCGACAGGACGGGAGGGGCGGGTGTCCGCCCGCGGAGGCGCCCGCACCGGCCACGAGACCGGGGTGGGCAGGTTCGCCGCAGGGTGGCTCGCGAAGCTGCGCCGACCTGCGGCGGGGCACCGCCCGGCGAACGCTACGACCCAGTAACCTCCCGGAGCAATACGCGAGTGCGGAGTTTTCTGCAATGGGGGGCGGAAGGCCGGATTCTTGTCACCGGTGGCACAATCTCGCCCTGGGCGTTGTCATCCGGGAGCGCGCGGCGACTTCCCCCGCGACCACCGCCGGGGCGGAAGTGCGAATTCCCCTCACAAGCGCTTCATGATCGATCATATTCATCGACATTGCGCACCCAGGAACCAAGCCGATTACGGCTTCCACTCACCTGCTTGACAGGCAATGGACCTCTTCAAAGAATCATGGTCGGCGCCATTGTTCAGCCAAGTTTCCCGCAAGTAACGTCTGGTGGCGCGGCCAGGGAATCGTCGAGCCGCCGGCCGCTCGTCCCCGTCGCGGCCAACCCTCTGCCGGTCCGTCTCCAAGGAGAGTCCCAGAGTCATGAAGAAGTCCATCAGAAACCTCGCCGTGGTCGCCGGTGGCGCCTCCGCCGCCTTCGCCCTCGCGATCTCGCCGGCCTCGGCGGTGCCCTCGACGGTCTGGACCGTCAGCCCCAACCCGGCCAGCATCACCGCCGCCAACAGCGGCAACGTGGTCCTCACCGTCAACGGCATCGCCATGACGTGTACGAAGTCGAACGGCGCGGGCAGCGGTGCGAGCACCACCGGCAACCCGGCCACCGTCGGCACCATCACCTCCATGGCCTTCGGTGCCAGCGGCGCGCCCTGCACCAGCGTCCTCGGCCCCGTCACCGCCGTCCCGGTCACCCCCTGGACGATCGTGGCGCAGGACTACACCGCCGCGACCGGCGTCACCAAGGGCTGGGTCGGCAACGTCGACGCCAACGTCTCCGTCGGCGCCTGCAACTTCCGCGTGACGGGCAAGGCGACCAGCACCTACACCAACTCCACCGGCGCGCTCGCCGTCAACAGCCTCGCGGGCGACCTCACCGTCGTCTCCTCGTCCGGCTGCGGCTCGGCCGTCCCGGTCGGCGCCAAGCCCACCTTCAAGGGCACGTACCTCTTCAAGACGAGCACCGGCATCCCGACCATCGTCGGCTCGAACCCGTAAGGGCTCAGGACCCCGCGTCCGCCCGGCCGGTGACCCCGGCCGGGCGGACGCGGGCCTGTCCGCGTTCCCGACCGCCCGCCCCTGGAGACCCCACGCCATGAAGCAGCCGACCGGAAGAAGGCCCGCCCTCGCCGCCCTCGGCGCCGTGGCCGCGCTCGTCCTGACCACCGCCCCCGCCTCGGCGGTACCGTCGACCGTGTGGACGGTCACCCCGTCGCCCACCGTCGTCACCGGGACGAACAGCGCGAACGTCACCGTCAGCGTCAGCGGCAACGTCGTGAACTGCGCCAAGTCCGGCTTCACCGCCACCCTCCACAGCGCGACCGGCAACCCCGCGCAGGTCGGCACCTTCGGCAGCGTCACCTTCGGCACCGCCTCGACGCCCTGCACCGGCGTACTGGGCCCCGTCCCCGTCACGGCCACCACCCCGTGGACCTTCGTGGCGCAGGACCACACCGCCGCGACCGGCGTCACCAAGGGGTACGTCGACGCGATGGACCTGACGGTCTCCGGCGGCTACCTCTCCTTCCGGGCCCAGGGCAAGGCGCCCGCCACGTACACCAACGCGACGGGCCGGCTGGTCGTCGACGGCACCGCGGGCGGGCTGGTGGTCACCCGGACCAGCGACGGCGGCGTCATCCCGCTCGGCACCAGCGTGATCGTCAAGGGCGCGTACCAGCTCAAGCCGGCCGGCACCGGCGGCTACCCGACGATCGCCGGCACCAGCCCCTGACCCCCGGCCCACCGGCCCGGCACCACCCCCGCGTTCGCGAACGACCCCGAGCGGAGCACCAGATGAACGGCCCCCGGCCCACCCCTCGTCCCACCCGGACCCGCACCCGCACGCGCGGTGCGGCGATCGCCGCGTTCGTGGCGCTCGCCCCCCTGCTTCCGGCCGCGGCCGTCGCAGCCGGGACGCTGAAGGTCGACGCCGCCCTGCCCTACGTCTGCGCCCTGCCCTCCGGACAGCGGGCCGCGACCGTGCGGATCACCGCCGCCTTCCCCGAGCGGGTCGCGGCCGGCGAGGAGATCGTGCCCTCCGACGTCACCACGACGGTGGAGTTCCCCGCGACCGCCGTGGCCGAACTGACCGCGCTCAAGGCCGCCACCGTACGGGCGGAGACCCGGCTCACGGTCGGCGCGGCCCAGGGCGAGCAGCGGACTGAGGCGACGTGGAGCGGCACCGGGCAGCCCGCCGCCGTCCCCGCCGAGGGACCGCTCACGCTCACCACCACCGGGGACGTGCCGTCCCTGACGCCCGGCGCGGCGGGCGGACTCTCGCTCACGGCCGGCGCGTTCGGCGTGGACCTCGCCCTCACCACCGCCGAGGGCACGGCCGCCGATCCCGCCTCCCTCTCCGTGAGCTGCGTGCCCGCCCCGGACCCGGAGGGCCGTACGAAGCTGGCCGAGGTCCCGGTCGGCGCGGGCACCCCCACCGGGGAGCCGGGTACGACGACGCCGACCCCGGGCAGGCCGTCGGCCTCGGGTCCCGCCCCGGGGGGTGCCCCGGGGCGGGGCGCCGGACAGGAGTCGCGACGCCCGGTCGCGAAGGACCCGCGCGCGGGGCAGGACGCGCGGAAGGGCGCGGCGGCGGCCGACGAGGAGCCGCCCGGCACCCCGGCACCCCGGCCGTCGGCGCCGCCCTGCATCACCAAGGAACCGACCCCCATGTCACTGTCGGCCTACATCACCGGATACTCCAACGTCCGGAAACTGGAGGGCGCCAACCTCATCCCGCTGACCTGCGTCCTGATGGAACAGGCCGTGCCGGAGGTCATCAACCGGGGAACCGAGGACCACCCGGAGCCCCATCTGATCAACGAGGCGGTGGGGCACTTCTCCACCCAGGGGCGCAAGCAGACCCCGCCCTTCAAGGCCACCTTCCTGACCTTCGGGTTCGCCCCGACCACCGCCACCCTGGTCCTGGAGCAGACGGGCCCCCTGACGCTCTACTCGGACACGCTCCTGGAGGAGCTGTACAACACCAGCACGACGTACGTCCGGGCCTCCCTGGTGCTGCGCGTCCTCGACGTCCGGGTCAACGGCACGCGGCTGGACGTCGGTTCCTCCTGCCGCACGGAGAAACCGCTCTCCTCCCACGAGCCCGACCCCGCGACGTACCCCGGGGACCACATGGTGCTGGTGGGGAAGGGCAAGTGGGTCTGGGGCCAGCCCGCCGCGGGCTATCTCCTCACCGGCGGCGGACCGCTCGTCGGCGAGGTCACCATCCCGGCCTTCAAGGGGTGCGGCGCGGGCGGCGAGAACCTCGACCGACTGCTGACCGCCTCCATCTCCGGGCCGGGCAACTACGTCCGGCAGATCCAGGGCCAGACCTGCAACATCCTCAATCCGATCCCGCCGATCGACCCCGAGTGCACCGACGACGGCCAGCCGTACCAGGTCCCCAAGCCCGCGCGCTGACCGAGCCTCATCCGCGCCACCGACCTTCACCCCCTTCTTCACCCCCTTCTTCACCCCCTTCTTCACCCCCTTCTTCACCCCCTTCTTCACCCTTCATCTCCCTCACCATCCCTTCACCCGTCTCCCAGGAAGGCTCCGCCATGCCCCTCGTCTCCACCCGCACGAAGCTGGCCGCCGTCTCCGCCCTCACGGCCCTCGGCTCCTTCGCCGCCATGGGCTCGGCGACCGCCGCCGGCGCACAGCTGAACGGCAGCTGGGCACCGCTCGACCGCTGTCCGGTGGACGCCCCGGCGATGCTCGCCGCGGACGGGATCGACGCCACCCCGCAGTGCGTGGTCTCGTACTCCCTCAGCGGTTCCATCAAGCTGGGCAACACGACGGTGACCACCGGGAAGACCAACCTCCAGTTCGGCGCCGTCCAGAACATCGACGGCACCACCACGGTCCTGGGGACCTCGGGCAGCTCGCTGATCGCGGACTCCGCCACGGTGCCCGGCGGGCTGCTGGGGCTGATGTGCCCGAGCGACATCCCCTTCATCACCGACATCTGCCGGCAGCTCTCGGACGCCAAGCTCAACAAGATCACGGCCACCATGGAGTCGGCCGGCGCCCCCAGCAGCTTCGACCAGATCGCGGGCGTCGTCACCGACCAGCCGATCGTGACCGTCCCGGTCCGCATCCGCCTCCAGAACCCCTTCCTGGGCGACAACTGCTACATCGGGTCGAAGGCCAACCCGATCCTGCTGCGGCCGAAGAACGCCAACGCCCCCGAGTTCGGCTTCGAGCAGTTCAACGGCGACGGCTCCCCCAACCCGGACGGCGAGATGAGCCGCCTCAACCTGCTCGGCTCCACCCAGTACGACGACAGCTTCGCCGTCCCCGGCGCGAGCGGCTGCGGCCTGGGCTGGTTCGGCGTGATCGACGCGGCCGTCAACCTCAAGACGGGCCTGCCCTCCGCCGCCGGCAAGAACAAGCTCGTCCTCAACAACACCCAGACCCACCTCGCCGGCCTCTTCGCGCCCGGTCTCGCCGCCCCCGACGCGGGCAAGAACCTGTCCCGGAACTGGCACTCCGCCGTCAAGTAACGGCCACCCGGGGGCGATAACCGGCCTACTCCCGGAACCGGTGCCCCCTCCAATCAACGACTCTTGCTCAAGTTGTGTACAGCACGAAGTAGTTGATCTAACTTCAGCAGTCCCCGTCGGTACACACCTGACGGTTTCGGCGGCGCCCACCACGCCAGGTTGGGCGCCGTGCTCATTCCTCACCGGTCACCCAGAGAGCAAGGGATCGGTTCATGACCGCCATCGCACCACCCACGAACCTCGGCGAACCACTCGACCCCCTCCCCCGCGAGTTCGCCGAACTGATGCGCCCGGAGATCCCGGGCCTCATCAAGGAGATCGGGGTCGAGGTCCAGCGGACCTACCCCGTGTACGCCCACCTCTTCGCCGGACCCCACACCGACGCGATCCGCCAGGGCATCGAACAGGCGCTGACCGCGTTCGTCGAACGGGTCGCCAACCCCACCGTGAAGTCGGCGCTCCGGGACGACCTGCTGCGCAAGTTCGGCCGGGTCGAGGCCTACGAGGGCCGCGACCTCGACACGCTCCAGGGCGCGTACCGCCTCGGTGCCCGCATCGCGCTGCGCCGGGCCAAGTACATCGGCCGCACCTACAACCTCTCCCCCACCCTGATCCTGGCCTTCGCCGACGCGCTCTTCGCCTACGTGGAGGATCTGGAGGCGCTCTCCCGCGAGGGCTATCTGGCCGTCCAGGCCCGGGGCGTGTCCGACACGGCGGCGCTGCGAAGACAGCTCCTGCACCTGGTGGTCACCGGGGCGCCGCTGCCCCAGGGCGCCATCGCCGCGCTGTGCCAGGAGGCCGGATGGGCGATGCCCGCCGAGTGCACGGTGGTCGCCCTGCGCCCGCCGGCCGCCGAACTGCGACCGGCCGCGCTCGACCGGGACGTCCTGACCGAGCCCACCCTGCCCCAGCCGCACCTGCTCGTCCCCGGGGCCCTCTCCGGCGAGCGGCTGGCCATGCTGGAGTCCGCGCTGGGCGGCGTGCACGCCGTCATCGGGCCGACCCTGCCCACCGCGCAGGCCGCCCACTCGCTGCGCTGGGCGCGCCGGCTGCTCCAGCTCATCGACGAGGGCGTGGTGCCGGACGCCCCCACAGTCCACTGCGACGAGCACCTGACAACGTTATGGCTGCTCGCCGACCCCGCCCTGGTGGACCACCTCGCCACCCGTGAACTCGCCCCGCTGGACTCCCTCTCCGGCACCCGGCGCGACCGGCTGATCGAGACCCTGCGGGTCCACGTCTCCACCCGCGCCCCGGCCGACCAGGTCGGCGAACTGCTCGGCGTACACGCCCAGACGGTCCGCTACCGGTTACGGAACCTGGACCACCACTTCGGCGCACGGCTCCACGACCCGGAGCACCGCTTCGCCCTCGAAGCCGCCCTGCGCTCGCTCCACCTGCGCGCCGAGAAACAGCGGGACTGAGGCCATCGGCCTCCCCTCCCCCCACATTCCCCCCGCTTTCCCCGCTTTCCCCCCACACCGCGCCCTCCCCTGCCCCTGCCCCCGCCCCGCGCCCTCCCCCCTCCGCGCGGCGCTCGGTCACCGGCGGCCGACGGCACGCGGACAGCGGGCCCCCTCGGTGCAGAGGGTGAGCGGCGTACCAAGGCCACGACGCGCACAGCGCGAGCGGGTCCACAGGAGCACTCGCCCACGGACGGGCACCACGCGGGTCCGGGCCTCTCGTGGCGAGAACTCGCGCTGTTGGAAGACCACCCGCTCTGGGAGCCGGTCGAGTGGACTCTGCCCGGCGCGGCACCGCTCTCGGGCGGCGAGGGGCCGTTCCCCGGCATCCTGAGCTGCGACGACCCCCACAGCCCCCGCTGCGGCACCCTTCTGGCCCACGGCGTCACCCGCGAACAGCACACCCGCCTGGCCCGAGCCCTCGGCACCTGGCCCGGCCCCTGACACCTGGGCGGGGGACCCGCACCCGTCAGGCCCCGAAGGCCACACCCTCACCTCGCACTCACCTTCCCCTCCCCCTCACACGGAGACCGGCATGACACTCCTCCGCATGGACAACGTCGCCATCGTCGTCGAGGACCTCGACGCCGCCGTCGCCTTCTTCACCGAACTCGGCCTGGAGGTCCAGGACACCGCGCGGATCGAGGGCCTCTTCGCGGATCGGACCGTCGGGCTCGACGGCGTGCGCAGCGAGATCGCGATGCTGCGGACCCCCGACGGCCACGCGAGGCTGGAGCTCACCCGCTACCTCTCCCCCGCCGCGCGCGTCGACGGCTCCCCGAACCCGCCGCCGAACACCCTGGGCCTGCACCGGATCATGTTCGCCGTCGACGACATCGACGACACGCTCGCCCGCCTGCGCGCCCACGGCGCGGAACTGCTCGGCGAGGTCGCGCGGTACGAGGACGTCTACCGCCTCTGCTATCTCCGGGGCCCGTCGGGCGTCATCGTCGCCCTGGCCGAGGAGCTGCGCTGACGGGAGGTCCGGCGGAACCGGGGTGTGGTCAGCCCCGTAGGGCCGTGATCGCCTTCTCGATGCGGCGCTGCCGCGTCTCGGGCTTCTTCGCGCTCTCGATCGCGCGCACCTGCTCGCGCCTGCGGGTGAAGGACAGCGCGTCGTACGCGGCACGGACGGCCGGGTCGGCGTCCAGGGCCCGGGCGAAGTCCGCCGGCTCCACGACCACGCGCGGCTCCGTGTCGAGCTCCAGGTCCACCTCGACCTCCTCGCCGGTCTCGACCTCGGCGGCGGCCCGGTTGGCGAGGCTGAGGCCGAGCAGGTGACGCCCGCGCATGATGGCCACCCGGCTCTTCCAGCTGTGCCCGTTGACCGTGATCGTCACCGGCGGCCGGGCTCCCCCGCCCAGCGCCGCCACCACCTCGGGCGGCACCTCCAGGCCGCGCATCGGCTCGGGCGGCTCCACCCGCGTGCGGAACCTCATGGGCTTCCTCCTGGTCCGTCGCTGTTCCCGTTCCCGTTTCCGTTTCCGTTCGCGTTCCCGTTCCGTTCTCGTCGGGCTCGCGGCTACTCGGCGTACGGCTGGTCGGCTCCCTGCGCGCTGTAGCCGAGGCTCCACACGTAGCCGTCCGGGTCGGCGAAGGCGCCCCCGTACCCGCCCCACGGCAGGGCTCCGGCGGGCTTGAGGACCGTGGCGCCGGCGCGCTCGGCCTCCGCCATGACCTCGTCGACCCGCGCCTCGCTGCGGACGACGTACGTCAGGACCAGTCCGCTGAAGCCGCTGCCCTCCGGGTCCGTGCCCACCTGCGCGGCCAGGCCCGCGCGGTCGTAGAAGCCGACCGGCGACGCGCCGTCCGAGGCGAAGAAGACGGAGATCCCGTAGTCGTTCTCGATCTTCCAGCCGAGTCCTTCGGTGTAGAACTCCTTGGCCCGCTCCATGTCCCGGACTCCGAGGAGGATCGAGCTGACGTGCGCCTTCATGATGGGCTCCCTGCTCAGTGGGGGGTGTTCGTGGTCCTGGTCGTGTTCGTGGGCTTGTCGGTCTTCGTGTTCGTGTGCTCGTTCCTCACGCTACGGGCCTCGTCCCGGACCCGGCTTCTCGGATCCTGACCGTTCCCGCGACCTGCCGCGCGATGTGCGCCGGCATCGCCTCCACCGTGACCTCCGCCCGGCCTCGGAAGGCTCCGGGCGGCACACCGACGAGTTCCGTGAAGCGTGCCGTGAACGCGCCCGCCGACACGCAGCCGACCGCGGCGCGCACCTGGGCGACGCCCAGGTCGCCCCGGCGCAGCAGTGCCGCCGCCCGCCCGACGCGCCGGGCCATCAGATACGCGTACGGCGACGCGCCATAGGCGGCCAGGAAGTCGCGGCTCAGCTGCCCCACGGGCAGGTCCGCCTCCCGGGCCAGCGCCGCCACGTCGAGCGGCTGCGCGTACTCCCGGTCGATCCGGTCGCGCACGCGGCGCAGCCGCGCGAGCTCGGTCAGACGCTGCGCCTGGATGCGCGCGCGTCCCCATGCCGGTCTGCACATACGAGGTCTCCCCTCCGGTCCTCCGGTCCGTACGCGAGCGTGCGCGCGGGATCAGCGCAGTTCCTGGACGCGGATCAGGTTGCCCGCCGGGTCGCGGAACGCGCAGTCCCGCACGCCGTACGGCTGGTCCGTAGGTTCCTGGACGACCTCGGCGTCCCCCGCCCGCACCTTCTCGAACGTGGCGTCCAGGTCCGGCGCGGCCAGCAGGATCCAGCCGTAGGTCCCCTTCGCCATCATCTCGGTGACCGTGCGCCGCTCGTCCTCGGTGATGCCCGGGTCGGCGGCGGGCGGCGCCAGCAGGATCGACGTCCCCGGCTGCCCCACCGGCCCGACCGTGATCCAGCGCATCTTCCCCTGGCCGACGTCGCTGCGGACCTCGAAGCCGAGGACGTCCCGGTAGAACGCGAGCGACGCGTCCGGATCGGTGTGCGGGAGAGCCGTGGTGTGAATGGTGATGTCCATGACCGAAAGGCTAGGCGCGACCGCCTGGGGCGCGCTTCTCGATTCCTGATCGATCCGCACGCGCGACCCGGGACGGTCTCACCCGTTCGGCCGACGCGAACGGGTCGGGTGGGTCCGGGAGGAGTGGACTGGAGCCGAGCGGAGGAGGGACCGAGCGTGGACGGACAGGGGTCGACCGCCCGGGTCGCCGAGATCGCGTTGCGGACGTGCTGGTGCGGCGGCGAGCTGGCGGCGCTGGAGCGGCGTCTCGCGGGATGGCCGGGGGTGCGTTCCGTAAGCGTCGACCGGACGACCGCGACCGCCCACATCGCCTTCGACCCCGCCGTCACGAGCGCGGACCGCCTCGCCGGCGAGCTCGACGAGGCCGGGTACGCCTGCGACCGCGCCACCTGCCCGGACTCCTGCTGCCAGCCGGGGCACCCGCCGGTCGGCCCGGCGGACGAGCGCGAGCCGTCGCCCGTGCACGAGCACGAGCACGGGCACGGGCAGCACGGGCAGCACGGGCAGCACGCGGGTCACGCACAGCACGAGGAACACACAGACCACGGCGACCACGGCGACGAGCACGCCCACCACGGCGCCGCCGCCGTCGACGACATGCTCCGCAGGTTCGTCGTCTGCGCGCTGCTCACGATCCCCATCGTCGTCTTCTCGCCCATCGGGCACAGCCTCGGCGTGGAGGTGGACCGGCCGCTCGGCTTGTCGATGGCCTGGTTCGGTCTGGTCCTGGCCACGCCGGTGGTGTTCTGGGGCGGGTGGCCGTTCCTGTCGTCGGCCGCGCGGTCGCTGCGCCACGGCGACGTGACGATGATGACGCTGATCTCGGTCGGTGTCCTCGTCGCGTACCTGTACTCGCTCTTCGCGACGCTCGCCGGGCAGGAGGACGTGTACTTCGAGGCCGCGGCCATGCTCACGACCCTGAGCCTGATCGGGCACTGGCTGGAGATGCGCTCCCGCTTCGCGACCGGCCGTGCCGTGGAGGCACTGCTGACGCTGGCGCCGCCGACCGCGCGCGTCCGCCGTGGCGGCGCCGAGTCCGAGGTGCCGCTGGACCGCGTCGTGGTGGGCGACGAGGTCGTCGTGCGGCCGGGCGAGAAGGTCCCGGTCGACGGCACGGTCGGCGAGGGCACCAGCTACGTCGACGAGTCGATGATCACCGGCGAGCCGGTGCCCGTGGCGAAGGCTGCGGGCGACCGGGTGGTCGGCGGCTCCCTCAACACGACCGGGGCGTTCGTGTTCACGGCGACGGCCGTCGGGGCGGACACCGCGCTGGCCCGGATCGTACGGATGGTCCGCGACGCGCAGGCGTCCAAGGCCCCCGCCCAGCGGCTGGCCGACACGGCCGGGCGCTACCTCGTCTTCGTCGCGCTCGGGGCGGGGCTGCTGACGTTCACGGCGTGGAGCGTCTTCGGCCGTGACCACGGCATCGGGTTCGCGGTGACGGCCGCCGTGTCCGCGATCGTCATCGCCTGCCCGGACGCCCTGGCCCTGGCGACGCCCACGGCGATCACGGTGGGGATCGGGCAGGGCGCCCGCGGCGGCGTGCTGTTCAAGAACGCGACGGCGCTGGAGAACACCGCGGGGATCGCGGCCGTCATGTTCGACAAGACCGGCACGCTCACGGCGGGGAAGCCCGCCGTGACCGACGTCGTCTCCGTGCCGGGCGCTTCGGACGAACGGGTCCTCGCGTTCGCCGCCGCCGTGGACCGGCAGTCCCAGCACCCGCTGGCCGAGGCGATCGTGGCCGAGGCCGCCGCGCGCGGTCCGGCCCCGCTCCCGGCCACCGGTTTCGACTCGGTGCCCGGCCACGGTGTCACGGCGGTGGTCGACGGCGTCACCGTCCTCGTCGGGAACCTGCGCCTGATGCGGCGCGAGCGGGTCGACGTCTCGGCGCTGACCGGGACGGCGACCGAGCTCGCCGCGTCCGGGAAGACGGCGATGTACGTGGCCGCCGACGGCGAGGCCCTCGGGCTGATCGCGGTCGCCGACCCGGTACGGACCACGGCCCCGGTGGCCGTGACCCGGCTCCGCGAGCAGGGGATCAGGACCGTCATGCTCACCGGCGACCAGCGCGGCACCGCCGACGCGGTCGCCTCGGCCACCGGCATCGACACCGTCATCGCGGAGGTGCTGCCCGAGGACAAGGCGGCGAACATCACCGCCCTGCGGGACGGCGGGACACGCGTGGCGATGGTCGGCGACGGCGTGAACGACGCGCCGGCCCTCGCCCAGGCCGACGTCGGCATCGCGATCGGGGCGGGCACCGACGTGGCCGTGGAGACCGCCGACGTGGTCCTCGTCCACGACGACCCCGCCGACGTGGCGTACGCCGTCACCGTCGCGCGCGCCACCCGCCGCAAGATCAAGCAGAACCTCTTCTGGGCCGCGATCTACAACCTGCTCGCGATCCCGGTCGCCGCGGGCGTCCTCTACCCGGGCCTCGGCATCCAGCTCCGTCCGGAGTGGGCGGCGCTCCTGATGAGCGCGTCCACGATCATCGTCACCTTCAACGCGCTCCTGCTCCGCGGACTCCGCCCGCCCGCGCACGCCTCCTGAAGGGAGACCGGCTCACCGGGCGAGCTGTGCCCGCACCCACGCGGGATCGGGGTTGGTGTGCGCCCGGCCCGCGATGACGACGGTGGGCACGGTCTCGTTCCCGTCGTTGGCGGCCCGCACCTCGGCGGCCCCCTCCGGGTCACGCCAGATGTTCACCCAGTGCATCCGGTGGGCGTCGCGGCCGAGCCGGGCGCGCAGGCGGACGCAGTAGGTGCAGCCGGGCCGCCAGTAGACGACCGGCCGGCCGTCGGCGGCGCCGCGCCGCAGCGCCTCCCGCGCGCCGAGCGACCTCGGGAAGAACCACGGGGAGGTGACGCCGGCGAGCGCGACGAAGGCGAGGAGGAGGACGACGGCCACGACGGGGTGTCCGGTGGCGGACCGCGCGGCGGCGACGGCCGCGCCGCTGAGCAGGAGGAGTATCGGCAGGAACCAGGTGCGCATCATGACGCAGCAGGCTAGCGGGCGTTCATCCGGCCTCGACCGGCCGGGCGGGCTCCCCGGCGGCCTTGGACGCCACCACGGCCTTGGACGCCACCACAGCCTCGGGCGTCTCGACAGCCTCGGGCGTCTCCGCGTCCGTCGCGTCGGCGGTCCTCGCCTCGGCGGCGCGGCGGGCGGCCTCGACCCGGCGGTTGCTGGTCAGCGTCGAGGTGACCGCCGTCATGAGGAGCAGCAGGGCGGCGGCGGTGTACAGCGGGGTGCGCACGTCGTACGCGGTGGCCAGCCAGCCGCCGAGGAACGCGCCGAGCGGAGCCGTGCACATGCCGAGCATCCGGGAGGTCGAGGTGACCCGGCCCATCAGCTCGGCCGGGACGATCGCCTGCCGCAGCGAGGGCGCGAGCACCATCGTGGCGCCGACGCCCGCGCCGCAGACGGCGAGGGCGAGCCCGGCGGCGTACGCGTTCGGAGCGGCGGCGAGGCCCAGGATGGCGAGGCCCTCCAGCGCGGCCGTGCAGGTCAGGGCGGCGCCGGTGCCGAGCCGGCGGCCGAGCGCGGAGGCGATACCCGCACCGAGGAGGCCGCCGGCGGCCTCGGCCGTCAGGAGCAGGCCGAAGCCGAGGGACTCGACGCCGAGGCGGGTGTGCGCGAAGAGGGCCAGCACGGTCTCCATGGCGACGAAGGCCATGTTCCCGACGGCCGGGCGCAGCGCGAGTCCGAGGAGGACGCGGTCGCGGAGCACGTACGAGGCTCCGGCCTTCGCCTGGCGGAGCAGCGACTCCCGGGCCCTCGGCACGGGGCGGGGGGTCGCGGGCAGCGAGCGTACGAGCAGGGCGGAGACGGCGAACGAGACGGCGTCGGCCAGCAGGGGAACGGCCCGGCCGAGCGCGAGCAGGGCGGCGCCCGAGGGCGGCCCGGCGAAGCCGGAGGCGGCGGTCTGGGTGGCGCGCAGACGGGAGTTGGCCCGCTCCAGGCGGGCGGGTTCGCGGCCGAGGAGGTCCGGAAGGTAGGCGGAGGCGGCCGTGTCGAAGAAGAGGCCGCCGAGGCCGAGGAGGAAGGCGACGGCCGCGAGCAGCGGGATGCTGAGCAGGTCCAGCGGGGCGGCCGCGGCGGGGACGGCCAGCAGGACGGCCCGCGCCGCGTCGGTGATCCACATGGTGCGGCGCCGGTCCCAGCGGTCGACCAGCGCGCCGCCGAGTATCCCGAACAGCAGCCAGGGCAGCGTTCCGGCGGCCGTGACGACGGCGAGCGCCATCGGGTCCCGGGTCAGGGTCAGGGCGAGCAGCGGCAGCGCGGCGTGCATCACCCCGTCGCCGAGCGAGGACACGGTCTGGGCGGTCCAGAGGCGCCCGAAGCCGTTCGGGAGTCTGCTGATGTCCGAGGTCACTTGGTGTCTCTCTCCGTCGGGGTGCCCTGCTTGGGGTGGAACAGCGCGAACACGAGGGACGCGTCCGGGAGGGCCGGGTCGGACAGCCGCCGGTACTCGCCGACCAGCGCCTCCAGGCGTGCGCCCAGCTCCGCGAACTGCGCGTCGGTGAGCCGGAGGTGGGCCATGCCGACGTGCCGCTCGCCGTCCGCCGGAGCGGCCTCCAGGTCGGCCACGGCGTGCCGCATGAGGAAGTCCGGGCCGCCCTCGCCGGGGTCGGGCAGCTCGATCGAGCGCGCGGCCATGGCGTAGTACCGCTCGGTGACGCCGCGCACCTTGCGGGTCCGTACGACCTTGACGATGCCGGCGCGCTCCAGGAGGCGTACGTGGTAGCTGGAGCTGCCCTTGGCGAGGCCGACGCGCTCGGCGATCTGCGTGATCGTCGCGGGCTCGAAGCGGAGCACGGCCATGATGCGGTGCCGGGTGAGGTTGGAGACGGCGCGTAGCTGCTCGTCGGTGGTGACGCGGATCGACTCGGGAAGATCGTCGGTAGGCATGACCCCAATGGTCAACACTTCTTGACCATTCGTCAACGGCTTTGCGGAAACGTGCACTTGTCACATGCCCTCCAGGGGCATCACAGTGTGATCCCGTGAACACCATTGGTGACCTCGCGGAGGCCGAGCCGGCCGAAGCCGCCCTGACGCTGCCCTCCGCGACCGTGGCGGCACTCGGTCAGCGGGTCTGGGAGATCGTCGCGGGACATCTCGACGCGGAGCGGCGCGACGCCGCCCCCGGCCCCAGCCCCAGCCCCAGCCCAGAAGCCGACCCCGACGCCGACGCCGGTGGCCGTGCCGGACAGCGAGGGCTGCCGGTCGCGGCGCCCGGCGCGGCGGCCCTCGCGGGCCGGCTGCGCGCGGAGCCGCTGCCCGCCGCCCCGGCGGACGACCCGCTCGCGGTCGTGGACGAGGTGGGGCGGCTGCTGGGCGAGGGCAACGCGCACCCCGACCACCCGGACTTCCTCGCCTTCGTGCCCTCGCCGGGGACCGTCACCGGCGTGCTGGCGGCGACGCTGGCCACCGGCTTCGCGGTCCCGGCCGGCTGGCGGTTCAGCGGCGCGGTCTCCAGCGCGATCGAGTCGGCCGCCGTCCGCTGGCTGGCCGAGCTCCTGGGGCTGGCGCCCGGGGCCTCCGGGCTGTTCGTGTCCGGCGGTTCGACCGCCAACCTCACCGCCCTGACCGCCGCCCGCGACGCCCTCGTCGGCACCGAGGCCCACGGGGCCACCGCGTACCTCTCCGACCAGACCCACCTCTCCGTCCCCCGGGCCCTGCACATCCTGGGCATCGGCCGGGACCGCGTCCGGGTCCTGCCCTGCGACGCGCGGCGACGCCTCCCACTGCCCGAGCTCGCCCGGCGGGTGGCGGAGGACCGGCGCGCGGGACGGCGGCCCTTCCTCGTGGTGGCCAACGCGGGCACCACGGCCACGGGCGCCGTCGATCCGCTGCCCGAACTGGCCGCGTTCTGCCGGGCCGAGGGCCTGTGGCTGCACGTGGACGGGGCCTTCGGCGCGCCCGCCGCGCTGACCGCGCGCGGACGCGCGCTGCTCACGGGGCTGGACGCGGCGGACTCGGTGAGCGTCGACCCGCACAAGTGGCTGTTCCAGCCCGCCGGAACGGGCTGCGTGCTGCTGCGCGACCCCGCCCACCTGACCCGCGCCTTCGGCGTCGCCCTCCCCTCCTACCTGGAGGCGGGCGCGGATGGTGCCGACGCGGACGGGGCGGACGGGGCCGGCGGAGCGGACGGGGTGGACTACCTCCAGTGGGGCATCGAGCAGACTCGGGAGTTCCGGGCGCTGCGCCTGTGGCTGTCGCTGAGGGTGTTCGGCGCGGACGCGTTCCGCGCCGCCGTGGAGCGGGGCCTGGACGCGGCCGAGGCCATCGCCGCGTACATCCGCTCCCGGCCCGGCCTCGCTCTGGTGACCGAGCCCTCGCTGGGTGTCGTCACCTTCGTCGGGGCGCCGCCCGCCACCGCTCCCCCTCGGCGCCCCGAGGAGACGGACCGGCTCGTGGCCGAGGTCTGCGCGGCGCTGCGCGCGGAGGGGCGGGCGATGGTCGTCCCGGTCGGCGTCGGCGGGCGGCGGGTGTTCCGGCTGTGCCTGATCAATCCGCGCGTCGGCCCCGGCGGCCCGCGCGCCGTCGTGGACCGGATCGCCGAGCTCTGGACCGCCCTCGCCGACGCTCCCGGCAGCCGCCCCGGGGCGGGCCTGTGACGACGACCGCCGCCCCCGACGGCGGCGAGCGGCTCGACGCGGACCTGCTGCGGGCCGAGGCGGTACGCCTCACGGGCCTCTCGGACTTCGGCGCACCGGGCTACGCGCCGGCCCTGGACCTCCTCGTTTCGGCGCTGGAGGCGGAGGCACGGCTCACCCCGGCCGGCCGGGCCGAGGCCCGGGAGACGCTGCTGCGCGCGCTCCGGACCCGGCTCCGGCTGCGCGCCCTGCCCGAACCGCCCCTGCCCTACGGGCCGCCCGTCGTCCTCGTCGGCCTGCCCCGCACCGGCAGCACCCTCCTGCACCGGCTCCTCGCCCACCACCCGGCCCTGCGGGCGCCACGCCTGTGGGAGCTCCTCGCGCCGGTCCCGCCGCCGGGCACCGCCGAAGCCGTGACCGGGACCGTGACCGGCACCGGCACCGGCACCGAGGCGGACGCCGTGGCCGATGCCGAGCGATACGTGGCCGAGCTGGCGCGCACCGCGCCCGAGCTGGCCCGGATCCATCCCACCGGGGCACACGAGCCGGAGGAGTGCGAGCACCTGATGAACGCCGACTTCCGCAACAGCGTCCTCGGCCTGATCAGCTACCGCGTCCCCGGCTACGCCTCCTGGCTCGCCGACCAGGACCTGACCCCCGCCTATACGCTGCACCGCGCGCAGCTCGCCCACATCCTCGCCCGGCACCCGGCCCCGGCCGGCGCGCGGCCGCTCCTGAAGAGCCCGTCGCACCTGTGGCACCTGCCCGACCTGGACCGCGTGCACGGCGGCGCGCGGTACGTGGTCCTCGAACGCGATACGGAGGAGGCGCTCGGCTCGGTGTGCGGTCTGGTCGTCGCGGCACGCCGACGGCGCAGTGACACGGTCGACGCGCCGGAGATCGGGCGGACGATGACCGCCGCCACCCGCACGGGCCTGGCGCGGATGCGCGCGTTCACCACCGACGCCACCGTCGCCGACCGCTGTCTGACCGTCCGCTTCGACGAGCTGGTGGCCGGGCCCGAGGCGACGGCGGCCCGGGTCCTGGGCTGGCTGGGGCTCGGCGCCGACCGCGAGCTGCGGCGGCGCTGGCGGGCCCACCTCGCGCACAACCCCCGCCCGCCGCACGTCCATCCCCGTGCCGCCTGCGGTCTGCGGGCCGCCGACCTGGAGGAAACGACATGAGCGCGGTTCCCGCGCACCACCACCGGCTGCCCTATCCGTTCGACCGCGCCGACTGCCTGGCGCCGCTGCCGCACACCGGACTGCTCGACGTGCCGGGCCTCGCCCGCGTCTCGCTGCCGAGCGGCGATCCGGCGCACCTCGCGGTCCGCCACGCCGACGTCGTCAAGGCCCTGACGGACCGCCGGCTGAGCCGCCGGGCCATGCTGACGACGCCCGGCGGTCCGCGCTGGACCCTCGCCGACCGGGACGAGCCGAGCCTGCTCGGCCTCGACCCGCCCGACCACACCCGGGTCCGGCGGCTCTGCGCCCCGGCGTTCCACCGCGACCGCGTGGCCGGGCTGGCGCCCGCCGTCACCGGCCACGTACACCGGCTGCTGGACGCGCTCTCGGGCGCGGACCGGGAACCGGTCGACCTGCACCGCGCGTTCGCCCTCCCGCTGGCCGACGCCGTCCTGTGCGATGTCCTGGGGGTGCGCCCCGGGCACCGGGCGCACCTCGTGGAGTGGGCGCGGCGGAAGCTGTCGCTGACCTCGCTGCCGCCGGAACGGGCGCGGGCCGGCCACGACGCCCTGCGCGCGCACTTCGAACGGCTGCTGCTGACGCCCGAGGGCTCGGCGGGCCTGGTGCCGGGCGGGCTGCTGCACCGGCTGCGCGACGCCCACGGCGCCGGGGAGCTGAGCGGACCCGAGCTGCTGGCCACGGCGGTCAACCTGTTCGTCGCCGGGCACGCCACGACGGCCGCGACCCTGACCAACGGCGTCCTGGCGCTGCTCGTGCACCGGGAGCAGTGGCGGGCCCTCCGCGCGGACCGGGGGCTCCTGGGGCCCGCCGTCGAGGAGATCCTGCGCTTCGACACGATCGCGGACGTGGGGCTGCCTCGGCTGGCCGTGGCCGATCTGACCGTCGGGGCGACCCTGGTGCGGGCCGGGGAGGCGGTCGTGCCGTCCCACGCGCACGCGGGCCGCGATCCGGCCGTCTTCGACCGGCCCGGCGTCTTCGACATCACCCGTGCGCCCGGCCCCCACCTCGCCTTCGGACACGGTCCCCACCGCTGCGTGGGCGCCGGTCTCGCCCTGCTCGAACTCCGCACCGCGCTCTCGGCCCTCGCCGACCGCGCCCCCGGCCTGCGCTTGGCGGAACCCCCCGCCGCGCTGCCTTTCCCGGGCGGCTCACTGATCGGCGGCGTCACCCGTCTGCCGGTGTACGTGCGCGGGGGCGGGGGCGGCGGCTGAGGGGTCCGGCCGGTGCGGGCGGCGTGCTGCGCAGCCCGCACCGGCCGGGGCAGGGGTCAGCGTGCGCCGAAGACCTGGGTCCAGTAGGGGCCGCCCGTGTCGTGGACGCCGACGCCGATCTCCTTGAAGTCGCAGTTCAGGATGTTCGCGCGGTGGCCGGGGCTGTTCATCCACGATTCCATGACCTGCGCCGGGGTGCTCTGGCCCATGGCGATGTTCTCGCCGTACGTGGTCCACGGGTAGCCCGCGGCGGTCACGCGGTCGCCGGGACCCGCGCCGTCGGGGTTGGTGTGGTCGAAGAAGCCGCGGGCGGCCATGTCGTCCGAGTGGCCCTGGGCGGCCTTGGCGAGGGTCGCGTTGGACGTGAGCGGCCCGCAGCCGGCCTTCGCGCGCTCGGCGTTGACGAGCGCGACGACCTGGTCGGCGGCCGAGGACTGGCCGGGATCCTGCTGGCCGCCACCGCCCGAGCCGCCGTCCGTGACGGGAGGCTTGGCCGTCTTGCGGGGCGCGGGGGGCGTGGTGGCGGTGCGCTTAGGGGCGGGGGCTTTCGTCGTGGCCCCGGCCGTCTTGCTCGGGGTGGCGGCGGGCGTCTTCGGGGCGGCGGAGGTCTGTGTCGCGGACGGGGAGGAGGAGGCGGAGGCGGAGGCGGAGGCGGACGAGGAAGCGGAGGCCGACGGCGGGGCGGAGAGGGTGCCGGGCTCGTTCGCCTGGTTCGGGTCGAGGTCGGGAGCGGCGGCCGCCCGGCCGCCGTCCATGACGTCGTCGTCGCCACGCCCCGCGTGCAGGGTGAGGGCTCCGCCGGTGACGGCGACGACGGCCAGTCCCGCCGCGACGACGGCGCGGCGCCGGTTGCGCTCGTCGGCCTGACGGCGGCGCCGCCGCGTCGCCCGGCTGGCACGCCGCCCCGCCACGGGGGTCGCGGAGACGACCGCGAAGGTCTCGGTGGGGGCGAGGGCCACGTCGGCCGCCCCGGCTCCGGCCGACGCCCCGGCCACGGACGACGGCCTCGAGACGGCCGACGGCGACGGCCCTGAGACAGCCGACGGCCCGGCCACGGACGGCGCCCCGGAGAAAGCCGACGGCCCGGCCGCCGTCCTCCCCCACCCCTCCGCGCGGTACCCCGTGGCGCAGTAGCCGCAGTGGGCCGTGTGCCGGGCCAGCTCGTCGCGCCAGAAGGCGCCCGGCAGGCCGTCCCAGCCGACGGTTCGGCCGGCGAGGGCGCCGCAGCGCGGAGCATGGGCGAGCGCCCTGGTCACCGACTGGACCGCGTCCAGTCGGACCCGTACGGCTTCCATGCGGTGGGCCGTGTCCTGCGGGGACCAGCCCAGGGCGGCGGCCGTCTCGTACCGGCTGAGGTGCCCTTCCCGCTCCAGCGACCAGAGGGACCACAGGACGGCGTCCTCGATGTCGAGCCAGAGCAGGGGGCCGGCGGGGAGTCCTGTGACGCCCATGGGGGCGGCCTGGACCGGGAGTCCGGCCGCGTGGGCGAGGGTGCTCGCCACTCCGATCCCGACGAGCCAGGGGCGGAACATCTCCGGCGACAGCAGCGTGCCGAGCGCGAACTCGGCCCGGCCCAGCGCGTCCCGCACGATCGCGTGGACGGCGGCCTCGGCGCCGGGGCGGCCGTCGAGGGCACGGGCGGCGAGAACGTGGACGAGCGGCTGCTGGGCGCCGATGAGCCGCTCCCGGGCCCAGGTGTCGCCGTACTGGGCCGCCCGTATCAACTCCGCGTCCGTCAGCTGCTCGAAACCCGTGGTCCGCTGCACGCCGCCCGCCTTCCCTCGCCTGTCGCGCCTCTGGTGGAATTCCTCGTGGAACTCCTCGTGGAATCCCTTGTGGAGTTCCCCGTACGCAAGGGAGAGCCGGTGCACGGGGGCGGATAACGAAAACCCGGGACGAGAGTCGTGTGATGTGGGTCATAGGCCCGCCCCCGCCCTCCAGGAAGGCGAGGGCGGGGGCGGGGATGGGGGGACGCGGATCAGGCGGCGGAGAGCCGGATCAGCAGGGGCGGATGTGGTACACGGGGGTCCAGGACGCGGTGCCCGAGCCCTTCGCCACGTGGGACCAGCGCTCGCTGCCGTCGCTGTTGTAGAAGCGGGCTCGGGTGCCGGGGGTCTGGTTGTTGTTGAAGGTGCCGTCGCCGATGCCGTTGAAGTCGTAGTAGCCGCATCGGTAGTAGTCGTAGTTCACGCCGCGCCCGTCGGTGATGCACAGGTGCCCGTCGTTGCAGGCGGCGCGGGGCGCGTCCGGTGCGGCCAGGTCGCGGGCCTTCGCCTGTCCGGGGACGGGCAGCGTGGCGGTGCCGCCGGGGAGGGCGAGCGTGTTCGCCGAGGTCTGGCGGGCCCCCGGCTCCTCGGCCAGGACGGCCTCGACGTGCCGCTGGAGCTGCCCAGCCTGCGCGTCGGTGAGGCCGGCGGCCCGGGTCTGTTCGGCGTAGGGCAGGGCGGTGGTGTCGGGGGCGGCGGCGTGGGCGGAGAGGGCGGGGGCCGCGACGAGGGCCACGGCGGCGAGCATCAGTCCTGCGGATCGGCGAAGGGGAACGCGCTTCAAGGTCTTCTCCAGGTGTCGGCGATGCTCCTCGTCCGAATCCGAGGAGTAAGCGCTTCCTATCCACCGCGTCCCGCCTTCAATGCCGCGTGGCGAGGGTCCGCCACATCCCGGCCGGGCGCGGCCCACCGCATCAAACCGAAGCCCCGCCCGGCCCGCCCTCCCCAGGACCCGTCTCCCCGTCCAGGTACCGCTCGATGGCCGGTGAGCCGGCGGGGTGCGGCGGACCGAAGTCCGACCTCACCTCGTACCGCGAGCCGAACAGGCGCGACTCCGCTCCTCCCCCGCTCCCGGCACCCGGCCGGGTGGCCCCCGCGGCCCGGTGGTTGCGCACGAGCGCGAGTCCCACGTCGACGAGCTCCCCGGTGAACGCGGTGTACGTCTCGCCCGGCGCGGCCAGCGCGAGCGCCGTCCGCGAGGCGGAGCACATCAGGTACGCGCCCTCCACGGCCGCCTGCCCGACCAGGGTGGCGGAGGGGTCGGCGGTGCCGGTGCCGCCGCCCGCCGGACCGGTGCCAGGACGTGCCCGGGGCTGACGGGGTCGAGGATGGTCGTGCAGTGCTCGGGCGCGAGGGCTTGCAGTTCGGGCGAGGTGACGATTCGCCGGAGGGCGGTGAGGTTGTTCGCGACGGCGGGCAGCTCCGGCATGGACCGGTACTGGCCGTGCCGATGAGCACGGCTCTGGACCGTCGGGGGTCCGGCAGTGCGCCGGACGAGCCCTCCGTCATCCGTCCCGGCGCAGGGCGGCGAGGAGCCGGGTGACCTCGTCCGGGTCGGCGGAGGGGCTTTGACGTCAGACGGGTGGCAGGAGGTCGCTCGCGCTGACGGTGTACGGCACCGGAGGGTACGTGAAGTCCGTCTCCTCGTTCTCGCGGCGCCGCAGCCGGTAGAAGGCGCGGCTCTGTTCCTCGTCGGCGAGCGTGAGGCGGGTGCCGTCCGGGAGGTGGGCGTGCCCGTCCGCGTACCGGACGAGGGTTCCGGAGGTCCGGAAGGTCACCCCCAGCCACTCGTTCTCCGCCCGCCGGCCCGGCGCGTCCAGGATGATCCGGTGCTTGAGCAGCCGGTTCGCGTCGAGGGGGAAGAGGACGCAGCCGTGATGCTCCAGGGGGATCGCGAATCCCTCGCCCGGCCTCTCCTTCGAGGCGAACACGAGCGTCCGGGGCGGGTCGGCCTCCGGGGCGCGGTAGCAGGAGAAGACGGCGATGAAGGAGCCGGGGGCGAGGTCGAGCGCCTGGTCCGAGTGGGCGCCCATCGTGGTGTAGGCGTTCGTGTACGTCTCGACGAGGGCGTTGTCGAAGGCGAGCGGGATCCCGGCGCGGTCCTGGATCCGGCGGGCGAGCCGCTCGTGGACGGGCCGGAAGCGCTGCGCCGGGCCGCCGTACCGGGTGGTCGTGCGTACCAGCGGCACACCGCCGTCCGGCGTGCCGTCGGTCCTGGTGAGCACGGCGCCCCTGCGGCCCCTCCCCAGGGGCTCCAGGGTGGTGGCGGCGGCCAGCTCCGCGAAGAGGTTCCGTTCCTCCGGCAGCGCGAACGTGAGGATCCGCTCCGCGAGGGCGGGGCCGGCGGGCTCCACGGACCCCGCGGTCTCGGCCGGCTTGGCGGCCTCAGACGCGGGGGGCAAGGTAGTCCCCCGTGTTCATGCTGAAGCGGAAGCCGGTTCCGTAGTCGACGGGTGACGAGGTCCGGTTCTCCTCGGCGTACAGCCCGCGCAGTTCGTCCATGCCTGCCGGTGTGGGCGGTTCGAGCGGGACCGGGCCCCCGGCCGTCGTGAGGAAGGTCCGCCCGTCCTTGTGCACGGCCTCCGTCTTCGAGCAGCGCACCACGTATCCCAGCCGGGTGGGCAGCAGCTCCGCGTCGAGGGTGGAGGGGCGGATCTCGTGCGCGTAGAGACGGTTGGTGGACAGCGGCATGAGGAAGACGGACCCGGGGTGGAGGGTGAGCGTGAACTCCGCCGGCAGCGAGGCCCCGTCCTGCGCGGCGGCTTCCTCCTTCAGCCGGAAGCGGAGCCGGGTCAGCCCGCTGGCGGTCTTCACGCCGAGGTCGAAGGGGTCGCCGGGCAGGGGGCGCAGCCCGTCGAGCCCGTCGTAGAAGGTGCAGAAGGCCATCACGCCGTTGCGGGGCATGTCCTTCGTCTTGTCGGCGTGGGAGGAGATCCTGGCCTTGGACTGCTTGCGCTCGGAGGTGGCGGCGGTGTTGCGGTAAAGCTGCGCGAGCACGTGGTTCAGGGGCGCGTGGCCGCGGAAGACGACGGCCGCCTCGCGGTTCAGCTCCGCCACGACGGCGGTGTCGGTCGGGCCGAAGCCCTCGGTCGGCCCCGACAGGTTCGTGGAGCAGCGCAGCAGGCGGAAGCGCAGCGCGTCGCCGTCGCGCGTGACGGGCGTGAGATAGACGCCGCTGCGGTGGGCGGTGCCCGGCTTGGTGGACTCCGTGAGCGCCTGGAAGGCGTGCTCGGCGCGGATCCGGCCGAAGTGCCCGGCGTCGGTGGGGAAGAAGCGGGGGTAGTACACGCCGACGCCGTGCGCGCGGACCGGGACCCTGCCTCGGTCCACGCGGACCCAGGCGGGACCGAGGGGCCCGCCGTCCGGACCGACCGGGCCGTCCGGACCGACCGGGCCGACCGGGCTGACCGGGCTGACCGGGCTGACCGGCTCACCGTGCGCGAGGTCCCCGACCACGAACACCCGATCCGCCGCGCGCAGTCGGCGGGCGTCCAGCGCCGCGAGGTCGCCGCACAGGTAGACGGTCCGCCCCGTCATGTCGTGCGCGCCGGAGGCCAGTTGCTCTGGAGTGAGCACGGAGCCGAAGAAGTCGCGTACGGTGTCGGCGTCCTGGAGCGGTGGCGGCGCGACGAGGACGTTGCTCGCGTCCTCGATCCTGGCCTCTGCGGGCTCTGTCATGGACGTCAACGTACCCGGCGGCCGGCCCGCTCAGCGCGGGAGGGCCGGGCGCGCGCCCCTCGGCGCACACCCGGCCCTCCCACTCGTTCGTTCCACCTACCTGACAGCGGAGTGTCGTGCCATCCCGTCAGGGTCCGAAGTACCCGGCCACGTCGGCGAGCAGGTCGACGCTCCCGTTGCGGTTGTAGAACGTGACCTTGCCGTCCTTCACCGGCACCACGACCAGGTTCGGCACGGTCTGACCGGCCACCACGTTCAGGTTCGACGCGCTGGTCCGGGCCGTCCCGTACGGGTACACCGACACGAACGTCGACGCCGTCGGGTTCGTCGCCGTCACGTTCAGCACCACGGCCGTCACGCCCGTCGCCGGGACACCGGCACGACCCGCCACCGTCAGGGTGACCGTCCCGTCCGCGCCGACCTTGGCCTTCGCCACGCCGGTGCCGGAGCGCGTGTCCATCACGCGCGCCGGCGCCACCGCCTCGTAGAGGGAACCGGAGGTGCCGCTGGTGAAGTACCCGGCGACGTCGGCGAGCAGGTCGACGCTCCCGTTGCGGTTGTAGAACGTGACCTTGCCGTCCTGGACGGGGACCACGACCAGGTTCGGCACGGTCTGACCCGCCACCACGTTCAGGTTCGACGCGCTCGACCTCGCCGTCCCGTACGGGTACACCGACACGAACGTCGACGCCGTCGGGTTCGTCGCCGTCACGTTCAGCACCACGGCCGAGATGCTGGTGGAGTCCGGGACCCCGCCGCGGCCGGTGACCCGGAGGGTGACCTCGCCGCCCGGGCCGACCTTGCGCTTCGTGACGCCGGTGCCGTCGCGCGTGTCCATGACCCGGGCCGGCGGCACCGGCTGGTAGCGGCCGGAGGCCATCGAGCTGAAGCGGGTGAGCGCCACCTCCCCGTACAGGTACAGGGGCTGGGCGACCTTGCCGGACACGGGCTCGGCGGTCAGTGTCCAGCGGTAGACGCCGTCGGGCATCGGCTGCCCGGCCGAGTCCGTGCCGTCCCACGTCACGGCCAGCGCGCCCCGGATGTCGTCCCAGCTCTGGAGCGTGCGCTGGTGCGCGCCCGAGTCGCTCACGAAGGTGACGCTCCAGCGGCTCACCGGCTGGGAGAACCACCACTTCCCGGACCAGGTCGGCGGCACGGGGGCCTTGCGGTCGAGCACCGTCGTGGGCTGGGCGGTGTCGACGGCGGAGAGGGTCGGTGTGAAGACGCCGCTCGGCACCACGTGGGTGCGCTGCTGCTCGTCCACCCACACCAGGTGGCCGCCGAAGCGGTCCACGGCCCAGCCGTTCCCGGGCCTGGCGTCGGCCGGGCGGCCGATGGCGCGGGTCGCGGTGTCCGGGCCGCGGAGCGGGGTCAGCGACAGGGCACCGTCCCGCGCGTGGGCCACGTAGCCGTCGCCGAGGACCGCGGTGTCGTGCGCGGGCAGGGTGACGGTGCCCTTCGTGGTGAGGTCGGTGACGCCGGAGGTGCCGTCGCACTTCCAGTATGCGGAGCCGCCCCGCACCTGAAGATCCGTCAGGTTGCAGTCGGCGAGCCGCACCGGGGGCAGAGCGGCGCCGGTGCGGACGTCGACGGCCTCGACGGTGCCGTGGGTGTCGCTGTCCCACCAGAAGGTCGAGCCGTCGAGCGAGGTGGCGCGTCCGGTGAAGCGGGACCCTTCGTAGACGGTCTTACGGGTGTCGAGGTCGATGACCTTCTGGAAGGCGTTCAGGGAGCGGAAGGACACATACCGCCCCGACGCCTCGACATCGCCGACCACACCCTCGGCAGCGACGGGCGCGCCGGGCATCTCCCCGTCACGGCCGAGCGCGAACAGGGCCTCCCGCTCGTCCTGATAGACGAACCGCCCGTCACCGGTGGGTGTGAACACGGGGCAGCCCTCGTCGCGCCGGCAGGCGTAGAAGAGATCGCCGCCGCGCTCGCGGGCGGGCTCGGCCGTGACCGTGTCGGTGACGGAGAGCCGGGTGCTTCGCACGGTCGGCGACTTCCACGGGACCTGGTCCACGCTGGTCAGCTCGCCCTGGGCGACGGCCACGCGGTGGCGAAGGGGGGCGACGAGCGGGATCCGCAGGACCGTGTCGACGCGGAAGGCGCCCCCGTTGATGTCGACGCGAAGGGCGTGCACCGTCCGGGCGCCCTCGCCGCCGAAGCGGACGGCCAGCAGGCGTCCGTCCGGGGTCATCCGCAGGTCGCCCCGGACCTGGTCGAGGACCTCGCGCCCCGGGCCGCCGCTCACGGGGAACGCCGACAGCGTGGTGTCCTCCGCGTTGGGGTCGGGCACCGTGCCGGAGATGGCCTGGTTGCCGACGACGCCGACCGGCGCGTCCGTGTCGGTCCACTCCCGCTCGTACAGCGGCTCCGGACCGCCGAGGACCCCGGCGTCCCAGATCTGCAGGCGCTGGTCCATCGTGACGACGAAGACGTAGTCGCCGGCCGCGCGCAAGGCGCGCGCGTTCTCGACGGGGCGCAGGCCGAGGGTGACGGAGTTGACCCAGGCCCGCCGCTTCTGGCCGTCGAGCCGGTAGGAGAGGAAGAAGCCCTTGGGGTTGTCCCCCTCCTCCGCGGAGATGTCGGTGGTGCCGGGCCGGAAGCCCCAGACCGTGCGGTCCTTGGCCGTCCCGCCGCTGACCGACAGGGCGTGTACGGCGACGACGGCGCCGTCCACGTACTCCTGGGTGACGACCTCGGTGCCCATCACGGCCGCGAAGCGCTGGCCCGCCGGGATGGGGACGCTGCTCACGGTGGTGCCGCGCGTGTCGGTGAAGTCGACCTGGTTCCGGTCCGGGTCGAACCGGGCGATCAGATCGCCGCCGGTGCCGAAGAGCCGCCTTTCCCCGGGGTTGGCGTACGCGACGGGCGCGCCGCCGTCGTACGGGACCCACTGGAGGCCCGACTCCGGGCCGCCCCGCAGGAAGCCGGTGGTCCCGGTCGCCGGGATCCGTCCGGCGTCCGGCGCCGGGGTGCGCTCGGCGGGGATCACCAGCTCCGCGGGCGGCGCGGCCGGCGCCGCGGACGCGGTGCCCGCGCCGAGCGGTGCCACCGTGGCGAGCGCCGCGGCCAGGGCGACGGCGACCGCCGCGGCGCGCCCGGAACGACGTGTACATATCTGTCTGGTCTGCCTGAATCGCAGCAAAAGAAGAATTCCTCCCCGAACGAAAGTGAGCCGAGGCGGAGGACGCGCACCGCGCGGGGACCCCCCGGTCCATACCCCCACCTGCCTCAACTCCCCTGACCGTAACAGCAGCCGCCGACAAGGGCTCGGACGGCCCGGGAGCCCCTACGCTCGTCTCATGGGACACCCTGTGCGCACCGCCGGTGGACGCCTGCTCATCGCCGAGGAATGGGGGGACCCCGAGGGGATCCCGGTGCTCCTCTTCCACGGCACGCCCGGCACCCGCCTGGGCACCCTGCTCCCCGGGCTGGCCGAGGAGCATCCCGGCCATCGCTTCCTCGCCTACGACCGTCCCGGCTACGGGGACTCCGAGCGGGCCGCGGGCCGCCTGGTCGCGGACGCGGCGGGGGACGCCGCCTCGGTCGCCGACGCGTTCGGCGTCGAGCGGTTCGCGGTGGTCGGCCGGTCCGGCGGGGGCCCGCACGCGCTGGCCTGCGCGGCGCTGCTGCCGGAGCGGGTCCTGGCGGCGGGCGTCCTGGTCGGGCTGGCGCCGCCGGACGCGCCGGGGCTGGACTGGCAGGGGGACATGACCCCGTTCAACGTGCGCGAGTACGGGCTGGCCCGCGCCCATCTGGACGGGCGGGACCCCGGTGCGCTGGAGCGGGACCTGGCCGCCCGCGCCGCCGGCATCCGGCGGGATCCGGTGCGCCTGCTGGACGGGCTGGACGCCGAGCTGTCGCCGCACGACCGGCCGATCGTGACCGATCCCCGGGTCCGGAGCGTGCTGCTGCGGTCCTACCGGGAGGCGCTGCGGGTCTCGCACGACGGCTGGCTCGACGACTGCCTGGCCTTCGTCCGCCCCTGGGGCTTCGACGTCGCGTCCGTCACCGCGCCGGTGCTGCTGTGGCACGGGCTGGACGACGCCTTCTCCCCGGTGTCGCACACCCGCTGGCTGGCCGGCCGGATCCCGGGCGCCGAGCTCCGGCTCGTACCTGATGCGGGCCACTTCGCCGCCCAGTACGCGCTGCCGGACGTGCTGCGCTGGCTGGCCGGAGGTCAGGGCCGAGGGCGCTGATACGCGGTCGAGCGGGCGCCCTTGAGCGCGTCCATGATCCGCTCGTGGCTGTCCCCGACGACGTCCAGCACCCGGACCCTGAGGTGCAGCGCCTCGACCTCGTCGACGAAGCGCTGGGAGAAGGCCCCGAGCATGGTGGTCTCGTACGAGGCGGTGCCCACGACCGGCGAGTGGCCGACGGCGACGAGCTGGAAGTCCTCGCCGACGACGAACCCGGCACCGGACAGCTCCGCCGCCACACCGCCGACGTCCGTCCACGGCGAGGCGACGGTCCGCCCCTCCGCGTCCCGGAGGACGAGCCGGCACGCGTACTCCTCGACGACCGCCGTGTGCGAGCCGCCGTTGAGCAGCCCGACCCGCCACTCGGGCGCGCCGCCCCGCAGGTGCCCGGTGGTCCAGTCGGCCCGCCAGCCGAGCAGCGGACGTACGGTACGCGCGTACTGCGCCCGCGCCAGGACGGCTCCGGCGGCGACGGCGAGCAGGCTGCTGAGCGGCTCCATGTCGAGGAGCCGCAGGCGCCAGGGCCATGCGGCGCGCGTCTCGGGTGACATGTTCTCGCGCACGACCTCCCAGCCGAGCACGGCGGTGAGGACGATGAGCAGCATGATGGGCACGGTGAACAGCAACGGGCTCCGCCGAACCCGCCGTTGACCGTCCGTCTCGACCGCCGCCCGCCTCCGCCTGAACCCGCCCACGCGCACTCCCCCGCTCCGCGCACTCCGCCGTCCCCCGCGCCCGACGGGCCCCATGGTGCCCGACACCGGGCCGCCCGGCCAGAAGGTGGGAGACTCGCGGGATGGACATGGGACATGAGTCGCGCGGAGAGAAGGACGCGATGACGGTGGAGATCGGCTTCGCGCTGGTGACCGCCGCCGTGCTCGCGGCGGCGGTCTTCGCCGCCGTCGCGGCCCTCTCCCTGCCCTTCGACCTCTCCGGCCGGGCACGGGAGCTCACCCTCAAGACGGGCGCTGTGCTCGGCGGGGCGGCGGGGGTGTGGCGCGTGGTCCGCGTCCTGGTGCGCTTCGACAGACAGCGCCGTCTGGGCCGCTGACGGCGGGCGCCGTCGAGGGACGCGGCGCCGGAGTCCGGGACGCGGGCGAGGGCCGTCGGCGCGGTCCCGGCGCATCGGGACATCCACCTCATGCGCCCGGGACACCGGAACGAGGAGTCTCTTCGGCGTACACCCCGCCTGCCCGTCCGGGTGCGCGGGGCCGAAGCAGAGGGGGACACCATGGACATCCGCGTCACCATCCAAAGGGCCGCCGCCACCGTGGCCGGCGGCCTGCTGATCGCCGCGACGGCCGCGACGGGCACGGCGGCCGCGACCGGCGCGACGAGCGCGACGAGCGCGACGGCCCAGGCCGCCGCGCCCGGCCCGTCGGTGACCGGCGGCACGAAGATCCGCAGCGAGTACCGGATGCTGTGGATGGACGTGTACGACGCGTCCTTCGCCAACGGAGCCCACGTGAACCAGTGGGGCAGCGACGACAGCCTGCCCAACCAGCGCTTCGACTTCACCCGCGCGTCGGACGGCTCGTACGCGATCGTCGCCCGGCACAGCGGCAAGTGCCTGGACGTGTACGACGCGAGCCAGGCCGACGGGGCCGGCCTCATCCAGTGGACGTGCAACGGCGACGGCAACCAGCGCTGGCGCCTGGAGACCGCGCCGGGCGGCGGCTACCAGCTGCGGGCGGTGCACAGCGGCAAGTGCCTGGAGGCCGCCTGGAACGGCACCTGGGGCGAGCAGGTGCGCCAGTACCCGTGCAACGGCGCGGTCAACCAGCGCTGGACCCTGTGGTCGTGACCGTGCGGGCGTGAGACCTGACTGCTGATCCCTGGTACCCGGGCCATCAGACACCAGGTCCCGGCCCTCAGGCATCAGGTCGCCCAGGAGGACGGACCGGTCCCGTGGGAACGGGACGCACGCACTGCGATCATGGAGCACGCACGACCACCCCGTCCGCGCCGCTTCCACGATCCGGAGCACCCCTGCCGTGAGTCCCGTCCCGCCGGACCCGTCCGTTCTCCACCCGATCCCGGGCCAGCCCCGCGTGGTCCTCCTGAAGCCGCTCGTGACCTCGCCGCTGATCGAGGTCGGCGACTACTCGTACTACGACGACCCGGACGACGCCACGTCGTTCGAGACGCGGAACGTGCTGTACCACTACGGCCCCGAGCGGCTCGTCATCGGGAAGTTCTGCGCGCTGGGCACCGGCGTGCGGTTCCTGATGAACGGCGCCAACCACCGCATGGACGGGCCCTCCACCTTCCCGTTCCCCATCATGGGCGGCGACTGGGCCGAGCACGTCGACCTCATCACCGGCCTCCCCGGGCGCGGGGACACGGTGGTCGGCAACGACGTCTGGATCGGCAACGGCGCGACCGTGATGCCCGGCGTCCGCATCGGCCACGGCGCCATCGTCGCCTCGGGCTCGGTCGTCGTCGAGGACGTCCCGGACTACGGCATCGTCGGCGGCAACCCCGCCACGCTCATCCGCACCCGCCACCCCGCCGCCGACATCGCCCGGCTCCTGGCGATCGCCTGGTGGGACTGGCCGACCGACCACCTCACCCGCCACCTCCGCACCGTCATGTCGGGCTCCGTCGCCGACTTGGAGGCGGCGAACCCGAGCGGCGGATGAGCACCCGCCGCTACATTGGGTCACCGCGAGGAAACCTCGTGTCGTGATCTGGGGAGGGCGACCGTGCCGTTGGACCGGGTACGCGGCGTACGGGCAGGGGGCCGGTCGTGACGCCGCGCCGGGGCCGGGGCGCCCTGAGGGTCCGGCGGCGCGGGCGGAAGGGTGCCGGGGCCGGGCTGCCGTACGTGGTGGTGGGCGGGGGCCTGCTGGCCGCGTGGGCGGTGGTCGTGGCGGTCGCCCGCTTCCTCGCGGCCCATCCGTGGCTTCCGGTCCTGCTCGTGGCGGCGGCCGGCGGCGCCCTGGCCTGGTGGCTGGTGCGGCGGCAGCGGGCCGCGCGATGGGAGGAGGTACGGGCGCGGGGGCTGCGTTACGCGCTCACGCAACTGGACGCCCTCCATCACCGGCAGTTCGAGCACGCGGTCCGGGACCTCATGCGGCGCGACGGCTGTACGGACGCCGTGCAGGTCGGCGGCGCGGGGGACAACGGCGCCGACGTGAAGGCGACGGACCCGTTCGGACGCCTCTGGGTCATCCAGTGCAAGCACCGCCGCGCGGGGCTCCAGGGCTCACCCGTGGGCACCCCGGACCTCCACGTACTGAACGGCACCGGTCGTCCCGTGCACAAGGGTGACGTGGTCGTGCTGGTCACCAACGGCAGGTTCACCGGGCGCGCCGTCGCGTTCGCCCGCGACCAGCGGCTGCACATCGTGGACCGGACCGTCCTCGGTGAATGGGCCGCCGGGTCGAGGCCGTTGTGGGAGATCCTGCGGGCCGTGCCGCCGCCCCGACGCCCGTCGTCCCGGTCCTGAGCAGGGCGCGAGGGGGCGCACGGGAACCGGCGCGCGCAACCAAATGCCCATGGAATATGCCCTCTTGGCTGCGCTCCGGCCGTCCGCTGCCTCATCGTGGTCGTGGACGGGGCGGCCCGCTCGGGCCGCCCGCGCACGCGTGGGGTGAGGAGGGATGCCGGATGGGCTGGAGGCGTGAACGGTTCGAGTCGCACGAGGGCGAGGTCGGGGTGCTGCTCGCCGACGGCAGCGAACCCGGGCCGGTCTACTTCGACATCGGCAGCGGCACGTACGTCCACGAGTCGACCGACTGGTGGGTGTACACGGGCGAGTTACGCCGACCCACGGCCACGTGGATGCGGGGCAGGTGCGCCTGCGGCTGGCGGGCCCCGCGCGCCTTTCCGATCGACTGGCAGCGGGTCGACCCGGGCGACCTCACCGCGTACGACGTCTCCGGGCCCCTCCAGGACTGGGAGGCCCACATGGACGACGTCGCGGCCCGCGCGGTGCCGCTGCCCGAGGACGTGGCCGGGCTGCTGAAACGCCTGTACGAGCGCCTCGACGAGCTCGTCGACGACGAGCCCCTGAGGGTGCTCCGTGCCGTCGACCGGCTGGAGGCGATCGTCGGCGTGTACGGCCCCATGGCCGCCCGGCTCGTCACGGGGAGCGGCGAAGGGAGCGGCGGGATGACGCGGGTCGCCGAGGCGCTGGGGATGACGGAGGAGGCCGCCGGATCGCGCCTGCGGCACTACCGCTACCTGGACTTCTGAGGGACCCCGGCGGGCGGGGTCGCGAGCGGCGGCGGGCGGGCGCCTGGAGCCCGGCCGCCCCGACGCCCGCTCCGTCGGTCCGGCACGGCACTGGACCGGACCGGACCGGACCGGACCGGAAACCGTTCGCGGTCCACCCGCTACGCGGACGACCCCCTCGGCGCCAGCGGCCTCGCCGCGCTCATCGGACCGCTCGCCCGTCCGCTCCGCCCCTCCCGGTGAACGCGAGCCGAACACCCGACCGAGCGGAACCAGCCGTCCGAGGGAGCGCCCGGCGTCATGATCACGCCGTTCCGGGAGCGCGCGGCATGACGCGGCCCGGCGCCGGGCACCGATGCCCGCGTGCCTCATACCGACACCACCGATGCCACCGACGCCCCTGAACCGACCGACCGCACCGCGCCGTTCACCGCGCTGTCGGCACGCCTGACGGGCTTCGACGGGGTGGACCTGGCGGCCACCGGTCTCGTCGGGACGTATCTGGACCTGGCCGCCGAGGAGCTCGGCGCGCCCCTGCTCGCCCGCCTGCTGGACGGCGGCGGCCCCGACCGGGACGAGC
The DNA here is from genome assembly GCF_055582325.1 of Streptomyces sp. NPDC042100. Taxonomy (NCBI): domain Bacteria; kingdom Bacillati; phylum Actinomycetota; class Actinomycetes; order Kitasatosporales; family Streptomycetaceae; genus Streptomyces; species Streptomyces sp. NPDC042100. Next base: position 166,119 of record NZ_JBVJDK010000015.1, read on the forward strand.
GGCTGTGTGACGCCGCCCGCGCCGTCACGTACCTCTGGTACACGGGCAGTTGGCCCGGACGCCCCCCGGCCCCGGTCTCCCCCCGCGCCTACGCCGAGGCCCTGGCGTGGAAGGCCGCCGGGCTCAACGCCCCGGCCACGCACCCCGGCGGCTACGGAAGCTGGGCCGGGGCCGAAGGAGGCCTCCGGTGACGCGGTACGACGTGATCGTCGTCGGCGGTGGTGTCGCCGGCTCGCTCGTGGCCCACCACCTCGGCGAGCGCGGCCGCCGGGTCCTGGTCCTGGAGGCGGGCGAGGCGGACGCGGACCGGCGGGGCACCACCGCTCCCGGCCGCTCCGCTCCCCGAGCCCCGTCCGACGACCCCCTCGCCTCCTACCTCCGCGCCGTCGCCAGGACGCCCCACCCGGCGGCCTCCTGGCCCGTCATGACGGACCTCTCCGGCACAGAGGGCACAGCGGCCGCAGAGCGCGCGGCGGGCACGGCGGGCACGCCCGGCACCGCCGGCTACCGTTCCGCCGGCCATCTGCGGCAGGACGGACCTCTCCCGTACGCCAGCGGATACGTGCGCACCAACGGCGGCACCGGCACCGTCTGGACCGGGCTGGCGCCCCGCATGCTGCCGGAGGACTTCGACACCGAGCCGTTCGGGTACGGGCGGCGCTGGCCGCTCACGTACGACGCGCTGGAACCCCACTACCGGGCGGCCGAGGAGCACCTGGGGGTGGCCGCCGACGCCGACGAGCAGCGGGAGGCGCTGGGGCTGCGGTTCCCGGACGGGCACGTCTTCCCGATGCGCCCGCTGCCCGCCGCGCGGCTCGACCAGGTGTTCGCGGACCGCCTCGACGGGCGGCGCGTCAAGGACCCCATAGGGCTCGGCGACGTGGAGCTGAGGGTGGTCCGCACCCCGCACGCGCGCAACGGCGTTCCCGATCCCCGCTACGACGGCGGACGGGGTTACGTGCCGCGCGGGCGGGACGGGCGGCCCGATCCGCACAGCCGGTGCGTGGGCAACGCGAGCTGCATCCCGTACTGCCCGTCGCACGCGAAGTACACGCCGCTGAAGACGCAGGGCCGGTGGGGCCCCTCGGTCACCCTGCGGACCCGGTCCGTGGCGAGCCGGGTGCTGGTCGACGGGAACGGGCGGGCGAGGGGCGTGGAGTACCGCGCTTACGACGGCACGGTGTCCGTCGCGCACGCCGACGTCGTCGTGCTCGCGGCGCACGCGATCGAGAACGCGCGGCTGCTGCTCCTCTCCGGGCTGGCCGGTCGCAGCGGGCAGCTCGGCCGGAACCTGATGGACCATCCGGTGCTGCTGACCTGGGGCCTGCTTCCCGAGGGCGAGGACGCGGGCCCGTACCGGGGGCCCGGCTCGGTCTCCGGCTTCGAGGGCTTCAGGACCGGTCCGGCCCGCCGGCTGCGGGCGCCGTTCCGGATCGAGTTCGGCACTTGGGGCTGGATCTGGTCGAAGGGCCCGGTGCACACGGACGTGTGGCACCTGCTCGCCGAACGCGGCCTTTCGGGGCGGGAGTTGCGGGAGGCGCTCGGGGACCGGCTGCGACGCCAGTTCACCCTCCAGTTCGAGATGGAGCAGGGCGCCGATCCGGCGAACCGGGTGACCCTCCACCCGACCGAGCGGGACGCCCTCGGGCTGCCGCTCCCCCTGGTCAGCTACGACCTCGACGAGCACGTGAAGGAGGGCATGGCCGCCGCGCGGGCCGTCTCGGACCAGATCTTCGCGCTGCTGGGCGCGGAGGACCACACGGACTACGCACCCGCGGCCGCCTGGCCCGGACGCTTCGAGCACCAGGGGCGGACCTACGGCTACCGGGGTGCGGGGCACGCCGCGGGCACGCACATCATGGGCGACTCCCCCGCCGACTCGGTGGTGGACCCGTGGCAGCGCTGCTGGGACCACCCCGGTCTCTACGCGGTCGGCTGCGGCAGCATGCCGTCGGTGGCCACCTCCAACCCGACGCTGACGATGGCCGCCCTCGCGCTGCGCAGCGCGGAACGCGTCGAGGCGGACCTGGCCGCCCGCGACCGCCCCCACCCGATCACCGCGCCCGCGTCGCCGTCCCCGTGACCCGGCCCGGCTCTCTCCGTACACCCCCACCCCGTCCGTCCAGACGTCCGCCCGCGTCCCTTCGCCCCACTCCGGAGACCCCGTATGACCGCGCTGCCCCTGCCGCCCGTGGCCGATCCCTTCCGGCTGCCGTTCCACTACGGTGCCCTGCACCAGATAGGCGTCGACTGGCTGGTCGACCCGGGGCCGGTGCGCGAGCTGCTGGCCAAGCGGCACCCGGAGCTGTCCGCGGCGGTCTTCGACGACGGGCGCGCGCTGGTCTCGTTCAACTACCAGCTGTACTTCGCGCAGTATCCGTTCGGCGGCGGCGTCACCCAGGAGATCGAGCTCAACGTCATCGCCTTCCCGACGACCGAGGCCGGCCGGCTGCCGAGGCTTGGCTACGCGCAGTACGCGCAGGGCTGGGACCAGACCAAACTGCTCGGCATCGCCCGGCTGCACGTCGTGTGCGACAACCCGTTCGCGATCCGGGCCGGCCGGGAGCTGTACGCGGAGCCCAAGTTCCCGGGCTGGTTCGAGGTGCTGCTGCCCTCGCTGAACGGGCCCGCGGGGCGGACCTGGACCGTCCGGTGCAAGGCGGGCGAGGTGGCGGCGGACGACAGCCTGCGGCAACTCCCGGCGCCGTTGCTGGACCTGACGGCCAAGCTGGACGGGCTGGAGTCCGCGCCCGCCAACTCCGCCCCGGTGACCGGCTACGGCACCGATCCGGAGGGGCGGCTCCTCGCGGGACCCATGAACGTCTACCAGCCGTACGACTGGTACGACCTGTCCGCCCCCGAGCTCGCCGGGCGCACCCAGCTCACCCTCCACGACCCGCACGGGGAGCTGGGCCGTGACCTGCGGTTCCTGCTCCCGGCCGATGCCCCGGCGGCCGGTGCCTGGACGTACCAGTCGGCTCCGGTGGCGGCGCACAACCGCCCGTACTACCTGCCGACGGGGCCGCGCGGCTGAGCCCGCTCGGTCCCGTCCCCGTCACCGTCACCGTCCCCGCCCCCGTTCTCGTACCCCGCCCCGTCCCGTCCGCCGTACGGGGCGAGGACGGCCGCCTCGACGTGGGCGCGGAACCAGCGGTGGGCCGGGTCGGCCGCGTTGCGCGGGTGCCAGGCCGTCGCGAGGGCGAGCGGGGGCAGGTCCAGCGGGATCGGGAAGGTGCGCAGGCCGAGGGCGCCGAGGGTGCCGGGGAGCCAGTCGGCGAGGGTGAGGCCGACGAGGTCGGTGTCCCGGGCGAGGGTCATCGCGCCGAGGTGGCTGGGGACGACGACGGCCACCCGGCGGCGGAGCCCGAGCTCGGCCAAGGCGGTGTCGATGGGGCCGTGGCGTCTGCCGAGGCGGGAGACGCCGATGTGGGCGGCCGAGGCGAAGCGGCGGGCGTCGACCCGCTGGGCGAAGAGGGGGTGGCCCTCGCGGGCCACGCCGACGAGGGGCACCCGGACGAGGGAGCGGGTCCTGACCTCGGGGTCCAGGTGGTCGAGGACGCCGAGTTCCAGGTCGATCTCGCCGCTGCGCAGCGCGGGCCCGCCCTCCAGGGCTTCGGGGAGGAACACCACGTCGACGTCCGGGGCCTCCGCCCGCAGGCGGTCGCCGAGGCTTCCGGCGAGCCCGGCGAGGAGCACGTCGGCGGCCTGGACGGTGAAGGTGCGCCGCAGGAGCGCCGGGTCGAAGCCGGCGCCGGGCCGCAGGACGTTCTCGCAGCCGCGCAGCAGCCCGGCGACCTCCTCGCGGAGTTCGAGGGCGCGCGGGGTGGGGACCATGCGCTGGCCGGCCCGGACCAGCAGCGGGTCGCCGACCGTGCGCCGGAGCCGGGCCAGGGTGCGGCTGACGGCGGCGGGGGACGTGCCCAGGCGTTCGGCGGCGCGGGTCACGCTGTTCTCCTGGAGCAGGGCGTCCAGCGCCCGTAAGAGATTGAGGTCCATGGGCGGGGGCACGCTCCTGAACTGGGTCTTTGCCTGCTGCGGCAAAGAGTGGTTGCCCATCTTCGCATTGCCGCCGGGGTGTTCGGCGGCCGAAGGTGAAGGGGTCCGCCGCTGAGGCGCGGACGGCATCTCGATCCCCTCACATCACTCACCACCGTCACATCCCTCGCATCTCTCGCTTCCCTCAGTTCCCTCACTCCAGGAGTTCTCCGTGCAGCACTCTGCCCGCGCCGGGCGCCGGGGCGATGTCCTCGCCGTGGTCAGTCAGAGCGGTCCGACCGTGTCCTTCTTCGATGTCTCCACCGACCGCCTCCTCGGCTCCGTGGACGTCCCCGCCGAGCCGCACGAGCTGTGCTTCGACCCGGCGCGGCGCCTGCTGTGGTGCACCACGGCGTACCGCTCGGGCTACTACGGCGCCCACAGCGGCCGCCGTACCGAGCTGACCGTGATCGATCCCGACGCGCGGCGCGTGGTCGAGGTCGTGGACCTGGCCCCGGAGCACGCGCCGCACGGGCTGGCGCTGGACGCGGCGCGGGGGCTCCTGTACGTCAGCGTGGAGGGTTCGGCCGGGCGGCCGGGCGGTGTGGTGGTGGTCGACGCGGAGACCCGGCGGCCCCTCGGGCGGATCGACACGGGCGCGCCGGGTCCGCACTGGTTCGCGATCGACGCGGCGGGGCGGACGGGTTACGCCGCCAACAAGGAGGCGCCGTTCGTGTCGGTGGTGGACCTGGCGTCGGGTGCGCTGACCGCGCGGGTCGAGGTGCCCGGCAGCGAAGGGCTCGCGGTCTCCCCGGACGGGACGCGCGCGTTCGTCGCGGGGCCCTACGCGGGCACCGCCGCCGGGCCGGAAGGGCGAGCGCGCCCGGAGTACGGGATCCGGGTCGTGGACGCGGGCTCGGCGTCCGTGGTGGGCCTGCTGCCGACGGAGGGCCTGGTCCTCCCGGTCCATCTGACCTCGACGGGGCTGCTGCTCGCGGGCGAGCTGCGGACGGCGCCCGGCCCCGTCACCTCGATGGCCGCCCATCTGCCGGGCCGTCTCGCGGTGTTCTCCGCCGCCACCCGCGAACGGCTGGGCCGGATCGAGGTGGGCCGCTTCCCGCTGACGATCACGTCCTCCCCGGACGGCCGCCTCGGGTACGTGGCCTGCGTGGCCTCCTCCACCGTCGACGTGGTCGATCTGGAGGAGCCGCGGACCCTGACCCGCCTGGACGTCGCCCGGGCCGGGGAGCCCGGCGCCCACGGGCTGGCGTACGTCCCCCGTCCGGCCTGAGTCCGGGCGGGACGCGCACGCGTCCGTGGGCCGCCCCGGGCGTCTCAGGCGCGGCTGCCCGCCCGCCAGGTGAGGTAGCCGCCGTCCAGGTTGCGCACCTCGTGGCCGTACTGGGCCAGGAGGCGGGTGGCTATGTGGCCTCGGACGCCCACCTGGCAGTAGACGATCACGGGCCGGCCGGCGGGCAGTTCGTGGGCGCGGGTGCGGAGTTCGTCCACGGGGATGCCGAGGGCGCCGGGGACGGCGCCGGCGGCGTGCTCGGCGGCGGTGCGGACGTCGACGAGGACGGCGCCGTCGGCGAGGGCCGCGTCGAGCTCGTGCCACTGGACGGTGGCGGTGGTGCCGGTGGCCAGGTTGTCGGCGACGTGGCCGAGCATGTTGACGGGGTCCTTGGCGGAGCCGTAGGGGGGCGCGTAGGCCAGCTCCAGGTCGGCGAGTTCCGGGGCGGTGAGTCCGCCTCGGATGGCGGTCGCCAGCACGTCGACGCGCTTGTCCGCGCCGTCCGCGCCGACCGCCTGGGCGCCGAGGATCCGCTGGGTGCCGGGCTCGACGAGCAGCTTGAGGGCGAGGGGGCGGGCACCCGGGTAGTAGCCCGCGTGGGCGGCGGGGTGGACGTGCAGGACCTGGTGGGGACGTCCGGCCGAGGCGAGGCGCTTCTCGTTCCAGCCGGTGGCGGCGGCGGTCAGGCCGAAGACCTTGGCGACGGCGGTGCCGATCGCCGGGGCGCTGCTCACCGGGCGTCCGGTGAGGGCGTCGGCGACGAGCCGGCCGTGCCGGTTGGCGAGGTTGGCGAGCGGGACGAGGGCGGGGTCGCCCGTGAGGTGGTCGGGCTTCTCGGCGGCGTCGCCGACGGCGTGGACGTGCGGGTCGCTGGTGCGCTGGCTGCTGTCGACGGCGATGCCGCCGCGCGGGCCGACGGCCAGGCCGGCGGCGCGGGCGAGCGCGGTGTCGGGGCGGACGCCGATGGCGAGGACGACGAGGTCGGCGGGCAGGGTGGTGCCGTCGGAGAGTTGGACCTCGCGCGGCAGGACCTCGCTCACCTGGGTGCCCAGGCGCAGGTCGATGCCGTGGGCGGTGAGTTCGTCGGCGAGCGGGGCGGCCATCTCCGGGTCGAGCGGCGGCAGGACCTGCCGGCCGAGCTCGACCAGGGCGACGTCGAGGCCGCGCAGGCGCAGGTTCTCGGCGACCTCGACGCCGATGAACCCGCCGCCGACGACCACGGCGGTGCGGGCCCCGGCCGCGGCGGCGGCGATCCGGTCGGTGTCGGTGACGTCGCGCAGGGTCATCGCCCGCTCGACGCCGGGCACGTCCGGGACGACGGGCCGGGCTCCGGGGCTGAGGACGAGATGGTCGTAGTGCTCGGTGTACGTGGTGCCGCCGGCGAGGTCCCGTACGGTGACGGTCCGTGCGTCCGGGTCGAGGGAGAGGACCTCGTGGCCGGTCCGCACATCCAGGGCGAACCGGGCCTCCAGCGACTCGGGGGTCTGCAGGAGCAGCGCGTCCCGGTCCTCGATCACGCCGCCGAGGTGGTAGGGCAGTCCGCAGTTCGCGTACGAGACGTGGGGGCCCTTCTCCAGGACCACGATCTCGGCCCACTCGTCCAGACGCCGCAAGCGCGCCGCCGCCGACATTCCGCCCGCGACTCCGCCGACGATGACGACCTTCACCGTTTCCTCCTCCACAGCAGGACCATTAATACCCCCGAGGGTATGCATGGGGCAGCGGGTCGCCCGGGGGACGAAGGGCCCGATCCGGGGAGCCGAAGGCCCTCGGCGGCGCCGGGCCACGAGGTGGGGCACATGCGGCGGAGAAAGGTGAATCCTTTCCCCGCCCTTTCGCCTCTCGTACGCACACCGGCCGGACGGGCCGGCCGAACCGGGAGGCACACTCATGACGATCACCCTCATCACCTTGGTCGCGGCGCTGCTCGTGGGCGCCTGCGTCCGGCATCTGCTGCGGCGGCGAGCGAGCCGGCGCTGACCGCCGCCGCCATCGGACCCGCACGCGGAAGCAGGAGCCACAACGGAATGGGAAGCGGAAGTGGGAAACGCTCGATGAACCGACGCCTCGACTGGCCGGACGACCGGCTCGTGAGAGCCGCCCAGGACGGCGACGCCGCCTCGCTGACCGCCGTCGTCACCTGCTCGCAGCCGCATGTGCGCAGGTTCGCGCTGTCGCTGTGCGCCTCGCCTCAGGACGCCGAGGACGCGGCACAGGAGGCGCTGCTGATCCTGTACCGGAGGATCGGCACCCTGCGGGCGACCGGGGCCCTCGCGTCCTGGCTGTTCCGGATCGTGCGCAACGAGTGCCTCCGGCAGGTGCGGCTCCTGGCCTCGCGCCAGGAGCCGGAGGCGGACGCGGTGCCGTCCGCCGAGGACGCGGCGCTGCGCGGGCTGGAGGCGGAGCGGATCGCGGCGGCTGTGGGGGCGCTCCCCCACGACCAGCGGCAGGTCCTGGTCCTGCGGGACTTGCGGGGGATGCCGGGCAAGGCCGTGGCGGAGTCCCTGGGGCTGAGCACGGCGGCGATGAAGTCGCGGCTGCATCGCGCGCGTTCGGCCCTGCGGGCCTCGCTGGACGCACCTGTCCAAGCCTCCGTCGAGCGGAACGCCCCGTGAAGCGCGGCGCCGGCCCCCGCCCTGGGCCCGGCCCCTCCGCCCCGGTCTCGCTGCCCCGCCATCTGGCGCGCGGCGCCGTCGGCTTCGGGCTGCTCGTCACCTCCGTCGCCGCCGTGCCCTCCGTGGGCCCCCTCGCGCTGCTGGCCGCCCCGCTGGCGCTCGTCGCCTTTCGCGGCTGCCCCACCTGCTGGGCGGTCGGTCTCGTCCAGGCCCTGTCGCGGGGGCGCCTGGAGCGCCGCTGCGACGACGGCGCCTGCGCCCTCGTCCCGGCGGGTCCGCGGGCCGCCCCGGCGCGGAAGGATGAACGCATCAACGGATGACCGGGCGGCGCCGGAGCGATGGTTTCGGGCATATCCACCGGGCACCCGTCCGGCGGTAACCGCTCTCTACGGGGGCGGCGCCCGGCGCACCCGGCGGCGCCTGTGACATTGCGGAATCGTTGCTTCCGAGCACCGGCGCCCCGCCTCCTCCTCCCCGCCCCACCGACACCGGAGAATGAAAAGAACTTATTCCTATTAACCACCCTCGCGCGCCCCCTTCCCGCGCTGGCCAAAAAACGACGGCCAGTAATTCACGGCCCCTTGCATCCGCTGCTACTCTGCGAGCTCCCTATTCGGATGTGATGGAGATTCTCCGCATGGAAGATCGACCCGATACGGGGTCGCTCCCGGCGAATGCGTGGACCATCGGCGCGTCCGCCCGCGAGTGTCTCCGTTATGCCGCGTACCCGGTCCTCGCACTGTCCGCCGGCTGGCTCTTCACCGAGGTCCTGCGCCTCGGCTGGTCCCGCGGCGGGGCCGTCCAGTACTTCCTGGCCGGCACCATCGTCTATCTCGCGATGCTGGAGCGGCTCATCCCGCACCGGGCCGACTGGCATCCGAGCGGCAGAGAACTCTGCTGGTACGCGGTCTATTTCGGGTTCACCATGGCCGGCGCCGTGCTCGGCCAGTCGATCGTCGCGGCCGTCCTGGCCGCGACACCCGTCGCGGGACCGGGACTGGCCCTCTGGGCCGAGGTGCCCCTCGCGCTGCTCGCCTCCTCGCTGGCCGGCTACGCGGCGCACCGCTGGGCGCATTCCAATCGGTGGCTGTGGAAAGTACACGGAATCCACCACGTCCCGGGAAAGGTGAACGTCGCGAACAACGGCGTCAATCACCTTCTGGATGTCGCCTTCAAACAGGGTGCCGTGCAATTAACTCTCGGATTTCTCGGATTCTCCGCCGACTGCCTTTTCGCGGTCGCGCTCTTCACCATCGTCCAGGGCTATTTCGTGCACGCGAACGTGGACGTCCGTCTCGGACCGCTCCACCACGTCCTGGCCAGCCCCGAGCAGCACCGGCTGCACCACAGCGCCGACCTGTCCGAGGCCGGTCACTTCGGTGTCGATCTGTCGGTGTGGGACCGCCTCTTCGGCAGCTTCACCTGGCGCCCGGACCGCCGCCCGGCCGTCGTCGGCGTCAAGGACCCGGCCACGTTCCCGGAGACCGGCGCGATCCTCGCCAGCCTGCTCCACCCCGTGCGCCGTCCGCCCCGTACCGCGTAGCCCCGCCCCGTACCGCGCAGCCCGCTCCCCACCGCGTACCTCCGCTCCGTACCGCGCGAGTCCCGCGCCCCCTCGGCGTCGTGTCCGCGTCACGCCCCCCGCCCGGCCCGTACCGAGGCGTCGTCCCTTCCGGATTGGACCATGACGGACTCACCCAACGCCGCCCACCGTGACAAGGTCGCCATCATCGGCATCGGCTGCCGGCTCCCCGGACACGCGGGTGACCACCGGTCCTTCTGGCGCAATCTGATCGAGGGCCGGGACTGCATCGTCCCCACCCCGGCCGACCGGTACGACACCACGACGCTCGGCAGCCGCGACCGGGCCAAGCCGGGCCGGCTCACCGGCGGCCGGGGCGGCTACATCGACGGCTTCGACGAGTTCGACCCCCACTTCTTCGGCATCAGCCCGCGCGAGGCCGAACACATGGACCCGCAGCAGCGCAAGCTCCTGGAGGTGTCCTGGGAGGCGCTGGAGGACGGCGGGCAGCGGCCCGCCGAACTCGCCGGGCGGGACGTCGGCGTGTTCATCGGCGCCTTCACCCTGGACTACAAGATCCTCCAGTTCGCCGACCTGAGCTTCGAGACGCTGGCCGCGCACACCGCGACCGGCACGATGATGACGATGGTGTCGAACCGCATCTCGCACTGCCTCGACTTCCGCGGCCCCAGCGTCTCGATCGACACGGCGTGCAGCTCCTCCCTCGTCGCGGTCCACCTGGCCTGCCAGAGCCTGCTGCGCGGCGAGAGCGAACTGGCCCTGGCCGGCGGCACCCTGCTCCACCTCGCCCCGCAGTACACCATCGCCGAGACCAAGGGCGGCTTCCTCTCCCCCGACGGGCGCTCCCGCGCCTTCGACGCCTCCGCCGACGGCTACGTACGGGCCGAAGGCGTCGGCGTCGTGGCGCTCAAGCGCCTCTCGGACGCGCTGCGTGACGGCGACCCCGTCCACGCGGTGGTCATCGGCAGCGGAGTGAACCAGGACGGGCGGACCAACGGCATCACCGTGCCCAGCGCCGACGCCCAGGCCACGCTGATCGAGCGGGTCTGCGCCGAGGCGGGGGTGACGCCGGGCAGCCTCCAGTACGTCGAGGCGCACGGCACCTCCACACCCGTCGGCGACCCGATCGAGGCCCGCGCGCTCGGCCGGGTGCTCGCGCAGGGCCGGGCACCGGGCGCCCGCTGCTACGTCGGCTCGGTCAAGACCAACATCGGGCACACCGAGGCCGCCGCCGGAGTCGCGGGCCTGATCAAGACGGCGCTGGCCCTCCGGCACCGCCGCATCCCGCCGCACCTCCACCTCGAACAGCCGAACCCCGCAGTCGACTTCGCCGCGCTGCCCTTCGAGATCCCGACCGCCCCGGTCGACTGGCCGGAGCACGAGGGACCCGCCCGCGCCGGCGTCAACTCCTTCGGCTTCGGCGGCACCAACGCCCACGTCCTCCTGGAGGAGGCCCCGGCCCGCCCGCCACGGGAGCCCCGCACGACCCGCCCGGCGCCCGCCCGCTCGGTGCTCCCGCTGAGCGCCCGGCACGCCTCGGGACCGGCCGGACTGGCCGCCGGGGTCCGGCGCGAGCTCGCCGCCGGAGTGCCGCTCGCCGACATCGGGCACACGCTCGCCCACCGCCGCCAGCACTTCGAGGAGCGCCTGGCCATCGTCCACGCCCCGCCCGGCTCCCCCGGCTCGCCGGACTCGCTCGACGAGGTGCTGGCCGCCTGCGAGCGCGGGGAGCCGCACCCCCGGGCCGTCCGGGGGCGCCTGCGGGAGGCCGGGGCGCGGCGGCTCGTGTGGGTGTTCACCGGCATGGGGCCCCAGTGGTGGGGCATGGGGCGCGGGCTCCTGGAGACCGAGCCCGTCTTCCGGGACGTGGTCGAGCGCTGCGACCGCGAGGTCCGCCGCCAGGCGGGCTGGTCGCTGCTGGACGAGCTGACCCGGCCCGAGGCCGAGTCCCGGATGGCCGAGACCTGGCTCGCCCAGCCGGCCAACTTCGCCGTCCAGGCGGGACTGGCCGCGCTCTGGGAGCACTACGGGGTGCGGCCGGACGCCGTCGTCGGCCACAGCACCGGCGAGATCGCGGCCTTCCACCAGGCCGGGGTGTACGGCCTGGAGGACGCCGTCCGGGTGGCGCTGGGGCGCAGCACCCTCCAGCACCGGCTCGCCGGGACGGGCGTGATGCTGGCGGCGAACCTGCCCGAGGAGGAGGCCGAGCGGCTGGTCCGCCCCTACCGGGACCGGGTGTCGGTCGCCGCCGTGAACAGCCCGGCGTCGGTGACGCTCTCCGGCGACGAGGAGACCCTGCGCGAGCTGGCCGGGCGGCTGGAGCGGGAGCAGGTCTTCGCCCGGTTCCTCGATGTCCAAGTGCCTTACCACAGCGTGCGGATGGACCCGATCCGGGAGGAGCTGCACGAGGCGCTGGCCGGGATCGAGCCGCGTACCGCCGGGCTCCCGCTGTATCTGACGGCCCGGGAGGGCCGGGCGCGGGGGCCGGAGCTGGACGCGGCGTACTGGTGGGAGAACGTCCGGCGGCCCGTCCGCTTCCGCGCGGCCGTGGACCGGCTCGTCGACGACGGGTACAGCCTGTTCCTGGAGGTCGGCCCGCACCCGGTGCTCGGCCACTCGATCCGGGAGTGCCTGGAGGGCCGGGCCGTGGCGGGGCTGACCCTGCCGTCGATCCGGCGCCGGGAGGACGAGCCCGAGCGCTTCGCCCGTTCGCTCGCCGAGCTGTACACGCTGGGCGTCGACGTCGACTGGTCGGTGCTCCAGCCCGAGGGGCGGCCGGTGCCGCTGCCGGGGTATCCGTGGCAGCGCGAGCGGTACTGGGTGGAGCCCGCGCCGGTGGAGCAGATCCGGCTCGGCCGGCTCGACCACCCGCTGCTCGGGCGCCGCACCTCCGCGGCGCAGCCGACCTGGGAGAGCCGCCTGGACACCGAGCGGCTGGCGTATCTGGCCGACCACCGGATCGAGGGCAGCACGGTCTTCCCGGCCGCCGGGTATCTGGAGATGGCCGCGCAGGCCGTCCGGGCGATGACCGGCGGGGACACCGCGACCCTGGCCGACGTCGAGTTCTCGCGCGCCCTGTTCCTGCCCGACGGCGAGGCGGCGACCGTGCAGCTGTCCTTCGCGCCGGAGGAGGCCGGATTCACGATCGCCTCGCTCGCCGGTGCCGCGACGGGGACGCCGGACCGCACGGTGCACGCGAGCGGGGTCGTCCGCACCGGGCAGCCGCTCCGGGTCACGGGCCCGCTGGACGCCGAGGCCGTACGGGCCCGGGCGGGGCGGCGGCTCGGCGGGGCGGAGTGCTACGGCGAACTGGCGGCGCTCGGCTACCACTACGGTCCGGCGTTCCAGGCCATCGACGAGGTGTGGACCGCGCCCGGCGAGGCGCTGGCGCTGATCCGGCCCACAGCGGGGATGGGCGCCGGGGCGGCGGAGTGCCATGTGCATCCGGTGCTCCTGGACGCCTGCTTCCAGACCATGCTCACCGCGCTGGCGCCGGACGGCGAGGGCGGCAGGTCCGCCGGGATCCGGCTGCCCGTCGGGATCGCGGAGCTGCGGCTGGACGCGGTCGGCGACCGTGCGCTGTGGGCGCACGCCACCGTGACCGCGCAGAACGACGGGGAACTGGTCGGGGACCTCGCCCTGTACGCCGAGGACGGGGCGCCGCTCGGCCGGATCCACGGCTTCCGCGCGGCGGCGGTGGACCGGGTGGCCGCCTCGGTGAAGCTGGGCACCATCGACGGCTGGCTGGCCGAGGTCGTCTGGGAGGAGGCGGCGGCCGAGGGGGCCAAGGAGCCGGAGGGGCGTTCGGACGGCTCCGCCGCGCCCGGTCTGGTGGTGTTCGCCGACGCCGGCGGGCTCGGCGCGCGGCTGGCCGAGGCGGTCGAGGCGCGCGGCGGGCGGTGCCGGCTGGTCCGGCCGGGGGGCCGCTACCGGGGCGGGGCGCCGCACATGACCGTGCGGCCCGACTCGGCGGACGATCTGCGGCGGCTGTTCGAGGAGCTGGGGCCCGGGTTCGGGACCGTGGTCCATCTGTGGAACCTCGACCTGCCGTCGCTGGACGCGGTGGGGGCCGAGGACCTCGCCGGCATCGGCACGGTCGGCGGCTACTCGCTCGTCCCGCTCGCGCAGGTGCTGCCGGGGGCGTGCCCGCGCGGGCGTCTGCACATCGTCACCCGGGGCGCCCAGGCGGTGGTGCCGGGCGAGCCGGTGGAGCCGTTCGGCGCGCCCGCCTGGGGCATCGGCCGGGTGCTGTGGCAGCAGGAGCTCACCGGTCACGGCGGCAAGCTGATCGACCTCGACCCGGTGGCGGGTCCCGGCGAGGCCGAGGCGCTGCTGCGCGAGGTCACGTCCGACGACGGCGAGGGCGAGGTCGCGCTGCGGTCCGGCCGGCGGCACATCAGCCGACTGCGCCCGCCGGCGGGTCTGACCCGTCCGCTGCCGCTGCGGCTGCGCGCAGACGGCGCCTATCTGGTCACGGGCGCGTTCGGGGCGCTCGGGCGGCTGCTCTGCCGCACGCTGGTGCGGCGCGGGGCCCGGCGGCTGGTGCTGCTCGGGCGCACCGGGGTGCCGGAGCGGAGCGCGTGGCACGGGCTCGATCCGGACGGCCCCGAGGGCGGCCGGGTCGCGTTCCTGCGCGAGCTGGAGGCGCTGGGCGCGGAGGTGCTGGTCGCGGCGGTCGACGTGACCGACGCGGCGGCGATGGAGGGCTGGCTGGCCGGGCGGCGGGCCGCCGGGCTGCCGCCGGTGCGGGGCGTGTTCCACCTCGCGGGGCAGGTGCGGGACGTGCTGCTGCCGTCGCTGGACCGCGCGGCCTTCGACGCGGGCTACGGGCCGAAGGTGTACGGCGGGTATCTGCTGCACCGGCTGCTGCGCGAGGAGCCGGTCGAGCACTTCGTGCTGTTCGCGTCGGTGGCCTCGCTGCTGACCACGGCCGGGCAGGTGAACTACGCGGCGGGGAACGCGTTCCTAGACGGGCTCGCCCACCACCGCCGGGCGCGGGGCCTGCCCGCGCTGAGCCTCGACTGGGGTCCGTGGGCCACCGGCATGATCGAGGAGCTCGGGCTCGTCGCCCACTACCGGGACGCGCGCGGGATGAGCTCGCTCGCGCCGGAGGCGGGCATGGCGGTCCTGGAACGGGTGATCGGGCAGGACCGGGCCCAGCTGCTGGTGGCCACGGTGGTGGACTGGCCGGTGTTCCTGTCCTGGTATCCCACGCCGCCGCCGCTGGTGTCGGCGCTGGCCGCCGCGGCGGCCCGGGAGGCCCCGGCGGGGCAGGGCGGCAGTCTGCTCGACGCGTTCCGGAGCGCGGACGAGGCGGCCCGTACGGCGCTGGTGGCCGAGCGGTTCGCGGAGCTGGCGGCGGGTGTGCTGCGGGTGCGGCCGGAGCTGGTGGACGCGGACAGCCGGCTCGGCTCGCTCGGCCTGGACTCGCTGCTCGCGATGGAGCTGCGGGCCCGTACCCACACCGAGCTGGGGGTCTCGCTGCCGGTGGTGGCGCTGCTCAGCAACGGGCCGGTGAGCGAGCTGACCGAGCGGCTGTACGCGGGGCTGACCGAGCTCGCGGCGGCGGGCGGTCCGGCGGCGGAGACGGCGGTGGAGCCGTTCACCGACGAGGCGTGCCATCCGCTCACCCACAACCAGCAGGCCCTGTGGTTCCTGCGGCAGCTCAATCCGGACGGCTTCGCGTACAACATCGGCGGCGCGGTGGAAGTGCGCGCCGAGCTCGATCCGGAGCTGCTGTTCGAGGCGTTCCGGACGCTGGTTGCCCGGCATCCGAGCCTGCGGGCGAACATCACCACCGAGGACGGGCGGCCGGTCCAGCGGGTGCGGCCCGAGGCCGTCGCCGACACCGGGGTGTTCGACGTGGCGGGGCTGCCGTGGGAGGAGGTCCGCGCGCGGCTGGTGGCGGAGTACCGCAGGCCGTACGACCTGGAGCGGGACCCGCTGGTGCGGCTGCGGCTGTTCCGGCGGGCCCCGGATCGCTGGGTGCTGATGAAGGCCGTCCACCACATCGTCTCGGACGCGATCTCCACGTTCACCTTCATCGAGGAGCTGTTCGAGGTCTACCACGGGCTGCGCACCGGCCGGCCCGTGGAGCTGGCCCCGGTCCCGGCCCGCTATCTGGACTTCCTCAACCGGCAGAACCGCTTCCTGGCCGGGCCCGAGGCGCGGCGGATGCTGGAGTACTGGCGGGAGCACCTGCCCCGGGAGGTCCCGGCGCTCGACCTGCCCACGGACCGGCCTCGGCCGCCGGTGCAGACGGACAACGGCGCCTCCGAGTTCTTCCAGCTCGACGACGAGCTCAGCGCCCGGGTGCAGACGCTGGCGCGGGAGCACAACGTCACCGTGTACACGGTGCTGCTGACCGCGTACTACCTGCTGCTGCACCGCTGGTCGGGGCAGGACGAGATCGTGGTCGGCAGCCCGGTGACCGGGCGCACCGAGGAGGACTTCGCCTCCGTCTACGGCTACTTCGTCAATCCGCTGCCGCTCCATGTGAGCCTGGCCGGGGAGCCGTCGGTGGCCGAGCTGCTGGGCCGGGTGCGGGACACCGTGCTCGGCGGTCTGGACAACCAGGAGTACCCGTTCGTGCTGCTCGTGGAGCAGCTGGGGCTCCAGCACGACCCGAGCCGGTCGGCGGTCTTCCAGGCGATGTTCATCCTGCTCACCCACAAGGTGGCCGTGGAGCGCTTCGGGTATCCGCTGGAGTACATCGAACTCCCGGAGGAGGAGGGGCAGTTCGACGTCACGCTGTCGGCGTACGAGGACCGGAACGACGGGCGTTTCCACTGTGTGCTCAAGTACAACACCGACCTGTTCGACGCCGCGACGGTGCGGCGGATGGCCGCGCACTACCGCACCCTCCTCGACGGGCTGACCCGCGCGGCGGGCGAGCGTCCGGCCGCGCGGCTGCCGATGCTGGGGGACGGGGAGCGGGAGCGGATCCTGACCGGGTTCGGCGGCGGTGACCGGCGGATCGACCACGACGTGCCGGTGCACGAGCTGATCGGCAAGATCGCCGCGCAGTTCCCGGAGGCGGTCGCGGTCTCCGTGCCGGGCGGGCGGCGGCTCGGGTACCGGGAGCTGGACCAGCGCTCCCGGCGTATGGCGGCCTCCCTGCGCGAACTCGGCGTCGGGGCCGGTGCGGTGGTGGCGGTGCGGCTGCCGAAGTCGGCGGAGCTGGTGATCGCGCTGCTCGCGGTGCTGCGGGCCGGGGGCGCGTATCTGCCGCTGGATCCGGACCACCCGGCCGAGCGGCTGGCCGAGCTGATGGAGAACGCCGGGGCCACGCTGGTCGTGACCGACGGGCGGCCCGGCGAGGCGGCCCGGCTGCCGGGGCGGCCGGTCACCCTGGACGAGCTGGACCGGCCCGGGGCGGAGGAGCGGCCGGAGCCGCCCGTGGGCCTCGACCAGACCGCGTACGTGATCCACACCTCGGGTTCCACCGGGCGCCCCAAGGCGGTGCGGGTCAGCCACCGCAACCTGGCCTCGGTGTTCGTCGCCTGGCAGCAGGAGTACCGGCTGGACACCGACGCCCGGGTGCACCTGCAGATGGCGGGCGTCTCCTTCGACGTGTTCACCGGGGACCTGGTCCGGGCGCTGTGCTCGGGCGGGACCCTGGTCCTCGTCGACCGGGACCTCCTCTTCGACACGGCGCGGCTGTACCGGACCATGCGCGCGGAGGGCGTGGACTGCGCCGAGTTCGTGCCGTCGGTGGCGCGCGGGCTGCTGGCGCACTGCGAACGCGAGGGGCTGGGGCTTGAGTTCATGCGCCTGGTGATCGTCGGCTCGGACGCCTGGCGGGCGGGCGAGCACCGGCGGCTCGTCGCGCTGTGCGGGCCGGGCACCCGGGTGGTCAACTCGTACGGGCTGACCGAGGCCACCATCGACAGCGCCTACTACGAGGGTCCCGCCGAGGGGCTGGAGCCGGGGCGGATGGTGCCGGTGGGCCGGCCGCTGCCCAACTGCGAGCTGTACGTCCTCGACCGGCACGGCGAGCCGGTGCCTCCGGGGGTGGCCGGTGAGCTGTGGATCGGCGGCGCCGGGGTGGCCGAGGGCTACCTGGGCGATCCGGAGCGGACGGCCGAGCGGTTCGTGACCCTCGCGCCGGGCGGCGAGCCCGTACGGCTGTACCGGACGGGGGACCTCGGGCACTGGGACGCGGACGGCGTGCTGCACCTCCTCGGGCGGGCCGACGGGCAGGTGAAGGTGCGCGGCCACCGGGTGGAGACCGGGGAGATCGAGGCGCGGCTGACCGCGCGGCCGGAGCTGGCGCAGGTGTGCGTGACGGTGCGGCGGGACGAGACGGGCGAGAACGTGCTGTGCGCCTACTACGTGCCCCTGCCGGGCGCGGCGCCCGACGTCCGGGAGCTGCGGCGGCACCTCGCCGAGCAGGTGCCGACCTATCTGATCCCGGCGCACTTCACCGAGCTGCCGGAGCTGCCGCTGACGGCGAACGGCAAGGTCGATCCGGCCGCGCTGCCGGAGCCGCGCGCGGAGGCGGGGCCGGAGCGGTACGAGCCGCCGGTGACGCTGTACGAGACGCGGATGGCCGCGCACTGGCGGTCGCTGCTGGGGCTGGAGCGGCCGGGACTGCGGGACGACTTCTTCGAGGCGGGCGGCAGCTCGATCAGGCTGATCGAGCTGATCCACCACCTGCGGACCGAGTTCAACGCGTCCGTGCCGGTCGGGCGGCTGTTCCAGACGAGCACCCTGCACGGCATGGCCCGGACCCTGGAGGACGTCGTCACCGGGCGGCTGCCCGGATCCGAGCCGTACCTGTGGTTCAACCAGGGCGCGGACCCGGCTGCGACGGTGTTCTGCCTGCCTCCGGCGGGCGGGCACGGGCTGGTCTACCGGCAGCTCGCGGCGCTGCTGCCCGCGTACCGCTTCGCCGCCTTCAACTACCTGTCCGGTCCGGACAAGGCGGCCCGGTACGCGGATCTGGCCGAGGAGCTGCACCCGGGCGGACCGTACACGCTGTTCGGCTACTCCCTCGGCGGCAACCTGGCCTTCGAGATCGCCGGGGAGCTGGAGCGGCGGGGGCACACGGTGGACCGCGTGCTGATCATGGACTCGTACCGGATCGCCGAAGCCGTGGAGCTGGGCGCGGAGCAGCTGGCCGAGTTCGAGCTGGAGCTGGCGGAGCACCTGCGCCGGCACACCGGCTCCGAGATCGTCGCCCGGGAGACCGTGGAGCAGGCCCGGGAGTATCTGGCGCACTGCGGCGCGCACCCCTCGCTCGGGGTGCTGCGGGCGCCGATCGCGGTGATCTCCGACCAGGAGAAGCTGAGCCGCTTCGCGGCGGGTGAGCCCGGCGGCTGGCACGAGGCCACCGCCGCCGGGTGCGCCGTGCGCGAGGGGCACGGGCGGCACGCGGAGATGCTGGACGGCGCGTTCCTGGACGGGAACGCGGAGCTGGTGCGGGCGCTCCTCGCGGGAGGCGGCACCGATGGCGGTGCGTGACGGCGGGCCCCGCTGGGAGGCGCGGCCTCCCGGCGGGCGGCCCCGGGTGATCATCATCGGCGCGGGCATGTCGGGCCTCGCGGCCGGCTGCTACGCGCAGATGAGCGGGCTGGAGAGCCGGATCTTCGAGAAGCACGTGCTGCCGGGCGGCTGCTGCACCGCCTGGGCCCGGCAGGGCTACCTCTTCGACTACTGCATCGACTGGCTGATCGGGACGGGCCCCGGCACCGGGGCGAACGAGGTGTGGCGCGAGCTCGGGGCGCTGGACGGCAAGCGGATCACCCTGTTCGACCAGTTCAACCGGGTGGTGGCCGAGGACGGCCGGTCGGTGACCTTCTACAACGACCCGGACCGGCTGCGGGAGCACCTGCTGGAGCTGGCGCCCGGCGACGCGCGCCTGATCCGGGCGTTCTGCCGGGACCTCAAGCGCTTCGCGGGTCTTGAGCTGCGGTGGGAGCTGAAGCCGCCGCCGCTGAAGTCGCTGTCGGAGAAGGCGCGGACGGTGCTCGGGATCCTGCCCGCGTTCCGGCTGTACTGGCGCACCGCGGCCACGCCGATGCGCCGGTTCGCGGACCGCTTCGAGGACCCGCTGCTGCGCCAGGCGTTCCCGAACGTGTTCCTCCAGGAGCTGACCGGCTTTCCGCTGCTGCCGTTCCTGTTCACGATGTCCTGCGCGCACAACGGCAACGCGGGCTTCCCGGAAGGCGGTTCGCTGGGCCTCGCCCGGTCGGTCGAGGAGCGGTACACGGGGCTCGGCGGGCACATCGGCTACCGCGCCCGGGTGGAGCGGATCCTCGTCGAGGACGGGCGGGCCGTGGGCGTACGGCTGAAGGACGGGCAGGAGCACTTCGCCGACCACGTGATCGCCGCCTGCGACGGGCCGACGGTCCTGGACCGGCTGCTGGAGGGGCGGTGGACCAGCCCGCGCACCGAGCGCCTGTACAAGGAGCTGCTGGACCGCCCGGACAACCTGTACCCGGCGGTGGTCTCGGCCTTCGTCGGCCTGGACGGCCCGCTGCCCGACGGCGAGCCGCACAGCACCACGTACCTCCTGGGGCCCGAGCGGGGCGCGGCGCTGCCGGGCAGCCTCCAGCACAGCCTGGTGGTGCAGCGGCGCTCCGACTACGCGGACGGCTTCGCCCCGGCGGGGAAGTCGGTGCTGCACTGCACGTACTTCACCGACCACCGGTCCTGGCAGGAGCTGCGGAAGACGGACCGGAAGGCGTACCGGGAGCGCAAGGCGGCGGTCGCCGACTTCCTGCGCGCGTTCCTGGCCGAGCGCCATCCGGGCATCGAGGAGCGGATCGAGCTGGTGAACGTGGCGACACCGGCGACGACGGAGCGGTACACCGGCAACACCTACGGCAGCATCCTGGCCTGGAAGGCGTTCTCCGAGGCCGACGACGTGTCGACCGCGCTGGTCGACCGGGACCGGATGCGGCTGCCGGGGCTGGGCGGCTTCTCGATGGCCGGGCAGTGGACCGGCATGGGCGGCCTGATCCGGGCCGCGACCAGCGGCCGGTACGCGGTCCAGTTCCTCTGCGACGAGCTGGGCCTGGAGTTCCGGGCCTGGCCGAGCGAGGGTGCCGGGCCCTGGCACCCCGGGAAGCTGGGCCGGCTGCCGCAACTCGAACAGCGGGGCGACGCCCGGAAGGCGGCGGTGGCCGAATGACCAGAAGGACCATGCTGATCATCGGCGGAGGGCTCGGCGGGCTCTCCACCGGCTGCTACGCGCAGATGAACGGCTACCGCAGCCGGGTGCTGGAGATGCACGAGATCCCGGGCGGCTCCTGCACCGCCTGGGACCGGGGCGACTTCACCCTCGACTGCTGCGTGAGCTGGCTGCTCGGCAGCGGGCCGGGCAACGAGATGCACCAGATCTGGCTGGAGCTCGGCGCCCTCCAGGGCAAGCGGATGCGCAACTTCGACGTGTTCAACACCGTGCGCGGCCGGGACGGGCGGGCGGTGCACTTCTACTCCGACCCGGACCGTCTCGAAGCGCACCTGCTGAGCCTCTCCCCCGGCGACGCCCGGGTGATCCGCGACTTCTGCGCCGGGCTGCGCACCTTCCGCAAGGCGCTGGCCCGCTATCCGTTCCTCACCCCGGTCGGGCTCATGGGCCGGAGGGAGCGCTGGCGGATGCTGGCCTCCTTCGTCCCGTACTTCAACGTGATCCGGCGCTCCATCGGGACGCTGATGCGGGACTACTCGCAGCGCTTCCGGGACCCGCTGCTGCGCGAGGCGTTCAACTTCATCCTGTACGAGAAGCATCCCAACTTCCCCGTGCTGCCGTTCTACTTCCAGCTCGCCGCGCACGCCGACGCCTCGGCGGGGGTGCCCGAGGGCGGCTCGCTGGGCCTGGCCCGCTCGGTCGAGGAGCGCTACCGGGGGCTCGGCGGCGAGGTCACGTACAACGCCAGGGTCGTGGAGATCCTGGTGGAGGGCGACCGGGCGGCCGGGGTCCTGCTCAGCGACGGGACGGAGCTGCGGGCCGACATCGTGGTCTCCGCCTGCGACGGGCGGACCACCCTCCTGGAACTGCTGAAGGGCCGCTACCTCACCGACACGTACCGGGAGCTGTACACCCGGACCATCGCGGAGCCCGGCATGGTCTTCCCCGGCTACCTCACGGTCTTCCTGGGCCTGCGCCGCCCCTTCCCGGACGGCGAGCCCTGCACCACGTACCTCCTGGAGGACGAGGTCGCGGAGCGGCTCACCGGGATCCGGCACCCCAGCGTCAACGTGCAGTTCCGCAGCCGCCACTACCCCGAGCTGTCGCCGGCCGGCACCTCCGTCGTGTACGCCACCTACTTCTGCGACATCGCGCCCTGGCGGGAGCTGAGCACGGGCCCCGAGCAGTCCACCCGGTCGCGCCGGGGCGAGGAGCTGCACACGCTGCCGGTCGGGCGCGGGCGGGAGTACCAGCGGGCCAAGCGGCGGGTGCGGGACACGCTCGTCGACTTCCTCGACGAGCGGCATCCCGGGCTGCGGGACGCGATCGTGGTCCGGGACGTGTCGACCCCGCTCACCCAGGTCCGCTACACCGGCAACTACGACGGCACGGTGCTCGGCTGGCAGCCGTTCGTGGCCGGCGGCGAGACCGTGGAGCAGGAGGTCAAGCGGCACGGCCCGGGGCTGCCCGGGCTCGCCGACTTCTACCTGTCCGGCGTCTGGGCCACCACCGGCGGCCTGATCCGGGCCGCTGCCTCGGGACGCCACGTCATGCACTTCGTCTGCCGCGACGACGGGCGGCCGTTCACCGCGTCCGTCGACCCCGGCGCCCCTCTCCCCGTCCAGATCATCGAACCCGCAGGAGCGACCCCGTGAAGACCGAGAAGTGGATCGTCAGCGAGCACAACGACGGCGTGCCGGACGTGGACCGGATGTACGTCAAGGTGGTGGAGGAGCTCGACACCGAGCTGGCCGACGACGAGATGCTGCTGCGCACGCGGTACGTCTCCGTCGACCCGTACCTCCAGGGCATCGCCCTGGACACCCCGGTGGGCGACCACATGGGCGCCGACTCGATCATGGAGGTGCTGGCGGCCGGGCCGCGCGCGATGTTCGGCGTCGGCGACCTCGTCCAGGGCTTCGGCGGCTGGCGCACCCATCTGGTCAGCAACGGCGCCGAGGCGCTGTGGCAGACCGGCACGTTCCCCATGGTCTTCCCGGCGTACCGGAAGCTGGACCCGGCCCACTACGACGAGGCGCTGCCGCTGAGCACGGCGCTCGGCATCCTCGGCGGCGCCGGCATGACCGCGTGGGGCACCCTCAACACCTTCCTGACCGTCCGGCCCGGTGACACGGTGCTGATCAGCGGCGCGTCCGGAGCGATCGGCACCCTGGTCGGGCAGCTCGCGAAGCGGGCGGGCGCGCGGGTGGTCGGCACGACCGGCTCGCCCGAGAAGGCGGCGCGGCTGACGGCGCTCGGCTTCGACGACGTCGTCGTCTTCCGGCACGGCGGGGACGCGGCGGAGCTGCGCGAGGACCTGGCCAAGGCCGCTCCGAACGGCGTCGACCGCTACTTCGACAACCTGGGCGGGGTCATGACCGACACCGTCTTCTCCATGCTGGCCGTGGACAGCCAGGTGGCCGTGTGCTGGCAGTGGTCCAGCCAGGTCGGCGGCGAGTGGAGCGGGCCTCGGCTGCTGCCGTACATCATGTTCCCGCGCACGACGATCCGCGGGATCTTCGCACTGGAGTGGTTCACCGACGACAACTGGGCGGCGCTGCACGCCGAGCTCGGGCCGCTGGTCCGCGCGGGCGAGATCCGCTACCAGCAGACCGTGCACCGCGGCTTCGACTCCATCCCCGCCGCCTACCGCAGCCTGTACACCGACCGCGCGGCGTCCTTCGGCAAGGTGCTGGTCGAGCTGTGAGGCGCGGCCACACCCGGGCGCTCACGGAGGGCCCGAGCCCGGCCGACGCGCACGGGCCGGTGCTGCCGTACCCCGACGGCTGGTTCTCGGTGGCCTTCTCCGCGGAGGTGGTGCCGGGGGCCCTGCTGACCCGGCCGCTCCAGGGCGAGGACGTGGTCCTTTACCGGCTCCGCGACGGCGAGGTGCGGGCGGTCCGCCCGTACTGCCCGCACCTGGGCGCCCATCTGGGGCTCGGCGCGCTGGAGGGCGACGAGCTGCTGTGCCCCTTCCACCGCTTCGCCTTCGGCCCGGACGGCGCGTGTACGCGGACGGGGTACGGGACGCCCCCGCCGCCGTCCTCGGACCTGACCCTGCTGCCGGTGCGCGAGGTCGACGGCGCCGTGTTCGTGTGGCGGCACCACGACGGGCGGGCGCCGGACTGGGAGCTGACGCCCTGGCACACGCTCGGGACGCGGGCGCCCCGGCTCGCCGCGTGGGAGATGGCGGGGCACAGCCAGGACGTGGTCGAGAACACCGTGGACATCGGCCACTTCACTCCCCTGCACGGCTGGGGCGAGTCCGAGGTCGCCGAGCCCGCGGTCTTCGACGGGCGGTCCTTCCGGATCTCGGTGCGCTCCGAGGAGCGGGTGCCGCTGCTGGGCGCGAGTCCGCTGGAGGTGACGCTGGAGGGGAACGGCATCAGCCGGGTGCACGTGTGCACCGCCCTCCCCCGCTTCGGAGTGCGCACCTGCGCTGTGTACACGACCACGATGATCGCGCCCGCCGCCTTCCAGCTCCGGCAGACCAGCCGCTTCGAGGTGGCCGAGCCGGCCGCCCTCCCGGCGCCGCTGGCCCGCCTGGTGAGCGGCGCGGCGCACCGGCTGCTGGCGGGGGTGATGTTCCGGGGCAACTGCGCGTTCGTGTCCCAGGACTTCCCGGTGTGGGCGACGAAGCGGTACGTGTCGCCTCCCCGGCTGGCCCGCGGCGACGGGCCGATCGGCCCGTTCCGCCACTGGGCCCGGCAGTTCTACCCTGCGGACAGGCTGCGGGCGCAGGTGCCTTCGGTGTCGGCTTCGGTGTCTTCTTCGGTGCCTCCTCCGGTGCCTTCGTCCGTGGTGCGGGGTGGGGCCGGGGCGGAGGTGGAGGGCAGGGTGACGTAGCGCCGGATCAGGCGGCCTCGTGGTGCGCCTGGTATGCGACGTGCAGCTCGCGGGCGTTGCCGAGCGTGCCGTCGTCCGAGTGGAGGCGGGCGCAGTAGTGGCGGTCGGCGGGGCCGGCCGGGTGCGCCGGGCCCTCGTGGGCGACGTCGAGGAAGAGGCGGGCGGTCTCGCGGAAGAGCTTCGCGCTGCCGGTCATGAACAGCGTCTCCGCGTGCAGGTGCTCCTGGAACACGTCCCGGTTCTCGCGGTGGTGGCGGGCCGCGTGGTCGATCGGCTTGGTGTCGGCGTCCCGGTGGGCCTCGGGCAGGTCGGCGGTCTGGGGCCTGCCCGGGCCGAGGCCGGCGCGGAGGCGCTTCCACCGGGCGGGGGCGAACTGGAGCGAGTGGTGGAGGAGGACGAGGTCCAGTCCGGGCTCCGCGTCCGGCGCCTGGGGTGCGGGCCGGGCCGTGCGCAGCGGGAGGTGGACGAGCGAGCGCGGCGAACGGGCGGCGAGCAGCCACAGTCCGGCGACGGTCCGGGCGGCGGCCTCGTCGACGCGGAGGTCCAGATACCGGTCCTGGTCGGTGAGCAGCGCGTGCGGCAGCGGCCGGGCGGGCCTGATGACGCGGAACTCGGCGGTTCCCAGGCGGGCCCGGTGGACGACTACGGGCAGCTTCACGAGGTCTCCGGCGGCGCTGGGTGCTGGACACGGGTTCACGTGTCACGTGAGCTTAGACGCCGGGTCGGGGCCCGCCTGCGGGCGGGCCCCGACCCGGTCGCACGTCGTGCTTCGTGCGGTCGTGCGGTCGTGGCGGGTGTCAGCAGGCGCCGAGGTCCTGCCAGACGCCCCACTCACCCGTGGTGCCCGGCTCCTCGCCGGTCGTCCACCACTTGGCCTTCCAGGTGTGGCCCTTGTGCGAGACCTGCTGGCCGCCGGTGTAGATGGTGGCGGACGCCCACGGGGCCGCCGTGCACTGGGTGGCGCCGCCGGTGACGGTCAGGGAGAAGACCGCCGCGTGACCCGCCGAGGCGCTCGCCCCGTTGACCGCGATCTGGTACGTCCCCGAGACCGTGGCCGCGGTGGTGTTCAGGGTGAGGGTGGAGGACCCTCCAGCCGTCACGGAAGCGGGGCTGAGGGTGGCGGTGACACCCGCGGGCAGGCCGCTGACCGTGAGGTTCACCGTCTGGGCCGTACCGGCGGTGACGGCCGTCTTGACCGTGGCGGAGGTGGCCGAGCCGGCGGCGACGGTGGCCGAGGCCGGGGTCGTGGTCACCGAGAAGTCGTCGGTCGGGGTGGTCGTCCCGCTGGTGAAGGGCGCGAAGATGTGCGAGAAGTCCCAGGTGTTCTGCTGGATGCCGGAACACCCGTCGGCGGCGGCACCGCCGGGGCAGCTGCCGTTGTCGCGCTGGAGCGCCCAGAAGGAGAGGGTGTTGATGCCCTTGGCGACCGCCCAGTCGTAGACCGTACGGGCGTTGGCGAGCGTGAACGTCTCGGCCGGGCCGAAGTCGTCGACGCCGATCATCTCGATGATGCCGACCATGCCCCAGAGCTGGGTCGCCGTCTTCGTGGGGTAGAGCTTGGCGAGCTGGTCGTAGAGTCCCTGGGCGGCCGTCTTGGTGTCGGCGGCCATGTCGTGGGCGGCGTTGTCGTAGTAGTCGAAGGTCATCAGGTTGACGACGTCGACGCGGGCGCCGTTGGTGACGGCGTTCTTGAGCACCGCCAGACCGCTCGCGGCGAGACCGCGGGTGGTCGTGGGCAGGGTGTACGAGATCTGGATCTGGCGCCCGTTGGTGGCGGCCCAGTCCTGGACGAGCTTGATCGCCTTGTTGCGGCGGTCGATGCCGGCGGTGTTGTCGAGGGAGTCGACCTCGATGTCCATGTCGAGCCGGGTGATGTCGTAGGTCGTGATGACCTTCTCGTACACGGCGGCGATCTGGTTGACGTCGGTGCAGCTGTCGGCGATCTCGGTGCCGGTGGTGTCGGCCGTGTAGCCGCCGAAGGAGGGGATGACGTCGCCGCCTCGGGACTGCATGGTCTTGATGTCGGTGCCGAAGGAGGACGGGGCGATGGGGAGCCCGGTGTCGCCGTTCCAGTAGGCGGTGCAGGATCCCTTGGTCGCGGTCTGGAGGAACGC
The DNA here is from genome assembly GCF_055582325.1 of Streptomyces sp. NPDC042100. Taxonomy (NCBI): domain Bacteria; kingdom Bacillati; phylum Actinomycetota; class Actinomycetes; order Kitasatosporales; family Streptomycetaceae; genus Streptomyces; species Streptomyces sp. NPDC042100. The sequence goes on from NZ_JBVJDK010000015.1 coordinate 192,640, forward strand.
CATCGTCAGGTGCTTGGCGCCGGACTGCGCGCTCAGGGCGGCGGGGCTCTCCCCGGTCCAGGACTCGAAGTAGGGGGCGAAGACCCTGGCGGGGAGCGGGGTGGCCGCCTGGGCGGGGGCGGCGGCGACGGAGGCGAGGCCGAGGGCGGCCACGGCGGTCACGGCGGCGGTGAGGGCCGCGCGGATCGAACGTCTTCTCATGGCGATCCAATGGCTGTGGGGGGGTGCGGAGTGCGTCAACGTCCTTGTCGCGCACGGCTGTCGCGGACGACTGTTACGCACCGAGCGAGCCCACAGCCATGGGCACGTCAATGACTTGACCCAAACTTGGACTAGACCAATTTCGCCCGTCGCCGCGTGGTACGGCCAGGCGCTGGGGGCGCTTCCTGGCCCGATGCGGGCGGGCGGGGCGATTGGTCCTGCCGAGCCAGCCGCCCGGGCACCCGGGCACCCGGGCGGCGACCGGCCGACGTGGGCACGGTCAGGCGCCGATGCCCACCGAGGAGACGTAGCTGTACGCGTTGTAGTCCGAGTCGAGGTCGCTGATGACGTCGTCCCAGATCTCGTCCACGGTCGCCGCATCCTGCCTCGCCCAGGCGTCGACCAGGTCGCCCCACACGTACCGCACGGTGATCGAGCGCTGGGAGAGCCCGAGGCGCTGGCGCTCGGCGGGGACGTGGGACTGGTCGACGGGGTAGATCTCCATCCGGCGCCCTCGGCCCTCGTCGTCGAGGTGGCGCTTGAGCCAGCCCGAGCGGATCAGGTTCTCCCGCCGGCGGTACCAGTACGCGGCGTCGACGCGCTCGCGGTTCGCCGCCGTCGGGGTCACCTTCCCCTTCGTCCGCATCCACGAGCGGATCGTCCGGGGCGACACGCCCTGCTCCCGCAGCGCGGCACGGCCGGCCGCGCTGTCGAGATAGCGCAGCCGGGCGGTGAGCCCGCGCTTCGTGGTGATCGGCGACGCGATGCCGGAGGAGTAGACGATCCTGTTCAGCTCCAGGATCAGGGCCTCGCCGCCCTTCATGCCCCGCGCGTCGTACCTGCGGAACTCGCCCCAGCGGGACCACAGATCCGGTGAACCGGCCATCAGCGCCTACCCCCGAGCACGTACGTCTGCTTCACCTTGACCTGGTTCAGCTCCCGGCCCTCCGGAAAGACCGTGCGCCAGTCGCCCACGACGTGGAGTTCGTCCGTCCCGGAGATCTCCACGACCTGGAGTCCGGCCTTGTGCGCCTTGTGCGCCTTCATCCACAGATTCGCGAAAGCCTTCGAGCGGATGATGTGCATCCAGTCCGGGCGCCGGATTTCACGGTTGGCACTGGACTCGCCGATCGTCGACACGAACTTAGAGTACATCGCCTTCACATAGGCGACGGTCAACTCGTCACCCGCCTCCAGAGCCGTTTTCCGCGTTTCCGCCAGGGCTCGGCGCAGCTTCTCCAGCAGCGCCTCGGACGCCCCGGAGACGAGAGAGCGGTGAACCACCGGGCCGTCGGCCAGGCCCTGGCGGGCGCAGTCCAGGAGCAGGCGGAGCGTCGACTCACTGACCCACAGCTCCCCCGGCTCCATGCGCGCGCCGAGCGGATTCGGCAGATCGTCGTGGAGCCATTCGGCCGGGGTGACGAGATGGACGCCCGCCTTCTTCGGGTCGTACGTTCCCCCGGTCTCCTCGCGGAGTTGCCCGATGGGAAGCCACGCCTTCATCGCCGACAGATAGGCCGCGTTCATGTCGAGCGCGGTCACCTCGATCTCCGCGCCCTTCTTCGCCTCCGCGAAAAGCACCGGGTTGCGCCATTTCGGGCGGCCCTCCCAGATGTCGTCCGCGCCTTTCTGGGACTTCTTCCGGAGAATCTCCGCGGTCGGCGGAAATTCCGAATGCTCGTACCTGCCCCCCACCCGCGAGGCCTTCATCAGCGCCATCACGTCCGGGATCGCCATCTTGATCAGCTCCACCTGCGCCGCCTCCACCTCGCCCGAACAGGCGGCCAGCACGTCCTGGACCCGGTCGGCGATCCGCTCGACGAGCGTGCTGGAGGCGTATCCGGGCACGTTGCGGGTGGGGCGGGGCTTGGGCTCCGCTTGGGGCTGGGGCTGGGCTTGGGGTCCGGGTTGGGGCTGGGGCTCAGCTTCGGGCTGGGGCTGGGCTTGCTCCGGGACTTCCGGCTTCGGCTTCGGCTTCGACTCCGGCTCCGGCTCCGGCTCCGGCTCCGGCTCCGGCTCCGGCCCGGGCTCGGGCTCGGGCTCGGGGGTCGGAATCGTCGTCTCGGCCGAGCGGGCGGGCGCGGTCTCGGCCATGGCCGCCGCGCACTCTTCCACGGTCAGGTGCTGGGGAAAGCCGTCCAGTTCCAGGGTGGCCGGTCGGCCACAGAGCACGCACGGACGGCCCGGCGCCGTCTCCTGCTCGGGCGCGGGGGCGGGGGCGAGGGCGGGGGCTTCGGCGGCGGGCGGTGCGGAAGGCCGGCGGGCCGCGAGCGGGGTCGAGACGGCGAGCGACTGCACGCCGCCCTGCAGGCTGAGCGCCGCGCCGTGCAGCACGCCCACCGCGTGCGTGGGTCCGGCCAGCAGGTCGAGCGGGTTCAGGCCGTAGTGCGCGGCGAGCAGGTCCACATCCTCCAGCGACCAGTGCGACTTGCCGGCCTGCTTGCGGGAGACCTGCGCTTGCGACTGCCCGAGGCCCGCGGCCAGGTCGCCCTGTCGTTCGCCGGTCCGCGTCATCAGCGCGGAGACGGTGAGCCTGAGGATGTCCTCCATACCCATCATGGCGCGACCCTAGCAAAATCCCTATGCGCCTTCCGCATTCAACATCCCGAACCCGCATTCATGCCGCAGGCTGGAACTAGACCGTGCCCGACAAATGATCACCTGACTGCTTCGCGCGACCAGCGGATCAGCGAGGCCAGGACGACTCCGGCTGGTAGCGGTCGGCGAGCTTGTCGAACCTGGTCGCGATCGCACGGAACTCCTTGAGGCGTGCGAAGCGTCGTCCGACCACGTTGCGGTCGCGGTAGACCATCCTGTCGAATGCGGGCACCCTGGCCCGCCAGGCGCCCCCGGAGCCTCAGTCCGCAGCCGCCACAGCACCCCCTTGACCACCTGCCGGCTATCACGTCACGCCCAGATTGTGGCGGCGGCCTCCTCGGCCCTTCAGGCAAACACCTGTGCCCTTAGGCCTGCCCGATGGTGTCTGGCGAAGAAGGAAAGCGAGCCGATCTCGTGTACATGGCATCATTTCCTGAAAGGTTCTCCGTTGGCGCTTCACGAACACCGAAAAGACCAATCCACTACGGTCCCGGCCACCCAGACCCGCAAGTCCGCGCCTCAGAACGCTGCCGGTCTCCTCGCGCTCCAGCGCACCGCCGGGAACGCCGCAGTCCTGCACATGCTCCGGCAAGCCGGGCATCCCTATGCTCTGCCTCCTGTGCAGCGCAGCGGTCAGGCGCAGGAGCAGCACGTTCACGGTGCCGGCTTCGGCCACCAGCAGCCCGCGGTGCAGCGTTCCGCCGTCCATGACGTCCTCGCCGGAACCGGGCGCCCCCTCGACACACCGTTGCGCGAGGAGATGGAATCCCGGCTTGGTGCCGACTTCTCCGAGGTCCGCATCCACGACGACAGCGTCGCCCAAGCCTCCGCCGCCGAGATTGGCGCCCGCGCCTACACATCCGGCAACAATGTCGTCATCGGCGACGGCGGACGCGACAAGCACACCCTCGCCCACGAACTCACCCACGTCATCCAGCAACGCCAAGGCCCCGTCGCGGGAACCGACAACGGCGCGGGACTCTCCATCTCCGACCCCTCGGACCGCTACGAACGCGAGGCAGAAGCCAACGCCACCAGGGCATTGTCGGTCGACACGCCGCCCTACGGGCCGTCCGCTCTCCAACGCGGCACCGGCAGCCCCGGCGAGCCTGCCGTACAGCGGTCTACCGCTTCCACTTCCATGGGAGGGATGGCAACTGCCCCCGCCCCCGCAACACAGTCCCCCCAGATCCAGGTCCGCTTGAGCGGAGACATTCCCGTCACCGGACCGGGGCTCGCGACCGCCCCTCCAGACAGCCATGCGTACCGAATGAACGATGTGCCCACCGCCGAGGTGCGCCTATCCGGCCTCGTGCCGGGCAGTACCCTCAATCTGGCCGCCTTTGACTCTACGACTGCGACGGTACTGGGCCAATGGTCGATAGCTGCTTCAGCGACCCAGGAATCCCATTCCTTCTCTCTTGACGGGCTTCAGAATCTGCCGGGCTTCGGCTCTGTGGGTGCGACACATCAGCAGATCAGCTGGTGGGCTGATGCAAACCAACTGGGTACCACGAACCATGGAATCTACCGGCTGCTCGGCGCTCCGACGGCCACTCAAGCGCGGGCTCTGGCAGTCCAAGAAGCCGCGACCATGGCCCACGGTGAGACCGGTGCGGATGGTGCGGCGGTCGCACTCCGCCAGGGAATCAGGGCGCGCGTGAATTACGATCCCGCCGATGGAATCAACGCCGATCCACTGACCGTTCTCAACGACGGGATAGGGATCTGCACCGACTTCGGTAACCTCCTTGTACTCCTGGCTCAGCACATCGGCCTGAATGCCAACGCTGCCATGTTCTATGGCGGGTTCCAGTACAACGGCCAGTCGGTCTGGGTTACTGACAACCCCGGTCAGACGACACTGACCAACGTGCGGGCGACTGACCCCCAGTACCATCCGAACCAGGGCGCGCAGGGATGGGATTTCACCTATCACGCCATCGCAAGAATCGGAGGAACTCTCCACGATGCCGCGCTCGACAGACAGGGAATCGACGCCCAAGCCTGCCACGAGGGGCTCCGGGTTCAATACCGAGATGTGATCAACCCCGGCCAACTCCTGGCCATGGCCGGGATTCCCTTCATGCAAGTAGTGCCGCGCACCGAAGAAACCGTTCACGTCACCGTGCAGGATTACGGCGACATGATCACCAACCTGGATTTCAATGGTGCAGTCCTCACTGTCCCTCCGGGGACAGCCGGCACCTACTTCGATCCCGTTCTGCTAGGAATCAACCTGCCACCCGGGCTCACCCTCGACCCCGATGGTCTCATCAGCGGAACTCCCACCGCCCCAGGTACCTACGACGTAGCCGTGGCGCCCAACGGCACCCCCCCGATCACGAATTTCCAGATAGTGGTGGTCTGATCGATGCTCCAGCCCCTGGATCCCTCCGACGTGACGTCGAGCGACCACCCTCCCGGCAGCTACTCCCTGGCGGGCCTTATGCCCCCCTCAGCTGTTCCTCTTCCCTCCCGCCGGGCTCTGCTCGGTGGAGCCGCGCTGGCAGTACCGCCCCCGCAGGGCGACCCGGTCCACGCCCCGGCCGCCCTGGACCAGGCAGCCGCAGAGCTGTGCGACCTGCTCGGCGGGGCGTTCCGCCGCGGCTCGGACCTCCCGCTGATCCTGTACGACGCCCTGGTCTCGGCCGCGACCCGGGACCAGTACCGAGCGCCCGGCGTCAGCCTGACCTGGGACCGCCCGCGGCAGGGCTTCTACTGGCTGGCGGCCCAGCTTGACAAGTGGCGGGTCCAAGGGTGCGGCGAACCGGGATACCTGCACTGCGTTTCGTTCCAGCGGCCCTTGGAGGGCTTTCCGGGAGACCGTCCGGCCGATGATCTCCTCTCGTTGCTCACGGAGACGGCGCCCACGCTGCTGAGCCGACTCGGCACAGAACCCCCTGGAGAGCAGAAGGACACGGCCCACCCCGGCCCGTCTGCTCCTGAGCAAGACCTGCGCGACATCACCGGAGCGTTCTCGCCCGGGCTGTTCGGCATATTCCTGTCCGCACCCGAACTGCGAATCCGGACCGGAATCCGGCAGACCATACAGCGTGACGGAGCACCGGCTGGTCTCGCGCACATCCTCCGGATCGACGCCGGACAGGGCTGCCGAGAGTGGCCTGCCCCTCAGTCCGGCTGAGGCGCGCAGAGGGGGCGGGGCGTGGTCGAGAAGCCGTCGCCCCGCCCCTGTCTCCACACGCTCCCCGGTCGTGATCGTCGTGATGGGTCATCCCGCCCCCTCGCCCCCCGCCCCAGCTCCTGGGGAGGCCGGGGTGCTGGGCAGACCGAGGGAGGGAGCCGGGGTTCAGGCGCCCGGTGGCGGGATGACCGGGAGCAGGATGCCTCTGCCGAACGCGCCGACGATGCCGCCGATCACCGACGCGTGGGCCCGGTAGAGCTCGGGGCTGAACCTCCGGTCGTTCCACAGGGAGCGTGCCGTGTCCCAGGCGGCTTCGCGGGCGGCCTCGATGGAGAAGCTGCTGACGGCGTGCTTGAGGAGTTCGGCGTCACGGGTGGCGATCCTCACGATCTCGGTCTCGAAGTCGGCGCGCACCTCCGCCTCGACGGAGGCGAGCAGGTCGTTCACCTTCTCGTAGTCCTCGTGGACCGGTGGCGTCTCGGGAGTGGTGCGGCGCTCGGCGCAGGTTTCGACGACGGCGACGGCCAAGTCGTGGTTGATGTGCGCGTTCATGCCGGCCAAGGCGAACTGGACGGGCCAGATCGAGCGGCTGCGGCGCGCCTCGAAGAGCGGGGCCCAAGCCCGGTCGACGCGCCGCCTCTCCCGGGCCGCGTCGACGTTGCGGAGGTAGAGCCCGGCGAAGACGACGTCCAGGCGCTCCAGGAACGGGCCGTCGACGAAGGTGCCCTCGGTGATGTTCTTCGACACCAGCTCGGTGACCTTCAGATACACGTGGTTGAAGCAGCGGACGCCGTCGGCGGGGTCGAGCTCGGCGTCTATCTCCCGCATCCTGGCGATGACCTCCTCGATCGTCGCGGGCGGTTCGCTGGTGGTCGCGGTCATGCGGTCTTCCCTTCGTCAGCGTCGGCGTCGGCGTCGGCATCGACATCGGCATCGGCATCGGCATCGGCATCGCATTGAGTTTCGATCGTGTTCGACCGGAACGATTCCCGGAGGAATCCTTTTCTCATTCATTGGTACATTCAGGTGAATCAAGACGATCTTGATACGTCCGCGTGCCTAAGATCCGTCGCTGTGACAGACAGTCAATACGCCACGCCCGCCGCCGAATCGGCCGATGTGGTGATTCTCGGAGCCGGGCCCGCCGGACTCGTCCTGGGTAATCTCCTGCTCCGCGCGGGCATCGACTGCGCCATCCTCGAACGCTCCGGCCGCGACGACATCCGCCACCGGCAGCGAGCGGGCTTCCTCGCCGCGCACACCGTGCGGGTCCTCGCCCGCAACGGGCTGGACGAAGGGCTGCGGCGGCACGGACAGGAGCACAGCGTCTGCGAGTTCCGCACCCCGGACGGGCGGTTCCGCCTCGACTACGGCCGGCTCGGGGCCAAGGAGCCGCACACCGTCTACCCCCAGCACGAGCTCGTCGCCGACCTCCTCGGCCACTTCCTCGTCGCCGGTGGCCGGATCCGCTTCGACACCGAGGCGCTCGCCGTGCACGACGCCGACGGCCCGGCCCCCTCGGTGACCGTACGGGACCCCGACGGGCGCCCTGGACGCTGGCAGGCCCGGTACGTCGCCGCCTGCGACGGGCAGCACGGCGCGGGACGGCGCTCGCTCCGGCCCGGAGCCGTCCGCCACCACCGCCGCGACCACGGCGTCTCGTGGCTCGGTCTGCTCGCCGAGGCGCCGCCGAGCCTGGACGCCGTGGGCTACGCCGTACACCCGCACGGCTTCGCCGGGCACATGGCCCGCTCCGCCGAGATCACCCGCTACTACCTGCAGTGCGCGCCCGGCACCCAGCCCGAGGCCTGGAGCGACACCCGCGTCTGGGACGAGCTCGACACCCGGATGCGGGCCGTCGACTACGGCCCCTTGGCCCGCGGCCCGATCGTCCAGCGCACCGTCGTCGGTCTCCGGTCCGACGTCCTCGAACCGCTGCGCCACGGCAGGCTGTTGCTCGCGGGCGACGCGGCGGCGCTGATCAGCCCGTCCGCCGCCAAGGGCGCCAACCTCGCCGTCCTGGAGGCCGAGCTCCTGGCCCACGCCCTGACCGCCGCCCTCGCCCACGGGGACACCGCACCCCTCGACCACTACTCGGACCAGTGCCTCACCCACATCTGGCGCGCGCAGGAGTTCTCGCACTGGATGATCGGCCTCCTGCACGCGGTACCGGGCGCCGAGGGCGCCTCGCCCTTCGAGGAGCGGATGCGGGGCTCCCGGCTGGCGGCGCTGCGCGATTCGCCGACGACGCAGGACTGGTTCGCCGAGAACTACGTGGGCGTCTGAGCGCCCAGCCGCCGGCGACCTCTCGACTCCGTTTCTCCCCTCTCTCTCCGTTCTCGTCGTTCTCCGCCCTCTCTCCTTCATCCTCTCCCCTCCTCCACGGACAGGCGATGCACTCCGACCATCCCCTCACCATGCCCGCGTCCACGTTGACCCGCAGCCTCGGCTCCGACACCGAACGGCTGCGCACCACCGCCGAGTTCGTACGCGAGCAGGACACCTCCGCCCTGCTCTCGCGCGTGCTCCCCGGGCTCGACGGGCCCGAGCTCCGGGCGTTCACGGACCGCTGCCGCTTCGCGCACGCCGCCGTGCTCGTCTTCCCGGCTCATGCCGAAGAGCTCCGCGCCCAGTTGACCGCGTGCGGGCTGTCCTCCGAGGTGCCCGCGCGGCCCAGCGTCGTCGTCCGTGAGCGTCTCGCCGCACGCCACCACCGCGACGCCGCCGCCCTCGACGTACGCATTCTCCGGCCGACGGTCCTCGGGCCTTCGGGGCAGCGGCGGGCGGTCGAGGTGTTCGCGCTGACCGTGCCGCCCGGGTCAGGGCTGCGGGCGATCGCCGACGACGAGCGGCGCCTGGACCGCGAGGCGCACCTCGCCTTCGACGTCACGGACCCCGATCCGCTGGTGCTCCGCGGGCTGCTGTCGGGGTTCGAGCGGCACGGCGCGGGCGCCGACGGCGGCGGCTACAACCCGCACGAGGACGGCACCGTCTTCTACTTCACCGCACCCGTCGACACCAAGTCACCCTACGGGCGCGTCGAGTTGTACGCGCGGGGCGACCACCGCGACGTACTCGCCGAGCATCTCGGCGCGCCCCGCACGGGGCCGTCCGGGCGCCGCTACGGCGATCCGCAGGCGGCGGAATCGCTGCTGCGGCTGCTGACCGGCGCCTGGACGACGCAGGCCCTCGCGGCCTGCGCCCGGCTGCGGCTGCCGGAGGCCATGAGCCGGGACACCGGGGCCGGCGTCCGGGAGCTGGCCCGTGCCGTCGACGCGCATCCGGAGAGCCTGGCCACGCTGCTGCGGTATCTCGCGATGCTGGGCGTGGTCACCGAGGGCCCGGACGGCTTCCGTCTCACCTCGGTCGGCTCCCTGCTCTCGGCGGAGGCCCCGGGCTCGATGCGGCCGCTGGCCCTGATGTACGGCGGGCCGTTCTACCAGTCGTTCGCCCACCTCACGCACACCGTGCGCAGCGGGCTGCCCGCGTTCGACCACTTCTTCGGCGAGAACCACTTCGACCACTTCTCCGCCGATCCCGAACTGGCCGCGCTCTTCGACCAGTCGATGGTGTCGAGCGCCCCGATCTTCGACGCGCTCCCCTCCCATCCGGTGCTCGGTGCCGCCTCCGCCGAGGGCGCCCGTACCGTCGTCGACATCGCGGGCGGTACGGGCGAGCTCCTGGGCCGGATCCTCACCGCTCACCCCGCGCTGCGCGGCGCCCTCCTCGAACGGCCCCAGGTCCTCGCGGCGGCCCGCGCCCATCTGTCCGGCACCGAGGCGGGGGCGCGCTGCGCGTACCACGCGGGCGACTTCGCGGACGTCCCGGCCGGCGGTGACGTGTACGTGCTCTCACGCGTCCTGCACGACTGGGACGACGACCGCTGCCGGAGCATCCTGCGCTCCTGTGCCGCGGCGATGCCCGACGACGCCGACCTCCTCGTCGTCGAGCGCCTGCTGCCGGGCGACGGCAGCCCCTCGCTCGCCACGGCGTGGGACCTCCACATGATGTGCAACACGGGCGGACGCGAACGGACGGCCGAGCACTACGGGCGCCTCTTCGCGGAGTGCGGCCTCACCCTCGTGGGCCACACGCCGCTCGCGCTCGGCGCGCACACCCTCCACGCGCGCAAGGCCTGAGGCAGGGCCGGGCCCACGTTCGGGCGGATCGCGACGCACCCGGCCCCCGGCACGTCACGGCCCTCAGACGCTGTCGAGCGCGCCGACAGCCGCGCGGACGTGGCCCGGCCCACCCTCTGACCGCCCCCGGAGCACCACCAGGAGAGCGGCCCTTCTCTCTCACGCGCGTGCATGCCCAGGCCGTGTTCGGCGCACAGGGGCCACGCCTGCCGCAGAAGCCCGGCGACGGTCTCAAGCGCGCGCGACCTGCTGGGAGACGAAGTAGTCCTCGGGCGCGTCGTCCACGACGAAGCCGTTGTCGAGGCGGACGCGGACCGTGACGCGGAGGGTACGGCGCTCGTACGCGGCCCACTCCGGTTCCAGCTCCGCGGTCTGCTCCTCCAGGCGCGTTCTGCTGGCCGTCGGCATCTGCTCGCCGTAGGAGTCGAGGAGCGACTTCAGACGCAGGTACTCCGTCACCTCGTGGCTCGGCCGCTTCTCGTGGACGGTCACGCTCTCGACGGTGCCTTCGAGGCCTGCCGGGAGGGCCAGGGAGGCGCAACCGGGAGCCGGTTCGTCGGCCAGGACCGCCTGATCCGCCCGATCCGCCCCGCCCGGTCGCCGCACCGGGGTCAGCGATCCGTCGAAGACCAGGTCTGCGGCCAGCCGCACCCGTCCGCCCGCGCTCAGCTTCATCGTTCCTTCGTCCTCTCGTGGGCCCGCCGGGCCGGAGGCGATCATCGTACGCAGGGGGCTCCGAGGAGCCGGCGGACCGCCCGGCGGTAGACGGCGTGGACCCGTGGCAGCTCCGCGAGGTCGGCACTCTCGTCGATGCCGTGGAGTCCTTCGTACGGGACGCCGAAGCCCGCGGTGGCGGGGATGCCCTCGCCGGCGAGGAGATTGCCGATGTTCGACGGTCCCGCGGTCTTCGCCCGGAGTGCCAGTCCCTCCGCCGCGGCGGCCTCCAGGAGGGCGGCGGCGGGTTGGGCGTCCTCGGCGAGGCGGAACGGGGGCCAGACCGCGACCGGTGTGACGGCCGTGGGCGCCGGGGCGGGCTGCTCGGCGTCGAGGACGGCGACGGCCTCCCGTACGAGGGACTCGGCGTCGGCCGCGCCGAAGGCCGGGGTGGTGCGGACGTCGATGTTGATGTCGACACGGTCGGGGGTGACGGAGAAGCCCTCGCCGCCGTGGAAGGCCGTGACCGACAGTTTCGGCGGCAGCGGGAAGGCCGGTGGCGCCGTGGCCGTCGTCGGCAGTTCGGCGGATTCCAGCAGGCGTACGAGGTGAGCGCCCCGGGTCACGGCTCCGGTGACGGCCCGCCGGGAGCCGGAGTGCCCGGCGGCGCCGTGGACGGTGACGACGGCCCGCCACAGGCCCCGGCCGCCGACCACGAGCTCGTCCGGGCCGGGGTAGCCGATCATCACGCCGGCCGGGCGGACGGCGTGCGGATCGGCGAGGTAGGCGCGGGCGCCTCCGAAGGCGCCGGTGTGCTCGTCCACGTCCAGGAGTACGGCGAGGCCGCCCGCGAGGTCGGCGGCGAGCGGTGCCAGTTCGGCGGCGATGTGGCAGAACATCGCGGCGGCCAGTTTGGAGTCCGCGGCGCCCCGGCCGCGCAGCCGGCCGTCCACGACCTCGCCGGACGTCGGCGCGAACGACCAGGCGCCCTCGTCGCCGAACGGGGCGGTGTCCACGCAGGCGTCCAGCGTCCACCAAGGCCCCGGCCGGCCGCCCCGGACCTCCACCAGCAGGCCCACCACGCCGCCCGCCGGGTCGTGCAGGCGCCGGTGCGGGAGCGCGCGGGCGGTCAGCCACTCCTCCAGGACGCCGAGGACCGGGCCGTACGGGTCGATCCCGCCCCGGCTCGCGCACCTGATCAGCTTCCGCGCCAGGGCGACGACGGAGGCGGTGCCGACCGGGGCGCGTACGTTCTCCGCCGCGTCGGGGGTGGTGAGGCCGATGCCCTCCTCGTGGCCGCTTCCGCCTACTCCGCCTACTCCGCCTTCTCCGCCTGCTCCGCCTTCTCCGCCTGCTCCTTCACCTTCGCTCATTCCGCTCCCTTCCCGCGGGCTTCCGTCACGCCCCGCTCCTCGTGGCGCCACCGCCGCTCCGGCCGCTCCGTGTCAGCGTGGCGACGAGGGCGGCGACTCCGCCGGTCGCGGCGAGGCTGCCCAGCATCACCATCACCACTCCGACCATATAGAGGCCGGTGTCGTCGTCGGACCAGTCGTAGAAGGCGGCGATCGTCAGCCCGGCGGTCGTCCCCACGGCCGCCTCTACGACGAGGCGGCGGGACGCGGCCGCACAGACCGGGACGAGCAGGGTCAGGACCAGCCCGATCACCTGCCAGGGCTCGTACGGGCCGCTCGTCGACCCGTCGGGCAGCTCGTCGCGCTGCTGGTCCCAGCCGAGCCAGGCGGCCCACAGGGCGGCGGCCAGGACGGCCAGCGCCAGCGTCGCGAGAATTCTGAAGTTGCGTGATTGTCCGCTCATGTCCCCAGCGTGACGTGCCGGTCCGACACCCGCGAGAGGCCGATGACTCATGCCTGCCTAAGCACTTGGAGCAAGTGGGGCCATGGCGGGCGTGCCGCGCGGGACGTTCGTGCGCGTCGGTGCGGACGCAAAGCTCCGCGTACGGGGCGAGGAGGGCGATGTGGCCGGCGTGTCGACCCGAACTCTCGGACCGTCCGTACGGCATCGCCGGTGTCGTTCAAAGGTCCCCACCCTGTTCCCCCCACGCCGGGCGGCGGCCCCGGCGAGCCCGGATGAAGCAGCGGGTCCGGTTTGCAGGCGCGGGGTTCGCTGGGTGTTCCGGGGGCGCCGCAGAAGGTCTCGTTCGCAGGTCCGGGCCGGTGAAACGGTCCTTCACCCGCCCCCTTGTCAGCGGGTTCACCCCTCCTTACCTTGGTCCAGCGAGTCCCGGCCACACGGGCCCATCCGGTCCCGTGCCGGCCGTTTCCTGTTCGTCAGCGCACGACATCACGATGGAGGCGTCCCATGCCCGTAGCCGTGCAGGAGCTTCTCGAAGTCGACGGGTTCCGCGACGCGGGACCGCTGGAGATCGACGACGAGATGATCCCGTTCGAGGACGACGACCGCAGCGACCGCGAGCACACCGCGTGTCTCGCCGACCCCTGGGTGACCGCCACCACCCGCTTCGCCTGTGATCTGAACTCGTAACGGTGGCCGGTTCCATCTCCGGCCGCATCGGTGGGGCCGATGACACGTGGTCGTACCTGAGCGATCCACGGATGCCGGCGATGGAACACGGCTGGAAACTCCATGTCTCCGCGCGCCCCGGCGACCTCGACGCCGTGGTCGCGCTCGTCCTCCCGGTGCTGGCCCGGCACGTGTGCCACGCCAAGTTCGCCCGCGATCCGGAGACGCTGCGCCACCTCAACTCCGGTGCCGTGAACCCCGGCACCGTCGGCAAGGCGATCACCGTCTACCCCGCGCCCGGCACCGTGGTCGCGCTCGCCCGCGAGCTCGCCGCCGTCCTGCGCGACCGGGAGGGGCCGAGGGTCGTCAGCGACCGGCGCGTCGATCCCCGGGCCCCCGTCTACTACCGTTACGGCCCTTTCACCGGCTCCTACCGCACCGGCCGGAGCGGGCGGCTCGAATCGGTCATGACCGGGCCGGACGGGCAGCTCTTCGACGGACTGGCGGTCGGCCGCTACCGCTGCCCGCCCTGGGCCGAGGACCCCTTCTCGGCGACGACCGGGCGCGCCGGCTCCCCCGCGTCCGGGTTCGGCGGCGGACGCTACAAGGTCACCGGCGGCATCGCGCGTTCCCCGCGCGGCAACGTCTACCGCGCGTTCGACCTCACCCTCGTCCAGCCGGTCATCGTCAAGCAGGCACGGGGGTACGTGGGCGAGGACGCCTCCGGTACGGACACCCGGCACCGGCTGCGCAACGAACGCGCCGTCCTCGCCGCGCTCGACGGCGTCACCGGCGTGCCGCGCGCGCTCGACTACTTCGCCCACGGCCCCGACGAGTACCTGGTGACGAGCGACTGCGGCGACCGCGATCTGCGCCGGGACGTGCTGGGCGAGGGGCCCTACCGCGACGACGGCCCGCGCCCCGGGCGCGCCCTCTCCGTCCTCGCCTCCCGGCTCCTGCGCGTCCTGGACGCCGTCCACGCCCGCGGCGTCGTCGTCCGCGACCTCAAGCCCGACAACATCGTGCTCGACGGCTCCGGCGCCGCCCGCTGCCACCTGATCGACTTCGGCATCAGCGAACGCGACGGCTCGGGACCCGGCGGCTCGACCCCCGGCTACAGCGAACCGGTCCTGCTCGCGACCGGCCCGGCCGCCCCCGCCGATGACCACTACGCCCTCGGCGCGACCCTCTTCTTCGCCGCCACCGGGCTCGACCCCGTCATCGTGGACGCCTCCCACCGCGTCAACCGGGACCGGACCCTCGCCTCCCTCGCCCTGGCCCTGCCCGAGCCCGCGCACGCGGCCTTCCGAGACGTCGTCGCCGGGCTGCTGAGCTTCGATCCCGCCGTACGGGCCGGAGCCGCCGAGCTCCTGCGGGCGGGGAGCGACGGCGGATACGGGGCCGGGGACCGGGGCGGGGCCCGGCCGGCCCCAGTCGGCCTTCCGCGTAGCGGTCTCCCCCGTGTCGGTCTCCCGCGCCTCGACGGCGACCTGGTCGAGGAGATCATCGACCACACCACCGCGTACTGCGTCGCGGAGGCCCACGCGATCGTGGATCCCGCCCGGGCCGCGCTCCTCCACGTACCCACCCCCATCGACGTGTACGGCGGCAGCGCGGGCCTCGGGCTCGAACTCCTCCGGCACGCGCACCGGCCGCGGGTCCGCCCCGCCGTCGACGCGCTGGCGCGCTGGACGGCCGAGCAGGACCGGAAGCTGACGCCCGCGTTCTACACCGGTCGCACCGGAGTCGAGCTCTTCCTCACGGAGGCGCACGGGCACAGTCAGGAGCAGGGGCACGCGGCGGCGAGCGGCGACGCGGGCCTCCTGCCCGGTCCCGCCCCCGACGGCGGGCCCCCCGAGGCGGATCTGATCGCGGGCGCCGCCGGGACCGGGCTCGGCCGGCTGCTGCTCCTGCGGCACGCGCTGCGGTCCGGCCGTCCGGAGGCGGCGGACCGGCACCTCGCCGTCGCCACCGCCTGCGCGCGGCTGCTGGCCTCGGGCGCCGCCCGGCTCACCCCGGCCGGCGCGGACACGGCGGGGAGCGCGGCACTGCGCGAGGGCGTGGCGCACGGGGAGGCGGGGGTCGTGGCCTTCCTCCTCGCCTACGGTGCCGCGACCGCGGATCCCGAGGCGGTCCTGCGCGCCGAGCGGGCCGCCGCGCGGCTGGCCTCCGTGACACCCGGGCTCATCGCGGCGTCGGCCGCGCCGGGGGCGACCCGTCGCTACGGCTCCTGGTGCCGGGGGCTCGCGGGGATCGGGAGCGTGCTCGTGCGGGCCGCCCAGGTCCTCGACGAGCCCGCGCACCTCGCTCTCGCCCAGCGGGCGGCGCGCGCCTGCGCGGCCTTGGCGCCCCGGATGCCGCTGGTCACCCAATGCTGCGGGCTGGCCGGGGCGGGCGAGCTGATGCTGGACGTGGCCGAGGCGTCCGGGGCGGGGGCCGGGGCCGAGGAGTTCCGGGCGGCGGCCATGGACGTCGCCGTGCTCATCCTCGGCCGCAGCGGCGGGACATGGGCCCGCCCCGTGTTCCCGGACCCCGGGCTCGCCCGGCCCGCCGCCGGGTGGGCCGGGGGTTCGGCGGGGGTCCTGGGCTTCTTCCGGCGCCTGCGCGACGGGGGCGGGCCACGGCTCGGGCTCCTCGGCTGACCGCCCGGTGCGGCGGCGGCCGCCGCGTCAGGACGAGGTCACGGGCCGCATCGCGAGGCCCTCGGTGCCCGCCCAGTAGGTGACGCGCTGCCCGTCGTCCGCCTGGAAGGACGCCACGGGCATCGGCACGGCGACGGGCTTCTCCGGCTCGGTCTCCCCGCCGGGGCTGCCGAGGCCGAGCGTCATGGAGCGCACGTCGTACGTGTCCATCTTGCCGCCGGTCGCGAGCAGTCCGGCGTACGCCTCGGCGCGCGGGGCGAGGGTGATCGGCTCGCCGGGATCGGTGCCGCGCTTGACGGGGGCCGGGCCCTTGGCGTTGCCGAGGGTGACGTCGGGCGCGCCCTGGATGTCGCACTTCCTGCCGCTGACGTTGGTGACGATGAGGAGGATGTGCCGTACCGGTTCGCCCTTCGCGTCGTAGTTCGTCGCGGAGAAGGACAGGTCGGCCATGCCGCACAGGGGCGTGCCGGAACCGTCGCCGCCGCCGTTCGCGCCGCTCTTGCCGCCGCCGGGGCGCGCCGAGGCCTTCCCGCCGGACGTGGACGAGTTCGTGGGGCTCGCCGTGCCCGACGGGTCCGGGGAACCGGAGGGCGTGGCGGCCGTGCCGGACGCGCCGGTGGCGCTGGGCGCGCCCGTTGTCCTGCTTTCGCCCCCGGCCTGGTCCGAACCGGACGCGCAGGCCGTGCTCGTGAGGAGCGCGACGACCGTCGCCGCCCCCAGGGCGTAGGTCTTCCAGCGGTCCGGGCGCCCGCTGTCTCCGCTGGCGGCAGCCTTCATGATGTCCCCCTGTGATCGGCCGTACGAGTGGCGGCGCCGGCGCGCCGACAGTCCGATTGTGCATCGGGGACAGGTCACAACTCGCCATTGCTCAGGTCCTGTTGCTGTAACAACGCGCCAGAACTGTCAGGAACCTTTACTAACGACTGTGTGTGCGGGCAGTATGGCGCGCGTCATCGACATCAGCCCCACCTCTCCCCCCACTGGAGGCGGTACATGACATCCCCCGGACCCCTGACGCCCTGCTCGCCCTGCGCACCCCGTGCGTCACGCGCGTCGCGCCCGTCCCGACGCGCGCTCCCCCTCGCGGCGGCCACGAGCCTCGCGGCCCTCGCGCTGACCCTGCTGGGCCCGGCCTCCCCCACGGCCAACGCAAGCCCCTCCCCCACTCCCCCCATTACCTCTACCTCTGCTTCTGCCCCCGCCCCCGCCGCGCGCGCGGCGGCCGGCTGGGCGCTGCGCTGGTCGCCGGACGTGGCCCGGGACGGCCTGGGCGCGTTCGAGACGGTCGAGGACGACCGGGCGGGCTCCCACCCCGGCGGCGCGCCCCACATCAAGGTCGCCGGAGACGCGTACCGCTTCGACATGCACATGATGGACCGGGACTCGTACGACGACCGGCAGCGCCAGGAGGTCACGGGGAACCGCACCTCGCCCTCCGGCTATCTGTCGTGGCGGCCGGGCGAGACCTGGCGGGTGACGTACTCGATGTACATCCCGAGCTCCCTCATGGCCACCTCGACCTTCACCCACATCATGCAGACCAAGCAGCCCGGCAACGGCACCTCGCCTATCACCGTCACCTCGCTGCGCCGGGTCAACGGGGTGCAGACCATCGAGCACAAGATCTTCGACGGCGACATCCTGGTCGGGCGGACCAATCTGGAGCCGCTGCAGAACAAGTGGATCGACGTCGAGTACGAGATCAAGATCGGTGACGGCACGGCCGGTTCCGTGCGCTGGGTACTCAAGGACGGGGCCACCACCGTCCTGGACGCCCGCAAGACGGGCGTGGACACCTTCCTCGCCGACCGGGTCCGGCCCAAGTGGGGCATCTACCGCTCGCTCGGCGACACCTCGGGCTCGCTGCGCGACACGTATCTGCTCCTGAAGAACATGCGGGCCTACCAGCTCACCGACGGCGCGCCCACAGAGACGCTGCTCTCCCAGGGGCGTTCCGCCACGGCCTCGTCGACCGAGGCGGCCGGCTTCGAACCGGGCAAGGCCGTCGACGGGAGCGGCACCACCCGGTGGGCCTCTGCCGAGGGCGCCGACCCGCAGTGGCTCCGCGTCGACCTCGGCGCGCCCGCGGCCCTCTCGCGCGTCCGGCTCGACTGGGAGGCCGCCCACGCGAGCGCGTACCGGATCCAGGGTTCGCTGGACGGCACCACCTGGACCGACCTGTACACGACCACGACCGGCGACGGCGGCACTGACGACCTGACGGTCTCGGGCACCGCCCGCTACGTCCGCGCCTACGGCACCAAGCGGGCCACGGCGTACGGCTACTCCCTGTGGGAGATGAAGGTGTACGGCACCCCGGCCGGCTGAACCGGGGCTGGACCCGGACGCAAAGACGGGCCCTCCCGCGCTCTGCGCGGGAGGGCCCGTCTTTGCTGCTTCGGCACTACGAGGAGGACTCGTCCGTTCCGTCGGCGGTCGCGTTCTCCGCCAGCGTCTCGAACAGCAGGTCCACGTCACGGAGCGACATCGGACCGCAGGCCGCCTGGAAGACCTCTCCGTCGCTCCAGGCGATCATCCATCCTCCGTCCGGAAGCTCGCGCCTCTCGCGCGGCACGAGGACTCCCTCCAGATCCGTCTCGGCGAGATCGATCCGGATGTGCCATCCGGGATTGTCCGTCGACTCGAGCTTGATGCCGAACTCGTGTTCCCATTCCCCGTCGCAGTTGGATGCGTACCAGGACGGGATGAAGCGCATCCCCCTGTCCGGATCAGGGGCAGCCAAGGGGCTTCTCCCAGTCTTCCGGCGCACGGGCCTCTCCGTTCGGCAGGTTCATGTGGGGTGTTTCCACAATAGTGCCGTCCGAGTTGGTGTGCGCGGGTCCCTCGAGATCGAACCGCTTCACCAGCTCGTACGGAGCCGGGTTGCGGGGGTTCGACTGCGGGGCCCACTCCGCGTACTTCTTGACGCGGCCCGTCGTGCCGTGGAGCACGAACGTGGTGTGCGGCGCGCCGTCGGCGTCCATATTGGGCCGCTGTCCCGGGTTGCGTCCACGTCCCATGTTGTGGACGAGCACGCTGCTGTCCCCTGCCACCACGAAGTACGTGTGCAGATCCGAGACGGTCAGGTTGTAGACCGTCGCCGCCTGGGCGGTCCATCGCTTGACGGCCGTGACCTGAACGTGGGCGCCGGCACCGGTCTGCAGCCATTCACCCGGCTCCAGATCAGTCGCGTCGACCCACTCGCCGATCTCGGGGACCCAGAAGGGGTGCCCGTCGGTCGCCGTGACCTGGGCCGTCTTCGAGCCCTTCGCGCCGTCGACGTCGATCGTGATCCCGACCAGGCTCTTGAGGCCCCGGCCCTTGATCTCGGCGGTCACCGTCTCGACACGGGTCTCCCCGGTCTTCGGGTTGGACGCGACCACCTTCTCGCCGGTCCTCACGTCCTCGATGGCCTTGACGGAACCGTCACCCATCAGCACCTTCGTGCCGGGCACGAAGCTGTTGCCGTTGTTGGGGACGGGGCAGGAACCGCCGCCGCCCCCGCCCTCGGCCTTGCCGGAGCCACCGGATCCGCTACTGCCTCCGTTGCTGCGGGCGGAGCCGCCGGAAGAGCCGCCGGGCTTGGAGGACGCCGCCTTGGCACCGCCCTTGTCCCCGGACTTGCCGCCGCCTCCGCCGCCGCCCCTGCCGCCTCCGGAGCTCTTGGGCTTCGGTTGCGAAGAGACCTTTGGCGCGGCCTTGGCCTGCGCCTTCTTCTGAACCGGGTTACCGGTCTTCTTCTTCGCGGCCGCGGCAAGGTCGGCCTTCCGCTTCGCCTCTTCCGCGGCCTTCTTCTTCGCCCTCTGGGCGGCCTCCTTCTTCGCCTTCTCGATGGCCAGCTTCTTGGCCCGTAGCGCGGCCGCCTCCGCCGCCTTGGCGGCCTTGATCACCGCTTCCGCGGCCGCCTTCGCCTTCTTGAATGCCTGGATGGCCTCGATGGTGCGGTTGACCGCCTTGAGGACGGACGGGATCTTTCCCAGCTTGGTCCACGGGATGGCCCCGATGATCAGGCTGCCGCAGGACCACATGTCACCGCCGAAGCAGGCCATGGCGTCGCTGATGCCGATGAAGTCCTTCAGCGCGCTCCAGGCCGCCGAGAGGATCACCGAGCTCAGGGACTTGCCCTGCATCGCCTCGGCCTGGGCGACCTGCGCCGCCGACAGACCCGCACCCGCGAGGGCAGCGGCCCGCTCGGAAGCGGTCAGGACGATGTCCAGGCCCTCCGGGTCGGAGTACGTCGCCGGGTTGTTGTGCGCGTATGTGTACCCGTTCGCCTGCAGCGGGTCGTTCAGGTCGATCAGCGGGTCGGCGGACAGGAAGCGTCCGACGACCGGGTCGTAGAGACGGGCGCCGAGCGGCTGGAAGCCGGATGCGTCGTCCCGCGTCTTCCCCAGGAATCCCAGGTGGGTCTGGAGGTTGGCGCCGGCCGTGTCGGCGCCGCGCTGGTTGCCGAACGGGTCCTGCTTGCGCACCCGGACCGCCATGCCGCTGTACAGGGCGACCTCGGTGTAGATGCTGCCCTGGTGGTCGGCGGTGAGGGCGACCAGAGCGTCGCCTCCGGTGCCGTTGGCGTAGCGCAGTACGCCGCCGCCGGGGGCGGAGTAGTTGCGCTCGGAGCGGACCAGGATGCCGCCCTGCTGGACGGTGACCTGCGCCTCGCCGAGGTTCAGCGTGGCCTGCTTGCCCTGGATGGTGAGCAGGCGTTCGCCGTCGGGGCCGTAGATGTGGCGGGTGTCGTTCTGCGGCAGCCACTGCTGGGCGGCCTGGGCCGCGTCACAGGTGGCGAGCACGACGGCGGTGCCGTTGACGTTCGCCGCGCCCTGCACCGCGAGGCACAGGCCGGAGGCGACGTGGGTCAGCTGACCGGTCGCGTTGCGCTTGAGCTGCTGCGCGGTGGTGCCGTTGCACTTCTGGAGCTGGACGGCCGAACCCGCGGTGTTGGCGGCGGGCTGGACGCACCAGGTGTCGTAGACCTCCAGGGTGCCGAGGTTGGCGTCCGCCTGGCCGGGGGCCGGGTCGAAGTGCCAGTTCTGCGCGACGGTGCCGTTGCAGGCGTACAGCTGGAGCGCGTTGCCCGCCGTGGCCAGACCCGACTTCAGGTCGAGGCACTTCTGGCCCAGACCCACGTACGGGGACTTGCCACCGGAGCCCTGACCGGTGATCCGGTCCACCTGACCGTCGTACGTCCAGGTCAGATCCTGCTTGTCACCGTTCTGGACCGAGGTGATCGACTTGGTCTCGCCGGTCAGCTCGTACAGACGCTGTGCCTCGGCCGTCACCTGCGCGCCGGCCGGGGTGGTGTACTGCTTCGTCACCTTGGTCAGCGTGTGCGGCTGGTCCTTGGCGGCACCCTTGCCGTACGCGTACGTGCTGGTGGCGTCCTTCGCGGCGTCGCCGGTGAGGTCCTTCTCGGTCAGCTTGGTGCGGTTGCCGAGGAGGTCGTACTCGTACTCCTGCCAGTAGCCGGAGTTGTCCTTCCCGGCGGCGACGTTCAGCGTGCCGTCGGTGTTCTTCGGAGTAGAGCACGCCGTCTGGTCCTTGGCGGTCCAGGCGGACTTCAGCTGGCCCAGCGGGTCGTAGGAGAAGCACTGGCGCTCCTCGATCCCGACGGACTTCTCCTGGATCGAGGTGACGTTGCCGGCCGGGTCGTAGGTGTACGCCCGGTTGGAGACCAGGTTGCCGCCGACCAGGGAAGCGGTGTTCTGCTCCCGGTAGACCGCCTGCTCCTTCAGCTCACCGCTGCCCTCGTCGTACGAGTTCTGCGCCCACACCCGGTAGGGCTGGGAGCCCAGGGTCGAGCGCAGGACCTGGCCGTACGGGGAGTACACGGTCTCCGAGCCGTACCAGTCCTTGCCGGAGATCGAGAGCGGGTTGCCGTCCTTGTTGTAGCGGACGACCAGCTTCTCGGCCGCCAGCTTGCCGACGGCCGGAAGCTGCGCCTCCTCCAGGGCTCCGGTGTCCGCGTAGGAGTAGTCGTACGTGTAGTCCTTGGCGAAGCCCCACGTGTCGACAATCGACTGCGGCAGCGAGAGGGTCGTCGAGGTCGGCTGGTAGTCCTTCGTGTAGCCGTTGACCTTCTCGGTGTACGCCAGACCGTCCGTGTAGCGCGTGGCGGAGGCGGGCATTCCCTTGCCGCCGGGAGCGGTGTCGTACGCGAAGTCGGCCAGGACCGTGCCAGTCGCGCCGCCCAGACGCTGCTGCTTCGGCCGGGACAGCTCGTCGTAGCTGTTCCAGACGGTGCCGCGCGCCGTGGTGGCGGTGACGAGGCGGTCCTGGTCGTCGTAGACGTGCCGCGTCGTTCCGGTGTCCGGGTCGGTCGCGGACTCGATCAGGCCGCGGTGGTCGTAGGTCCACGACCACGGGTGCGTCGGGTCGGCCGAGGCTGTCGCCTTCACCACCTGGCCCAGGGCGTTGTACTCGTAGCGCGTCGACGTGAAGCCGCCGGGCGCCGCCGGGTTGATCGTGTCCGTACGGACGCTTCGGCCGACGGCGTCGGTGTAGACCCGGTAGGACGTGTCGCCCTGCGGGTGGATCACCTTCGACCAGTCCTGGCCGTACTCGTACGTGGTGGCTCGCTCCGGGTAGGCCTTGGAGGAGGTCTCCTTGGTGACCGGGTCCACGTACTTCATGTACGGGGTCTCGGCGAGCACGCGGCCGAGGCCGTCGTACGTGTAGCGGGTGATGTTGGGGATGGCGGTGTCGGCGAGCGGGGTGAAGAGCTCGCCGGGCTTGGCGTCCCGGGTCAGGTAGGCGTTGTTGGTCTGCCAGACCTCGCCGGAGCTGTTGTACAGCGTGTCGGTGACGAGCCAGCCGGCGTCGTTGTCGGCCTCCTCCAGCGACTGCCGCTCGCGGCCGAGGCCGTCGTACAGCGTCACCGAGGTCTCGACCCGGTCCTCGTACCCACGCGCGTACGTCGTGACGAACGGGGGCTTGCGGATCTCGCGAGTCGCGTCCTCCGGGTCGGGCTGCGGCTTCGGGATGGTGTACTCGGCCCGGAAGTCCGGCACGGCGCCCGCGCCGGGGGTACGGCCCGGGGCCCACGCCTCGGAAAGCCTGCCCAGCGGGTCGAACCTGGCCTCGCTCACGAGACCGTTGGCGTCGGTGGTCTTCAGAGTGGTCGCGCGGCCCGGCTCCAGTTCCTGCGTCTGGCTGTGGGAGAGCGCGTTGGTCTCGGTGACCTTGAAGACCTGACCGGTGGGCGGATCGAAGGTGGTCGTGCTGACCTTGCCGTCCGGGTCCGTCACGCTGGTGACACGCCCGATGGCGTCGAAGCCGGTCGTGCCGTTGCTCTGGAAGCCGGAACCGTCACCCTTCAGCGACCACGAGCCCGTGGCGAGCCCGCGCGTGGTGTCGGCGAGCGCGGCACCGTAGCCGGCGGTGTCATAGGCCGTGCGGTAGGCGCTGTTCAGCGAACCGAGGTCGGTCCAGTTCGCCGCGGCACAGGTGGTCGGAGAGACCAGGACCTGCTTGGACAGCCCGATGATGTTCTTGCCGGTGTGGTGCAGGTAGTCGTTCTTGGTGCAGGACTCGTCGCCGGTCTTGCCGGTGTCGCCGAGCGACTCCACCAGGACGGGAAGACCGTAGGCGGATTCGTACGTCGTGTTCGTCCGCACCTCGCGCACGGTGCGCGTGTCGTCGCCGGTGCCGGACGACTTGGTGAAGACGACCTCCTCGGGCTCGGTGACGCGCCAGGCCTTCAGCGGGTCGAGGCCGTCGTCGCGGTTCCGCTTGGCCAGCTCGGTGGCCTCGGGGATGGTGACGCTGCGGGACAGCCAGTCGGTGTCCGCGTCGGTCGGGTTGGTGTAGCTGAGCTCCTCCGAGACACGGCCCGCGAACGCCTCACGGTCGTAGACCGTCGAACCGTCCGCGGCCTTGATCACATTGCCGTGGACGTCCTTCATGGGCACGGTGTCGCCCATGCCACGGAAGTAGCGCGTGACGGCCTTGGACTGCTTGCTGCCGATGGCAGGGTCCTCGGCGCCCGTGATGACGGTCGTCTGCTCCGCGCCCGCGAACTGCGAGTACGTCCGCGTCGACTTCTTCGTGAACTCGGACTCGGCGAGCTTCCAGGCCGGGTTCTTGTACTGGTAGGCCGTCTTCGTCGCGTAGGCGCCGGGGACGTTCGGGAGCTCCTCGATGGATTCCACGACGTACTTGT
>NZ_JBVJDK010000016.1:0-158902 GCF_055582325.1 Streptomyces sp. NPDC042100
ACCCTCTCGGGCTTTCCTCCGGGCGCTTCCTTCGTTCTTGCGTTTCCGACTCTATCAGATCTTTCCGACCCGATTTCCTCGGTGCTTTCCGGTCCGAAATTAGCTTTCGCTTTTCGGCCCTTCCGGCGGGGTCAAACACTACCAGGCTTTTTCGCTCCCCCTGACCACGTCCCGCTGCGAGCACGCAGAGGTGTAGACCACTGGGGTTAGGATCGGGCTTGGTAGATGCTGCCGACCCACGACTCAAAGCCGCGTTGGGGTCAGGCAGGAGTACGACAGTACATCCCACCGCCACTAGAGGCAAATCGTTTCCGGTAGTCCCTAGCTCCGCCCAACTGGTACGTCTCGTGCGGAACTGGGACTTCTTATGACTTAGGCTTCTGAACAGTACGCCGTCCAGGACAGGTAGTGACGGCGCCACACAATCTCCGCCCCTGGGAGGCTTCCCATGACATCCGTGTCCTCGCCACTCGCTGGAAAGGCCATCGGTCTCGCCGCAGTACCCGACCCCGTCTTCTCGGGCGCCATGGTCGGGCCCGGCACCGCCATCGACCCCGTGCGTGAGCCGTCCGCGGCCGTCTCGCCGGTCGACGGTGTCGTCGTCTCGCTCCACCCGCACGCCTTCGTCGTCGTCGACGGCGAGGGCCACGGCGTCCTCACCCACCTCGGGATCGACACCGTTCAGCTCAACGGCGAGGGCTTCGAGCTGCTCGTCAACAAGGGCGACACCGTGACGCGCGGCCAGGAGGTCGTGCGTTGGGACCCGGCCGCGGTCGAGGCCGCCGGCAAGTCCCCCATCTGCCCGGTCGTGGCTCTGGAGGCCACCTCGGACTCCCTCTCCGATGTCGTCGAGTCCGGTGACGTGAAGGCCGGCGACGCGCTCTTCAGCTGGAGCTGACCGCCGACCCGTCCCTGTGACGGGTCCGCGTACGACATTCAACGCGGCGGCCCCAGGCCGCCGCTCTATCGGAGACGGGTGAGATGGAGACAACGCTGCGAGGCGTCGGTGTCAGCCACGGAGTGGCGATCGGCGAGGTCCGGCACATGGGCACGGCGGTTCTGGAGCCGCCGGCCAAGCAGATTCCCGCGGAGGAGGCGGAGCGCGAACAGGGGCGCGCCCGCCAGGCCGTGGAGGCTGTTGCTGCCGACCTGATTGCACGCGGCAATCTGGCGGGCGGCGAGGCCCAGGCCGTGCTCGAGGCCCAGGCGATGATCGCCCAGGACCCGGAGCTCATCGCCGACGTCGACCGCCGGATCGTGGTCGGCAGTACGGCCGAGCGCGGTATCTATGACGCGTTCTCGCACTACCGGGAGCTCCTCGCGGGCGCCGGTGAGTACATGGCCGGCCGGGTGGCCGACCTGGACGACGTGCGGAACCGGATCGTGGCGCGCCTGCTGGGCGTGCCGATGCCCGGTGTGCCGGACAGCGACGAGCCGTATGTGCTGATCGCGCGGGATCTTGCCCCCGCCGACACGGCGCTGCTCGACCCGGCGCTCGTCCTCGGTTTCGTGACCGAGGAGGGCGGGCCGACCAGCCACAGCGCGATCCTCGCGCGGGCGCTGGGTGTGCCGGCCGTGGTCGCGCTGCCGGGTGCGGGCGAGCTGGCCGAGGGCACGATCGTCGCGGTGGACGGTTCCACCGGTGAGATCTTCGTGGACCCGAGCGAGGAGAAGAAGGCGGAGCTGACCAAGGCCGCCGAGGAGCGCAAGGCCGCTCTGTCCGCCTCCAGCGGTCCCGGTGCGACGTCGGACGGGCACAAGGTGCCGCTGCTGGCGAACGTGGGCGGTCCCGCCGACGTTCCGGCGGCGGTCGAGGCCGGTGCCGAGGGCGTCGGTCTGTTCCGTACGGAGTTCCTGTTCCTCGACGACAGCAAGCACGCGCCGTCGGAGGAGAAGCAGGTCGAGGCGTACCGCAAGGTGCTGGAGGCCTTCCCCGAGGGCCGTGTGGTCGTGCGGGTGCTGGACGCCGGCGCGGACAAGCCCCTGGACTTCCTGACGCCCGCCGACGAGCCGAACCCGGCGCTGGGCGTGCGGGGTCTGCGGTCGCTGCTGGACCACCCGGAGGTGCTGCGGACGCAGCTGACGGCGCTGGCGAAGGCCGCCGAGGGTCTGCCGGTGTACCTGGAGGTCATGGCGCCGATGGTGGCCGACCGCACGGATGCGAAGGCGTTCGCCGACGCGTGCCGTGAGGCGGGGCTGCGGGCGAAGTTCGGGGCGATGGTGGAGATTCCCTCCGCCGCGCTGCGGGCCCGCTCGATCCTGCAGGAGGTCGAGTTCCTGTCGCTGGGCACGAACGACCTGGCGCAGTACACCTTCGCGGCCGACCGTCAGGTCGGTGCGGTGTCCCGTCTCCAGGACCCGTGGCAGCCGGCGCTGCTCGACCTGGTGGCGCTGTCCGCCGACGCGGCCAAGGCCGAGGGCAAGAGCTGTGGTGTCTGTGGCGAGGCCGCCTCGGACCCGCTGCTCGCCTGTGTGCTGACCGGGCTCGGGGTGACCTCCCTGTCCATGGGCGCGGCGTCGATCCCGTACGTGCGGGCGACGCTGGCGAAGTACACGCTGGCGCAGTGCGAGCGTGCGGCCGCCGCGGCGCGTGCCGCGGACACGGCGCACGACGCGCGGCTGGCCGCGCAGGCGGTGCTGTCCGGGGAGTGATCTCCGGTCCGGCGTCGTAAGGCGTCCTCGAAGGGGCTTCCCGTCACTCAGGTGGCGGGAAGCCCCTTCTTTTGTTCTTCGGTCTTTCAGTGGGGGTGGCGGCGGGTGTCGTCGTCGGTGCCGGTGAGGGGGAATCCGGCGCGGTAGTCGACGTCGGACTCCGGGGGGATGGGTTCGCCCGTGCGGGCGTCTGTGCAGTAGGCGTCGAAGACCTCGGCCGCGGTGAGGGGGAGCAGGCGGCCCTGGTGGAGGCGCCAGCCGTGGAGGCGGGCGGGGGCGTCGGGGGCGTGGGTGCGCAGGACGAGTCCGCCGGGGGTGCCGAGGGCGATGCCGGTGGCGAGGACGGTCACGAACTCGGCGCCCTCGGAGCTGTCGAGGCGGGCGGGGCCGGTGGTGTCGCGGGTGGTGTGGAGGACGGCGACGAGCTGTTCGTCACCGGCGGGGACGCTGCAGACGAGGTGGTGGGTGCCGGGTCCGGCGGTGTCGAGGAGGCGCATGAGGAGGTGGGAGGCGCGCTCGAAGGAGGCGTGGCCGATGTCCTCGCCGCAGTCGGCGCAGGTGCCCGCGTCGGCGAGGAGCATCGTGGCGTACTCCCAGGTGGCGCGGCGGACGGCGGTGTCGACGAGGACGGGGAGGAGGGTGGCGAGGGGCTGGCCCGTGTAGGTGAGGCGGGCGCCGGTCGCCGCCCGTTCGGCCGTGTAGCGGCCGCGGCTCGTGGGGTGGTCGGGGTCGAGGCCGGTGTCGGCGCAGTAGTCCGCGAACTCCTCGGGGTCGAAGAGGGCGAGGGTGGTGTGGCCGCCGTCGGCGGCGAGGGTCCGCAGGAGCTCGTCGACGTGGGCGAGGTAGCGGGTGTGGTCGTCGAAGGCGAAGGTCCCGTACCGCCGCATGGCGGTGAAGTCCTCTTCGTCGGCGAGGAGCGCGACGGTGTTGGGCATGTCGCGGCGCAGGGCGCGGCGCAGGGTCTCGGTGGTGCGGTGGTCGGTCATGTCTCCCCCTGGACGGCGTCGATCAGTGTTCACTCACCGTAACCGTGGCCACTGACAGTGACGGTTCGGCGGTGGGGGCGACGCGGTCGCGGATCACGCGGTGCTGGGCGGCTCCGGCGCCGACGAGGGCGAGGCCGAGGAGGGGCCAGGCGAGGGGGCCGGCGGCCATGACGCCGGTGACGAGCAGGGGGCCGGCGAAGCGCTGGGTGGACTGGGCGAGTCCGTGGACGCCGAGGTAGGCGCCCTGGGCCTCGGCGGGGGCGAGGGCGACGGAGAGCTCCCAGGAGGCGGTGGCGTGGATGATCTCGGCGAAGGTGAGGGCGATGACGGCGACGACGAGGGCGGTGACGGCGAGGGTCCGGCCGCCGGCGGCGGAGGCGGCGAGGGCGAGGGTGCCGAGGACGAAGAGGCCGGTGAGGGGGATGAGGAGGCGGCGGGCGGCCGGGGTGGTGGCGCCGAAGCGGGTGAGGGGCACCTGGAAGAGGACGACGAGGACGGTGTTGAGGACGAGGAGCAGCGGGGCGAGGCCGACGGGGGCCGAGGTGGCGTGGACGATCCAGAGCGGGACGGCGACCTGGAGGATCGTGTCGTCAAGGAAGAGGGCGGCGTCGGTGGCGGTGTAGGCGAGGAAGGTGCGGTCGCGCCAGGGGTTGCCGGGGAGGTCCTTGGGGGCGTCGGCTGAGGTGGCGACGGTGCGGGAAGGAGCGGCGGGTTCGGCGCAGCGCAGGGTGAGGAGGGCGATGACCAGGTAGGTGAGGACGTTGCCGACGAGGAGGAAGGTGTAGGCGCGGGGGTCTCCGGTGGCGAGGGCGGCGGCGGCGCCGAGGCCACCGATGGACCAGCCGATGTTGACGGTGGTGCGCTGGATGGCCTGGTAGCGGGTGCGGTCGGGGCCTGCGATGCGGGCGGCGTAGAGCTTGATGAGGACGCTGCCGGCGCGGTCGGGCAGGGCGCCGAGGGCGGAGTAGACGGTGAGGAGGAGGAAGTGGTCGGTGGTGAGGAGGGCGAGGAGGGCGAGGCCGCGCATGAGTTGGGCGGCGACGATGACGCGGACGAGGGGGAAGCGGTCGGCCAGGCGGCCGGCGAGGGGGGCGCCCGCGATGCCGACGCCGCCGGCGACGGTCATGAGGAGGCCGACCTGTCCGAGGCCGAGGCCGGAGACGTAGGTGAAGTAGAGGGCGGTGCAGCCCGCCCAGAGGCCGGTGCCG
This sequence comes from Streptomyces sp. NPDC042100, assembly GCF_055582325.1. NCBI lineage: Bacteria > Bacillati > Actinomycetota > Actinomycetes > Kitasatosporales > Streptomycetaceae > Streptomyces > Streptomyces sp. NPDC042100. The sequence goes on from NZ_JBVJDK010000016.1 coordinate 4,847, forward strand.
GTCTTGTCGATGATGCTGACGAGCAGCATCCGGCGGCCGTCGCGGCCTCCGGGCACGCGGTCGAGCGCGGTGCGGTGCCAGGTCGTGCGGTTCACTCGGTTCCCCCTTGACGCGAGTTATGTATTGATACATAATCCAGTACGTGGCAACACAATATTCGATCACTGGGACCACAGCCAAGGGGATTGCCGCGTCCGTCGAACGCGGCGTGACCGAGGGCGAGCTCGCACCGGGCGACGCCCTGCCCCCCGTGCGGCGCCTCGCCGACGACCTGGGCGTCAGCCCCGGCACCGTCGCCACCGCCTACAAGGAGCTGCGGGGGCGCGGCCTCGTCGTCACCCGGGGCCGGGGCGGCACCGTCGTCGCCGAGGCCCCCTCCGTCGCCTCCCGGCGCCCGCCCCGGGTGCCCGAGGGGCTGGTGGACCTGGCCGGCGGGCATCCCGACCCCGCGTTCCTGCCGGTGCTCCGGCCGCCCGCCGAGGTGCGCCCGGTGTACGGCTCGCACCGGGCGGCGCCCCGGCTCGCGGCGCTGGAGGAGCTCACCCGCGCGTGGTTCGGCCGGGACGGCGTGCCGGCGGAGCAGTTGACCTTCGCGCACGGGGCCCTGGACTGCGTCGCCCGGCTGCTCTCCACCGAGCTGCGGCCCGGGGACGCCGTGGCCGTGGAGGACCCCGGCTTCCACCATCTGCTCGACCTGGTCCCGGCCCTCGGGCTGCGGATGGTGCCGGTCGCCGTGGACCGCGAGGGGATGACCCCGGACGCCCTGCGGGCCGCGCTGCGCGCGGGGGTGCGGGCCGTGCTGTGCAGTCCGCGCGGCCAGTCCCCCACCGGCGCCGCCTTCACCCCGGCGCGCCGGGACGAACTGGGCGCGCTGCTGAGGGAGTTTCCCGAGGTGCTGGTCGTGGAGGACGACCACAACGCGGAGATCTCCGGTGTCGCCCCGGTCTCCCTCGCCACGGCGGGCCTGGAGCGCTGGGCGCACGTCCGGACGGTCTCCAAGCACCTGGGCATCGACCTGCGGTGGGCCGGGGTGGCCGGTGATCCGGTGACGCTCGCCCGGCACGACGGGCGGATGCTCATGACGTCCGGCTGGGTCAGCCACGTCCTTCAGGAGACGGTCGCCGGTCTGCTCGTCGACCCCGGGGTCACCCGGCTCGTCGCGGCGGGCGAGGCCGCGTACGCGGAGCGGCGGCGGGCACTGATCGACGCCCTCGGCGCGTACGGGATCCGCTCGACCGGGCCCAGCGGGCTGAGCGTGTGGGTGCCGGTGCGGGACGAGTCGGCGGTGGTGAACGGGCTGCGGACGCAGGGCTGGTGGGTGGCGGCCGGAGCCCGGTTCCGGATCGCCGCGCCCACGGGCGTGCGGATCACGACCGCGACGCTGCTCCCGGCCGACGCGCGGCGGCTCGCCGCGGATTTCGCCGGGGTGCTCGGCGACGCGCAGGCCACCTACGGGGGCTGAGCCGGTACCGGAAGAGGAAGGAAGGGCCCCGCGCACCCGCGCGGGGCCCTTCCTGCGCGTTACGCGCCGCCCGCGCGGGCGCGGGCCAGCTCCTCGTAGAAGCGCAGCAGGTCCAGGTCGTCCACCGAGCCCGCGTTCACGGCGCGCTCCAGCGGGGTGCCCTGGAGGAGGCGCTTGACCGGGACCTCGATCCGCTTGCCGGTGAGGGTGTGCGGGACGCCGGGGACCTCGATGATCTCGTCGGGCACGTGGCGCGGGGAGAGCTCGGCGCGGATCGTGCTCCGGATCCGGCCGACCAGCTCCTCGTCGAGCGTGGCGCCCTCGGCGAGGTGCACGAAGAGCGGCATCCAGTAGCCGCCGTCCGGCTCCTCCAGGCCGATGACGAGCGACTCCCGGATCTCCGGGAGGCGTTCGACCGCCTCGTAGATATCGGCGCTCCCCATCCGGACGCCCTGACGGTTCAGGGTGGAGTCGGAGCGGCCGTGGATGACGACCGAGCCGTGGTCGGTGATCGTGATCCAGTCGCCGTGCCGCCAGACCCCGGGGAACATCTCGAAGTAGCTCTCGCGGTAGCGGCTGCCGTCCGGGTCGTTCCAGAAGCGGATGGGCATCGACGGCATCGGGTTCACGACGACGAGCTCGCCGACCTCGCCGATCAGCGGCTTGCCCGAGGGATCCCAGGACTGCAGGTCGGTGCCGAGGCCGGCGGCCTGGAGCTCGCCGATGTGGACCGGGAGGGTGGGCACCGCGCCCGCGAAGCAGGAGCAGACGTCGGTGCCGCCGCTGACGGAGGCGATCCACAGGTCCGCGCGGACCTGGTCGTGCAGCCAGCGGAAGCCGTCGGGGGGCAGCGGGGAGCCCGTGGTGGCCACGCACTTCACGCGCGAGAGGTCGAAGTCGCGGCCCGGGTGCACGTCGGCCTTGGCGCAGGCCATGACGTACGCGGCGGAGGTGCCGTACAGGGTGGCGCCGGTCCGCTCGGCGACCCGCCACTGGGCGGCCGTGTCCGGGTAGCCGGGGCTGCCGTCGTAGAGGACGACGGTGGTGCCGGTGAGCAGGCCGGAGACGAGGAAGTTCCACATCATCCAGCCGGTGGAGGTGTACCAGAAGAACACGTCCTCGGGCCCGAGGTCGCAGTGCAGGCCGAGCTGCTTGACGTGCTCGATCAGAATGCCGCCCTGGGACTGCACGATCGCCTTCGGCAGGCCGGTGGTGCCGGAGGAGTACAGCACCCACAGCGGGTGCGCGAACGGGACCGGCTCGAACTCCGGCTCGGTGTCGGCGGCGGTCAGGTCGGCCCAGGCCAGTGCCCCCTCGGGGGCGGGGGTGCCGAGCAGCGGGATGTGCACGACGGCGCGCAGCGAGGGCAGTTCGGCGCGCAGATCGGCGACGGTGTCGCGGCGGTCGTGCTCCTTGCCGCCGTAGCGGTAGCCGTCGACGGTGAACAGCACGACGGGCTCGACCTGCTGGAAGCGGTCCAGGACGCTGCGGGCACCGAAGTCGGGGGCGCAGGAGGTCCAGACGGCGCCGACGGCGGCGGTCGCGAGGAGGGCGGCGACGGCCTCGGGGATGTTGGGCAGGTAGCCGCTGACCCGGTCGCCGGGGCGGACGCCGAGGCGGCGCAGCTCGGCGGAGAGGGAGCCGACCTGGCGGCGGAGTTCGGCCCAGGTCACCGGCGTCGGGTCATGTGTCTCGTCCACATGGAGCAGCGCCGTGTCGTGGGGGCGGTCCTCGGCGGCGCGCAGGGCGTGCTCGGCGTAGTTGAGGGTGGCGCCGGGGAACCAGTCGGCGCCGGGCATGTCACGGCTGCCGAGGACCCGCTCGTACGGGGTGTGGAAGCGGAGGTCGAACCACTCGGCGACGGCGGCCCAGAAGGTCTCCGGCTCGTCGACGGACCAGCGGTGCAGGGCCGGGTAGCCGCCCTCGGCGGGCGCTCCGTGGCGCTCGGCCGCCCAGGCGTGGAAGCGGGTGACGGCCGCCGCTGCGACGCGGTCCTCGTCAGGCTGCCAAAGCGGCTCGGTCTGCGCTGATGTCATTGCTGTGGCTCCCTGGCTGTAACGCGGGGTCTGCGTGTGTCGCGCGCACGTGCGAGGGGTGTGCGCGTGACGCGGCTGACAGGGACGATGCCATGCGGGGCGCGATCGCACCAGGGTTCCCCGCCCATGGTCGGTGGGTTGAACATGTGCTCCCACCACGGGTGAACGGCAGTTGAACGGAGCTCGTTCGCCGTGGTCCGGGTGGCAGGGTGAGCGCCATGGACGGTCGTGAGCTGGTGCGCTCGGTGAAGGTGCTGGGTTCGGTGGGGGGACTGCGGGCGGCGCGGGTGGCGTGGCGGCGGCGGCGCGCCGACGCGCGGGCGCTGCCCCCGAGGGGGGCGGAGCGGGCCCGGGTGCCGGGACCGATGGGCGAGGTGGAGCCGCTGCCGGGCGGCGGGATCGTCCGGTTCGCCCGCTCCGAGCTGCGGATCTCCGTGTCGGCCGGCGGAACGGTGTTCTGGGGCTGGGACGGGGCGGGCCCGCTGCCCTCGTACGCGCTGGCCGGACAGGCGCCGGAGCCGGACCCCCGGGCGGTCCTGGAGCCGGACACCGAGGGCGGCTGGCGGGTGGTGTCGGAGCGGGTGACCGTGACGGTCTCCCGGCACGGGGCGGTGGAGGTGCGCACCCCGGGCGGGGTGGTACTGCGGCGGGACCTGCCGCCGCGCTGGTGGGAGCCGGTGCGGGGCGGGGCGGCGCGCTGGGTGCAGCGCAGCGAGGTGCCGGCGGACGCGCGGTTCTTCGGGCTCGGCGGGCGGGCGGCCGGGCCTCGGCTGCGGGACGGCTCGTACCGCCTGTGGAACACCGATCCCGGCGGGAGCTTCGGCCCCGGCGACGACCCGCTGTACGTCACCATGCCGGTGCAGCTGGTGGTGGCGGACTCGGGGACGCACCTGGCCTTCCACGACAACTCCTGGGACGGCCGGGTGGTGCTCGCGGAGGGCGAGGAGGGGGCCGGCTCGGGGCACGACCGGCCCGGGAGGAGCGAGCTGCGCATGGACGGGGGGCCGCTGCGGTGCTGGGTGGTGGTCGGGACGCCCGCGCGGGTACTGCACGGCTGGGCGGCGCTGACCGGGGCGCCGGCGCTGCCGCCGTCCTGGGCGCTGGGGCCGCAGCACGCGCGGTGGGGCTTCGGCAGCGAGCGGGAGGTGCGGCGGGTGGTGGACGGCTACCGGGACCGGGGGCTGCCGCTGTCCGTACTGCACCTGGACATCGACCACTACGCCGGGCACCGGGTGTTCACGGTGGACCGGGAGCGGTTCCCCGATCTGCCGGGGCTGGCGGCGGAGCTGCGCGGGCACGGGGTGCGGCTGGTGTCGATCGTGGACCCCGCGGTGCGGGCGGAGCCGGGTGATCCGGTCTACGACGGGGGGCGGGCGGCCGGGGCGTTCGTCCGGGACGCGGGGGGCGGGGAGGTGCGCGGGGTGGTGTGGCCCGGGGAGTGCGCCTATCCGGACTTCACCGACCCGCGCGCGCGGGAGTGGTGGGGCGGGCTGTACGAGGAGCGGCTGCGGCAGGGCTTCTCGGGCGTGTGGCACGACATGAACGAGCCGGTGTCCTTCGCCCCGTTCGGCGAGCGGACGCTGCCCCGGTCGGCGCGGCACGCGCTGGAGGGGCTGGGCGGGGACCACCGCGAGGCGCACAACGTCTACGGGCTGACGATGGCCCGCGCGGGGTACGAGGGGCTGCGGCGGCTGCGGCCGGAGGAGCGGCCGTTCCTCTTCTCGCGCTCCGGGTGGGCGGGGATGCAGCGGTACGGGGGGACCTGGTCGGGCGACGTGGCGTCGGAGTGGCCGGGGCTGCGGGCCTCGCTGGCGCTCGTGCTGGGGCTGGGGCTGTGCGGGGTGCCGTACTCGGGGCCGGACGTGGGCGGCTTCGACGGGAGTCCGTCGCCGGAGCTGTTCCTGCGGTGGTACCAGCTGGGGGCCTGGCTGCCGCTGTTCCGCACCCACGCGGCGATCGACGCGGGGCGGCGCGAGCCGTGGGAGTTCGGGCCGGAGGTGCTGGAGCACGCGCGGGCGGCGCTCCTGGAGCGGGAGCGGCTGCGGCCGTACTTCGTGACCCTGTCCCGGCTCGCGCGGCTGACGGGCGCGCCGTATGTGCGTCCGGTGTGGTGGGGCACCCCGGAGGACCGGGCGCTGCGGGACTGCGAGGACGCGTTCCTGCTCGGCGACGCGCTGCTGGTCGCGCCGGTGCTGGTGCCGGGCACGGACCGGCGCGCGGTGCGGCTTCCGCGCGGACGGTGGTACGACACGGCGACCGGGCGCGCGTACGACGGCCCTGGCCAGGTCCTGCTGGACGCGCCGCTGTCCCGGGTGCCGGTGCTCGCCCGCGCGGGCGCGGTGCTGCCGGTCCTGGACGGGGACGGCGAGCTGTCGCTGGAGGCGTGGGCCCCGGTCCCGGGCCGCACCGGCGGCGGCCTGGTCGTCCGCGACGCCGGCGACGGCTGGCGGTCCGCCGAGGTCGAGCGCTACCAGTCGCGGCTGGTGGACGGGCGGGTGACGGTGGAGCGGGTGACGGAGCACGGGCCGGAGGAGCCGGAGCTGCCGGTGCGGGTGCGAGGGGAGGGGGCGGAGGGGGGCGGGGGGTGAGGCTCCCGGGACGGGGAGGTGGAGGCCCCAGGCGCCCGGGGCCCGAGGCGGGAGCCCAAGCCCGAGGCCCGAGGCGGGAGCCCAAGCCCGAGGCCCGAGGCGGGAGCCCAAGCCCGAGGCCCGAGGCGGGAGCCCAAGCCCGAGGGCGGGCTGAGGGACAGGGTCCGCGGGCCCGAGGCCGAGGCGGGAGCCCGCGGCCCCACGGCGCGAGCCCGTGACCAAGGCGCGAGCCCGGGACCCCGAGGCGCGAGCCCGGGATCTAGGCGCGAGCCCGGGACCCCGAGGCGCGAGCCCGGGGTGTCCCTGTCGGGGACCGGCCTCCCCTATGCGTACGCGCCCGCGAAGAACCTCCGTACCGCCTCCGTGTGCAGGGGGAAGGCCAGGTCCTGGGGGGTGTGGAGGAGGTGGTGGCCCGTGGTCTCGGTGGTCGGGGCCGGGGGCGGGAGGGCCGCGGCCGGGCGGGGTGGGAGGAGGCCGAAGAGGAGGAGGTGGGCCGTCGGGGAGGAGAGGGCGTCGGCGAGGCGGACGTCCTCGGCGGCGGCCTCGATGCCGGTCTCCTCGCGCAGCTCGCGGACGACGGCCGCGCGCCAGTCCTCGCCGTAGTCGACGAAGCCGCCGGGCAGGGCGACCCCGCCGGCCGCCGGTTCGATGGTGCGGGTGATGACGACGAGCGCGGTGCCCTCGGGGCCGGTCACCGGGAGCAGGGCGACGGCGACGGGCAGCGGGTTGCGGTAGGCGGTGGTGCCGCAGGCGGGGCAGGTGCGGGGCCAGCCGGCGTCGGCCGGGTAGCGGGTGCCGCAGGTGGAGCAGTGGGAGTGCGCGGAGGAGTCGGTCACGGGGCGACCGTACGCGATCTCCCTTTCCCGGGGCGCCCGTTGCTGGTAGACGGGTGCCATGAATCGACCGACTGGACTCGCCTCCGCCGCCCGTGCCCTCGGTGTGCTCGCCGCCGCCGGTCTGCTCGCCGCCACCGCGGGTGCTCCCCCGGCCGGGGCCGTGCCGGAACCCAAGGCGCCGCGGGAGTTCGTGGCGCTGGACCGGGTGGACCCGACGATCCTCCAGGAGATGCGCTACACCACGGCGCACGACTTCGTGGGCGAGCCGGTCGACGGCTACCGGCAGCCCGTGTGCATCGTGACCCGGCCCGCCGCCGAGGCGCTGCACCGCGCGCAGACGCGGCTGCTCGCGCGCGGGTACACGCTGAAGGTGTACGACTGCTACCGGCCGCAGCGCGCGGTGGACCACTTCGTGCGGTGGGCGAAGGACCTGGGCGACGAGCGGATGAAGAAGGAGTTCTATCCGCTGGTCGCCAAGGAGCGGCTGTTCGAGGACGGGTACATCGCCGAGAAGTCCGGGCACAGCAGGGGCTCGACGGTGGACGTGACGATCGTGCGGCTGCCCGCCGTACCGACCCGGCCGTACGTGCCGGGCGAGCCGCAGGTGGAGTGCTTCCGGCCCCGGGCGGAGCGGTTCCCCGACAACTCCGTGGACATGGGGACGGGCTTCGACTGCTTCGACCCCCTGTCGCACACCGACGACCCCAGGATCACGGGCGTCCAGCGCGCCAACCGGGACCTGCTCCGGGGCGCGCTGGCGGAGCAGGGCTTCGTGAACCTGCCGGAGGAGTGGTGGCACTTCACCTTCAAGCCGGAGCCGTTCCCGTCGACGTTCTTCGACTTCCCGGTGGCGCGGCGGTCGGTGGCCGGGCACTGACGCCGCCGGTCCGTCTTCCGTCGCCGGGCACCCCGTGCCACACTTCTGACGGATCGTCAGGTAACGGGAGGGGTGGCGCATGGCACGGACGCAGAGGCCGGTGGTGGACGGCTGGTTCACCGGCCGGCCGGAGGGCGGCGCGGGCGACGACCGGGGCGGCGACGGCTTTCGGCTGCTCGGGACCCGCTGCACCGCCTGCGCCTCGGTGTTCTTCCCCCGCGAGGACGGCGCCTGCCGCAACCCCGGCTGCCCCGGCGGCGGCGAACTGACCGAGACCCCGCTGTCCCGGCGCGGCCGGATCTGGTCCTTCACCGACGGGCGCTACCGGCCCCCGGCCCCGTACGTCTCCGATCCGGCGGTGCCCTGGGAGCCGTACACGCTCGTCGCGGTGGAACTCGAAGCCGAGGCCATGGTGGTCCTCGGTCAGGCCGCGCCCGGTGTGCGCACGGCCGATCTCGCCCTCGGCGACGAGATGGAGCTGGTGCCCGGCGTCCTCAACGAGGACGACGAGCACATCTGGACCACCTGGCACTGGCGGCCGGTCGCCGGGGCCGATGGGGCTGATGGGGCCGATGCGGCCGATGCGGCCGACAAGGAGGGGAAGGCGTGAACGACATCGCCGTGCTCGGCGCCGGGATGCACCCGTGGGGCAAGTGGGGACGCTCCTTCGTCGGCTACGGGACGCACGCGGCCCGCGCGGCGCTCGCCGACGCGGGCCTGGAGTGGCGGGACGTCGGCTCGGTCGTCGGCGCGAACACCATGCGGTGCGGCTACCCCGGCTACGTGTCCGGCGCCACCTTCGCGCAGGCGCTCGGCTGGCAGGGCGCGCGGGTCACCAGCGTCTACGCGGCGTGCGCCTCGGGGGCGCAGGCGGTGAACACCGCGCGGTCGCAGATCCTGGCGGGGCTCGCGGACGTGGTCCTCGTGGTGGGCGCGGACGCGGCGCCGAAGGGCTTCTTCGCCCCGGCGGGCGGCGAGCGGCCGGACGACCCGGACTGGCTGCGCTTCCGGGTGCTCGGCGCGACCAACCCGGCGTACTTCGCGCTCTACGCCCGCCGCCGGATGGCGTTGTACGGGGACACGCCCGAGGACTTCGCCCAGGTCAAGGTGAAGAACGCGGCGGCCGGCGCGCTCAACCCGCTGGCCCGCTACCGCACCCCGGTCAGCGCGGCGGAGGTGGCCGCCTCGGCGGTGGTGGCCGATCCGCTGCGGCTGCTGGACATCTGCGCCACCTCCGACGGGGGCGCGGCGCTGGTGCTGTCGAGCATGGACTTCGCCCGGCGGCACGGGCACCCGGATCCGGTCCGTATCCGCGCGGTGTCGACGGTCACGCCGACCTACCCGAAAGCCGTCCTGGACCTGCCGGACATCGCGACCGACTCGGCCGTCGCGGTCTCCCCCGCCGCCCACTCCTTCCGCGCGTCGATCGCGCGGGCGGCGTACGAGGAGGCGGGGATCGGTCCCGAGGACCTGTCGCTGGCAGAGGTCTACGACCTGTCCACGGCGCTGGAGCTGGAGTGGTACGAGGACATCGGCCTGTGCGGGGCGGGCGAGGGCGCGAAGCTGCTGCGGGACGGGGTGACCGCGCTCGGCGGGCGGCTCCCGGTCAACACGAGCGGCGGGCTGGCCTCCTTCGGCGAGGCGGTGCCGGCGCAGGCCATCGCGCAGGTCTGCGAGCTGACCTGGCAGCTGCGGGGCACGGCGGGCGCCAGGCAGGTGCCGGGGGCGCGCACCGGGATCACCGCGAACCAGGGGCTGTTCGGGCACGGGTCGGCGGTGGTCGCGGTGCGGTGAGGGCGGGGGCGCGGCCCTTCGGGCCGGACGCGCGGCCTTCCGGGCGGGAGGCCGCGCCCCCGTGCCCGGCCCCCGCGCCTTCGTCAGCCGACGGCCGCCGGGCCCCGGTCCGCCAGGACCAGGGCGTGTTCGACGACGGCGACCAGGACGTTCTTCACGGACTCCCGGTCGCGGGCGTCGCACATCAGCAGCTCCACCTCGGGGTCGAGGTCGAGCGCCCCGCGCACGCTCTCCGCGGGGAAGCGGCGGGAGCCCTCGAAGCAGTTGACGGCGACCGTGAAGGGGATGCCGCGCCGCTCGAAGTAGTCGATCGCCGCGAAGCTGTCCTCCAGCCGGCGGGTGTCCGCGAGGACGACCGCGCCGAGGGCGCCCTGCGCCAGCTCGTCCCACAGGAACCAGAAGCGGTCCTGGCCGGGTGTGCCGAACAGGTAGAGGACGAGGTCCTCGCGCAGCGTGATCCGGCCGAAGTCCATGGCGACCGTGGTGGTCGACTTGGTCTCGACGCCGTGCAGGTCGTCGACGGGCCGGCCGGCCTCGCTGAGGATCTCCTCGGTCCGCAGCGGCCGGATCTCGCTGACCGCGCCGACCAGCGTGGTCTTGCCGACTCCGAAGCCGCCCGCGACCAGGATCTTCAGCGTGACCGGCTCCACCGGCGGCTGCTTGCGGCTAGAGCGCCCGAAGGCCATTGATCACCTCGCGAAGGATGCTCACGTCCGGCAGTTCGGCCGGCGGAACGGGGCGGGTCACATGGACGAGCTCGTCGTCGACGAGATCGCCGACGAGGACCCGTACCACCCCGACGGGGAGGTCGAGTCCCGCGGCGAGCTCGGCGATCGACTGGGGCTGCTCGGAGCAGCGCTCGACGATCTCGACGTGCTCGGGGGACAGCGTCTGGTCGCGGCCGGGGTCGTCGGCGGCCGGTTCGGGCACCACCACCGCGATCAGGTCGAGGCGGTGGCGGGTGGCGGCGCTCGTCCGGCCCCGGGTCATGGCGTACGGGCGGACCACGGGGCCCGCCTCGTCGTCGAACCAGTGGCCGGGCGCGTCCTCGTGGGACTGCTCTGCGTCACTCATGCCGTCCCCCTCCGCCTCACGCGCCGTTGGGCAGCCCGGAACGGGGCGCCGTGGCCAGGTGCGCGCCGACCCGCTTGACCATCAGGGTCATCTCGTACGCGATCTGGCCGACGTCCGAGTCGGCGTCGGCGAGCACGGCGAGGCAGCTGCCGTCGCCCGCGGCGGTGACGAAGAGGAAGGCGTCCTCCAGCTCGACGACGGTCTGCCGGACCCTGCCCGCCTCGAAGTGGCGGCCCACCCCCTTGGCGAGGCTGTGGAAGCCGGAGGCCACGGCCGCGAGGTGCTCGCCGTCCTCGCGGGAGAGGTCCTGCGAGGCGCCGGTGGGCAGGCCGTCGCCGGAGAGCACCAGGGCCTTGCGGATGGAGCCGACGCGCTGGACGAGTTCGTCGAGGAGCCAGTTCAGCTCCCCGTTGCCGTGAGCGGAGCTGTGGGTTGCTGCGGCGTTCGGTGCGGTCATCGACCGTCCCCCTCGGGTGTCGTTCCTGGTGCTGTCGTTTCGGCGTTGTGCCGGCGTCCGCGCTGCCAGCCGCGCTGCATGGAGGCCATGCGGCTGCGCACCTCCTCGGCGTCGCGCTCGAAGGAGTCGGTGTCGGCGGCGGAGGCCGCCGCGCCCGGCTGGTCCTCGGCGCGCCCGGCGTCCTCGCGGAGCTGCGGCGCGAGGCTGGCCTGGCGCACCCGGCGGGGCAGCCCGCCGAACGGAGCGGGGCCTTCCTGCGGTACGGGGACGAGCGTGGGGCCGGTGCCGTGCGGCGGCACGGGCTGCGGGACGCGGGCCAGCTCCATCGTGTCGCCGTCCACCGGGGTGCTGGGGACGGGATGGGCGCGGCCCGGCTCGTCCAGGCGGCGGCCGTGGTCGACGACGAGGGTGGGCTGGCGGCGCCGGGGCAGCCGTACGGGGTCGGCGGGCGGCTCCGTGTCGTCCCGGTCCCGGGAGGCGCCGGTCCGGCCGCCGGTCCGGTCCGGGACCTGCTGGTGCTGCTCGCCGCGGCGGCGGTGCTCGCGGGCCCGGAAGAGGCTGCCGCGCTCGCTGTCGCTGTCGAGGAGGTCGGAGGCGCCGCCGAGCAGGTCGTCGAAGCCGTCGGGGCCGAGCGGTGCCTCCAGCTCGACGGGGCCGTCGAGGAGCGGCGCGGCGGGTTCGAGCGCGGGGTCGGGCACCTTGGTGAGGACCGGGCGGCGTACGGGCAGCCCCTCGCCCTTCGCGGCGCCGGCTCCGGCGCCCGTGCCGGAGCCGGTTCCGGCGCCCGCGCCCGCGGCTTCGGCGGACTTGCGGTCGAGGCGGAAGCCCGCGCCCTGGGTCTCGGGGGCGTCGGTGAGCAGCGCGGCCGGGATGAAGACGACGGCGGTGGTCCCGCCGTACGGGGAGGGCTGGAGGGAGACCCGGACGTTCTGGCGCTGGGCGAGCCGGCTGACCACGAAGAGGCCGAGCCGGTCGGTGTCGGAGAGCTCGAAGTCGGGGGTCTCGGCGAGGCGCAGGTTGGCGTCGAGGAGGGCGTCGGGGTTCATGCCGAGGCCCCGGTCGTGGATCTCCAGGGTGAAGCCGTTGGCCACCCGCTCGCCGAGCACCTGCACGGCGGTGTGCGGGGGCGAGAACACCGTGGCGTTCTCCAGGAGTTCGGCGATGAGGTGGGTGAGGTCGGCGACGGCGGGGCCGCCGACGCCGAGCCGGGGCAGCCGGCGGACCTCGATGCGCTCGTAGTCCTCGACCTCGGCGACGGCGGCGCGGACGACGTCCATGAGCTGGACGGGCTTGCGCCACTGGCGGGAGGGCGCCGCGCCGGAGAGGATCACGAGGCCCTCGGCGTGACGGCGCATGCGGGTCGTCATGTGGTCGAGCCGGAAGAGGTCGGCGAGCTCCTCGGTGTCCTCGGTGCGGCGCTCCATGGTGTCGAGGAGGGTGAGCTGGCGGTGGAGCAGGACCTGGTTGCGGCGGGCGAGGTTGACGAAGACCTCGGAGACGCCTCGGCGCATGTCGGCCTGCTTGACGGCGGCCTCGACGGCGGCGCGCTGGAGGGTGTTGAGGGCCTGGCCGACCTGGCCGACCTCGTCGTCGTCGTACCGGAGATGGGGCACCTCGGTCTCGACGTCGACGTGTTCGCCGGCGGCGAGGCGGCGCATGACGCTGGGCAGCCGGACGCCGGAGACCTCCTGGGCCTCCTTGCGCAGGCGGCGCAGGTCGCGGACGAGCTCGCGGCCGACGCGGACGGAGACGATGACGGAGACGAGCAGGGCGACGAAGCCGAGGACGCCGGCGACGCCCGCCTTGAGGAGCACGCTGTACGCGGCGGGCTGGACGCGGTCCTGGTAGCGGTCGCCCGCGAGGGTGTTGTCGCGGGCCAGGTCGTCGAGGACCGAGGTGGCCTGCTCCGACCAGAGCTCGGGGCTGACGGCGCGGGGGCGGTCGGTGGGGCCGGCGGCGATGACCGCCTCCTCCGCCTTGCGCAGCGGGGCGGTGTGGGGGCCGCGCCAGTACTTCTCGAAGCGCTCGCGCTCGCTGCCGGGGAGCAGTTCGAGGTTGGACTCGTAGTAGACCTCGCGGGCCGCCACCAGGTCGGAGATCGCCCGGACCTCCTGGGCGGTGACCCGCTCGGCTATGAGGGCGGAGAGGACGAGGGCGTCCTCGCGGGAGAGGGCCTCGCGGGCGCGGACGATGCCGACGAGGGCTCGGCCCTGCTTGTCCATCTCCACGTTCTCCAGGGCGTGGAGGGTGAGGAGGAAGCTGTAGCAGGGGTCGACGAGCCGGTTGTAGAAGTCGAGCGCCTGGAGCCTGCCGATGTCGCGGTTCTCGACGGAGCGGCGCAGCGAGGAGAGGCCGTCGAGGGCTTCGAGGAGGGAGGTGAGGCGCTGGGCGGTCACCGGGTTCATCTCGGAACGGACGCCGGAGTCGGCGGCGTTGCGGCGGATGAGGTCGAGCTGCCGGTCGGTCGCCTCGCGCTGCTCGCGGAGCCGGGTCAGCGCGTCGGAGGCGCGGGGGTCGGCGAGGTAGACGAGGGACTGGCGGCGCTCCTTCTGGATGACCCGGACGGTGTCCTCCAGGGGGTAGCCGACCTTGTCGACGATGTAGCCGACGTCGAGGAGCTGGCGGGCCTCACGGCCCGTGAGGACCGTGGAGAACCCCCACAGTCCGGTGAGGGAGACGAGCGGCACGAGAAGCAACGCCACGATCTTCCTGCGGATGGACTTCCCGCGAAAGCGCATGGCCTCCCCCACCTCGGCCCCCGCGGCCACGGAGGTCACTCACGTCGTCACGCCCGGCGTCAACACGCGGCGTCAACCTTCAGTTTCAACAAACGGCGGCGCGAGCCTACTACTGCATCACAGCCATCTCGAAGACGCGTCCGGGCGATTTTCAGCCTGTCGAGTGAGTGTTGATCATGAGATGTCCTGGTATTCGGGGAGTTGGGTTCCGGCAGTGTGGCGCAGGACACCTGACAGAACGCCACTTCCCCGGCCTCAGCAGATGGCTGGAACTGCTTGTTCCGCTCCTGAGGTCGCCGCACTGACGGGGTGTCGGAAAGGGGACCCCGGCGAAACCTTTTCCCTCCCTCGTGCGTCATTCTGTACCGGGGGGGTTGTGTCCGCGTAAAGCGGCTGAAGACGGGCAGCCACCCTGAAGACGTCGGTGGTGGGGAGTGACAGCGCTATGGAAGACGAGGCGCGACCGGTTCGGCAGTTGTGGGTGGAGGAGAAGAAGGGGCGCGGGCGGATGCCCGACCCCGTGCGGACGGCCGCCGTCCGCGCGGTGATGCTGACGGCGGTGACCCTGATCCAGGCGATGGTCGCCTTCTTCTGCTCGGTCACCGGATCCTGGCTGGCGTTCCCGGTCACGGTCACGTCGGTGATCAGTACGGTGGCGGCCACCTGGAGCGTGCTGGACGTGTGGATCACCCGTCAGGTGTGGCGCCAGCGCAACGGAGTGGTGTCGCAGCCGAGCAGCACCGCCCGGTCCCGGCGCGGCGAGCAGCCGGCCGAGCGCCTCTCCGAAGCGGCCTGACGAACGTACGCGCACGAACGCGGACGTACGCACACGAAGAACGTACGCGCACGATGGCCGGGTGGCCCGGATCTCCTTACGGGGATCCGGGCCACTCTGCTTTCACCGGGCGGGCCGGGCGGCCCGGGGGCTACTCCGCCGTCGCGGCGGCGGGTGCCGGTGAGGGCGCCTGGGCGTCGGGCGTCCGGCGGAACATCCGGGTCGCGGTGATCTCGCCGTGGATCGCCTCGCCCTCGGCGCTCGGCTGCGGCAGCCCCGGGCGCAGGTGCTCCTCCACGCTGATGTACTTCAGGCCCGCGCGCAGGTCCGCGTCATTGCGCAGTCGGATGACCAGCGGGAACTCGGCGAGCGCGGTCGTGTCGAACAGGCCCGTCGTGTACAGCAGCTGCACGCCCAGCGCGTCCGACACGGCCCGCTGGAGCTCCAGCAGGTACGTGGCGTTCGCGCGGCCGATCGGGTTGTCGAGGAAGAGCGTGCCCGCGTGGCGGTGCTTGTCGCGGCCCCGGTCGTTGGAGCGGAGCGCGGCCATCGTGCAGTAGAGGGCGATGGCGGCGGTGAGCAGCTGGCCGCCGGAGAAGACGTCGCCCATCTGGCCCACGGGCACCCGCTCCGCGCGCAGCACCGCGTCCGGCTTGAGGATCTCGACGGCGATCCCCTTCGGTTCGAGGGCGGCCTGGACCCCGCGCAGCAGCAGGGACATACCGTCGCGGCGCAGGTCGGAGTTCTTCCGCACGGCCGCGCGGGTCGCCTCGTCGACGACCTCGCCGAGCCGCTCGGTCAGCGTCGCCGGGTCGGGCTCCTCGAAGCGGATCCGCAGGAACTCCTGGCCCGACCACTCGCCGAGCCCCTCGGGCAGCCGGGACAGCCGCTGGGCCGACCGCAGGGTGGCCAGCGAGGACTCCACGAGGCCCCGCAGCCGGTCCACGATCGACTCGCGGTTGCGCTCCAGCTGCGCCAGCTCGTCGGTGAGCACCCGCAGCCGGGGCGCGAAGGCCTCGGCCCACTTCGCGGCGTGCTCCGGGAGCGCGGCGGCGGGCAGCTCGCGGATCTGCTGCCGGGCCGGGGTGCGCACCTGCTCGAAGCGGGTCGCGTTGGCGTGCCGGACGAGGATGTCGCTCGCCTCGCGGACGGCCGCGTCGGCGGCCGACAGCTCGGCGGCGCAGCCGCGCAGCGCCCGGCGGTTCTCCGCCGCCGCCTCGCGGGCCTCGGCCAGCGGGCCCGGGTAGGGCTCGGGCCGCTCCTGCTCCTCGTCCGTGTGGTCGCGCAGCAGGTCGCGCAGGAGCGCGGCGGTCTCGTCGAAGCCGCCGGTGGCGTCCTCGGCGGCCCGGTGGGCCTGGAGCAGCCCGGTGTGGGCGGCGCGGGCCGCCTCCAGGGCGTCGGTGCGGGCGGCCAGCTCGGTGGTGGCGGTGCGCAGCAGGCTCTGGGCGTGCTCGGCGTCGGCGGGGTGCAGTTCCTCGGGCAGCTCGGTGTGCGCCTCGCCGTCCTCGGGGGCGAGCCGCTCGGACTCGCCGCGCAGCCGGCCGAGCTTCTCGCTGGCCTCGGAGGCGCGCGACTCCAGCTTCTGCACCAGCGCCTCGGCGCGGGCGGCGGCGGCCTGGCGGGACGGGCCGTCGGCGCCGTCGGTCGACTCCAGGAGCTGTTCGGCGCGGGTGCGGACCTTGTTGGTGAGGCGGTCGAGCTCGGCGAGGGCGGCGGACTCGTCGCTCTCGGCGCGGGCCTGCTCGGCGCGCAGGTCGGCGCCGACGCCGACCTTCTCGTACACCTGGGAGGCGGCCCGGTAGGCCTCGCGGAGGGTGGGGAGCGCGGCGCGGGGCGCGGCGGCGTCCTCCTCCGGCAGGTTCTCCGGGGCGCCGGCGATCTCGGCGCGCTCGGCGCGCAGCGCGCGGGCGGTGCGGTGGGCGTCGTCGGCGGCGCGCTGGGCGGCGCGGCGGTCCTCGTCGGCGGCGCGGGCGCGCTCCAGGCAGGTCTGGGCGCGGGCCTCGGACTCGGTGGCGTCGTCGGCCAGTTCGCGCAGCTTCGCCTGCCAGGCGGAGCGCTCGCGCAGCCGGTAGGCGAGGCCCGCGAGCGCGTCGGCGGCGCGGCGGGCGCGCTGGGCGGCGTCCTGGCGCTCGTCGCGGACGCGGGTGGCGTCGGCGGCGGTCTCCTCGGCCTCGGCGCGGACCGCGCGGGCCTCGGCGAGGACGGCGGCCGCGGTCTCGGCGGCGGTGCGGGCGGAGGCGGCGACGGCGGCCAGCTCGGCGAGCATCCCGGGCGGGCAGTCGGCGCGCCAGGAGCCGATCCGGGCGGCCAGCGAGCGGTCGCCGGTGAGCCGGGCGGCGAGCGCGCGGATCTCCTCGTCGCGGGCGGCGGCCCGGCCGCGCAGCGCCTGGCGCTCCTCGTCGGCGGCGTTCTCGTCGTGCATGGCCGGGTTCGGCGGGACGAGGAAGACGTCCGCGTCCTGGCCGGAGGCGGGGGCCGGTACGGGGGCGAGCAGCGCGGCGGCGGTGCCGACGGCGACGGTGGAGCGGGGCAGCAGGGCGGCGCCGCCGAGGACCTCGCGGGCGCGGCCGTACGAGACGGGGTCGGTGATCACGACGCCGTCGACCAGCTCGGGGCGGGCGGCGAGGACGGCGGCGTGGTCGGCGGGGTCCACGGACTGGGCGAGGTAGCGCCAGCCGGGCAGGGCGGGGATGCCGTGCTCGCCGAGGAACTCGACGGTGGCGAGGACGTCGGGGCCGGGCGGCAGCAGGCCGCCGTCGCCGAGGGCGCCGAGGATGCGGTTGTCGTCGGCGGCGGCGGTGCGCAGGTCGAAGAGCTGGCGTTCGGCGGAGCCGATGGACCGGTCGAGCAGGGCGCGCAGCTCGTCGGCGTACCGGTCGAAGTCGGTGACGGAGAGCGCGTCGCCGTCGGGGGCCGCGAGGGGGCCGGCGGCGGGGGTGGCGGCGTCGCCCGCGCGCTGGCCGGGCAGCGGGGAGCCGGCGGGCTGGCCCGTGGTCTCCCCGGCGGCCGGCAGGGAGAGCAGTTCGGCCAGGCGCGGGTCGGCGGCCAGGGACTCGGCGGCGCGGCGCTCGGCGTCGTAGGCGTTCTCGGCGGCCTCGGCCGCGTCGGCGGCGCGGGCGGCGGCGAGTTCGGCGCGGGACTCGGCGCCGGCGGTCTCGCGGGCCCGCTCGGCGGCGGCGCGCGCGGCGTCCCGGGCCGCGTCCCAGGCGGCGACGGTGGTCTTCTCGGCGTCGCTGGCGGCGAGGGCGGCGCGGGCCGGGTCGGCGTCGGGGGCGGAGTCGTCGAGCCAGCCGGCCCGTACCGCCTCGGCGGTCTCCTGCTCGACCTCGGCGAGGCGCTGGCGCAGGTGGCCGGCCTCGCTGCGGGCGCGCTGGGCCTCGGTGGCGGCGGCGGTGGCGTCGCGGTGGGCGCTCTCGCCGGCCTCCTGGAGGGCGGCGGAGCGCTCCTCCTCCTCGGCGGCGTGCCGCTCGCCCTCGGCGGCGGCCGAGGCGAGGGCGCGGACCAGGTCGGCGGCGGCCTTGGCGCGGGCGGCGAGGGCGGGGGCGGCGTCCCGCTCGGCCTCGCGGATGGCGGCGGCGACGCGGGTGGAGCGGTCGCCGGCGGCGCGGTGCCGGAGCACGGACTCGGCGGCCTGCCAGGCGGAGTGCAGGGTGCGGGCGTCGGTGAGCTCGCGGCGCTGGGCGGCGGCGCCCTTCTCCGCGGCGGTCAGGGCCAGCGAGGCGTGCCGGTAGGCGAGCTCGGCGGCGATGAGGGCGCTGCGGCCTCGGGCCAGCTCCGCCTCGGCGACGGCGTGGGACGCCGCCGTGACCTGCTCGGCGAGCTCGGCGACCCGGCCGCGCTCCTGGGCGGCGCGGGCGGAGAGCCGGCGGGCCAGGGTGCGGGTGCGGCGCTCGGCCCCGGCGTGCACGTCCCGCGCGCGGGCGCGGGTGTCGGCGGCCTCGACGATGCGGGTGAGCAGGTCGACGGAGCCGGCGGTGAAGTCGCGCTCGGCGGTGAGTTCGGCGCGGCGGCCGAGCTTGTTGCCGAAGCCTCCGACGAGGTCGGCGAGGCCGTCGGTGTCGCGGGTGTCGGTGACGGCGCGCAGCAGGAGGTCGGTGAAGTCGGAGTCCTTCTTGACCGCGAAGAGGCCGGCGGCCTCGCCCTCGTCGGCGTTCATCTCGCGCTGGTAGCGGAAGAGTTCGGGGTCGAGTCCGAGGTCGCCGAGGTGCTCGTTCCAGCGGTCGTGGATCTCCTCCCAGGAGACCTCCAGGTGCGGGTACGCCTTGCCCGCCTCGGTGATCGCGTCGCGGAAGCCCTTCATGGTGCGGCGGCGGCCGGAGGCGCCGGAGGCGCCTTCGACGGGCGGGCGCACGGAGGTGGCCTCGGCGACGGGCAGGTTGTCGAGGCTGAGGCCGGGGCCGGGGCGGAAGGAGTACCAGGCCTCGGCGAACTTGCGCGGGTCGTTGGAGACCTGGCGGCCGCGCCACTCGCTGGCCTTGCCGACGACGACGAGCTCGCCGGTGAGGGTGTGCTGCCACTCCAGGGCGACGTGGCCGCAGTCGTCGGCGAGCAGGAACTTGCGGAGCACGCCGGAGCTGGCGCCGCCGAGGGTGTTGCGGTGGCCGGGGAGCATCACCGAGAAGATCAGTTTGAGGAGGACGGACTTGCCGCCGCCGTTCTCCAGGAAGAGCACGCCCGCGGGGGCGGGGCGACGCGGCGGGCCGACCGGCTCCTCCTCGAAGAAATCCGCCTGGGCGGGGGCGGGGTGGGGCACCGGGGCGCCGACGCCGCGCAGATCCAGGACGGTGTCGGCGTAGCGGGCGCCGGCCGGTCCGATGGAGTAGAGACGGACCCGGGACAGCTCGTACATGCGGCGGACTCTCGTGCTTCTCGTACGCGGGATGGGCGGTGACGTGCGGTGGGGGTGGGACGTGCCGGGGGCTTGCCGGGGGGCGGTCGGCCGGTCGGCCGTTCAGCCGTTCAGCCGGTCAGCCGTGGAAGGACAGGCCGGCGTCGGCGGCGAGCGCCAGGTCGTCGCCCTCGGGCGGCGGCAGGAGGGTCGCGGAGCCGTCGCTGACGGGGACGACGCCGAGGTCGAGCAGTTCGGCCATGGCGGCGGTGCCGGCCATGTCGCGGACCTGGAGCTGGTAGCGCGCGGTGGTGCGGTAGGAGCCGCCGGACTCGTCGCCGGTCCGCTGGAGGAAGCCGGAGTCGGTGAGGAAGGCGACGGCCTTGCCGACGATGCCGGTGGTGGAACCGGCGAGGCGGCGGGCGTCCTTGGTGGCGCCGGTGGCGCTGCGCCGGGCGTAGATCCGCCAGGCGGCCTCCAGGCCGGGGGCGTCGGAGGCGGGGTCGGTGTTCTCGCCCTGCTCCTCGGCGCGCTCTTCCAGGCGGCGGCAGGCCTGGCGGACGAAGGCGTCGACGCCGTTGACCGTGAGGCGGCCGATGTAGCCGTCGTCGGCGAGGTCCTCGGGGCGGGGGAAGGCCATGGTGGCGACGGCGAGGTGCGCGAGGCCGTGCAGGAAGCGGTCGGCGGAGTCGGTGGAGGCGCGGCGGGCGTAGTCGCCCATGCGGACGGCGAAGACGGAGTCCTCGCCGGCGGTGACGGCCATGCCGGCGCGCGGGGAGACCTCCAGGACGACGAGGCCGAGGCCGGTGGCGACGGCGTCGGCGAGCCGCGCGAAGGCGGGGTCCTCGCGGTAGCGGCGGAGCAGCTCGGCGTACTCGGCGTCCCGCGCGGGCAGCAGCTTGGGCTGGAGCCCGAAGGAGACGAGCCGGGCCGCGTCGGCGGCGTCGGCGGGGGTGACGGCCGAGGGCGCGACGGGGGTCCCCGGGGCCTCCGGCTCGCTCCACGCGTCGGTGTGCTCGACGTGGTGTTCGCTCACGGCTGGGGCTCCTCGGTACGGCGGGGCTGCGGCGGGGCGGTGCGCCCTGCGGGGGCGGGGGTCTGGGGGGCTGCGGAGTCGGCCGCGGCGTCCGGGGCCGTCGCCGTCGCCGTCGCCCCCGCCGGGGCGGGGCCGGAGAGCGGCAGGCGTACGGGAGTGACGGTGACGGGCGCGGACTGCGGGCCCGCGTCGGACCCGTCCCGCGATCCGGCCGGGGTGCCGGGGCCGCCTCGCGCGGGCGGCTCCTCGGGGTGCCGCCCGCGCGGGAGCGGCACGGCGCGCACGAAGGCGCGGCGCACGGGCCGGGGGGCCGTCCCGGCGGGCACCGGGCGGACCCGGGGACCGTCGGCGGGCGGCTCGCCGGGCCGCTCGGCGGCGGGCCGCGCGAGGGGCACGGCGGCGACCCGGGGGCCGGGGGTCCGCGTGTCCGGGGTGCCGGGGGTCCGCGCGTCCGGGGTGCCGGAGGTCCGCGCGTCCGGGGTGCCCGGGGTCCGCGCGTCCTCGGGCGGGTGGGGCGCGGTCACGTGGCCTCCGTGCGGTCCGCGGCCATGCCGACGGCGTCGAGGAGGGCCGTGCCGACGATGAGGTCGGCGCCGCCGAACTCGTGGTCGTCGAGGGGGGTGCCGTCGTCGACGGCGAACAGCAGGCGCTCCTCGCCCTGGCGGTAGGCGGTGCCGACCGGGGGGCTCGCGGCGTGGACGGCGAGGAGGGCGACCAGGTAGGGCAGGTCGAGGTCGCCGCCGAGCCGGGCTTCGGCGAGCAGGCCCGAGAGGCGGCGCGGGGCGTCGTGCTCCAGGTCCAGCAGTTCCATGGCGGCGGCGAGCTGCTCCTCGCTGAAGCGGCTGTCGTCGGGGGTGGCGATCAGGTCGGGCTCGGGCATCTCGGCGCCGAGGTGCTGGCGCTCCACGGGCGGGGTGAGCAGCAGCTCGACGAGGTCGGCGACGCGGACGGAGGCGGGTGTGCGCAGTCCGGTGCCGTGCGCGAAGAAGGCGTCGGTGACCCGGGTGGCCTGCTCGACGGGGAGCGGGAGCAGCGGGGCGACGAGCTGCCCGTACAGGTCGAGGCCGGTGTACGCGGTGGGCGCGGCGAAGGCCTGGCGGTCCTGCTCGGCGCGGAAGAGCGGGCCGGCCTCCAGCAGGCGGGACTGGAGCTGGGTGTGGCGCCGGATGCAGTCCTTGACGATGTCGACGAGCTCGGCGGCGCGGCGCTTGTGCTCGTGGTCCTCGGCCTCGTCGCGGGCCTTGCGGATGTTGGTGAGGATCGCGTTCTCGTGGCGGTAGCGGTCGGCGACGTGGTCGAGCGCCTCGGCGATCATGTCGGGCACCGTGGTGAGCCAGTCGACGGCGCGGACGTTGCGCCGGGTGGCCTCCAGGGTGCGGCGGAGGGTCTCCGCGTACTGCACGGTGCGGTAGCGGGCCTGCTCGGCGGCGAGCTGGGCGTCGGCGAGGCGGCCCCGGCTGATCAGGACCTCCAGCTTGACCTCGGCGGCGATCTGGGCGCTGGTGACGTCGGTGTCGAGGGCGCCGACCAGCACGTTCACCGCCTCGTCGGTGGTGCGGAGGCAGACTCCGCCGCCATAGCCGGGGACCTCTTCGACGAGCTTGAAGTCGTAGTCGCGGCGGGTGTAGACGCCGTCGGCGCCGAAGGTGCCGTAGACCGCGCGGAAGCCCCGGTCGACACTGCCGACGTTGATCAGGTTCTCCAGGACCCAGCGGGCCACCCGCTCGTGCTCGGCGGCGGGGCGCTCGGGGGCCTGGGCGGCGACGCGGGGCAGCAGCCGGGAGACGACCTGCTCGTGGTCGGCGCCGGTGTCGAAGTCCATGTTGAGCGTGACCAGGTCGATCGCGGCGAGGGCGACCTCGGCCATCGCGTAGACCGTGTACTCCCCGGCCAGGTGCGCCTTGCGCACGTCCAGGTCGTGCAGCGGGGCGGTGCACGCGAGCGCGCGGAGGCGCCGCGCGAGCCCTTCGTCGGCGGCCGGACCCTGCGCGGGCCGCGGCCCCGCGCTGAGCTGGGGCGGAGCGAGGTCCGTCGAGGCAGGCGAAGTCACGGTGCACAGAGTAGGTCCTCGGACTGACAACGGTCGAAACGGCGCTTATACGACCGTGGCCCTGTCCGGAACCCGCCGGGCGGGCGGGCCGGGCGCGTCCGGCGGCTCCCGGACGGCTCACGTCTCCGGGTCGTCGACCGCCTTCGCGTACGCGTCGGTGATCCGGGTGCGGGAGTCGTCGAGGTAGCGGGCCAGCAGCCGCTCGGCCCGGTCGCGCTCCCCGGCGTTCAGGGCGCCGAGGATCTCCCGGTTCCGCACGAGGTAGGGCTCGTGGAGGCCGCGCGGGTCGGCCACGGTGTGGAAGGCGAGGCGGAGTTCGGCGAGGACGCCGCGCATCAGCTCGTCGGTGCGGGCGCTGCCGGCGAGGGCGACGAGCTCGCGGTGGAAGTGGATGTTGGCGGTGGAGACGCCCTTCCAGTCCTCCGCGCGGGCGGCCCGCTCCCCCTCGGCGACGGCGTCGGCGAGCCCGTCGACGGCGAACGGGGGCTCCCCGAGGGCGTGGACGACCGCGCACTCGACGAGCCGCCGGGTGCGGTAGATGTCGGCGACGTCGTCGACGGTGAGGACCCGGACGAAGACGCCCCGGTTGAGCCGGTGGACGAGCAGGCGTTCGTGGGTGAGCAGCCGGAACGCCTCGCGCAGGGTGTTGCGGGACACTCCGAGGGCGCCGCCGATGCCGTCCTCGGAGAGCCGGGTGCCGGGCGGGAAGAGCCCCTCGGCGATCCGGGTGCGCAGGATGTCGGCGACCCGCTCCGCCGTGCTCGTGCGTCCCAGCAGCGCGCGGTCGTCCGCCAGCTCGCCGATCGAGTCCCTCGGTTCCATGCCGTTCCCGTTCCCTCCGTCGTTCGCGGCCGAGTCAATCGCAGGTCAGGCGCCGGAAACAAGGACGTGCCGAAAGGATCGACGACAGGTCTCTTGTCGGATCGTTGAACGATCCCTACATTGAACGACACCGCACGGCACGTCAGCACGGTTCGTCAGCACGTCTCTCCCGCACTCTCCTCCCCTTCTGCGAGGTGCAGATGAGCACGACCCAGACCCGGCACTCCGCCCGGGACGAACGCCCCGACGACACGGGCGCGTTCGCCTGGCTGCGCGCCCTCGGCCCGCGCGGCAGGCGCGCGTTCGGCGGCGCCTTCGGCGGCTACGCCCTCGATTCCTACGACTTCTTCACGCTGCCCCTGGCGATGGTGGCGATCGCCGCCTACTTCGGCCTGGACAAGGGGCAGACCGGTCTCCTCACCACGGTCACGCTGGCGGTCTCCGCCGTCGGCGGCGCGCTGGCCGGCGTCCTCGCCGACCGGATCGGCCGGGTGAAGGCGCTGCTGGCCACGGTGATCACCTACGCGCTCTTCACCGTCCTGTGCGGCTTCGCGCCCAACTACGAGACCCTGCTGGTCTTCCGCGCCCTCCAGGGCCTCGGCTTCGGCGGGGAGTGGGCGGTCGGCGCCATCCTGGTCGCCGAGTACGCCTCCGCGCGGCACCGCGGCCGGACCCTCGGGGCCGTGCAGAGCGCGTGGGCGGCCGGCTGGGCGCTCGCCGTGATCGTCTACACGCTGGTCTTCCGCTTCGTCGACGCCGACACCGCCTGGCGGGTCATGTTCTGGACGGGCGCGCTGCCCGCGCTCCTCGTCGTCTACGTGCGGCGGCACGTCGAGGACGCCCCGCAGGCGGCCGAGGCACGCCGCGCGGGCGCCGGGCGCGGTTCCTTCACCGCCGTCTTCAAGCGCCCGCTGCTCGGCACCACGTTCTTCGCGGTGCTGCTCTCGACGGGCGTCCAGGGCGGCTACTACACGCTCGCCACCTGGGTGCCGACCTTCCTGAAGACGGAGCGCGGGCTCACCGTCGTGGGCACCGGCGGCTATCTCGCCTTCCTCATCTCGGGCGCCTTCACCGGCTATCTGGCCGGCGGCTACCTCACCGACCGGCTCGGCCGGAAGAAGAACATCGCGCTCTTCGCGGTGCTGTCCGCGCTCGCCGTCCTCGTCTACACCCGCATCCCGGACGGGGCGAACACGCTCCTGCTGCTGCTCGGCTTCCCGCTCGGCTTCTGCATGTCGGCCATCTTCAGCGGCTTCGGCTCCTTCCTCGCGGAGCTCTATCCGACCGCCGTGCGCGGCACCGGGCAGGGCTTCACGTACAACACGGGGCGCGCGGTCGGCGCCGTGTTCCCGGCCCTGGTCGGCTTCCTCGCCGAGAGCTGGGGCGTCGGCGGGGCCCTGGTGTTCGGGGCGGTGGGCTACGGCCTCGCCGTACTGGCCCTGCTGGGACTGCCGGAGACCCGGGGGAGGGAGCTCGCGTGACCACCCACGACGCCGTCCCCTCCGCCGTTCCCTCAGCCATTGCCTCCACCGCCCGCCACCGCGCCCACTCCCCCGCCCACCCGGCCGTACGGGACCCCCGGGAGGCCCGCGCGCGGGTGCGCGCCGGGGCCACCGGGCCGACGGCCGGCTGGGCGCCGGGCCACGCGCAGGCCAACCTGATCGCGGTGCCCGCGGACTGGGCGTACGACGTCCTGCTCTTCTGCACCCGCAATCCGCGGCCCTGCCCGGTCCTGGACGTCACCGACCCGGGCTCCTGGCGCACCCTCCTCGCCGCCGGCGCCGACCTGCGCACCGACATCCCGCGCTATCGCGTGTGGGAGCACGGGCGGCTGGTGGACGAGCCGACCGACGTCACGCCCTACTGGCGGGGCGACCTGGTGTCGTTCCTCATCGGGTGCAGCTTCACCTTCGAGGGCGCGCTGGCCGAGGCGGGGGTGCCGCTGCGCCACGTCGAGCAGGGGCGGAACGTGTCGATGTACGTCACCGACCGCGCCTGCCGTCCGGCGGGGCGGCTGCACGGGCCGATGGTGGTGTCGATGCGCCCGGTGCCGGCGGCGCTGGTGCCGACGGCGCGGCTGATCAGCGGGCTGCTGCCCGCCGTGCACGGCGCCCCGGTACACGAGGGCGATCCGGCCGCGCTGGGCATCTCGGACCTGGCCCGGCCCGACTTCGGGGACGCGGTGCGCGCGGAGCCGGGGGACGTGCCGGTCTTCTGGGCCTGCGGGGTCACTCCGCAGGCCGCGCTGACGGCCTCGCGTCCGCCGTTCGCGATCACCCACGCGCCGGGCCGGATGCTCGTGACCGACGTCAGGGACGCGGAGTACCGCGTCGGGGCCTGAACGCGGGGCCGGAACGGGGAGCGCGCGCGTTCGCGGGCTCTTCCGCGTACGAAAGGAAGGAAACCCACCATGGACCGGGTCTCGATCGACCTCAACGCCGACCTCGGCGAGGGCTTCGGCCGCTGGACGCTGACCGACGACGAGCGGCTGCTCTCGGTGGTCACCAGCGCCAACGTCGCCTGCGGCTTCCACGCCGGGGACGCGGCGACGATGCGGCGCGTGTGCGAGCTGGCGGCGGCGCGCGGGGTGCGGATCGGGGCCCAGGTCTCCTACCGGGACCTCGCCGGCTTCGGCCGCCGCTCGATGGACGTGCCGGCGGCCGAGCTGGCGGCCGAGGTCGCTTATCAGATCGGCGCCCTGGAGGTGTTCGCGCGGGCCGCCGGCTCCCGGGTCGCGTACGTGAAGCCGCACGGCGCGCTCTACAACCGGGCGGTGCACGACGAGGAGCAGGCGGCGGCGGTCGTCGAGGGGGTCCTGCTCGCCTCGGCGGAGCTGCCGGTGCTCGGGCTGCCCGGCTCGCGGCTGCACGAGGCCGCGCGCGAGGCCGGGCTGCCCGTGGTGGCCGAGGCCTTCGGCGACCGCGCCTACCGGGCCGACGGCACCCTGCTGCCACGGGGGCAGGAGGGCGCCGTGCTGTCCGATCCGGGCGAGGTCGTCGAACGGGCGGTGTCCATGGCCCGGTTCGGGGTGGTCACCGCGCACTGCGGGCGGTCCGTGCCCGTGCGGGCGCGCTCGCTGTGCCTGCACGGCGACACACCGGGCGCGGTGGGGCTGGCCCGGCGGGTGCGCGAGGGCCTGGAGTCCTCGGGCGTCAGGGTGGAGGCCTTCGCGTGAGGGCCCGCAAGGTGTACCGGGTCGGGGACCGTGGGCTGCTCGTCGAGCTGGTGAGCGGGGAGGCGACGGAGGCCTTCCACGCCGAGCTGCTGCGGCGGCGGGCGGAGGGTGCGCTGCCCTCCGTACGCGAGATCGTGCCGGCGGCGCGGACCGTGCTCCTCGAAGGGGTGGCGGCGCCGGACCGGCTGGCGGCCGAGCTGCGCTCCTGGGACGTGTCCGCGCGGTGCGCGCCGGAGGGGGCCGCCGTGACGGTGCCGGTGCGCTACGACGGGCCGGACCTGGCCGAGGTGGCCGCGCTGTGGGGGGTGTCGCCGGAGGCGGCGGTGCGGATCCACGCGGCGACCGTGTTCCGGGTCGCGTTCTGCGGGTTCGCCCCGGGCTTCGGCTATCTGACGGGGCTCGGGCCCCGGTACGAGGTGCCGCGCCGGGCGACGCCGCGGACCGCCGTCCCGGCCGGGTCGGTGGCGCTGGCGGGGCCGTACACGGGGGTGTACCCGCGCTCCTCGCCGGGCGGCTGGCAGCTGATCGGCACGACGGACGCGGTGCTGTGGGACACCGCGCGGGAGCCGGCCGCGCTGCTGTCGCCGGGCGCGCGGGTGCGGTTCACGGTGGCGGCCCGATGAGCGATCGTGCCGTGGCCGTCGTCCGGGCCGGGGCGCTGACCACGGTGCAGGACCTGGGCCGGGCGGGGCACGCGCATCTGGGCGTGCCCCGCTCCGGCGCGCTCGACCCGGGCGCGGTGCGGCTGGCGAACCGGCTGCTCGGCAACGAGGAGGGCGCCGCCGTGCTGGAGACCACGGTCACCGGCTGCGCGGTGCGGCCCCGGTGCGCGGTGACGGCGGTGGTGGGCGGCGCGCCGTGCCCGGTGCGGGTGGACGGGCGTCCCGCGGCCTGGGGGACGCCGGTGCGCGTCCGTGCCGGGCAGCTCCTGGAGGTGGGCGCGGCCGTGCGCGGGCTGCGCTCGTACGTGGGTTTCGGCGGCGGTATCGGCGTCGATCCGGTACTCGGCAGCCGCTCGGCCGATCTGCTGTCCGGGCTCGGTCCGGCGCCGCTGACGGACGGGATGGTGCTGCCGCTGGGGGCGGCCTCGGCGGCGGTGCGGGGGCCGGTCGACGCCCCGCCCTGGCCGGGGCCGCCGGACGAGCTGGTCCTGCGGGTGCGGCTGGGTCCGCGCGAGGACTGGTTCACGCCGGGTGCGCTGCGGACCCTGGCGACGGGGGTGTGGCGGGTGTCGCCGGCGAGCAACCGGATCGGGCTGCGCACGGAGGGGCCCGCGCTGGAGCGGTCCGTCGCGCGGGAGCTGCCGAGCGAGGGCATGGCGCTGGGGGCGGTGCAGGTGCCGCCGGACGGGCGTCCGGTGGTGTTCCTGGCCGACCATCCGACGACCGGGGGCTATCCGGTGGTGGCGGTGGTCCGGGAGGCGGATCTGGCGGCGGCGGCACAGGCCCGGCCGGGGACGGCCGTGCGTTTCGTCCCGTACCGCTGAGGAGGCCGAGTATCGCCTTTTTCTCTGAAAACCGTGTTCACAGGGGTGGTGGTCCGTAACCGCCGCCACCGGGGGTGCGGATGACGAGGACGTCGTCGGGGCCGACCTCGGTGGTGTCGACGCCGTCGAGGCGGTCCACGGTGCCGTCGGCGCGTTCGACGGTGTCGGCGCCGAGCGCGCCGGGCCCACCGCCGGCCATGCCGTAGGGCGGGACGCGGCGGTGGCCGGCGAGCAGGGCGACCGTCATGGGCTCCAGGAAGCGGATGCGGCGCTCCACGCCGTCGCCGCCGTGCCGTCGTCCCCGGCCGCCGCTGCCCGCGCGGACGGCGAAGGAGTCGATCCGGACCGGCAGGCGCCATTCCAGGACCTCGGGGTCGGTGAGCCGGGAGTTGGTCATGTGGGTCTGGACGGCGTCGGCCCCGTCGAAGTCCGGGCCCGCTCCGGAGCCGCTGGCGACCGTCTCGTAGTACTGGACGCGGTCGTTGCCGAAGGTGACGTTGTTCATGGTGCCGGAGCCCTCCGCCTGCACGCCGAGGGCCGCGTACAGGGCGCCGGTGACGGCCTGGGAGGTCTCGACGTTCCCCGCGACGGTGGCGGCGGGGTGGACGGGGGCGAGCATGGAGCCGGGCGGGACGCGGACGTCGAGCGGGGCCAGGCAGCCGCTGTTGAGCGGGATGTCCTCGTCGACGAGGGTGCGGAAGACGTAGAGCACGGCCGCCATGACGACGGCCGTGGGAGCGTTGGCGTTGCCGGGGAGCTGGGGCGAGGTGCCGGTGAAGTCGATGACGGCGCCCCGGCGTTCGCGGTCGATCCGGACGGCGACCTGGATGACCGCGCCGCCGTCGGTCTCGTAGCGGCAGCTCCCGTCGCGCAGCCGGGCGACGATCCGGCGGACGGACTCCTCGGCGTTGGCGCGGACGTGCCGCATGTAGGCGTGGACGACGTCGAGGCCGAACTCGGCGACGGTCCGGCGCAGTTCCTCGATGCCCTTCTCGTTGGCGGCGAGCTGGGCGCGCAGGTCGGCGAGGTTGGTGTCGGGGTCGCGCGAGGGGTGGCGGGCGCCGGTGAGCAGGGCCCGGGTCTCGGCCTCGCGCAGCCTCCCGTCGCGGACGAGCAGCCAGTTGTCGAAGAGGACGCCCTCCTCCTCCACGGTGCGGCTGAAGGCGGGCATGGAGCCGGGGGTGATGCCGCCGATCTCGGCGTGGTGGCCGCGCGAGGCGACCAGGAAGAGCAGGGCGGTGCCCTCGGGGTCGAAGACGGGGGTGACGACGGTGACGTCGGGCAGGTGGGTGCCGCCGTGGTACGGGTCGTTGACGGCGTAGGCGTCGCCTGGGCGCAGGGTGTCCCCGTTGCGGCGCAGCACCTCCTTGATGGACTCGCCCATGGAGCCGAGGTGGACGGGGATGTGGGGGGCGTTGGCGATGAGGTTGCCCTCGGGGTCGAAGAGGGCGCAGGAGAAGTCGAGCCGTTCCTTGATGTTGACGGAGCGGGCGGTGTTCTCCAGGCGGAGGCCCATCTGCTCGGCGATCGCCATGAAGTGGTTGTCGAACACCTCCAGGAGGACCGGGTCGACGTCGGTGCCGACGGCGGTCCGCGCGGGGCGCGGGGCGGCGCGGCGCAGCAGGAGGTGGCCGCCGTCGGCGGCGGTGGCGCGCCAGCCGGTGTCCACGACGGTGGTGGCGTCGTCCTCGGCGAGGATCGCGGGGCCGGCGACGGAGTCGCCGGGGCGCAGGTCCTCGCGGCGGTAGAGGGGGGTGGGGACCGGTGCGTGTCCGTCGTGGGTGCGGACGGTGGCGAGCGGGGCGAGCGGTCCGCGCCGGGCGCCCTGGGGGACGACGACGGGTCCGTGGGGTCCGGCGGCGCCGACCGCCTCGACGGAGACGGCTTCGACGACGACCGGCTGGTCCATGGTGAAGGCGTACCGCGCCCGGTGAAGGGCTGTGAACTCGGTTTTCATCGTTTCCGGGTCGGTGAGCGGCACCGGGAGGCTCGCGTCGGTGCCCGCGTACCGCAGCAGGGCGCGGGCGCGGGTGGTGATCGCGGTCTCGGGCAGCCCGTCGGAGCGCAGGTCCGCGCGGGTGCGGGCGGCGAGGTCGGCGTGGAGCGCGGTGAGGCGCGCGGCGGTTCCGGGGGCGTCGAGCCCGGCCGCGACGGTCTGCTCGCGCATCGCGGTCGCGTCGGCCAGGCCGATCCCGTACGCGGAGAGGACTCCGGCCAGCGGCGGTACGAGGACGGTGTCGATGCCCAAGGCGTCGGCGACGGCGCAGGCGTGCTGGCCGCCGGCGCCGCCGAAGCAGGTGAGGGCGTAGCGGGTGATGTCGTGGCCGCGCTGGACGGAGATCCGTTTGACGGCGTCGGCCATGCCCGCGACGGCGATCTCCAGGAAGCCGGCGGCCACCTGCTCGGGGGTGCGTCCGCCGCCCGCCTCGGCGGCGAGGGCCGTGAAGCGGGTGCGGACGGTCTCGGTGTCCAGCGGCAGGTCGCCGTGTTCGCCGAAGACGGCCGGGAAGTGGGCGGGCTGGATCCGGCCGAGCATCACGTTGGCGTCGGTCACGGTCAGCGGGCCGCCGCGCCGGTAGCAGGCGGGCCCGGGGACGGCGCCCGCGGAGTCGGGTCCGACGCGGTAGCGGCGCCCGTCGTAGTGCAGGACGGAGCCGCCGCCCGCGGCGACGGTGTGGACGCTCATCATCGGGGCGCTCATCCGGACGCCCGCGACGGAGGTGCCGAGCTCGCGCTCGAACTCGCCCGCGTAGTGCGACACGTCGGTGGAGGTGCCGCCCATGTCGAAGCCGATGACCCGGTCGAACCCGGCGTGGACGGAGGTGCGGGCCATGCCGACGACTCCGCCGGCGGGTCCGGACAGGACGGCGTCCTTGCCTCGGACGTGGGCGGCGTCGCGCAGGCCCCCGTTCGACTGGAGGAACATGAGGCGGATCCCGGCGAGTTCGCGGGCGACCTCGTCCACGTACCGGCGCAGGATCGGCGAGAGGTAGGCGTCGACGACGGTGGTGTCCCCGCGCGGGACGAGCCGGATCAGCGGGCTGACCTCGTGGGAGCTGCTGACCTGGGTGAACCCGGCGGCGCGGGCGAGGGCGGCGACGCGGGTCTCGTGCGCGGGGTGGCGGTAGCCGTGGAGGAGGACGACGGCGGCGGAGCGCAGTCCGGCGGCGCGGGCGGCGGCGAGCTCCGCGCGGACGGCGTCCTCGTCGAGCGGGCGGACGACGCCGCCCCGCGCGTCGACGCGTTCGGGGACCTCGATCACGCGCGCGTAGAGCGCCTCGGGCAGGACGATGTGCCGGTCGAAGAGGCGGGGGCGGTTCTGGTAGGCGATGCGCAGGGCGTCCCGGAACCCGGCCGTGACGAGCAGGACGGTGGGCTCGCCGCGCCGTTCGAGGAGCGCGTTGGTGGCGACGGTGGTGCCCATCTTGACGACGTCGATCCGGTCGGCGGGGACGGGCTCGTCCGGGGCGAGGCCGAGCAGGAGCCGGATGCCGGCGACGGCGGCGTCCTGGGTGCGGGCCGGGTCGTGCGAGAGCAGCTTGCGGGTGACGATCCGGCCGTCCGGCCGCCGCCCGACGACGTCCGTGAAGGTGCCGCCCCGGTCGATCCAGAACTCCCAGCCCGCGGCCATGCCTTCATTGTGACGGTCCCGCGGCGGCGAGGGCGGTCGACAGGGCGCGCTCCGCGCGGGCGTCCAGGCGGGCGCTGGTCCCGGTGGCCGTGTGGCGCAGTTCGGCGGCGGCGAGCAGGAGCAGCTGGGGCAGCAGGTCGTGGCAGCGGCGCAGCACCCAGGCGGTGCCCGCGGTGGCGAGCCAGAGCGCCGCGTCCGCGCGGCCGGGCGGCGGCTGCCCCGGCTCGGGGCTCGGGGGCGGGCCGTCGGCGAGCCCCCGGTCGCGCAGCAGCCGGTGGTAGGCGGCGGCGATGGCCCGGTGGCCGCGCTCCCCGGGGTGCAGCCGGTCGGCGCTCCACAGCGCGCGGTCGGCGGTCCAGGCGGGGGCGTCCAGGTGCAGGTGGACCGTGTCGTAGCGGGCGGAGAGGGCGTGGACGACGGCGTTCACGGAGCGCTGGCGGCGGGCCAGCGGGCGGGCGAGCGGGGCGGGCAGTCCGAGCATGAGCCCGGGGTCGGGCAGGCAGGCGGTGAGCAGCACGGCACCGGCGGCGGTGAGCTCCGCGCACACCCGGTCGAGGCGGGCGGCGAGCAGCCCGATGTCGAAGGTGTGCCGCAGGGTGTCGTTGACGCCGACGACGACGGAGGCGAGCCGGGGTTCCAGGGCGAGCGCCGCGGGGAGCTGCCGTTCGGCGACCTCGCGGCTCTGGGCGCCGCTCTCGGCGAGGTTGGTGAAGGCGGTGGCCGCCGCGTCGGCCCGCAGCCCCTCGGCGAGCAGCGCCGCCCAGCCGCGCCAGCGCCCGTCGACCCGGTCGCCGACGCCTTCGCTGAGCGAGTCCCCGAGCGCGACGAAGCGGGCCGGGGCCGCGCGCGGGCTCATCCCGGCGTCCTGAGGCGTACGGGGGCGTCGTGGGCGGCCAGGAAGGCGGCGGTGGCGCGGTCCCAGGAGAAGAGCTCCGCGCGGGCGCGGGCGGCGGCCCGCCGGGGCTCCTCGGGGAGGGCGAGGAGGGTGCGGACCGCGCGGGCGAAGGCGGCGGGTTCGTCGGCGGCGCAGGCGCCCGCGTCGGCGACGACCTCGGGCAGGGCGGAGGAGGCGCTGCAGACGACGGGCGTGCCGCAGGCCAGGGCCTCCAGGGCGGAGAGCCCGAAGGTCTCGGCGGGTCCGGGGGCGAGGCAGACGTCCGCCGCCGCCTGGAGGTCGGCGAGCGCCTCCCGGTCGGCGACGTGGCCGAGGAAGCGGACGGGCAGCCGGCGCTCCCGGGCCCGGCGCTCCAGGGCGGCCCGCAGCGGCCCGTCGCCGGCCACGACGAGCGCGGCGGCCACCCCGAGGGCGCGGAGCTCGTCGAGGGCGTCCAGGGCCGCGCCGGGGCGCTTCTCGACGGAGAGCCGGGAGCACAGGACGAGCAGCACCCGCGCGCCGTCCGCGTACCGGGCCCGCAGGACGGTGCTGCGGCGGCCGGGCCGGCAGCGGTCGAGGTCGACGCCGAGCGGGGCGCGGACGACGTTGCGGGCCCCGATCCGTACGAACTCCCGCTCGGCCCACCCGGTGGTGCAGACGATCCGGGAGTAGGCCCAGGCGGTGCGCCGGTTGAGCCGGTCGGCCGCGCGCGCGGCGAGCGCCCCGGGGACGCCCCAGGTGCGCAGGACGCCGTCGGCGGTCTCGTGGGAGACCATCACGGCCGGCACCCGCGCGCGGCGCGCCCACTCCCCCGTCCAGCGCAGGGTGGTCCGGTCGGAGACCTCCAGGCGGTCGGGGGCGAGCCCGTCGAGGACGTGGCGCAGGCGGCGCCGGTCGGCGAGCACCCGGTAGCCGCCGGTGCCGGGGACCACGGGTCCCGGCAGGGTGACGACGCGGCCCTGGGCGGCCTCCCGGTCGCCCGCCGTCGCGCCGGGGACGACGAGCACGGGGCGGTGCCCGGCGGCGGCGTAGCCGCGTCCGAGCCGGTCGAGCGCGGTGCGCAGGCCGCCGGAGGTGGGGGTCACGAAGTTGGCGACCCGGACGATCCGCAGCGCCCGCCCGGGGTCCCCGGGCCGTGTCCCGGTCACGCCGCCACCGCCGCCCGCTCGCGCAGCACCTCGCGGTAGTGGCCGATCAGCTCGTCGCCGACGGACTCCCAGGTGCGCCGTTCGACGGCGGCGCGGGCGGCCCGGCCGTAGACCGCGCGCAGGGCGGGGGCGGCGGCGAGGGCGGCGACGGCCTCGCGGAGCGCGCCGGGGTCCTCGGGCGGGACGAGGTAGCCGGTGCCTCGGTGGTCGACGAGGTCCAGGGGGCCGCCGGCGGCGGGGGCGACGACGGGGACGCCGGAGGCCATCGCCTCCTGGACGGTCTGGCAGAAGGTCTCGTAGGGGCCGGTGTGGGCGAAGACGTCGAGCGAGGCGAAGATCCGGGCGAGCTCGTCGCCGGTGCGGCGGCCGAGGAAGACGGCGCCGGGCAGGGCGGCCCGCAGCGCGGGGGCGCTCGGCCCGTCGCCGACGACGACGAGCCGGACGCCGGGCAGTCCGCAGACCCCGGCGAGCAGGTCGACGCGCTTCTCGGGCGCGAGCCGTCCGACGTAGCCGACGAGGGTCTCACCGCCGGGCGCGAGGAGCCGCCGCAGGGACGCGTCGCGCAGCTCCGGCCGGAAACGCGCGGTGTCGACGCCGCGCCTCCAGAGCCGGATCCGGCCGATGCCATGCGCCTCCAGGTCGCGGACGGCGGCGGTGGAGGGGGCGAGGGTGCGGTCGGCGGCGCCGTGCACGGCGCGCAGCCGGCGCCAGGCCGCGGCCTCGCCGGCGCCCACGTACGTACGGGCGTAGCCGGCGAGGTCGGTCTGGTAGACGGCGACGGCGGGCAGGCCGAGCCGGGCGGCGGCCGTCATGCCCCGGACGCCGAGGACGAAGGGGCCGGCCAGGTGGACGATCTCGGCGCGGTGCGCGGCGAGGGCGGCGGCGACCCGGCGGCTGGGCAGGGCGACCCGTACCTGGGGGTAGCCGGGCAGCGGCAGGGAGGGCACCCGGACGACGGGGCAGGGCGCGTCGGTGTCCGGGCCGGCGGCGGCGAGGGCGCCTTGGGGGGCGGGGGCGACGACGAGCGGGGTGTGGCCTCGGCGGGCCAGGTGGAGCGCGGTCTGCTGGGCGCAGTGCGCGACCCCGTTGACGTCGGGCGGGAAGGACTCGGTGACGATGACGACACGCATACGGGTGTTGTCGTCGCGCTCGGCGTGTCCCCGTCAAAGTGGATCTGGACGGGCGGGGAACGTCCCATGAGCGTTTGCCCCGGGCGGCACCGGAAGCCGCGGGGGTGGCCGGATGAGGGCCACCCCCGGGGTGCGGTGCTCAGACCTGGAGGTCGAGATCCGGTCCTATCCGGTTGCGCACGGCCGTCTGGACCTCGGCCTCCTCGGCCGGGTCGGCGGCCAGGCGGCGCAGCCGGTCGGCGACGCGTACGTCCCCGGTCTCGGCGTGCAGCGCGGCCAGCTCGCGGGTGGTCTCCTCGCAGTCCCACAGGCACTCGACGGCGAAGCCGGTGGCGAAGGTGGGGTCGGTGGCGGCCAGCGCGCGGGCCGTGCGGCCGCGCAGCTGGGAGGAGGCCGTCTCGCGGTAGATGTGGCGCAGCACGGGGGCCGCGCAGCCGATGCCGAGGCGGCCGGCGCCGTCGACCAGGGGGTAGAGGGCGACCGCGTCGGGGCCCTGGGCCCGGACGGTCTCGCGGAGGGCGCCGAGGACGAGGGGGGAGTCCTGGGTGCCGCCGCGGAAGGCGAGCGTCCCGGCGGCGGCGGCGCCGAGCGCGTCGGGCCGGTGGATCCAGCCGCGGGCGCGGTCGACGGCGGCTTCGCCGGTCATGCGCGCGAAGGCGGCGACGGCCGCCTCGGCGACGGTGGAGCCCTCGCCGGCGGCGAGCTCGACGAGGTCGAGGACGGCGGGGTCCTCCGCCGCGGCGAGGTAGTGCAGCGCGGCGCGGCGGGCGCCGTCGGGGCCTCGGCGGGCGGTGGCGAGGATCAGTTCGCGGTCCTCGGGGCCGGCGACGGCGGCCAGGCAGCGGGCGGCGGGCCCGGTGAGCTCGGCGCCGCGCTCCAGGCCCTCCTGGGCCCAGTCGAGGACGGCCTGGACGCTCCAGCCGGGCCGGGGCCCGGTGGGGCTGAGCTGGCGCTGCCAGCGGTCGAAGGAGCCCTGTTCGCCGGCGGCCCTGATCCGGGCGCCGACGGCGGCGCGCGGGTCCTCGGCCCACAGCCGCCAGGGCCGCGGCTCGTAGGCGTCGCGGACGGCGGCGGCCAGCGCGGCCTCGCCCTCGGCGTCGGCCGGGAAGCGGGCGAGCACGGCCCGCGCGAGGGAGCGCAGTCCGGCGTCGTCGTCGCGCAGCGCGAGCTCGTCCAGGGCCCAGGCCCAGTTGGCCCCGGTGGCGGCGTAGCGCCGCAGCAGGACCACCGCGTCGCGGCGTCCGTACGAGGCGAGGTGCCCGAGGACGGAGAGCGCGAGCCCGGTCCTGGCCTCCTCGTCGTCGAGGCGGTCCTCGGGCGCGAAGAGGTGCGCCTCGATCTCGTCCAGACCTCCGTGGAGGTCGAGGTAGAGACGGGCGTAGTAGAGGGAGCGGTTCTCGACCTGCCAGTCGTGGCGGGGGTCGTCGAGAACGCAGCCGTTGAGGGCCGCGAGGGCCTCGGCACGTGGCGCCGCGAGCGCGTGCAGGGTGCCGTCGCCGCGGCCCCTCTGCAACAGGCCGAGCAGAGTGCCGCTCGGCGCTATGACTGGATCGAACATGGAAGACGCCTCACATCAAGCTGTCGACACGACCGGGGGAATCCGGGATGAACCGGGTCAGGCTGATCGCCTAGGCCGTGCGGCAACATGTAGGGCCGCCCGTGGTTCCGCGCTTGTGATTGACCATCTTCCTCTGCCTCTCGTCGGTGGCCCGCTGCGGGCCCGTCGTCATGATGACCCACCCATTTCGCCACCGCGACCACATTTACGACGCTGCTCTCACCTGGGGTTCAGCCGGTGTTCACCGGGCCTGGAAGAGCTCCAGGAGTTCGGCCTTGCCGAACATCCGTGCGGTGTCCACGGCGGACGGAGTCCCGGCTTCCGGATTCGCCCCGCCGGCCAGCAGGGCGCGGACGACGTCGTCGGCGCCCTTGAAGACGGCACCGGCGAGCGGGGTCTGGCCCCGGTCGTTGGCGCGGTCGGCGTCGGCACCCCGCTCCAGGAGCGCGGCGACGGCCCCGGCGTGCCCGTGGTAGGCGGCGAGCATGACGAGGGTGTCGCCCCGGTCGTTGGTGAGGTCCGCCGGGACGCCCGCGTCGAGATAGGCGGCGAGGGCCGCCGCGTCGCCGGTCCTGGCCAGGCCGAAGACCTTGCCGGCCAGCTCGACGACCTCGGGGTCCGGGGTCTGGCTCTCGCTCATGGTGGCGCCTCGCTCTCGTGCTTGACCTGCGCACGGCAAGTGAGGCCGTACGAGTGAATCGACAGGGTACTGCCCACCTGGGGACATGACCGTGCCTGTTGGAGGCAAAGATCACTCGCGACACCCGCCCTTTTAGCGCGATCCGGACTTTTCGCCACCCGAAGAAGGGTCACTTCTAGGCCGGTCAAGTGAAAACGCCAGCAATTCACCCATATGCACCTTTAGTCACATAGATACTTGCTGTGAACCTGGAAGAACTGATGGTGACTGTCCCCTCAACCAGGAGAACACCTCATGATCCTGTCCATTTCAGGCGTCGTCCTGCTCGGCATCATCTGCTTCCTGTTCTTCAAGAAGGACGGCATGAAGGCCTCGCACGCCCTCGTCAGCGCCCTCTTCGGGTTCTACCTCGCGGGCACCGCGATCGCCCCGAGCATCACCGCGGGCGGACAGAGCCTCGCCAGCCTTCTGGGCGGGATCAAGTTCTGACGCCCCTCCGCCCCTTCCACCACTCCAGGAGTACGACGTGGCCCGGCGACCACTCCCCCGCATT
This sequence comes from Streptomyces sp. NPDC042100, assembly GCF_055582325.1. Taxonomy (NCBI): domain Bacteria; kingdom Bacillati; phylum Actinomycetota; class Actinomycetes; order Kitasatosporales; family Streptomycetaceae; genus Streptomyces; species Streptomyces sp. NPDC042100. Next base: position 42,415 of record NZ_JBVJDK010000016.1, read on the forward strand.
CTGAGCAGCGGCAGCGCCCAGATCGCTCGCAGCCGAGAGATCGCGCGCACGGCCGCCGACAGCGCCACCGATGTGCTCCATCCGCTGATCACGATCTCGCGCGGTCTGCGGAAGCTGGCCGCGACCGTGCGCGCCAGGTGGGCCGCGACCCCCAAGGAGCGGCGCGGTCCTACGCTGTTCCTGGTCGCGGCCTGCGTCCTGGTCCTCGCCTTCCTGCCGTACGGCCCCCTGCTCGCCCTCGTCGGGGTGATGGGCGCCGCCGCCTGGCAGGGACGGGAGCGCCCCGTCGTCAAGACCGGTCCCGACGACGCCGAGGCCGCCCGGCTCAAGGGCCTCTACGAGGCCCTGGTGCCCTATCTCTCCCTCCCCGAGGACCCCGCGCCGCTCTTCGCGCACGGCGGGGACTGGAGCGCCGCCTTCGCGGACCACGCCTTCGACGAGGACGGCCGGCTGACCCGGCTGCGCATCTCCTACCCCCCGTACTTCACCGACGGCGAGCCCGCCGCCCGCGCCCGCGTCGAGCAGCTGCTGCACGCCAAGTCGGGCCGCGGCCGCGAATACCTCTTCACCTGGGACGAGGAGGGCAACCGGCTCACCATGCGGGTCCTCGACGCCCTCCCCACCACGATCGCCGCCCAGCGCTTCGTCACCGCGCCCGGCGAGACCGTGCTCGGCTTCACCGACGCCGACGCCGTGCCCCGGACCGTGCCCGTCCAGGGCCCCGACGGCACCGAGGACGCCCCCGCCGTCATCTGGCGCACCGGCCCCCGCTCCGCCGAGCCCCACCTGCTCGCCGTCGGCCAGCCCGGCAGCGGCACCACCTCCCTGCTGCGCTCGATCGCGCTCCAGGCCCTCCCGCACGGCGACGTCCTCGTCATCGAGGGCGGCGGCACCGGCGAGTTCGCCTGCCTCGTCGGCCGGGCCGGGGTGCTCGCCGTCGAATGCGGCCTCGCCGGCGCGCTGGCCAGCCTGGAGTGGGCGGCCCACGAGACCGAGCGGCGCCTCATCGCCGCCAACCGCGCCCGCCAGGCGGGCCACCCGGCGCCCGAGGACACCCGGCGCCCGCTGTGGATCCTCCTCGACCGGCCGAGCGTGCTGGGCCACCTCGCCGCCGCCGACGGCCGCCCCGACCCTCAGGAGCTGCTCCAGGTGCCGCTGCGGCACGGGCGCGCGGCGCAGGTCACGGTGGTGGTGGCGGAGCAGTTCGACAGCCTGGACGCGCTCGGCGAGACCGTACGGACCCACACCCGGGCCCGGATCGCGCTCGGCCCGGCCGCCCCGGACCAGATCGCCGCCGTCCTGGGGGCCCCGCCGCACACCACCCCCGTCCCCGAGGTGCCCCCGGGCCGGGGCTACGCCCGCCTCGGCGCCGCCCCGGTGCTGCGCCTCCAGGTCCCGGCCACGCCCGACCCGTACGACGACGCGACCGGCGAGGCGCACCGCCAGGCGGTCCTGGAGCTGCTGCCGGAGCGGCAGACGGCCACCATGGCGACGATCGAGGCCGCCCCCGGCTCGGCCCCGGACCCGGACGTGGAGGCCGACACGGCGCCGACCCTCCGCAAGGGCCCCGGCACCACCGCGCTGCCGTCCCCGGTGCCCGCCGAGGGCTGAGCCCCGTACGGACACGAGAGGGCGGGCGCACCTTCACCGGTGCGCCCGCCCTCTTCTCGTGCCGCCGGGGCGCGAACCGCCCGTCCGGGTCAGGCCACGAAGGACCTCGGGGCCTCGGCGCCCGAGCCCGCCGCGCCCGACTCCACCAGCCGCGCGGCGGCGGCCAGGCGGGCGGCGGCCTCGTCGGCGACCGGGCCGCCGACGGTGAAGGGCAGCCGGACGTACCCCTCGAAGGCGCCGTCCACCCCGAAGCGCGGCCCCGACGGCACCCGGACGCCGACCCGCTCGCCGACCTCGGCGAGGCGGGAGCCGGACAGGCCGCCGGTGCGCACCCAGAGCGTCAGCCCCCCGCGCGGCACCTCGAACTCCCAGTCCGGCAGCTCCCGGCGCACGGCCGTCACCAGCGCGTCGCGGTTCTCCCGGGCCTGGGCCCTGCGCAGGCCGACGGCCTCCTCCCAGCCGCCGGTGCGCATCAGCCAGTTGACGCCGAGCTGCTCCAGGACCGGGGTGCCGAGGTCGGCGTAGGCGCGGGCGGCGACCAGGGAGCGGATGACGTCGGGCGCGGCCCGCACCCAGCCGATCCGCATCCCGGCCCAGAAGGCCTTGCTGGCCGACCCGACGGTCAGCACGGTGGCGCCCGCCGGGTCGAAGGCGCAGACCCGCCTCGGCATGGTCACGTCGTCGTCCAGGAAGAGCTCGGTCATCGTCTCGTCCACCACCAGCACCGTGCCGGCCGAGCGGGCGGCCTCGACGAGCTGCCGCCGCTGGTCCTCGTCGGCCAGGGCGCCGGTGGGGTTGTGGAAGTCGGCGACCACGTACGCGAGCCGGGGCGCGGCGTCCCGCAGCACCTGGCGCCAGCGGCCCAGGTCCCAGCCGCCGAGGCCCTCGGCCATGGCGACGGGCACCAGCCGCGCGCCGGCCTCCCGCATCAGCTGGAGGATGTTGGCGTACGAGGGCGACTCGACGGCGATCCGCTCGCCGCGCCCGGCGAAGAGGTGGCAGATGGCGTCGATGGCACCCATGGCGCCGGTCGTCACCATGATCTGCTCCGGCATCGTCGGGATGCCCCGCTCGGTGTAGCGGTCGGCCAGCATCTGCCGCAGCGCGGGCAGCCCGGCCGGGTAGTCGCCGTGGGTGTGCGCGTAGGGCGGCAGCTCCTCCAGGGCGCCCTGGATGCCCCGGGTGAGCCAGGGTTCCGGCGCGGGCAGCGCCGCGCAGCCCAGGTCGATCATGGAGCCCAGCGACTCCGGGGGCAGCGGTTCGAGCCCCCGCGCGGGCAGCGGATTGCCGGCCGGGACCGCCGTCCAGCTCCCCGCCCCGCGCCGGGACTCCAGGAAGCCCTCGGAGCGCAGCGCCTCGTAGGCGGCGGCGACGGTGGTGCGGCTGACGGTGAGGGCGAGGGCCAGTTCGCGCTCGGCGGGCAGCCGGGCGGCCACCGGGACGCGGCCCTCCAGGACGAGCAGCCGGATGCCGTCGGCGAGGGCGCGGTAGGCGGGCGGCTTGCGGGTGCCGGGCGCGGCGGGCCGGGCCTGCTGGGCCTGGAGCTGCCGGGCGAGCTGGGCAGGCCCCACCGCCGAGGTCCACTGAGCCATGGAAATCAGTCCACCTTCCGCGAATTGGCCATGGTTGGCGCGTTCTCTCCCGCCACAGAGTGTCATGAGCCAGTCCACCACGACCACCCAGGTCATCTCCCAGGGGGCAAGTCCTGTGTCCATCGCCTCCGGCCTCCGCGGCCGGCATCTGACCCGCCGCCTCGTCCAGCTGTACGCGGGCCTCGCGCTGTACGGGATCAGCTCGGCGCTGCTCGTGCGCGCGGGGCTCGGTCTGGAGCCCTGGGGCGTGCTCCACCAGGGGCTCGCCGAGAAGACGGGCCTGACGATCGGCGTGGTGTCGATCGGCGTCGGGGCGGTCGTGCTGCTGCTGTGGATACCGATCCGGCAGCGGCCCGGCCTCGGGACCGTCTCCAACGTCTTCGTCGTCGGCCTGGCCATGGACGCCACCCTCGCCCTCGTCCCCGGCCTGGACGGCCTGGCCGCCGGGATCGCCCTGATGGTCCTCGGCATCGTGCTCAACGGCGCCGCCACCGGGCTCTACATCGCGGCCCGGCTCGGCCCCGGCCCGCGCGACGGCCTGATGACGGGCCTGCACCGGCTGACCGGGCGCTCGATCCGGCTGGTCCGCACCGCGATCGAGATCGCGGTCGTCGCCACCGGCTTCGTCCTGGGCGGCTCGGTCGGCGTGGGCACGGTGCTCTACGCCCTGTGCATCGGCCCGCTGGCCCAGTTCTTCCTGCGCCGCTTCGCGATCCCGGAGCCGGACGCCGCCTCCGGGACGCCGGAGGCGGCCTCCGCCGCGCCGGGCGCCACTCCCGCCGCGCCGGACGCCGCCTCCGGTGTGCCCGACGTCGCACCCTCCCCCGTCCCCACCCCGGCGCCCTGACCGCCATACTGCGGCGGTGACTCGCGTACCCCACCCCTACCTCGACCACCCGGCCCCCCTCCCCTTCGCCCACCGCGGCGGCACGGCGGACGGTCTGGAGAACACCGCGGAGGCGTTCCGGCGCGCGACCGCGGCCGGCTACCGCTACTTCGAGACCGATGTGCACACCACGGCGGACGGCGTCCTGGTCGCGTTCCACGACGCGACCCTGGACCGGGTGACGGACGCCGGGGGCCGGATCGGGGACCTGCCCTGGGCGGCCGTCAAGGAGGCCCGGGTCGCGGGCAAGGAGCCGCTGCCGCTCTTCGAGGAGCTCCTGGAGGAGTTCCCCGAGGCACGCTGGAACGTGGACCTCAAGGCGGAACCGGCCCTCGGGCCGCTGCTGGACCTGATCGCCAGGACCGGCGCCTGGGACCGGATCTGCGTGGGCTCCTTCACCGAGGCACGGGTGGCGCGCGCGCAGCGGCTGGCCGGGCCGAGGCTGGCCACCTCGTACGGCGTGAAGGGCGTGCTGGGGCTGCGGCTGCGCTCGCTGGGCCTCCCGGCGGCGCTGCGCGCGGGTGTGGTCGCGGCCCAGGTGCCGGAGCGGCAGGCGGGGCTCCCGGTGGTGGACCGGCGCTTCGTGCGGGAGGCGCACGCGCGGGGCGTCCAGGTGCACGTGTGGACGGTGAACGAGCCGGAGCGGATGCACGCTCTCCTGGACCTTGGCGTGGATGGCATCATGACCGATCATCTGGAGACGCTGCGCGGTGTCCTGACCGACCGCGGACTGTGGGTCTGAGCGCGCGTACCACGGGGAACACGGGGACGAACGAGGGGGCGCGGCCGTGACCGACGTCGACAACACCGGCCTGCCGGACGGCCACGCCGCCGGCCCGGGGAGCACGGGCGGCCCGGGGAGCCCGGAAAGCCCCGTGAGCCCGGCCGAGCGCAGGCGCGAGCAGCACGGCTGGTACTTCTACGACTTCGCCTGCTCGGTCTACTCCACGAGCGTGCTGACGGTGTTCCTGGGGCCGTACCTGACCTCGGTCGCCAAGGCGGCGGCGGACCCGGAGGGGTTCGTGCACCCGCTGGGCATACCCGTGCGGGCCGGCTCCCTCTTCGCGTACGCGGTGTCCGCGTCGATCGTGGTCGCGGTGCTGGCGATGCCCCTGGTGGGCGCGGCGGCCGACCGCACGGGGCGGAAGAAGCCGCTGCTCGCGGCCTCGGCGTACGTGGGGGCGACGGCCACGACGGGGATGTTCTTCCTGTCGGGCGACCGCTATCTGCTGGGCGCCTTCCTGCTGATCGTCGCGAACGCCTCGCTGTCGGTGTCGATGGTGCTCTACAACGCCTATCTGCCGCAGATCGCCGAGCCGGACGAGCGGGACACCGTCTCCTCGCGCGGCTGGGCCTTCGGCTACACCTCGGGCGCGCTGGTGCTGGTCCTCAACCTGGTCGTGTACTCGGGCCACGAGTCCTTCGGGCTGACCGAGGGGACCGCGGTGCGGATCTGCCTCGCCTCGGCGGGGCTCTGGTGGGGCGCCTTCACCCTGGTGCCGCTGCGGCGGCTGCGCGACCGGCACGCGGATCCGGCCGCCCGCGCGGGCGAGGGTTCCGTCGGCAGCGGCTGGAAGCAGCTTCGGGCCACCCTGAAGGACATGCGCCGGCATCCGCTGACGCTCTCCTTCCTGCTCGCGTACCTGATCTACAACGACGGCGTGCAGACGGTGATCTCGCAGGCGTCGGTGTACGGCTCGGAGGAGCTGGGCCTGGACCAGACGACGCTCATCACGGCGGTGCTGCTGGTGCAGGTGCTGGCGGTGGCGGGGGCGCTCGGCATGGGCCGTCTGGCGCGTTCGTACGGGGCCAAGCGGACGATCCTCGGCTCGCTGGCGGTGTGGACGGCGATCCTGGCGGCGGGATACTTCCTGCCCGCCGACGCGCCCGTCTTCTTCTACTGCCTGGCGGCGGCGATCGGCCTGGTCCTGGGCGGCAGCCAGGCGCTGTCGCGCTCGCTGTTCTCGCATCTGGTGCCGCGCGGCAAGGAGGCGGAGTACTTCTCGGCGTACGAGATGAGCGACCGCGGGCTGAGCTGGCTGGGGCCGTTGGTGTTCGGTCTCGCGTATCAGCTGACCGGGAGCTACCGGGATGCCATCATCTCTCTGGTGATCTTCTTCGCGGTCGGGTTCGTGCTCCTCGCGAGGGTCCCGGTGCGGGCGGCCGTGGCCGCCGCGGGGAACCCCGTACCGGACCGGATTTAGACGCGGAAATGAAAGACCGGTAGTGTACGCCTTTGGCCTGCCAGGCGGACCGTTACTGCGTGCTGACTTGGTGAAGACGTTGGGTGACATCTCCTGCCAGATGTGACAAAACGGGCACTGGTGGGTAAAACAAGGGGCGGCACGACGGGCGACGCATGACCCGTAACGGGAATCTTTACCGCCGACCGGACGTTGACCGGATGACGACGACAGCGACACCTGTCCTGTGGGCGACAAGCCCGGGAGGCACGATTCATGAGTGAGCGAGCTCTTCGCGGCACGCGCCTCGTGGTGACCAGCTACGAGACCGACCGCGGCATCGATCTGGCCCCGCGCCAGGCGGTGGAGTACGCATGTGAGAAGGGGCATCGTTTCGAGATGCCCTTCTCTGTCGAGGCGGAGATTCCGCCCGAGTGGGAGTGCAAGGTCTGCGGGATCCAGGCACTCCTGGTGGACGGGGACGGCCCCGAGGAGAAGAAGGGCAAGCCGGCGCGAACGCACTGGGACATGCTCATGGAGCGGCGCACCCGCGAGGAGCTGGAGGAGGTGCTGGCCGAGCGGCTGGCCGTCCTCAGGTCCGGAGCCATGAACATCGCCGTGCATCCGCGCGACAGCCGCAAGTCCGCCTGACGGACGACAGCACGGCCTGAGATACGCCGAGGGGCCCGGTACACGCTTCGTGTACCGGGCCCCTCGGCGTTCCCGCGCGCGCCCCCGCGTACGGTTCCCGCGCGTGGCTCCCCCGTGCGGGAACCGTACGCGGGACGCCCACAGGAACGCCGGAGCCCCCGGGGGAATCCCCCGGGGGCTCCGGCGTCATGCCATGCCATGCCATGTCATGTCACGTCATGCCACACCGCGCCGCGGCGCTCAGGGCATCAGTGGCGGGCGGGGGGCCTGCGGCTCACGCGGCCCCTGGGGCGCGTCCTCGCGGATGACCTCGCCCTGGACGACCTTTCCGTCCGGGCGGTGGATGCGGGCCTGCTGGAAGACGTCCTGGAGGCTTCCCTCCGGGGCGGCGCTCATCCGGCGCTCCGCGGCCTTCTCCGCGTACCGCCCGAGCGCCGCGCGCACCGGCGGGATCAGCAGCAGCAGTCCGGCCGCGTCCGAGAGCAGGCCGGGGATCATCAGGAGCAGGCCGCCGAGCATCAGGAAGCCGTTGCGGTCCTCCGCGCCGACCCGGTCGGCCTCGGTGGGCGCGGCGCCCGTCCGGGCGGCCTCCTGGGCCTTCTGGAAGGTCCCGGTGAGGTTGGCGAAGGCCCGCCGGCCGGCCCGCTTGATCACGGTGCCGCCGAGCACGGCGCCGCCGACGAGCAGCAGGAGGACCGTGAGGCCGCCGGCCGCGTTCGCGACCACCGTGAGCAGCCAGATCTCCAGGACCAGCCAGGCGGCGACGGCCAGGGGAAGGAACGTACGCGCCCGGGAGCGCTTGGGGGCGAGGGGAGGCGTTGCGCCGGTCGTCATGCCCTCCAGTGTGCCTGGCGGCCCGCCGGAACGTCGTAAAGGAGAGATCAGCTCGCGGGCCCCCGGCCGAGCAGCTTGCCGACCTTCCGCGCGCGGGCGGTCAGGCCCCAGCCGGTGACCCGCCACAGCGCCTCGACGACGATGTTCCGGCTCATCTTGGAGTCGCCGACCTCGCGCTCGACGAAGGTGATGGGGACCTCCACGACGTGGAAGCCGGCGGCGACCGCGCGGCGGGCCAGGTCGACCTGGAAGCAGTAGCCGGCGGAGGCCACGTCGTCGAGGCCGAGGCCCTCCAGGGTCTCCTTGCGGAAGGCCCGGTAGCCGCCGGTGACGTCGCGGATCGGGACGTCGAGCATGACGCGCGAGTAGAGGCTGCCGCCGCGCGAGATGAACTCGCGGGACTTCGGCCAGTTCACGATCCGGCCGCCGGGCACCCAGCGGGAGCCGAGCACCAGGTCCGCGCCCTTGAGGGCGGTGAGCAGCCGGGGCAGCTCCTCGGGCTGGTGGGAGCCGTCGGCGTCCATCTCGACCAGGACGTCGTAGCCCTGCTCGATGCCCCAGCGGAAGCCCGCGAGGTAGGCGGCGCCGAGCCCCTCCTTGCCCTTGCGGTGCAGGACGTGGACGTGGTCGTCCTCGGCCGCGAGTTCGTCGGCGAGCTTGCCCGTGCCGTCGGGGCTGTTGTCGTCGGCGACGAGGATGTGCGCCTCGGGAACGGCCTCCCGCACCCGCGCGACGATCGGCTTGATGTTCTCCGCCTCGTTATAGGTCGGAATGATCACCAAGGCCTTGCCGAGCGGGCCGTAACGCCTCTGGCCACCGTCGTTCACTACTGCCCCTTCGGATACATGCGAGAGGCACCACCATAGCGAGCCCCGCCCACGGGGTGCGGGATCGGGGCCCGGCGTCCTTCGGGCCGACCCGGGACCCGCTGGCTGCGGATCGACCGAGGCCGTTGTCTACTGAACGCCGGAGCCCTGCCCGGGTCGCACCCTCCGCCGGAAAAACCTTCCCTCGCCCCCGAGGCGCGGGCGGCGTTCGGTGCCAGCGTGGAGGTTTCGATCCGGTCGGACGTCCGTGGTGGACGTGCCGAACCTACCGGCCCCCGCCCGCCGCCTGTCAACACCCGTTTGACCTGCGGCGATGTGCCCACCACCCGGCCGGAGCCCGAAGATCCGCAGGTGGCGGGGGAACCCGGCCGATATCGAGCGGCGGCTCGAAATGTCCCTACGTCACTCGTTCGGTCGTACGAACACCGTCTGCCCGAACACCACGGTCCGCAGGCAGACGGGAAGATCGCGGCCGGGGGACAGATCGGGCAGACCGGGCGTCCCGGAGCGCGGGTCGGTCGACCAGCGGGCAACCCGGTCGTCGGGCGCCTGCACCACCAGCTCGCCGGTGCGCCAGATCGCGTAGTCGGCGGGGGCGCCCGGCACCAGGGTGCCGCCGTCGTCCCGGCCGACCGCGCGCCAGCCGCCCCGGGTGTGCGCGGCGAAGGCGGCGCGGACCGAGATCCGGTGCTCCGGGGTGCGGTGGAAGGCGGCGGCCCGGACGGTCCCCCACGGGTCCAGCGGGGTGACCGGGCTGTCCGAGCCGAAGGCCACCGGCACGCCCGCGCGCAGCAGCGCCGCGTACGGGTTGAGGGTGCGGGCCCGCTCCACGCCGAGGCGGTCGGCGTACATGCCCTCGTCGCCGCCCCAGTACGCGTCGAAGGCGGGCTGCACGGAGGCGGTCAGGCCCAGCTCCGCGAAGGCGGCGATCGACTCGGGGGTGAGCATCTCGGCGTGCTCGACGCGGTGCCGGGCGGAGCGGATCCGGGCCAGGCCCAGCTTCTCGGCGGCGGCCCGGACGCCGTCCACGACGGCGTCGACGGCGGCGTCCCCGATCGCGTGGAAGCCGGCCTGGAGCCCGGCCTCCGTGCAGGCCACGACATGGGCGGCGACGGCCGCCGCGTCCAGGTGGGCGACGCCGGCTCCGGCCCGGTCGGCGTAGGAGTCGTGGAGGCAGGCGGTGTGCGAGCCGAGGGAGCCGTCGGCGAAGAGGTCGCCGGCCGCGCCCAGCGCGCCGAGGGCGCGGGCCCGATCGATGTCGAGGTCGGCCCAGTAGCCGACGATCCGGGGGCCGGGCTCGCTCCGGGCGAGGTCCATCAGGCCCGTGAAGTCCTCCTCGGAGGAGATCTCGGGGCCGCCGCACTCGTGCAGGGTGCCGATGCCGAGCGAGGCGGCGTGCCGGCGGGCCGCGCGCTGCGCCTCGGTGCGCTGCGACGGGGAGAGCGCGGCGTAGGCGGCGGCGCGCACGGCGTGGTGGGCGTCGCCGGTGAGCGGCTGCCCGTCGTGACAGCCGGTCAGCTCGCGGACGCCGGGCACGAGGTCGAGCAGGGCGGTGGTGACGACGGCCGAGTGGACGTCGATCCGGGTGAGGTAGAGCGGGCGGCCGCCGGTCAGCTCGTCGAGCTCCGCACGGGTGAGCGGGCGCCGCTCCGGCCAGCGGGCGGCGTCCCAGCCGTGCCCGATGAGGATGCGGTCGGCCGGACGGGCGGCGGCGTACGCGCGGATCCGGTCCGCCGCGTCGGCGAGCGAGACCGCGTCCGACAGGTCGAGGCCGGTGAGGGCGAGGCCGGTGGCCGTGGTGTGCACGTGCGCGTCGACGAACGCCGGGGTGACCAGCGCCCCTTCGAGGTCGACCACCTCGTCCACGCCGGAGGCGAAGGCGTCGGCCGCGCCCTCCGAACCCACCCAGGCGACGTGCCCGCGCTCCACCACCATGGCGGTGGCGAAGGGGTCGGCGGGGCTGTGGACTTCTCCACCGCGCAACAGCACGGTGCGGTGTTCGTACGCACTCATGCGACCAGGCTAGGCCGTCGCGGACGCCGTCCTTACCAGCGGGTTCGGCTCGCGGGACGGCCCCGGCTCAGATGCGCGGCGGCCTGGACTCGTACGGGGTGGAGAGGACGACCGTGGTCCGGCTGGAGACATGGGCCTGCGAGCGGATCCGGCCCAGCAGGTGCTCCAGCTCCAGCGGGGTCGCCACCCGCACCTTGAGGATGTAGTTCTCCTCGCCCGCGACGCTGTGGCAGGCCTCGATCTCGGGGATGTCGGCGAGCCGGTCGGGGGTGTCGTCGGGGGCGCTGGGGTCGAAGGGTTTCACCGAGATGAAGGCGGTGAGCGGCAGGCCGACGGCCTCCGGGTCCACGACGGCGGCATAGCCGCGGATGACACCGCGCTGCTCCAGGCGGCGGACACGCTGATGCACGGCCGAGGTGGACAGGCCGGTGGCCTTGCCCAGGTCGGTGTAGCTCATGCGCCCGTCCTTGACGAGCAACTCCACGATCTGACGATCCAGCTCCTCCATGCGGTGACCCTATTGCCCCGAAGGGGCCGGAGCCCAGCCGAGGGCCGCCCGTATGTCCGCCTTTGGGCATCGGCGGGGCACCTGCGACGGGCATGTGACGAACACCACAGGTTTTGGCGGGCTCCGGGCGTGACCTCACGGTTATGCGGTGGACCGTATGGGAATTGCTTGCTGTGGTCGAGGCCACTCAGATCCGGCCGACCCGTCCGAGGGGGAGATCTCCATGCAGGAGCCTGTTGATTCCGTCGCCATGTCCGACGCCATGTCCGACGGCACGTCCGACGAGCTCGACACGTACGACACCTTTGAGATGTACCGGGTGATCTGCCCGGACTGCGCGCAGCCCATCGCGCTGCTCGCCGACGAGGACGTACTGCCGGAGCACGCGCTGTGCCCGAGCCCGTGGAACCCCTTCGTGCTCACCGTCTGCTCCGGCACCGGTCTGCCGGCGGCCGACACGCGCCCGGCCGACGAGACGCTGGAGGTGCAGGAGCAGGACACCGCCCTCCTCCTGACGCTCCCCCAGGGCCTCGACTGGCGGATGCAGCCCTTCTCGCACGTCGGCGGTCCGGGCTCGCGTCCGATCAAGCCGGCGCAGCTGCGCCGCGCCGCCTGAGCCTCACCAGTAGCGTCCGCGCACCATCGCCGCCAAGGTGGCGTGGTGCAGGATCAGGCCGTCCACGTCGGCGGCCTCGCCCGGCACCGCTACCTCGCCGAAGTGCGCCTGCCGGTACGCGATCCGCAGCATCACGATCGCGTGCCGCAGCGCCGCGTACAGGGTGTGGAACTCCATGTCGCGCGGGGTGTGCCCGGTGAGCCGCGCGTAGCGCCGCTCGATGTCCTCGCGGCGCAGGAAACCGGGCAGCCCCGGCTGGCCGAAGCCCACCGTGAGGTCCTGGAAGAAGCGGTGCAGATAGACCGTCCAGCCGAGGTCCACCTCGCGCGGGGCGCAGGCCGCCATCTCCCAGTCGAGGACGGCGGCGGGCCGGAAGCCCTCGTAGACGATGTTGCCGATGCGGGCGTCGCCCCAGTTGAGCACGGCCGGGCCCTCGTCGGCGGGCCAGTGCGCCTCCAGCCAGTCGAAGGCCGACTCGATCAGCGGCGAGGGCGTGAGGCCGTCCACCACCCAGGCGTAGTAGGCCCGTTGGGCGTCGACGTGGCGGCGCAGCGGGCTGCCGGGACCGTCCGGCAGCAGGAACTCGGCCTCCTTCGCGGGGAACTGGTCGTGCAGCCGGGCCACGATCGCGACCGACTCGGCCTCCAGGAGCTCGCGTTGGGCATCGTCGGCGGCGTGCAGCCAGTTCCCCTCGTACGTGTAGGGCATGACGTCCGGCGGGACCCGGCCCTCCGCGCGGGCCATCACGAAGAAGGGCGCGCCCAGCGGCCCGGGGTCCTCCTCCAGCCAGAGCACCCTCGGCACGGGCACGTCGGTGTGCTCGGCGACCAGGCTCATCACCCGGTGCTGGCGGGCCATGTCGTAGACCGGGAAGACGCTGTACGCGGCCGGGTCGGCGGCCAGCCGGAGGGCGCAGCGGCGGACCGGGGCGTCGGGGTGGTCGAGGTCGAACAGCAGGGTCTCGCTGGACATGCCGTTGGAGCCGGGCACGGCCAGGTCGTGGACGCGGGCGCCGGGGAGCCGCGCGTCCAGCCAGACGGCCAGCCGTCGGCCGAGCTCCTCGGGGTCCCGGGTGGTGGTGCGGGGGCGGGGCGCGGTGGCCATGGGACTCCTCGGGCTCAGGGGGCGGTGGAGGTGTGGTCGGCGAAGCCGCTGGGGTCGTGGCGGCCGAAGGAGCCGTGTTCGAAGATGCCGTAGCCGGTGCGTCCGTCGAGGGTGAAGCGGGCGGCGTGGTCGGTGACGCCGTACGCGGCCATGGGGTGGGCGGCCGGGTCGGAGAGGTCGTAGACGCGCCGGTCGGTCCAGTTCCGGCCCTGCCAGCTGCCGTGCTGCCAGTCGGTGGCGGGCGGGTAGCCGGCGCCGACGGCGAGCGGCGAGGAGGCGAGGATCTCGACGCCGATCTCCAGCGGCTTGCCGGCCGGGTCGGTGACGTGGACGACGGCCCGTTCGGGGTGGCGGGTGCCGGGGCGGTAGGTGATGTCGGTGCGGGGCCAGCCGAGCTGGGTGTCGCGGCGGCCGTTCCGTACCAGCAGGGCCTCGTTCAGGGTGCGGTAGCCGTCGGCGTCCTCCTGGGCGATGACCATGAGGAAGCGGTCCTCGAAGCGCATGGGTATCCAGAGCCAGTGGAAGCCCTCGGTGCGGAACTCCTCGGCGCGGCCGGGCTCTTCGCCGGGCAGCGGGCGCACGCCCCAGCTGCGGTCGCGGGTGCCGGTCCACTCCCCCTCGGTCACCTCGTACGCCTCGCCGCCCGCGCGGACGGTGCCGGTGACGTGGCCCGCCTGGACGAAGCGGCGGCCCTCCAGGGTGAGCCGGTCGCCGCGGCGCTGGGTGTGGTGGGGCTCCCAGACGGCGGGGAAGTCCCCGGTCCAGGTGAGGTCGAAGGAGAGGCCCTCCGGGTCGTCGGGGTCGGCCGCGCAGTGCAGGGTGAGGCGGCGCAGCGGCTCGTCGACGGCGATCCGCAGCGGGCCGACGGAGAGGTCCATCCGGTCCTCGCCGAGGGCGTCGGAGGCGCGGACGGCGTGCAGCCGGTCACCGGTGCGCAGGGTCGCGTAGGCGTCGACGACACCGGCGTTGGGGTAGACGCCGAGGCCGGCGATGAGCAGGGCGCGGCCCTGGTGGTCGAAGACGTGGAAGATGCACCGGTCATAGGCGTTCCGGTCGCCGCTGACGTGGTGCTTCATCGAGAGCGGTGCCTGGTGCACGGGGTACTCGTCGAGGGCGACGGGCCGGTCGTCTGACACGTGTTACCTCCAGGGCGGCGATGGAGAACTGACGGTACGTCAGAAAGCGCGGTCCGGAACAGGGGCGTGCAGCGCGGATACGGGGTGGGGGCGGGGCGACGGCGGCGCGCGGGGGCGGGGCGACGGCGGCGTGGGGGGGGCGGGGCTCGCGGCCACTTTTGGGCTGGGCTGGGCTCGGCGGGGGCGGGCGGGGGCCGGGAATCGCCGCCTTCCCGGGGGCCGGGCGCGGGCGGGGATCGCCGCCTCCCCGAGGGCCGGGCGCGGGCGGCTCCGGGGACGCCTCGAACTCCCGCTCGACGGCGCGCGCCGGTGACCGGCGGTACGGCGGGGCCGTTGGTCCGGGCATGACCACGCTGTATACGGCACCCAGCGGATACGGCCGGCACCGCCAGTCCGAGCCCCGCCCTGAAGAATCGGTTCCTCAGATGCTCCCCGCGCTACCGTCGCCGGCACCGCCGCCCGCGCCGGAGCTCGCCGACCCGCCCATCTACCGGGCGATGCTCGACCTCTGGGCGAGCCAGGGCAGGGCCCTGCCCGGCCACCGCGACCAGGAGTGGACCCGGCTGGCCGCGGGCCCGGTCTGGGCCGGCCGCACGGTCCGGGTCAGCGGGACTCTGGTCCGGCGAGATGACGCGCGATGACCATGCGCTGGACCTGGTTGGTACCCTCGACGATCTGGAGCGCCTTCGCCTCGCGCATCAGCCGCTCGACGGGGAAGTCGGCCGTGTAGCCGTAGCCGCCGAGGACCTGGACCGCGTCGGTCGTGACCCGCATCGCCGCGTCGGAACAGAACAGTTTGGCCATCGCCGCCCGCTGCGCGAACGGCCGGCCCTCGTCGCGCAGCCGGGCCGCCTCCAGGTAGAGGGCGCGGCCCGCCTCGACCTGGGTCGCCATGTCCGCGAGCAGGAAGCGCAGCCCCTGGAAGTCGGCGACGGGGCGGCCGAACTGGCGCCGCTCGCGGGCGTACGCCACGGCGGCGTCCAGCGCGGCCTGGGCCACGCCCACCGCGCAGGCGGCGATGCCGAGCCGGCCGGAGTCGAGCGCGGCCAGCGCGATCGCGAAGCCCTGGCCCTCCGCGCCGATCCGGCGGGTGCCGGGGACCCGGACGCCGTCGAGGTGGACCTGGGCCGTGGGCGAGCCCTTCATCCCCATCTTGCGCTCGGGCGCGGCGGCGCTCAGGCCGGGCGCGTCGCCCGGGACCAGGAAGGCGGTGATGCCCTTGGGGCCGGGGGCGCCGGTGCGGGCGAGGACGGTGTAGAAGTCGGCGATCCCGCCGTGGGTGATCCAGGCCTTGGTGCCGTCGAGCACCCAGTCGTCCCCGTCCCGGACGGCGCGGGTGCGCAGGGAGGCGGCGTCGGAGCCGGAGGCGGGTTCGGAGAGGCAGTAGGCGCCGAGGAGGCCGCCGCCGAGCATCGCGGGCAGCTCGGCGGCGCGCTGGTCGTCGGTGCCGAAGGCGGCGAGGGCGTGGCAGGCCAGGCTGTGCACGCTCACGCCGAGGGCCACGGTGAGCCGGGCGGCGGCGAGCTCCTCCAGGACCTGGAGGTAGACGGTGTAGGGCTGGTCGCCGCCGCCGTACGCGGAGTCGTACGGGAGGCCGAGCAGGCCCGAGGCGGAGAGCAGCGAGAACAGCTCGCGCGGGAAGCGGCCGGCCGCCTCCTCCTCGGCGGCGCGGGGCGCGATCTCCCGCGCGGCGATCTCCCCTACCAGGGCGAGGAGCTCGCGGGCCTCGTCGGTGGGCAGCCGTCGTTCCACGGGCGGTCACTCTCCTCCCTCGTCGTCGCGACGCGGTAGCGCGTCCGTCGCTCACTCACTGCCGATGCTGCCCCTGTCGGGGCGGGGGCGCGCGGGGAGCGGGCGTGGCGCGTCGCGGTGGAGTGATACCCCGGGGCGGGGGCGGGCGCACGCGGCCGTGGACCGTCATGGACCGTCATGGACATTGACTCCCCCACGGTCCGTGCCTACGCTCCCGAGCTCACCCGCGTACGGGAGGGAGGGCGGCCATGCGAGGCACCGCGGCGCCGCTCCGGCTGGTGCTGCCGCTGGTGGTCTGCGGCGGCGGTCTGCTGCTCGTCCAGCCGTCCCCGCCGGCCGCGCTGGCGTCGCTGGGCCTGACCGGGCTCACGGGCGCGGGCACGGGCCTCGTCCTGCTGGCGGCGGGCGCCCTGCTGTGGCTGCGGCCGCCGACCCCGGCCCGGACGACCCGGCTCACCGCCGCGCTGGCGGCGCTGTCGGTGGCGGCGACGTGGCTGGGCGGCTACCCGGCGGGGGTGGCGCTGGGGGCGCTGGGGGTGGCGGTCGGCCTGGGCCGCTTCACATCAGCCCGGCCTGGGTGACGAACACGGCGAGCACGACCACGAGGGTCCACCCGAGCAGGTGCTCAAGGATCTTGGGGCCGTCTTCTCTGGGGCCGCCGGTACGCACGCGGGCGCCGGCATGGGAGGTCGCACTCATGCGGCCCACCATGCCAGCGGACGGCGCCCGGGGGTAGAGACGTCGGTCACCCCCACGGGGGTCCGCCGACCCTCCCATCCCCCCCCGAACGCCTGAGGTCTTGCCTCTACATAGTCGAGGAGCTGCCTCTCGTCACGGATGCAGTCACGGGGACACCTCCGGAACGTTCCACTGGGCACACTCGGCCACGACTCGCGCGACCTCACGACGCTTCGGATAACCGGAGTGGATCCGAGCAAGGCGCTCCGCATATACCACCGCCACGTCTACACCCGTGCCGGACAAGAGGCGAATATCCCCCTCGCGCCACATATCCTCGATTCCTCGAAGAGTAGTCCTGAGCCCCCGAATCTCCTCCCTGGAATATCCGCCACCGGCTTGCAGCACCTCATCACAGGAGTCCCAGAAATTTCCGACACTTGCCTCGATTCTCCATTTTCGATCGTCATCGGCAAGGTCCCGCGATGCCACAAGAATTGCCACTCCAGCAGCCGTCGACTGAAAATAGGCAGAGCTGGACGAGTCCTCCAGGGGACCGATCTCTTTACGCCAGGCCCGCAACGCAGCGATCTTCTCTACGCCTCCAGGAATGGACTGCCCGATGCAACCTGTGACGATGCTATCGATCTCCGACAAGGCTGTAGCGTCGGCGAGCTCCAGTACAGGGCGCATCCTGGCGAGAGCCAATCCTCCGGCCAGACTCCACACATCCATTAGTTGCCATCCCCTAGAACTACTCGCCATGGAGTATTTCCTGTACTTGAGACTCCGCCGCCCTTGCCGATATTACTCGGCGTCAGACCCATTCCTGTCGCCTGGTCGAGGCACGCCGGGCACATCCTCGTCGATGACGCCATTCCGGTGATTCGCCAGTCGCTACCCAGGCCATTCATGATGGTCGCTTCAGCGTGGCCTTTCCCGGAGATGTAGCGTTCGCCGCTAAGCGGCGCATTGCCACCCTTCCACTCATTGGGCAGACCCGTGCGCTCCGTTGCGACCCACGTCTCGACTCGGCCCGTGTTCACGTTCTGCACATTGGCCACCGCGACGGTCGACGCCTCGTCGGCTCGCGTCGCGTAGAGCTCACGAGAGCGATCGTACAGAGCATCGCCACAGTTATGAACGAGGACCGAAGCAGCCCCCGCCACCACGTAATACGTATGCAGATCCTCGACCGTCAGGTTGTGCACCCGCTGCCGCTGCGTCCACGCGCGGACCGCCGTCACCTGGGCGTATGTGCCGTTGCCGGTCTGGAGGAGGGTGCCGGGGAGGAGTTCCTTGGCGTACAGCCACTTGCCCTCGGCCGGGGCCCAGAAGGGGTGGTTGTCCGTGGCGACGAGCTTGCCGGCGGGGGCGGTGGCGGTGGTGACCGTGAGTTCCACCAGGTGCTTCTCGCCCTCGCCCGTGATCAGGGCCGTGACCGTGCGCGGACCGGTCTCGCCCGTCGTCGGGTCGGTGGCGGTGACCTCGTCGCCGACGCGTACCCGGGCTATCGGCTTCCGGGTGCCGTCGGCCATCGCGACCTCGGTGTCCGGGGTGAAGCTGTTGCCCGTGCCGCCGCAGCCGCCCGCCCCCGTCCCGGTCCCGCTGTCCGCCGGCTTCGGGGCCGGCGGGCTGTCCGCCGCCTTGGGCACGGGTGGGGTGTCGGCCGCCTTGGCCGCCTTCGACGCGTCGGCCGCGTTGTTGGCGTTCTTGGCCGCCTGGGCCATGTCGATCGCCTTGTTGCCGTACTTCGCCGCGTTCGCCGCGTACCCCGCGCCCGGGATCGCCGAGGCCAGGGAGAGGCCGGCGTTGAGGCCGTCGCCCTCCGCCGCGTACCAGCCCGCGTTCGCCAGGTCCGCCGCCTCGCCGACGACCGGGACCATGCCGACGACGTCCAGCGTGGTGTGGCCGATCGTCTTCCACGACGGCATCCTCGGCCACTTGCCGGTCGGGTCGGTCAGCTTGACCGGGTTGCCGTGGGCGTAGGTGTAGGCGGCCAGGTTGCGGGGCTCGGCGATGCCGCCCGCCATGTCGCCGTCCAGGTAGTCCGGCAGCGCCGGGTCCGCGCTCGCCCACAGCTGGGTCCGCGGGTTGTAGTAGCGGGCCCCGTAGTAGTAGAGCCCGGTCTCCGCGTCGAGCTCCTTGCCGGTGAACTGGTACGGCGTGTCCGTCTGCCCGGTCCGCTCCTCCACCCAGGTCTCGCCGTACGGGAAGTACTCCAGGTGCTCGACGACCTTGCCCCGCGCGTCGGTCACATAGCCGGAGGAGCCGATGTGGTCGGCGTGGAAGAACTGCCGGGTGTCCTCGGGCCCGCTGGCCGCCACTTCCTTGGTGGTCACGCGGGCGTCGCCCACGAAGACGTGCTTGTAGCCGGTGGCGTCGCGCTCGCTGAAGTAGCGGTTCGGGTAGAGCGAGAGACCGTCGTCGCTCCGCTTGACGACCCGGTCGCCCTTGTCGTCGTAGACGTAGGAGACGGTGGCGGCCGCGCAGCCGTTCGGGTCCTGCGTGAGCGTGCCGGTCGCCGTGTCCTGGGTGCAGACCAGGCGGCTCTCCTCGTCCCACACGTACTGCCGGCGCTTGTTCGCGGCGGCCGTGTTGACCGTGCCGGTGAGGTTGCCGTCGGCGTCGTACGCGTGGGTGACCGGGCCGACCCTGCTCGGGGCGTGCGGCCGGGCACCCGGGCCGCTGTCGTAGGTGTAGGCGTAGGAGTAGGTGGTCCGGTCCTGGACGTCGGCCGGGTTGGTCGGGTCCTCGACCGGTTCGATCGGGCCGATCGGGCTGGTCGGGCCGGTCCCGCCGCCGCCACCGGGCGGGAAGGCCGGGGTGCCGCCGGTGACCTCGTGGGTCTGCGTCTTGCTCGTGGTGTTGTGCAGCGAGTCGTACCCCAGGGCCAGGGTGTACGTGTTGACCGCGTCGTTCTTGTCCGTGTAGCGGCCCGACGCCGAGGTGAGCCGGTACTGGTCGTCGTACCCGTAGGTCTGGGTGCTCGGGCCGCCGATCTCCCCGCCCTTCGGGGCGTCGTTCACCAGCGAGGTGACGTTGCCGATCTTGTCGTAGCCGTAGCCCAGGTCCTGGAACGCGGTCCCGTCCGGCGACGCGGACTTCAGCGCCGCGAGCCGCCGGTCCTCGGCGTCGTAGGTGTACGTGGTGCGCACCCCGTTGCCGGCCTGCTGGAGGATCTTCTGGCCGAACTTGTCGTAGTCGAGCCGGTCCACGTACGTGTAGGGCGTGCCGCTCTTGGCCCCGGTGGCGCGGGCCACCTGCCCGCCCGAGTCGTAGGCGTAGGTGAGGACCTCTCCGTCCGGATAGGTCATCTCCAGCACGCGGTTGAAGGCGTCGTAGCGCCAGGCCGTGGTGTAGGTGCGCGGGGCGTCGCGGACCGCGGTGATCGTGCGGGTCTCCTTCACCACCTCGCCCAGCGCCCCGTAGGCGCGCTTGACCGTGCCGGCCGCGTCGTGGACCTCGGTGATGCGCGAGGCCGCGTTGTCCGGCGCGCCGGGCGCCCCGTACACGTAGGACACGTCGTTCGCCGGGAAGGTCGGGTAGCGCACGGCCTTCAGCCGCGAGTAGTCGTAGTCGTACTCGACCGCCCCGCCCGCCGCGCGCAGCTTCGCGGTGGTCTTCGAGGTGACGTTCCCGGCGAGGTCGTAGCGGGTCTCCGAGCGCCCCGCGTCCGGGCTCTCGAACGAGACCCGGCGGCCCAGGCCGTCGTAGCCGGCGCGCGTGACGTTGCCCTTGTCGTCGGTGACCGTCGTGACCTGGCCCATCGGGTCGTAGGCGTAGCCGGTCCAGATCACCGCGGCGCCGTTGAACTCCTTGACCGAGGTGACGGCGCCCCAGACGTCGGTGTAGGTGCGGCGCTCCTTGCCGTTGCCGTCGGTCAGCGTGCGCTCGAAGCGGGCCGTGCCCGACCGGTCCTCGCCGAAGCCGTAGCGGGTGCCGGTGGTGACGCCGTCCGGCTGCACGGTCCTGACCGAGCGGTCCAGGACGTCGAAGGTCTCCCTGGTCGGCGCCACGGTGTCGAAGGAGGCGTTGAACGCGGTGTTCGCCGCCCCCTTCGGCTCGGTCACCGGGTAGTACCGCTCCACCGCGCGGCCGAGGTGGTCGAAGGTCAGCCGGCCGGAGACCGTCATCACCTGCGCGGGGGCCGCCCCCGGCGCGGCGGACACCGAGGCGTCCTTCTTGGTCTGCAGGACGCGCTTGAGGCCGTCGCTGAAGGTGACGGTGTCGATGGTGTCGTCGCGCACCCCCGCGGCGGCGCGGTCCAGGTGCCTGGTCGTGGCGTACGGGACGGTCGCCTCGGGGTGGTAGCCGAAGGCGATCGTGGCCCGGTCGCCGTCCTTCTCGTAGGGCCCCGTCACCGTGTCGAGCCGGCCCACGCTGTCGTACGTCATGCGGAGCGGCTGGCCGTTCTGGTCGGTGTTCCGCTCGGGCAGCCCGTACTTGAGGTTGAAGGCCGTGGTCGAGCGGTAGCCGAAGCTGTCCTCGACGGACTCGACGTGGACGCCGACGGTGGTGTCGTAGCCGTACTCCAGCGTGTAGCGCTGCCCCCGGGCGTTCGCCGGGCCGGTCACCGACTTCAGGTTCCCGTCCGGGTGGTACGCGAGGTCGGTGACGGCCGCCGTGTCGTCGTCGAGGTACTCGCGGGTCTGGCGCACCTCGCCGGTCGCGCAGTCGACGGCCGACTCGCGACGGCGCAGCGGCGCGCCGGTGGCCGCCGCCCGCTGCCGGATCGTGTCGGCGACGCCCACGAGGTGGCGGTCGCGGCACACCGGGTCCGCGCCCGTGTAGCCGTAGACGGTCTCCAGGTCGTCGGCGGTGCCCTCGTCGCCCCTGTCGACGACGCGGACGACGTTGCCGTACGCGTCGTAGGAGAGCTCGGTGGAGGTCGACTTCCCGGCGCCGGAGCCGCCCTCGAAGTACCGTTCCTCCACGCGGACGAGCTGCGGGAAGACCGTCGCGGTCCGGCTCCTCGGGTCGGCCTCCGCGTCCGTGGCGGTGTCGAGCAGCCGGTACGTGTTCAGGGTCTCCCGGTACGGGCGGCCCGCGCCGTCCTCGGTCAGCGAGCGGGTCAGCAGGCCTCGGCCCACGTAGCCGTCGGTGCGGTACTCGTCGGTCACCGTGCGGCGGACGGCGTCGCCCGCCGAGGGGTCGCGGTCCTCGGTCACCACGCGCCCGAAGCCGAGGAACTCCCGCTCCAGCCGGTCGTAGCGGCCCTGCTCGTAGCGGAAGCCGGTCACCCGCGTGTCGGCGCCGTCACCGGTCAGCCCGTCGAACACCGAGGTGCGGGACAGCACCCAGTGGCTCTCCGGCATCGCGGCGGTGTTGCCGGTCCGGGTGTAGTCCAGGTCGATGCGGGCGCCCATCGGGCGCGAGACCGAGCGCAGCAGGTTGGTGCGCCCGGTGCGGTTGGCGGCGACCAGGAGCTCGTCGTCGCGGGTGGAGCGCACGTGGTCGGCCAGACCGTCGCCGTTGACGTCGCGCAGGGAGGTCTCGGCCCGGCTGATCCCGGTGGAGACGTTGGCGCCGGGGTTGAAGACGAAGACGCCGACGGGGGTGGGCAGGCCGACGGTGAAGTAGACGCCCCCGCCGAGGGTGGCGTTCTTGTCCACGGCGATCTCGCGGAAGCCGCCCCGGAAGGGGGTGGGCGCGGTGAAGCCGGTGCCGGTGTTGAAGGCGACCTTGATCGGGTTGGCCCCGTCGGTGAACACCCGGTCGGTGAGCCCGTCGCCGTTGACGTCCGCCATGCTCGCGTTGGTGTACGAGGTCCCGAGCTCGGCGGAGAGGCCGCCCGCGAAGCCGTAACGGTCCACGTTGAAGCCGAGGTTGACGCCCACGTTGCGGGTGGAGGCGTCGTTGAGGGGGCCGGCGGGCCAGGGTTCGCGGGCCGCGAAGGAGTAGCCCAGGTTCAGCTGGACGTCGCCGCTCGCGTAGACCTTGTCCGGCAGCCCGTCGCCGTTGATGTCGAGCAGGTCGACGCGGGCGTCGGACTCGCCGCCGCCGAGGCTGCCGCCGATGCCGAGCGAGGGCTGGACGGCGCCGGTGGAGGCGGTGTTGGCGCTGGTGCCCGCTTCGGGCGCGGCCATGCCGAGGGCGCTGGCGACGGTCGCGGTCTCGCTGCCCGCCGACAGCGACACGTTGCCGGAGACGTTGTCCGACTCGCGCACGTTGCCGCCGAGGGTGCCCCGGGTGGCGCCGAGGGCGCCGTTCATGTCGGAGTACTGGATCTCTTTGGCGCCGACGACGTCGGGGTAGCCGTCGCCGTTGAGGTCGAGGTAGTCGACCGAGCCCGCGGTGATCCCGCCGACGACGGTGCCGCCGAAGGGGCCCGCCGCGAGGGTCGCCGACACCTGACCGGTGACGCCCCGGCGCATCACCGTCCGGTCGCCCGCCACGTCGGCGTCGGTGACGACGTCGATGGTGTCGGCGCCGAGGCGGGAGCTGGTCGCCATCGCCGCGGTGATCCAGGACGACTGGTCCTGGGCGGCCCAGCCGCCCTTGGCGGGGACCGGCGCGAACACCGCGAGCCTCGGCATCGACAGCCGGGGGTTCGCGGCGAACGGCGCGACGTCCGCCTCCTTCGGTTCCTTGGGCAGCGCGTCCTTGAAGCTCTGGTCCAGGGTGAGTTCGGCCTGCTTGAGCGGCTGGGTGGCGCGCTCGCGGTTGCCCTGGTAGCCGATGACGCCCCAGCCCCGGTAGGGCTGGGCGAAGGCGCCCTGCCCGACGGCGCCGTGCATGGCGCTGGGCGCCGGGGTGAGGGTCGGCCAGCCCGACGTCACGTCGTAGGTGACCGACGCGGACTGTTCGAGGAGCAGGCCGAGCAGCGCGGTCTCGGCCGTGGAGTAGTCGACGTAGAGCTCGTCGCCGGCGGTGACCGGCACGGTGAGGTCCAGGTTGGGCCCGCCGAACGGGCCGGTGTCCTTGACCTGGAAGACCCGCTTGCCGAGCAGCTGCCCGCCGCGCTTCTTCACGGTGAACGCGATCTTGGCGTCACCGAAGAGGTTGAAGTTGAAGGACAGCTTGGGCCGGATCTTCAACTGGCCCGTCTTGGTGGCCTTGAAGGACTGCTGCGGCGTGCTGAGGGTGTCCGAGGGGAACAGGCTCAGGTCGTACGGGGGGCTGATGACCAGCGTCGGCTCGCCCTTGTCGTCGACGAGCTTCTCGACCCCGGGCGCGGCCGTGTAGTGGGCCTTCGGCGTCCAGTTCACGGCCGAGGCGTCGATCGGGGAGTCGGTCTTCAGCTTCCAGGACATCTTCTCGAACTGGCCGACCGGGATGCTGAGATCGATCGCGGTGGTGCCGGTCGAGGCGGCGGGCAGGACCTTGCGGTACACCTCCGTGGGGGCGTGGACGCCGTTGCCCTTCTCGATCACGACGGTCACGTCGTCCGAGGTCGCCTTGGACTTGACCACGTCACCGGTGAGCCGCAGCGTGCCGGAGACCGGCACCGTCACCAGCGACGGCCGGCCGCCGTAGGTGAAGTCGCTCGACGCGCGGAAGACGGTGTTCGCCAGGCCGTTCGCGTCCGTGCCGGCCGGCAGGTCGGTGTACGTGATCACCGGGTCCCAGGCCACGGTGTCGTACGCGCCGTCCAGGATCGACTGGGTGCGGAAGTAGAGCGCGTCGCCCTTCTTCACCGGGACCGAGGCCACGTTGCCCGGGGTGAAGAGGGTGTGGTCGTCGGGGCCGATCCGCTGCGCCCACAGCTCGGCGTCCTTGTGCTGGACGGTGACCCGTACGCCGTCGGCCTTGGTGTAGGCGGCGCGCGCGGCGGAGGGGTCCTGGGTCAGCTGGACGGTGCCGTCCACCCGGACGCTGCCGTCGTACGGGGCGACCCAGCGGCGCACGGTGTCCAGCAGCGGCGAGTTGTCCACCTGCTGGTTGAACTGCGCGGTCTGGTCGCCGACGATCTGGCCGGTCACCGCGCCGCCGCCGACCGGCACCGGGGTGCGGCCGGAGTCGGCGCTGTAGGCGGGCTGCCCCTTGTCGTCGAGGTAGCCGAACAGCACGCCGCCGTTGTTGACCAGGTCGGTGATGCCGTCGCCGTTGACGTCGCCGAAGAAGCGGTCGGAGGTGGTCGTGGTGCCGACGAAGTCGAGCTGGGCCGAGGTAGTCAGGACGTACGACTCGACGCCGATGGTGCCGGACAGCGAGCGCTCGGTCGAGATCCCCGGGAGGCCGGTGAGCTTGACGGGGGTGTCGCCGAACTTGGCCGGGCCGCCCGGTGCGGCGAGGTTGGGCCGGTAGAAGACCTCGCCGTTCTTGCGGAAGACCTTGTCCGGCAGGTTGTCGCCGTTCACGTCGGTCAGCGCCGACAGCCCCTCGGACTGGCCCGCGTTGAAGCCGACCTTCAGCCCGACGGAGCCCTCCTTGGTGGTGAGCCCCTGGAGGTTGTAGCCGGCGAACAGGTGGGCCCCGAAGCCGGCCGAGGTGTTCGCGGAGATCGCGCTGGCCTCGCCCTCGCGGATGTCCACGCCGAGGCCGTCGTCCGGCACCGACCAGCCCGCGGCGGCGGCGAAGGCGTCGTAGCCGCCCGAGGCGTCGCGCACGTCGTCGAAGTAGTCGAAGGTGTGGGTGTTGAAGAGCCGGCCGTCCTCGCCGAACTGCGACACCGAGGCGAGCAGCGTCTTGGCGAAGGCCCCGGTCCGGTAGTTCAGCTCGTAGGCGCGGACCGGCCGGTCGTCCAGGGTGACCTCGACGCGCCGCAGCAGGTCGGCGGTGACCCGCTTGAAGCCGTACTTGGCGTCGATCCGCACGTCCGCCCGGCGGGGCTCGCCGCGCTCGCGGTCGCGCACGAAGGTCACCGCGTACCGGCCGTCGGTGTCGCCTCGGCCGGTGTAGGTGATCTTCTTCGGGTACAGCTCGCTGCCCGGCACCGTCGCGTTCGCCGTGCCGCCGTCGGCCACCTTGGTGTACCGGTAGCGCATGACGTTGTCGTGGCCGTCGCGGATCTCCCGCGCCGCCCAGGTGGCGACGCGGCCCTTGCCGTCGGCCAGCGTGCTGTCGGCGGTGCCGCCGTAGACCGTGCGGACGCCCTGCTTGTCGGTGACCTCCCACCAGTAGTTCGCCGGGGCGTCGCCGTGCCGGACGATCCGCTCGAAGCGGCCCTCGACCCGGAGGTGGAACACCTTCTCCGCCGTACGGGCCTTCGGCTCGCCCCGGTGCGCCACCGGGGTCAGCTGCTCGCCGTCGAGGAGGTACGTCTCGGTCTCCAGCGCCGCGTCGTAGCGCGGCACGCCCCAGCGCGTGTCGACGGAGATCGTCGGGGTGGCGAGGTCCCACCCGACGCCGAGCCACCCGTTGGAGCCGGAGGAGTTGTAGGTGACGGCCAGGGCCGGCTCCAGGCCGGCGCGCCCCTTCGGCACCTCCAGCGGGTACGAGAGCCGCGCGTCGCCGTTGTTGTTCGCCGTCGGCGCCTCGATGAGGTTGACCCCGGAGCCGGGGTCCGCGGCCTTGACGTCCTTGATCTGGTTCGGGTTGAAGGAGACGCCCTCCGGCCCCTCGGGCCCGGTGACGGCCGACCCCGCGTCCGGCACCGACGCGGCGGCGCCGCGCAGTTGCCCGGGCGCGCTGATCCCGGTCAGGGTGAGCACCACGGCCAGGGCGACGGTCACCCCCGCCCGTCTGCGGACCACACGCTGGACAGTCATCGAAAGAGCCCCCCGAACCGCCGGATGTCCCGGAGCACGGGTCACACGCCGACCCCCGCCCCCCTTGCTACCGAACGGTAGATCGCAACGCGGCGCGTTCGTACAGGCTTTCTGGACAACAGCGGCCCACGGGATCACGATCCGGCAACGGGGCTGGGGGGCGGGGCGGGAGCGGGGGCAGGGCCCGGGGCGGCGGCGGGGCAGTACCCGGGATCAGAGCAGCCCGACACCCCGCAGCGCGCGGCGCTGGGCCGGCGTCGTGTGGTCCGGCCAGAAGACGTAGCAGACCCCGCCGGTACCGCCCCTGACCTTGCCGTTGGCGTCGTAGCGCTTGGTGCGGAGCCAGATGTCCTCCCATTCGCGGCGCTTGTAGACGCGGCGGACGGCCGGGTTGTCCGGGGAGGCCGGGTCGTTGGCGATGACGTCGCCCGTCGGCGTGAAGCCGATCACCGTCATCAGGTGGCCCGAGGTGCCGTAGCCGGCGCCGGTCAGTTCCTCCTCGCGGAAGGACTGGGACGTGATGGCCGGGATGCCCGCGTGGACCAGCGTCTCCAGTTCGGTGAGCGAGCGCAGCCGGGTCACCACCGCGTTCATGCCGCGGTAGCTCGCGGCGTAGGCGGCGTTGAAGGGCCAGTTGCCGCAGCCCTCGTACTGGTAGTCGTAGGTGGAGCGGGCGGCGTGGCAGACCTGGGGGTCGGCGAAGGCCGGGTTCACCCAGGCCAGTTCCTCGGGGGTGGGCCCGTGGCCCCAGTACTCCACGATCATCTGCGAGGAGGTCGGGCTGCACCAGGCCTCGCCCCCGTTGTCGTACTCGGGGTACTGGCCCACGTGGACGTTCTGCGAGTAGCGCGGCACGGTCAGCTCCCCGGACCGGCCCGGCGCGGAGGCCGGGACGGTGAAGCGGTCCGGGATGTCCGAGGCCATCGCGCCGAGGCGGCGGACCGTCGGGGTGAGGGTGGTGCCGGGGGTCCGGTAGAGGGTGAGACGCAGGCGGTACGAGGCCAGCCGGAGGCCGCTCGCCGGGTCGTCGACCGCGAGGGTGTCGGTCCACACGGACGCCTTGCCGTCGGTCTGGCCGTCGACGGAGGTGCGCCGGATGTCGCCGTCACCCGAGGCCCAGCGGCCCATCACGAACCAGGGGGTCCCGGTCCCGTCCCCGTAGGTGCCGCGCAGCTCGACCTGGAGCCAGGTGCCGGCCGGGGTGTCGGCGTTCCAGGAGGCGATGACCTCCGTCGCGGGCACGCCGGAGGTGTGCACCGGCGAGGTCCAGCTCGCGTACTCCCAGGTGCCGGTCCGCCCGGTGTGCGGGTCGGCGTAGTCGGTGCGGCCCGCCGGGGTGCCGATCACCAGCGCCGGGCGCTGCCCGGAGACCGCCCGGGTGCCGGCCGAGGTGCCGCAGCGCCAGTCGGTGTACGTGCTCCAGAAGCGGTTGTCGACGAGCCCGGGCGCCGGGGGCCGGGCCGCGGTCTCGGGGGCGGTCGCGGTCTCGGGCGCGCAGCCGTCGGCGCACCCCGCGGGACCCCCGGCCGGCTCGGCCGCGGCCGGCGCGGCGCCCGCCACTGCCGAGCCCGCGGCCGCCACCAGCGCGGCGGCGAGGACGGTGCGGCGCGGTGTCGCGCCCGGAGAGGAGCAGGCGGCGTCGGGCGTTGCTGGCATGGCGGGACCCCCGGTCGAGAGCTGGGCGAGCGGGCGCGGTGCGTGGCGCCGCGCGCCCACTATCCCGGCTCCCCGGCTCCTTCTGCCAGCCATTCGACGCGCGCCGCCCGAGCAATATTGGTCTGGGCCACTGGCGCCCGGCCCCGCGCTGACCTGCGCGCTCGCCTACCCTGGGGGCCATGACCGACCTCGACCGCGCCGCCGCCGCGCTCCGCGCGCTGCCGCCCTCCTGCGGGCCGGTGCGGCTCGTCGCCGTCGACGGGCACGCCGGTTCCGGCAAGTCCACGCTGGCCGCCCGGCTCTCCGGGGCGCTGGGCGGCGCGCCCGTGCTCCACCTCGACGACCTCGCCACCCACGAGGAGCTCTTCGCGTGGACCGGCCGGATGCTCGCCGAGGTGGTCGGGCCGCTCTCCCGGGGCGGGACCGCGCGCTACCGCCCGTACGACTGGACCCTGCGCGCCTTCGGCCCGGCCCGCCCGCTGGCGCCGGAACCGGTGGTGCTGGTGGAGGGCGTGGGGGCCGGGAGGCGGGCCCTGCGACCCTTCCTGGCACGGCTGTTGTGGATGGAGCGCGGTCCCGAGGACTCCTGGGCGCGGGGGCGCCGCCGGGACGGTCCGGAGCTCTCCTCCTTCTGGGACGGCTGGACCGTGGCGGAGACTCGCCATTTCACCGAGGACCCCTCGCGGCCCTTCGCCGACACCCTGGTGCGGGAGCGCGAGGAGGGTTACGAGTGGCTCCCAGGGCCCTCTGTGACAGCGAGTCCGCACCAGACCGTCACCCACCGTGACGCTTCCCGTGCTGCGAACTGAGTGGGCGGAAGTCCGCTTCCGCAAGTGCCCCAACTCCGCTTGACCCAAGGGGCGTAAAGGTCTTACGTTCTGAATGTGCGGCTTTCCGAAGTCGCCGCAGACGCGAAGCCCCCGGTTGTTCCCCCGTGACCGGGGGCTTCGTTCTGCCCTTGCCCTCACCGTGGGTCACCACTCGTGAGCGGTCGTCGGATCACGCCGGATCCCGGTGGATCGACTCCTTCTCCCTCATCAGGCACCCCCTGCGCAGGTACGATGCCCCTCGGTGCGGTCAATTCCCGTCCACGTGATGACGGTTGTGGGGGACCCGATGGACATCGGCACACAGGGCGCGCACGCCCCCGCCGAGCTCGCCTGGCTGCGCGGTGTGGACGCCTACACGATGGGCGCCTATCCGCAGGCCGAGGAGGAGTTCCGGACGGCGGTGCGCATCGATCCCGGCATGGCCGACGGCTGGCTCGGCCTGCACGCGCTGCGGGTGGACACCACCACCGCCCTGCTGCGGATGTACCGCAACCGCGAGCGGTTCGGCGAGCAGCGGGCCCGGCACCGCCGGACCCTGAACTCCTGGTACTGGCTGGGCTGGTGGGTGCAGCCGGTCCTGGAGAGCCCGCGCGACCTGCTGCTCGCGCACGCCTCGCACTGGCTCGACGGCCGGCATGTGCCGGAGCTCGACCGGGCGCTCGCCGGACTGCCGCCGGTCGACGCCGACCCGCAGGTCCGCTTCCTGCACGCCTGCCGCTCGTACCTGGTCAAGGACTGGGAGCAGCTCGTCCGGCACACCGAGCCGCTGGTGGACGATCCGCTGCTCGGCATCGAGGCCGGGCTCTTCGGCGGCATGGCCCGGGTGCGGATGGAGATGTACGGGCAGGCCGAGCCGCTGCTCGCGACGGCGCTGATGCGCTGCCGCAGCGAGCAGCCGCAGCGCAAGGAGCTGCGCTACTGGCTGGCCCGGGCGCACGAGGGCACCGGGCGGACCGCCGCCGCCATGCCGCTGTACCGCGCGGTGCACCGGATCGACCCCGCGTTCATGGACACCGCCGCGCGGCTCGCGGCCATCGCCGAGTACGACGGCTTCGAGGGCCCGGACGACCCGGCCGGGCTCGCCCCCGTCGCACTCGGCGGCTTCGGCCAGGACGCGCGGGACGCCATGGACACCGTGCCGGGCGATCCGGAGCCCCTGGGCGGGGACGCCCTGCTGCTCAAGCCCGGCGCCGTGCCGCCCGCCGCGCCGCCCGTGCCGCCCGCTCCCCCGGAGCCGCCGGAGTTCGTCCGGCAGAAGGCGGTGGTCCCGCCACAGCCGGTGCCGCCCCGCTTCCCCGCCAGCCCCACCGACCCGGCGCTGCTCGCCGAGGCCCTGTCGGAGCTGGAGCGGATGGTGGGGATGGAGCCGGTGAAGCGGCAGGTCAAGGCGCTGTCGGCGCAGCTGGAGATGGCTCGGCTGCGAGCCGGGCAGGGGCTGCCGGTGCAGCCCCCGAAACGTCACTTCGTCTTCTCCGGCCCCTCCGGCACCGGGAAGACCACGGTCGCCCGGATCCTCGGCCGGGTCTTCTACGCGCTCGGCCTGCTCGGCGGCGACCACCTGGTGGAGGCCCAGCGGGCCGACCTGGTCGGCGAGTTCCTGGGCCAGACCGCGGTCAAGGCCAACGAGCTGATCGACTCGGCGGTCGGCGGGGTGCTCTTCGTCGACGAGGCCTACTCGCTCTCCAACTCCGGCTACAGCAAGGGCGACGCCTACGGGGACGAGGCCCTCCAGGTGCTGCTCAAGCGCGCCGAGGACAACCGCGACCACCTGGTGGTGATCCTGGCCGGCTACCCGGAGGGGATGGACCGGCTGCTGGCCGCGAACCCGGGTCTCTCCTCGCGGTTCACCACCCGGGTCGACTTCCCCTCGTACCGCCCGCTGGAGCTGACCTCGATCGGCGAGGTGCTGGCCGCCTCGAACGGCGACGGCTGGGACGACGAGTCCCTCGACGAGCTGCGCTCGATCAGCGCGCACGTCGTCGAGCAGGGCTGGATCGACGAGCTCGGCAACGGACGCTTCCTGCGCACCCTGTACGAGAAGTCCTGCGCCTACCGGGACCTGCGGCTCTCCGGGTACGCGACCACCCCGACCCGCGAGGACCTGGCCACCCTGCGGCTGCCGGACCTGATGCAGGCGTACGGGGAGGTCCTGTCGGGCCGCGGCCCGGTGGACCGCGGCCCGCAGGAGCCGCCGGGGCTGTAGCGGGGCCCGACCCGGGGCAGCCCCTACGGGGGTTTCCCCGGGGCGGGGCCCCGGGAGCCTCCGGGGCGGCTCCCCCGGAGGCTCCCCGGCTCAGCTCGCCAGGACCTGCGTCGCCCTCGGGTGCAGCGGCGCCGCCGGCATCCGGTGCGCCGGGTCGCGGACCTCGCCGACCAGCATCTCCAGGACGTCCTCCAGGGCGACCAGCCCCAGCACCCGCCCGGACGCGTCGGCGACCTGCGCCAGGTGCGTGGCGGCCCGGCGCATCACGGTGAGGGCGTCGTCCAGCGGGAGTTCGGCCCGCAGCGTGCCCATCGGGCGCCACGCCTGCTGCGGGACGGCCCGCTCCCGGTCCTCCAGGTCGAGGACGTCCTTCACGTGCACGAAGCCCATGAAGGCGGCCCGGCCCTCGGAACGCACCGGGAAGCGGGAGTAGCCGGTGCGGACGGTGAGCTCCTCGATCTCGCGCGGGGTCACCGACGGGGAGACGGTGACCAGGGCGGCCGAGGGGATCAGGACGTCCGTGACCGGGCGGGTGCCGAGCTCCAGGGCGTCCTCCAGGCGCTCCTGCTCCGCCGGGGCGAGCAGTCCGGCCTGGCCGGCGTCCTCGACGAGCCGGCCGAGCTGGGCGCGCGTGAACACCGCCTCCACCTCGTCCTTGGGCTCCACGTGGAAGGCCCTCAGGACGAGCCGGGCGCAGGCCCCCAGCGCGCTGGTGACCGGACGGCAGAGCCGGGCGAAGCCCACCAGGCCGGGGCCCAGCCGGAGCGCGGTGCGCTCGGGGTCGGCCATGGCCAGGTTCTTCGGGACCATCTCGCCGATCACCAGGTGGAGGAAGACCACCGCGGCGAGCGCGAGCACGTACCCGAGGGGGTGGATCAGGCCCTCCGGCACGCGGACGGCGTGGAAGACCGGTTCGAGCAGCCGGGCCACGGTCGGCTCGGCGACCGCGCCCAGGGTGAGCGAGCAGACGGTGATGCCGAACTGGGCGGCGGCCATCATCTGCGGCAGGTGCTCCAGGCCGTAGAGCACCTGGCGGGCGCGGGCGCCTCCGAGCGGCTCGATCTGGCTGCGGCGGACGGAGACGAGGGCGAACTCGGCGCCCACGAAGAAGCCGTTGGCCAGGACGAGGAGCAGGGCGAACAGCAGCGGGAGCAGGCTCATCGGACCGCCTCCGCGCCGACCGGCACCGGCGTGGCGCCGGCGGTCTCGGCGGTGCGCGTGATCCGCACCCGCCCGGCCCGGTAGCGGTCCACCTGGCGCACCGAGAGGCGCCAGCCGGGGAGTTCGGCGCGGTCGCCCGGGGCGGGGATCCGCCCGAGGAGGTCGGCGACGAGCCCGGCGACCGTCTCGTACGGCCCGTCGGGGACGTCGAGGCCTATCCGGTGCAGGGTGTGGACCCGGCAGGAGCCGTCGGCCTCCCAGGCCGGCTGGCCGTCCTCGGAGGGGACGGCGGCCAGTTCGGGCCGCTCGTCGTCGGCGGTGTCGTGCTCGTCGCGGACCTCGCCGACGAGCTCTTCCACGATGTCCTCCAGGGTGACGATCCCGGCGGTGCCGCCGTACTCGTCGACGACGACCGCGATCGGCTGCTCGCGCCGCAGCCGCTCCAGGAGGGCCTGGGCGGGCAGCGACTCGGGGACGAGCAGCGGGGGGACGGCGATCCGGCCAACCGGGACCCGGTGCCGCTCGTGCGGGACGACGGCGAGGGCGTCCTTGAGGTGGACCATGCCGACGATCTCGTCGATCCGCTCGCGGTAGACCGGGAAGCGGGAGAGGCCGGTGGCCCGGGTCAGGTTGAGGACGTCGGCGGCGGTGGCGTCCGACTGGAGGGCGCTCATCTTCATCCGCGGGGTCATGACCTGCTCGGTGGTGAGCCCGCCGAGCGTGAGGGTGCGGACGAAGAGGTCGGCGGTGTCCTGTTCGAGGGCGCCGGCGAGGGCCGAGTGCCGGGCGAGGGAGACCAGCTCCCCCGGGGTGCGGACCGAGTCGAGCTCGTCGGTGGGCTCCACGCCGAAGAGCCGGACGAGCCGGTTGGCGACCCGGTTGAGCAGGGTGATCACGGGCCGGAACAGCGAGGAGAAGACGTGCTGCGGGCCGGCGACGAAACGGGCCACCTGGAGCGGCCGGGAGACCGCCCAGTTCTTGGGGACGAGCTCGCCGACGACCATCTGGACGGCGGAGGCGAGCAGCATCCCGATGACCACGGCGATGCCGGAGACGGCCCCGGCGGGGAGCCCGGTCGCGGTGAGCGGCCCGTCGACCAGCCCGGCCAGGGCGGGTTCGGCGAGCATGCCGGTGACGAGCGAGGTGATGGTGATGCCGAGCTGGGTGCCGGAGAGCTGGAAGGACAGCTCGCGCAGCGCCTTGACGACGGTACGGGCGCGGCGGTCGCCTTCGGCCGCGGCCCGTTCGGCCTCGGGGCGTTCCACGGTGACGAGGCCGAATTCGGCGGCCACGAAGAAGCCGTTGGCGAGGATGAGCAGGAAGGCCGCCGCGAGCAGCAGGAGCGAGACGATCATGCCGCCGCCTCGGGTGAGGGGGCGGCGCGGGTACTACCGGACGATCCGTCCATTGCCGGAGGGAGTCACTCCTCGGGTCGAAGGGCTGCCCCGCGGGCCGCCGGCGGGCGGCCCTGCACGCGCGAGGCGGTGGTGCCGCGTGGCACCACCGCCTCAAGAGTAGTCACGCCCGTGCCGCCGGGGGCAGGGGGTCGGCCCCGTATGGGGGACGGACCGGGGACGGACCGGGGTCAGGAATCCTCGTGGCCGCCGCCGTGGCTGTCGGCGAGGGCGCGCAGCGCGCGGGCGTCGCGGATGGCCGACTCCTTGGCGATGCCGGGCTGGATGCCGAGCGCCGGCATGCTGGTGCCGTCGCTCAGGTCGAGGAAGACCCAGGGGTCGCCGGGGCGCAGGTTGACCTTGAGGATCTCGGCCCAGGCGAGCCGGCGCGTCCGGGTGATGTTGACGACCGTGACGCCCTGGTCGTCGGCGACGACCTTGGGGCGGCTGAGCAGCACCAGGACGCCGAGGAACAGCGCGGCGGTGAAGACGAAGCTGGCCCGCTCCCCCGGCCCGAGCTTGTCGAGCATCATCCCGACGGTGGTGATCACGACGAACATGGCCACCCCGACGGTCAACAGCACGATCCGGGTGCGGGCGGGCCGGAAGGTGACCGGGAGGGCGGCGGCGGTGGGCTCGGACATGCGGGTTCCTTGCGCGGTTCCTGCGGGCGCCCCGTCGGGCGCCCGCCGGCGGGTCGGGGTCAGAGGCGGCAGGCGTGGATGGCCGTGGTGAGGATGGCGCGGGCACCGAGCTCGTACAGGTCGTCCATGACCTTCTGCGCCTCCTTCGAGGGGACCATGGCGCGGACGGCGACCCAGCCCTCGTTGTGCAGCGGGGAGACGGTGGGCGACTCCAGGCCCGGGGTGAGGGCGACGGCCTGCTCCAGGTGCTCGGCGCGGCAGTCGTAGTCCATCATCACGTACGAGCGGGCGACCAGGACGCCCTGGAGGCGGCGCAGGAACTGCTGGACCTTCGGGTCGTCGGCGGGGGCGCCGGAGCGGCGGATGACGGTGGCCTCGGAGGTGAGGATCGGCTCGCCGATGACCTCCAGGCCCGCGTTGCGCAGGCTGGTGCCGGTCTCGACGACGTCCGCGATGATCTGGGCGACGCCGAGCTGGATGGCCGTCTCGACGGCGCCGTCGAGGTGCACGACGGAGGCGTCGACGCCCTGCTCGGCGAGGTGCTTGGCGACGATGCCCTCGTAGGAGGTGGCGATCGTCATGCCGGCGAAGTCCTCGGGGCCGTTGGCGGTCCCGGGGCGGGTGGCGTAACGGAAGGTGGAGCGGCCGAAGTTGAGCGGCAGGATCTCCTCGGCGTTGGCGCCGGAGTCGAGCAGCAGGTCGCGGCCGGTGATGCCGATGTCGAGCCGGCCGGACGCCACGTAGATCGCGATGTCCTTGGGGCGGAGGTAGAAGAACTCCACCTCGTTCTCCGGGTCGACGACGACGAGCTCCTTGGACTCCTTGCGCTGCCGGTAGCCCGCCTCATGGAGCATTGCCATCGCAGGTCCGGAGAGGGAACCCTTGTTGGGGACGGCGATGCGCAGCATGGGACGGGCTTCCTTTGCCTCAGGTGTAAGGGAGTGTTTCGGTGCTCACGTGCTCGGAAGTGCTCGGCGGGACGTCCCGCTCGGGGGCGGGGCGCCGCGCTCAGAGATGGGAGTAGACGTCGTCGAGCGAGATCCCTCGGGCGACCATCATCACCTGGACGTGGTACAGCAGCTGCGAGATCTCCTCGGCGGCGGCTTCCTTGCCCTCGTACTCGGCGGCCATCCAGACCTCGGCGGCCTCCTCGACGACCTTCTTGCCGATGGCATGGACGCCCTTGCCGACCAGTTCCGCGGTGCGGGAGGTCGCCGGGTCGCCGGTCTCGGCCTTGAGCGTGAGCTCCGCGAAGAGCTCTTCGAAAGTTTTGTTCGCCATGATGTCCTTAGGGTACGTGGTGGGCGGGCACCACTCAGCGCCAGGGTTCGCTGACCGTGCGCAGCGTGGTCGCGGTGGCGACGGCGGCGACGACGGCCTCGTGGCCCTTGTCCTCGGAGGATCCCTCAAGACCGGCCCGGTCCAGGGCCTGCTCCTCGTCGTCGACGGTGAGGACGCCGAATCCGACGGGTACGCCGGTGTCGATCGAGACCTGGGTGAGGCCGTGGGTGACGCCCTGGCACACGTACTCGAAGTGCGGCGTTCCGCCGCGGATGACGACGCCGAGCGCCACGATGGCATCGTAACCGCGACCGGCGAGTACCTTCGCCACGACCGGGAGCTCGAAGCTGCCGGGGACGCGGAGCAGGGTGGGCTCCTCGATGCCGAGGTCGTTCAGGGCCCGCAGGGCGCCGTCGACGAGGCCGTCCATGATCTTCTCGTGCCACTGCGCCGCGATGACGGCGACGCGGAGGTCGCCGCAGTTCTTCACGCTGAGGACGGGTGCGCCCTTGCCGCTCATGTGTCTCCTTGCCTGGTGCCGGTGGTACGTGCGGGATTACTGGTTGTCGCAGGTGGAGGCCGGGGAGCCGTCCAGCCAGGGCAGGTCGTGGCCCATCCGGTCGCGCTTGGTGCGCAGGTAGCCGAGGTTGTGCTCGCCCGCCTGGACGGGCATGGGCTCGCGGCCCACGACGCCGAGGCCGTGCCGGGTGAGGGCGTCGACCTTGTCGGGGTTGTTGGTCATCAGCCGCAGGCTGCGGACGCCGAGGTCGGCGAGGATCCGCGCGCCGGCCGCGTAGTCGCGGGCGTCGGCGGGCAGCCCGAGCTCCAGGTTGGCGTCGAGGGTGTCGCGGCCGCGCTCCTGGAGCTCGTAGGCGCGCAGCTTGGACAGCAGGCCGATGCCTCGGCCCTCGTGGCCGCGCAGATAGACGACGACGCCTCGGCCGGCCTCGGTGATCCGGTCCATGGAGGCGTGCAGCTGGGGCCCGCAGTCGCAGCGCAGCGAGTGGAAGACGTCGCCGGTCAGGCACTCGGAGTGGACCCGGACCAGGACCTCCTCGCCGTCGCCGAGCTCGCCGTGGACGAGGGCGACGTGCTCGACGCCGTCGACGGTGGAGCGGTAGCCGTACGCGGTGAACTCGCCGTGCGCGGTGGGGAGGCTGACCTCGGCCTCGCGGCGGACGGTGGGCTCGGCGGAGCGGCGGTAGGCGATCAGGTCCTCGATGGAGATGATCGTCAGGCCGTGCTTGCGGGCGAAGGGGATCAGCTCGGGCAGCCGGAGCATCACGCCGTCCTCGCCGGCGATCTCGACGATCGCGCCGGCCGGGCGCAGTCCGGCGAGCCGGGCGAGGTCGACGGCGGCCTCGGTGTGCCCGTCGCGGGCCAGCACGCCGCCGGGCTTGGCGCGGAGCGGGAAGACGTGGCCGGGGCGGACGAAGTCGCCGGGCTCGTGGACGCCGCTCGCCAGCATCCGCAGGGTGGTGGCGCGGTCGGCGGCGGAGATGCCGGTGGTGACGCCGTGGGCGGCGCTCGCGTCGACGGAGACCGTGAAGGCCGTCCGCATGGACTCGGTGTTGTGGTCGACCATCTGCGGCAGGTCGAGGCGCTCCAGTTCCTCGCCCTCCATGGGGGCGCAGATCAGGCCGCGGCACTCGCTCATCATGAAGGCGACGATCTCGGGGGTGGCCTTCTCGGCGGCGATGACCAGGTCGCCCTCGTTCTCGCGGTCGGCGTCGTCCACGACGACGACGGGGCGGCCCGCGGCGATGTCGCGGACGGCCTGCTCGACGGGGTCGAGGGCGAGGCCGGCGGGGTCCCAGGGAGACGGCGCGCTCATGCGTGGGCTCCTTCCAGGGCGGGGGCGGTGCGGGACCGGAGCCACCAGTCGCGCATCCCCCAGATGACGAGGGCGAAGTAGACGACGTAGACGAGGCCGGAGAAGGCGAGGCCGCTGTTGAAGGCGAGCGGGACGCCGACCAGGTCGACGAGGAGCCAGGCGAACCAGAACTCGACCAGGCCGCGGGCCTGGGCGACCATCGCGACGAGGGTGCCGACGAAGATGTACGCGTCGGCCCACGGGCTCCAGGAGAGCGACGGGTAGAGGGTGAAGAGGCCGCCGACGGCGAGGGTGCCGAGGACCGCGCCGCCGAGGAGCAGGCCGCGCTCCTTCCAGGTGGCGAAGCGGACGGCGATGGAGCCGTCCTGGGCCTGCTGCCGGCCGCGGCTCCACTGGCGCCAGCCCCACAGGGCGACGCCGATGACCAGGAGCTGCTTGCCGACGCCGCCGCTGAGGTGGGCGGAGGCGTAGGCGCCGACGAGGATGACGCCGGAGAGCAGCTGGGCGGGCCAGGTGAGGACGGAGCGGCGCCAGCCGAGGGCCAGGGCGATCAGGCCGATCGTGTTGCCGATCATGTCGGACCACAGGATGTGCTGGCCGAAGGCGCTGAACGCCTCGGAGTTGAGCCAGTTCACTTGACGTTCTCCTGGGCGTTCGGGCCGAGCAGGCGCTCGACGTACTTGGCGATGACGTCGACCTCGAGGTTGACCGGGTCGCCGGGCTGCTTGATGCCGAGCGTGGTCAGGGCGAGGGTGGTGGGGATGAGGCTGATGGTGAAGAAGTCGGCGGCGGCGTCGACGACGGTGAGGCTGACGCCGTCGACCGTGATCGAGCCCTTCTCGACGACGTAGCGGGAGAGGTGGGCGGGCAGGCCGACCTTGACGAGTTCCCAGTGCTCGGAGGGGGTGCGCTCCAGGATGGTGCCGGTGCCGTCCACGTGGCCCTGGACGATGTGGCCGCCGAGGCGGTCGCCGACGGCCATGGGGCGCTCCAGGTTGACCCGGGAGCCGGTCTCCAGGGCGCCCAGCGAGGAGCGCTTGAGGGTCTCGGCCATCACGTCGGCGGTGAACTCGCCGTCGCCGTGCTCGACGACGGTGAGACAGACGCCGTTGACCGCGATGGAGTCGCCGTGCTTGGCGCCCTCCGTGACCAGCGGGCCGCTCAGCCGGAAGCGGGAGGCGTCCGGCAGCTGCTCGACGGCGACGACCCGGCCCAGCTCTTCGACGATTCCGGTGAACACGGTCAGGCTCCCTTGGGGGTGGTGGTGGGGACGGCGGTGACGCGGAGGTCGGGCCCGATGCGCGCGGTGTCGGTGACGTCGAGCCGCAACGCCTCGGTGAGGGTGCCGATTCCCGCGTCGGCGAGGACGGCGGGGCCCGCGCCGAGGAGGACCGGGGCGAGGTAGCCGACGACCTGGTCGACGGCGCCCGCGGCGACGAAGGAGCCCGCGAGGGTGGCGCCGCCTTCGAGGAGGACGGAGCGGACGCCCCGCGCGTACAGCGCGGAGAGCAGGTCGCGGACGTCGATGCGGCCCGCGCGCAGCGGCAGCCGCAGCACCTCGGCGCCGGTCAGGTGCCCGGTGTCGGCGTCCTCGCCGACGACGAGGAGTGTGGGCGCGGCCGGGTCGAGG
The DNA here is from genome assembly GCF_055582325.1 of Streptomyces sp. NPDC042100. NCBI lineage: Bacteria > Bacillati > Actinomycetota > Actinomycetes > Kitasatosporales > Streptomycetaceae > Streptomyces > Streptomyces sp. NPDC042100. The sequence continues at coordinate 81,092 of NZ_JBVJDK010000016.1, forward strand.
ATGCGGGCCCCGGCGGAGAGCCCGGCGCGGGTGTCGAGGGCGACCCGGAGGGGCTGGGTGACGTCGTCGAGGCCCCGGACGGCGAGGTGCGGGTCGTCGGCGCGCAGGGTGCCGCCGCCGACGAGGACGGCGTCGGACTCGGCGCGCAGCCGGTGCACGTCGGCGCGGGACTCGGCGGAGCTGATCCAGCGGGAGGTGCCGTCGGCGGCGGCGGTGCGCCCGTCGAGGGTGGCGGCGTACTTCCAGCGGACGAAGGGGCGGCCGAGGCGCACGGCGGTGAGCCAGGCGATGTTCCCGGCCTCGGCCTCGGCCTCCAGGAGGCCCTGACCGACCACGACGCCGGCCGCGCGCAGGGTGTCGGCACCGCCGGTGGCCTGCGGGTTCGGGTCGCCGACCGCGTACTCGACCCGGCTGATCCCGGCCTCGACGAGGGCCTGGGCGCAGGGGCCGGTGCGACCGGTGTGGTTGCACGGTTCGAGGGTGACGTACGCGGTGCCGCCTCGGGCCCGGTCGCCGGCCTCGCGCAGGGCGTGGATCTCGGCGTGCGGGCCGCCGGCACGCTTGTGGTGGCCGGATCCGACCGGGTGGCCGGCGGCGTCGGTGATGACGCAGCCGACGACGGGGTTGGGGCTGGTCGAGCCGAGACCACGGGCGGCGAGCGCGATGGCGCTCCGCATGGCGGTGACGTCGGCTTGTGCGGCCACCGGGTCCTCCTGCCTCTTCGGGCACGGACTCCGGGGCCTGTCGATGACGACAGAGAGCGGGTACGACGTCTCACACGGGTGCGCCGAGGCCGAGGGTCCCCTGGGACGCCGGAGCGCGCCGGCATGCGGCGTCTCGGCGACCAGCGGACGTACGGCCGGCACACCCCCGGAAAGGGGTCGCCCGCCGCGCACTGCCTCCCATCCGGACTTTCACCGTCGGTCCAGGAATCTCACCTGGTCAACCGGCCGCTGGCTTGCGGACGGGTCGCGGACTATACCGCCGGTTCGGAATTACACCGACCCCGGAGTGCGCTGCTGCTGATACAGGGCCAGTGTGCCACGGCCGGGATCCGGCCAAACGGGTGAGGTCCTGTGGGCTGGCTCACAGCCCGCGCTCAGAGTGTCACGAATTCCTTCGTTGGTCCAGACCTATTGACGCACTGGTCTAGTCCTCTTAATCTCCGAGTCACCTCCGAGGTACGGCCCGCCGGTTGTGCGCACTCCACGGGCCCAACACGACCCACCCCCTTGTTCGTTGTGTTCTGCCGACCTCCCCCTGGAGGAATCGAACGTGCTGTCCCCCACGAAGAAGAGAGCGAGCCTGCTCGCCTCCGGCGCCGCCGTCGCCGGACTGCTGATCAGCTCCCTCGCCTCCGGCGGCGTCTCCTACGCGGCCGACAACGAGTCCTGTCGCCCCGACGGCCTCTACAAGACGCCCGGCGTCGACGTCCCGTACTGCTCGGTCTACGACACCGAGGGCCGCGAGAAGATGGGCGCGGACCACCAGCGCCGCGTCATCGGCTACTTCACCGGCTGGCGCACCGGGAAGAACGGCGAGCCCGCGTACCTCGCCAACAACATCCCGTGGGACAAGATCACCCACATCAACTACGCCTTCGGTCACGTCGGCAGTGACAACAAGCTGTCCGTGGGCACGGACGGCCCGAACAACGCGGCCACCGGGATGACCTGGCCGGGCGTCGCGGGCGCCGAGATGGACCCGGCGCTGCCCTACAAGGGCCACTTCAACCTGCTGAACAAATTCAAGAAGCAGTACCCGAACGTCAAGACGCTGATCTCGGTCGGCGGCTGGGCCGAGACCGGCGGCTACTTCGACGACAACGGCGCCCGGGTGAACTCCGGCGGCTTCTACTCGATGGCCACCAACGCCGACGGCTCGGTCAACCAGGCCGGCATCGACACCTTCGCCGCCTCTTCCGTCGACTTCATCCGGAAGTACGGCTTCAACGGCGTCGACATCGACTACGAGTACCCGACGACCATGAAGGACGCGGGCAACCCGCTCGACTGGCAGCTCGCCAACGCGCGCCGCGCGGGCCTCGTGCAGAGCTACGCCGTCCTCATGAAGTCCCTGCGCGAGAAGCTCGACCGGGCCGGCGCCGCCGACGGCAAGCACTACCTGCTGACCGTCGCCGCGCCCTCCTCGGGCTACCTGCTGCGCGGCATGGAGACCTTCCAGATGCAGAAGTATCTGGACTACGTCAACATCATGTCCTACGACCTGCACGGCGCCTGGAACGAGTACGTCGGCCCCAACGCCTCGCTCTTCGACGACGGCAAGGACGGCGAGCTCGCCGCCGCCAACGTCTACGGCTCGGCGCAGTACGGCAACATCGGCTACCTCAACACCGACTGGGCCTACCACTACTTCCGCGGCTCGATGCCGGCCGGCCGCATCAACATCGGCCTGCCCTACTACACCCGCGGCCACAAGAACGTGCAGGGCGGCACCGACGGCCTGTGGGGCAAGGCCACCGCGACCACCTGCCCGGCCGGCTCCGGCCTGACCAAGTGCGGTGACGGCGCCTCCGGCATCGACAACCTCTGGCACGACAAGGACACCAACGGGCAGGAGTCGCCCGCCGGTTCCAACCCGATGTGGCACGCCAAGAACCTGGAGAAGGGGATCGTCGGCGACTACGTCACCCAGTACGGCTTCCCCGCGAACACCACGCTGACCGGCACCTACGCCCGCAAGTACGACTCCACGCTGGTCGCCCCGTGGCTGTGGAACGCCCAGAAGAAGGTCTTCCTCTCCACCGAGGACGAGCAGTCCGTGGCCGCCAAGGCCGACTACGTGGTCAGCCGGGGCATCGGCGGCACCATGGTCTGGGAGATGGCCGGCGACTACGCCTGGAACGCCGCCAAGGGCCAGTACGAGATGGGCTCCACGCTCACCTCGCTGATGTACGACAAGTTCAAGGCGGCCACCCCGTACGGCGCCAAGAAGTCCAACGCGACGCTGCCGGCCAAGGCCGTGAACGTGGGCGTCGAGTTCACCGAGTTCAAGCTCGGCGACTCCAACTACCCGATCACCCCGAAGATCAAGATCACCAACAACACGCAGACGGCCCTGCCCGGCGGCACCGAGTTCCAGTTCGACTACGGCACCTCGGCCCCGGGCAACGCCTCCGACCAGTCCGGCTTCGGCACCAAGGTCATCAGCAGCGACCACACGGGCGGCAACGTGGGCGGCCTGAAGGGCGACTTCCACCGGGTCTCCCTGAAGCTCCCGGCGTGGCAGTCGCTGGCCCCCGGCGCGACCGTGGACCTGGCGTTCAACTACTACCTGCCGGTCTCCACGCCGTCGAACTGGACGGTCACGATCAACGGCACCGCCTACGCCCTCGCCGGCGACCTGGCGCGCGGCACGACCGTGGTGGAGCCGGGCGCGACCGTGCCGCCCACCACCCCGCCGACCACGCCGCCGACGACCCCGCCGACGACTCCCCCGACCACGCCGCCCACCACCCCGCCGACGACGCCGCCCACCGGCTGCACCGCCCCGGCGTACGTGGCCGGCACGGTCTACAACGCGAACAGCGTCGTCTCCCACAAGGGCCGCAAGTGGCTCGCCCAGTGGTGGACGCAGAACGAGGAGCCGGGCACGACCGGCCAGTGGGGCGTCTGGAAGGACCAGGGCGCCTGCTAGCCCCCCTCTGATCACTCCCTGAGAACCCCCGGCGGCGGTCTCACGGCCCTTGGCCGCCGCCGGGCCTCCCACCGCGCCGCGTCCCCCTGTCCGGGGCGCGGCGCGGACGCGTTCGCGGACGCCTTCGCGGGCCCGGCACGGGGCCGCGGCCCGGGCCCACGACGACGGGCCGCCTACGGGAAGAGCTCCTCCTGCGCCGCGTCGCGCGCCCGCAGCAGGGCGCCGCGCAGCACGGCCGTGTCGCCGAGGGCGGTGGCGCGGACCTCGGTGCGCAGCGGCGAGAGCCGGGCGAGCGCGGCCTCGACCCGGGCGGCGAGCTCCGGGCCGCCCTGGTGCCCGGTCTCGCCGGCCAGCACCACGCAGCCCGGGTCCAGGACGGCGGCCACGGCGGCCGCGCCGACCGCGAGGCGGTGCGCGAGGGCGTCCAGGAAGGGGCCGTGGCCCGAGCCGAGGGCCGTCGCCGGGTCGAGGCCGTGCGCGACGGCCAGCGCCCGTACGGCGGCCACGCAGGCGAGCTCGTGGAAGCCTCCGTCGCAGCCGAAGGCCGAGGGCAGCCCCGAGGTGCCGGGCACCGGCAGGAAGCCGAGCTCGCCCGCGCCGCCGGAGGCCCCACGCCGTAGCCGCCCGTCGAGGACGACCGCCGCGCCGACGCCCTGGCCGAGCCAGAGCAGCACGAAGTCGTCGCGGTCGCGGGCCGCGCCCTCGCGGAGCTCGGCGACGGCGGCGAGGTTGGTCTCGTTCTCGACCAGCACCCGGGCCGGCAGCCGCTCTTGGAGGACGGCGATGAGCCGCCGGTGCCAGGCGGGCAGTCCGCTGGAGTCGCGCAGCTCGCCGGTGGCCGGGTCGATCAGGCCGGGCGCGCCGACGGCGACGGTGTGCAGCCGGTCGACGCCGGCCTCCTTCGCGGTGCGCTCCAGGAGCGTGACGGCCTTCTCCACGGCGGGGCCGGTGCCGGCGTCGTCGCCCACGGGCGCGGCCGCCTCGGCCAGCGGGGCGCCGAGCAGATCGGTGACGGTGACCGCCACCGAGCGGGTGCGCACGTCGAGCGCGGCGAGGTGGGCGCGGTCGGCGACGAGCCCGTAGAGCTTGGCGTTGGGGCCGCGGCGCTCGGCGCCCGCCTCGCCGACGATCCGGACGAGTCCGGAGCCGCTGAGCCGTTCGACGAGGTCGGCGACGGTGGGGCGGGAGAGCCCGGTGAGGGTCTTGAGCTGGGTCGCCGTCAACGGGCCCTCGTCCTGGAGCAGGCGCAGGGCGAGCCGGTCGTTGATGGCCCGGGCGGTGCTCGGGGATGCGGCCATGCGGTGATCCTCTCAGATGCCCTCAGGTCCGGCGGGAGCCCGTCCACTATTTATCAGGGAGGGTTCCTGATAGTTTACGCGGCACACACACTCCCGGGGAGGGAACAGGTATGGACGCACTCGGCACCCGACGGCTTCGGCGCGCCCGGTTCGCCGTCGCCGCCGTCTTCTGCGTGCACGGCGCGGTCACCGGCAGCTTCGCGACCCGGATCCCGTGGATCCAGGAGCACGCGGGGGTGAGCGCGGGCCAGCTCGGCCTCGCGCTCGCCTTCCCGGCCATCGGCGCCTCGCTCGCGATGCCGCTGGCCGGGGCGGTCAGCCACCGCTTCGGCGCCCGCACCGCGCTGCGCGGACTGCTCGCGCTGTGGACCCTCGCACTGCTGCTGCCCTCGCTCGCGCCGAACGTGTACGGGCTGTGCGGCGTCCTCTTCGTCTACGGCGCCACGGCCGGCATGTCCGACGTGGCGATGAACGCGCTGGGTGTCGAGACGGAGAACCGGCTCGGCCGCTCGATCATGTCCAGCCTGCACGGCATGTGGAGCGTGGGCGCCCTGATCGGCTCCGCCGCGGGCACCCTCGCCGCCCACTTCGGCGTCGACGCCCGGCTCCACCACCTGGTCGCCTCGCTGCTGCTGACCGCGCTCGGCCTGGTCTTCTGCCAGAGCGTCCTGGACCTGCGCAGCACCCCCGACGAGGAGCCGCCGCCGCGCTTCTCGCTGCCTCCCAAGTCGGCCCTGGTGATCGGCGCGATCGGCTTCTGCGCGGTCTTCGCCGAGGGCGCGAGCCTGGACTGGTCGGCGGTCTACCTCAAGGACGAGCTCGGCACCTCGGCGGGCCTCGCCGCCGCCTCGACCACCGCCTTCGCGCTCACCATGGCCGTCGCGCGGCTGGCCGGCGACCGGATCGTGGACCGCTTCGGCGCCCAGCGCACGGTACGGGTCGGCGGCGTCGCCGCGACCCTCGGCGGACTGCTCGTGGTCTTCGCCCCGCACGTGGCCCTGGCGCTGGCCGGATTCGGACTGATCGGGCTCGGCGTGGCGGTCGTCGTCCCGCTGGCCTTCGCCGCCGCCGGGCGCAGCGGCCCGAACCCCAGCCAGGCGATCGCGGGCGTGGCCACCATCACGTACACCTCGGGTCTCATCGCCCCCTCGGCCATCGGCGGCATCGCGAACGCCACCTCCCTCGTGGTCTCGTTCGGCCTGGTCACGCTGCTCTCCTTCGGGCTGGTGCTCGGCGCGAGCGTGCTGCGCGGCGGCTCGCGCGACACCGCCGCCGGGGCGGAGCGGACCGGCGCGGGCGTCCGGGAAGGGGTCCACTGACCTCGGGCGCATTACGATGTGGCTGATCATTTTCGGCCATGGCCCGGCCCTCACCGCCCGGCGCAGGCCGTCGGGACCCGGAGAACTGGAGCGACCACATGAGCCTCGGCGTGCGCTGGAAACTGCACGGCGACGGGAGGACACCGGCTCCGGGAGCCGTCGTCCGGCCGGACGAGCGCCTCTCCTGGCCCCGTACCGCCGGGCTCGGCGCCCAGCACGTGGTCGCGATGTTCGGCGCCTCGTTCGTGGCGCCGGTCCTCATGGGCCTGGACCCGAACCTGGCCATCATGATGTCCGGCGTCGCGACCGTGATCTTCCTGCTCGCGACCCGGGGCACGGTCCCCTCCTACCTGGGCTGCTCGCTCTCCTTCGTGGGCGTCGCCGCCGCGATCCGGGCCTCCGGCGGCTCCAGCGCCACCGTGACCGGCGCCGTCTTCGTGGTCGGCGGCGTGCTGTTCCTGGCCGGTCTCGCGGTGCGGAAGTTCGGCGCGCGGATCATCCACGCGGCGATGCCGCCGGTGGTCACCGGCGCCGTGGTCATGCTGATCGGCTTCAACCTGGCCCCGGTCACCGCCTCCACCTACTGGCCGCAGGACCAGTGGACGGCGCTCCTGGTGATGCTCTTCACCGGGCTCGCCGTGGTCTGCCTGCGCGGCTTCTGGTCGCGGATCGCGATCTTCCTCGGCCTGGTCTTCGGCTACGCGATCTCCTGGGTCTTCGACCTGGTCTTCGGCAAGATCCACTCGATGTCCCCGGGCGGCCAGGTCACCGACCACTGGCGGCTCGACCTCTCCGGCGTCTCCCAGGCCGACTGGATCGGCCTGCCCAGCTTCCACGGCCCCAGCTTCGAGTGGTCCGCGATCCTGGTGGCGCTCCCCGTCGTCATCGCCCTGATCGCGGAGAACGCCGGCCACGTCAAGGCCGTCGGCGAGATGACCGGCGACAACCTGGACGACAAGCTCGGCACCGCGATCGCCGCCGACGGCGCCGCCTCGATGCTCTCCACCGCCGTGGGCGGCCCGCCGAACACCACGTACTCCGAGAACATCGGCGTCATGGCCGCCACCCGCGTCTACTCCACCGCCGCCTACTGGGCCGCGGCCGGATTCGCGCTGCTCTTCGGCCTCTGCCCCAAGTTCGGCGCGATCGTCGCCGCCATCCCCGGCGGCGTGCTCGGCGGCATCACCGTGATCCTGTACGGCATGATCGGCCTGCTCGGCGCCCAGATCTGGATCAACGCCAAGGTCGACCTGCGCAACCCGCTCAACCTGGTGCCCGCCGCGGCCGGCATCATCATCGGCGTCGGCGGCGTGAAGCTCACCTTCACCGACACGTTCGAGCTCGGCGGTATCGCGCTCGGCACCATCGTGGTCATCACCGGCTACCACGTGCTGCGCGCCTTCGCCCCGGCCCACCTCAAGCAGCAGGAACCGCTGCTGGACTCGGGCACCAGCTCGTACGAGGGCACGTCCGGCGACGGCGCGGGCCCGAAGCCGTAGCCCATTCGCCCGATCTGGGGAAGCCGGGCGGCGGAACGCCCCCGTCCGGCCGCCGGACTGCCACGCTGCGTCCATGGCGCAGACGCAGCACCTCCCCGTCGGGCCCTTCACCGCCGTCGACCCCGTGGTGGACCGGATGCGGGCCTTCCGTTCGGCCTGGCACCCGGCCGACGGGGTCGCCGTGTTCAACCGGGTCTACCTGACCGTCACCGAGGAGATCGGCCACGCCCTGGAGGCCGGCGCCTTCGCCGACCGGCGGGCCGCCGCCACCCTCGACGTGCGCTTCGCCCAGCGCTACCTCGCCGTCGTCGACGCGGTCGCCGCCGGCACCCCGGCCCCGGCCTGCTGGCGCCCGCTCTTCCACTACCGGCGGCATCCCGGCGTACGCCCGCTGCAGTTCGCCCTCGCCGGGATCAACGCGCACATCGGGCACGACCTGGCGCTCGCCGTGGTGGACACCTGCCGGACGCTGGAGTGCGCGCCGAAGGAGCTGGAGGACGAGTTCGACCGGGTCGGCGACATCCTCGTCCTGCTGGAGGAGCGGATCCGGGAGGAACTGATGCCGGGCCCGGACCTCCTGGAGGTCACGGACCCGCTGACGCATCTGCTCGGCTGCTGGAGCCTGGACCGGGCCCGCGACGGGGCCTGGCTCGCCGCCCGCTCGCTGTGGCAGCTGCGGCGGCTGCCCGACCTGGCCGAGGAGTTCACCGAACGCCTCGACCGGTCGGTGGGCCTGGTGGGACGGATGCTGCTCACCCCGCTGGCCCGGCCCTGACCCTGACCGGGCCCCGGCCCCGAGCCCGACCCCTGCCCCGGATCAGCCCTCCGGATCAGTCCTCGGATCAGTCCTCCGGCAGCTCGACCGGGGCGATCTCGTCGTACAGGTCGCCCGGACCCGGGTTGGTGGCGTCGGTGGCGCCGCCGAAGTGGCGCATCACGCCCCAGACCGCGTTGAGCGCCGTCTGCACCGCGCCCTCGGCCCAGCCGGCCGTCCAGGAGATGTCGTCGCCGGCCAGGAAGATGCCACGCTTGTCCTCGGGCAGCCGGTCCTGCATGAAGTGGGTGAACAGGCGCCGCTGGTAGCGGTAGTGGCCGGGCAGGTTGGCCTTGAACGCGCCCATGAAGTAGGGCTCGTTCTCCCAGGAGACGGTGACCGGGTTGCCGATGATGTGCTTGCGGATGTCGACGTTCGGGTAGATCTCGCCGAGCGACTTCAGCATGACCTCCATCCGCTCGTTCGCGGACAGCGGCAGCCACTTCAGGCTGTCGTCGCACCACGTGTACGAGAGGCAGATGGTGGCCGGCTTGTCCGGGCCGTCGTCCAGCAGGTAGGTGCCTCGGGTCATCCGGTCGGTCAGCGTCATCGACATGACATCGCGCCCGGTGACCTCGTCCTTGTCCAGCCAGAACGGCCGGTCGACGGGCACGAAGAGCTTCGAGGACTCCATGTAGTGGGTCCGCTCCATCGCCGTCCAGTGGTCGATCGGGAAGAGCGAGTCGTCGCAGGCGATCTTGGACAGCAGCATCCAGGACTGGGCGGTGAAGATCGCCGCCTGGTACGTGCGGATGTCGCCGGACGCGTCGGTGACGGTGATCCGGTTGCCGGCCGCGCGGGTCAGGCGGGTCACGGCCGGGCGCGGGGTGCCCTCGTGCAGGGAGCTGAGCGAGGTGCCCTGGGCCCAGTGGACGATCTTCTGCGGCTCGCGCTCCCACAGGCGCAGCGGCAGCTGCTGCGAGCCGCCGACGATGCCGCGGTGGTGGTCGTCCGCCTCGGTGTAGACGACCCGGAGGATCTCCAGGATGGAGTTCGGGAAGTCGGTGTCCCAGCCGCCGGTGCCGAAGCCGACCTGGCCGAAGATCTCGCGCTTGCGGAAGGACTGGAAGGCCTCGGACTTGCAGAGGAAGCCGTAGAAGGTCTCGTCGTCCAGCTTCTCGACCAGCCGGGCCCAGATCTCGCGGATGCGCGGGACGTCGCGCTCGCGCATCGCCCGGTTCATGTCGGAGAAGTCGGCGCCCTCGTCGAGACAGGCGTTCCACGCCTCGGCGACGTCCCGGTAGATCTGCGGGAGGTCGGCGATGGTCTCGGCGTAGTGGGTCTCGCCCTTGAGGTCCACGACGGTCGAGGGGGTGGCCTCGGCCAGCGGGTTCGGGAACGGCGTGGTCTCCAGGCCGACCAGGTCGATGTAGTGCTGGAGCGCGGTCGAGGAGGGCGGGAAGCGCATCGCGCCCATCTCGGCCGTCAGGCCCTCGGTCTCCGGGCCCTCGAAGCCGACGGTGCGCAGCCGGCCGCCGATCTGGTCGGCCTCGTAGACGACGGGCTTGAGGCCCATCTTCATCAGCTCGTACGCGGCGATGACGCCGGACAGGCCGCCGCCGATGACCGCGACCTCGGTGCCGTGCTCCGTCGCGGGGACCTGCCCGAGGCCGGCCGGGTGGGCCAGGAAGTCGTCGTAGGCGTACGGGAAGTCCGGGCCGAACATGGTGATCGGCGGCTGCTGCTCGTCGGCGTGCTCGACGGCGTTGGGCACGGTGGACGTCATGGGGTACGGACTCCTTGCACGGAAAGCGGGTGGGGCAGGCGGGGAGGGGCGGGGGGGCTGGACGGGTCCGGCTCAGACGAGGGAGCCGTAGAGCCCGGGCCGCCGGTCCCGGAGGTAGGGGTTGAGCGCGCGGGAGGCCGCGAGGGCCGCCGGGTCGACGTCGCCGAGGACCAGGTCCTCGCCGTGCCCGGCGCGGGCCCGGGCCGTGCCGTCGGGGGCGGCGAGCGTGGACAGGCCGACGAACTCGAAGTCGCCCTCGGGGCCGGTCCGGTTGGCGTACGCGATGTAGAGCTGGTTCTCGAAGGCGCGGACGGGCACCACCGAGAGCGGCACGACCTCCGCGGGGTGCATCAGCGCGGTCGGCACGAGGAGGAGGTCGGTGCCGGCCAGCGCCTGCGCCCGGACGTTCTCGGGGAACTCGACGTCGTAGCAGATCATGAGGCCGACGGTGAGCCCGCCGAGCTCGGCCTGGACGACGGCGCGGTCGCCGGGGGTGAACCACTTCAGCTCGAAGTCGCCGAAGAGGTGGGTCTTCCGGTAGTGCGCGAGCACCTCGCCGTCGGCGCCGAAGAGCTGGGCGGAGTTGTAGAGGACCCCGTGCCGCTCGGTGTCGCGCTCCGGGTAGCCGTAGCCGACGGCCAGGCCGTGGCGGGCGGCGATCGCGGCGACGGCGCGCGCGGAGGGGCCGTCCGAGGGCTCGGCGAGCCGGGCGATGGAGTCGCCGACGGCGTAACCGGTGAGGAAGAGCTCGGGGGCCAGCAGCACCCCGGCGCCGGCGGCCGAGGCACGGGCGGCGGCCTCGTCGAGGCGCTTGAGGTTGGCGGCCACGTCACCGAGCTCACCGGAGCTCTGGAGCAGGGCGGTGCGCAGCGCGGGCATGGGCCGTCCTCGGGGCAGAAGGGGAGGGAGTAATTCAAAGGGAAGACGTCAAAAACGGTACGGTTCCGGACTCCGCCGGGACAAGGCGAGACCGTTGCGGACCGACCGTCGAACCGTTGCGCGATCCTCGGCCGCGACGGCGATTCGTTGCGCACGGCCCCGACCCGGGTCGTACGGCTCCCCCGCCGCACGGCGGAGACGGGGACCGTCCCCTGGCCCGACGCCGGGGCGCGGGCGGCGCGGAAGAGTGGTGGCCGTCCGGTTGACCTGCCGAAAGGACCGCACGACATGAACCGCCGCACGAAGATCGCCGCCGTCGCCGCAGCGCTCCTGATCACCGCCGGGGCGGCGGGCTCCGCCACCGCCTCGGGCGACGGCAAGGGCCCGCGCCGGGAGGCGGCGGCCCTGACGGGGACGGCCAAGCTGTACCGGGTGGCCTCCGACGACATCACCTTCGCGTTCGACGCGCACCTGGCGCTGGAGGACCGGAACGACCCGCTGGCCGCGACCGGCACCTTCCGCTACAGCCACTACAAGAACGGCGAGGGCGGCCGGGCCGAGGTGCGGGTGGACTGCCTGGTCACCGGCGGCAAGGTGGCCACGGTCACCGGCGTCGTCACGGCGACCGACGTGCCCGGACTGCTGCACCGGCGGATCGGGGTCTCGGTCCACGACGACGGCCGGCGCGACCGGCTGGGCTACAGCTGGGCGGCGTCCGACCCGACGAAGGGCGAGGTCCCGCCGTGCACCGCCGCCGCTCCGTTCGAGCGGGTGAAGGCGGGCACCGGCGACTTCGACGTGCTGCCGTGGGTGTACGACTACCCGGTCGAGTAGCCCGTACGGGCCAGGCCCAGGACAGGTCCTAGGCGGGCGAGCCGGAGGAGAAGCGCCGCAGCAGCGGCGAGAGCACCAGGACGGACTTGGTGCGCTCCACGAAGGGCTCGCCGGCGATGCGCTCCAGGACGCGCTCGAAGTGGCGCATGTCCGAGGCGAAGACCTGGACGACGGCGTCCGCGTCACCGGTGACGGTCGACGCGGACACCACCTCGGGGTACCGCTCAAGACCTCGCCGGATGTCCTCCGGCGAGGTGTTGTGGCGGCAGTAGATCTCGACGAACCCCTCGGTCTCCCAGCCGAGGGCCGCCGGGTCCACCCGCACGGTGAAGCCGGTGATGGCGCCCTCGGCCCGGAGCCGGTCCACCCGCCGCTTGACCGCGGGGGCGGACAGCCCGACGAGCGAGCCGATGTCGGCGTAGCTGCGGCGGGCGTCTTCCGCGAGGGCGTGGACGATGCGTTCGTCGAGGTCGTTGAGTCGCACTACGGGTGGATCACTTCTCTGCGGATGCCAGTCGGGAGCGGCGAATGCCGTACAGGAAGTAGAACACGAGACCCGCGGCCATCCAGCAACCGAAGACCACCCAGGTGACGGCGTCGAGGCTGAACATGTTGTACGCGCAGAAGGCGAAGCCGAGGACCGGGAAGACCGGGCCGAGGGCGACCTTGAAGGTGCGCGGCATGTCGGGCCGCGTGTAGCGCAGGACGATGACGGCGATGTTGACCAGGCCGAAGGCGAAGAGGGTGCCGATGCTGGTGGCGTCGACCAGCTTGCCCAGCGGGATGACCGAGGCGAGCGCGGCGCAGAACAGCGAGACGATCACCGTGTTGACGCGGGGGGTGCCGGTCTTCTCGCTGACCTTGCCGAAGACCTTGGGGACGAGGCCGTCGCGGGACATCGCGAAGAGGACGCGGGTCTGGCCGTAGAGCACGGTCAGGACGACGCTGGCGATGGAGATGACGGCGCCGGCGGCGAGCATCGTGCCCCAGAAGGTCTGGCCCGTGACGTCGTTCATGATCGCCGCGAGGGTGGCCTCGGAGCCCGCGAAGTCCTTCCACTGCCAGGCGCCGACGGCGACCGCGGCGACGAGGACGTAGAGGACGGTCACGATGAGCAGCGAGAGCATGATCGCCCTCGGCAGGTCGCGCTTGGGGTCCTTGGCCTCCTCGCCGGCCGTGGAGGCGGCGTCGAAGCCGATGTAGGAGAAGAACAGGCTGGCGCTGGCCGCGCCGACGCCGGCCATGCCGAGGGGCATGAAGTCCTTGTAGTTGCCGGACTTGAAGCCCATGAAGCCGATGGCGCAGAAGAGCACGAGCGCCGCGATCTTCACCACGACCATGATCGTGTTGACCAGCGCGGACTCCCGGGCGCCGCCGAGCAGCATGACCATCGCCAGCAGGACGACGATGAGGCCGGGCAGGTTGATCACGCCACCCTCACCGGGGGCGGAGGAGAGCACCTCGGGGATGGTGACGCCGATCGTGCCGTCGAGCAGCTCGTTGAGGTACTCGCCCCAGCCGACCGCCACGGCGGCCACCGAGACGCCGTACTCCAGGACCAGGCACCAGCCGCAGACCCAGGCGACGAGTTCACCCATCGTTGCGTACGCGTACGAGTACGAGGAGCCCGCGACCGGTATGGAGCCGGCCAGCTCGGCGTACGAGAGGGCCGAGAAGAGCGCCGTGAGACCGGCGATCACGAACGAGAGCGTGACGGCGGGACCGGCCTTGGGGACCGCCGAGCCGAGCACGACGAAGATGCCGGTGCCGAGCGTCGCACCGATGCTGATCATCGTCAGCTGCCACATGCCGAGCGTGCGGCGGAGGCTGCCGCCCTCGCCCTGTCCACCCTCCGCGACCAGCGCTTCCACCGGCTTGCGCCGGATCAGGGCCGCCAGTGCGGAGGTCTTGCGTGCGGTCGTGTCCTCGACCGGTGGGGCTGCGCCGTGGTCCAGCACTGCGGGGGCTCCTTATCGCTGCCTGACGATGAGGCGGGGACCGCGGCGGTACGCGGGCATGACTGAACAGCCCACGGGGGAAGGGGGGAACCGCCGAGCAGGCGGTCGCCGCCACTCCTGGTACGGGGCATGAGCCTAAGGGCTCGACCTTCGCACCCGTAATGCAGCGTTGTTGCGCAATGGCGGATGATCATTGCGCGCTCGCGGCCCCAACGGGGAAACATTGCGCTCCCCCGCATGAATCGACACATCGGGGGCATCCGGCCACCCCCCGCGCGCGCCTTGACTCCTCGCGCCGGATGACCCACGCTGCACCCGCCTGATCGGAGGCCCTCGTGAGCTGGCTGGAGCCCGCCCCCTTCCTTCGCGGCACGGCCTGGCTGGACGGCGACCGGCCGGTGCGCGCCGACCCCGCCGACCTGGAGCGGCTGCCCTGGGACATCGCCGAGCGGGCCGCGCTGCCGATCGGGGTGCGGGTCGAGTTCACGGCCGCGCCGGGCACCCGGGCGGTGGAGCTGCGCTACCGGGCGGCGGTCCCCGGGCCCGGGGACGCGCTGCGCGCGCTGCGGCACGGCTTCGCGCTCTGGCGGGGCCCGCGCTGCCTCGCCGAGGTGTTCCCCGAGCCGGTCGCCGAGGGCACCGTGCGCCTGGAACTCCCGGGCGCCGGAGGCGAGTTCACGATCCATCCGCCGGAGGGCCAGGCCCCGGTGGTGTGCGGCCTGCGGCCGGTCCGCGGCGCGCTCGCCCCGGCGCCCCGGCGCCCGCGCTGGCTGGTGCACGGCGACTCCATCACCGAGGGCTGGTGGTCGACCCGCCCCGCGCACTCCTGGCTCGCGACGGCCGGCCGGGCGCTCGGCCTGGACCCGGTCAACCTCGGCTACGCGGGCGGCGCACGCGGCGAACTCCCGCTCGCCGAGCACCTGGCCCGGCTCCCCGGCGAGCTGATCACCCTCGCGTTCGGCACCAACTGCTGGTCCAGGGTGCCCTGTTCGGCCCCGCTGCTGTACGAGACGACCCGCGCCTTCGTGGCCTTGATCCGGCGCGGACACCCGGACACCCCGCTGCTGCTGCTCTCCCCCGTGCTGCGCCCGGCGGCCGAGCGGACCGGCAACGCCCTGGGCGCCACCCTCGGGCAGCTCCGGGACGCCATGGAGGAGGCCGTGCGGGGCCTTGTGGCGGCCGGGGACACGCGACTGGCCCTGCTGCCCGGCCGGCCGCTGCTGGGCCCCCAGGACCTCGCCGACGGGCTCCACCCCAACGACCGGGGCCACCTGCGGATCGCGGCGGCGGTGGCGGGGGCGCTGCGGACGGCGGGCTTCGTGCCCCCGGGCCCCTCCTGAACCCCTCCTGAGCCCCCAGGCCCGCCGCGCCCCGGAAACGCCACGGGCCCCCGGGAGGGATCTCCCGGGGGCCCGTGGACCGCGCTGTCGCGGCAGGGGTCAGCTCCAGCTGGCGTGCAGCGGCTTGCCCTCGGCGTAGCCGGCGGCGGACTGGATGCCGACGGTCGCCTTCTCCTCGAACTCGGCGAGCGAGCTGGCACCGGCGTAGGTGCAGGAGGAGCGGACACCGGCGATGATCGAGTCGATCAGGTCCTCGACACCCGGACGCTGCGGGTCGAGGAACATGCGCGAGGTGGAGATACCCTCCTCGAACAGCGCCTTGCGGGCGCGGTCGTAGGCGGACTCGTCGCTCGTGCGGTTCTTGACGGCGCGGGCCGAGGCCATGCCGAAGGACTCCTTGTACGCGCGCCCCTTGGCGTCGTACTGGAGGTCGCCCGGGGACTCGTACGTACCGGCGAACCAGGAGCCGATCATGACGTTGGACGCGCCGGCGGCGAGCGCCATGGCCACGTCGCGCGGGTGCCGGACGCCACCGTCGGCCCAGACGTGCTTGCCGTACTTCTTCGCCTCGGCGGCGCACTCCAGGACGGCGGAGAACTGCGGGCGGCCCACGCCGGTCATCATGCGGGTGGTGCACATGGCGCCGGGGCCCACGCCGACCTTGATGATGTCCGCGCCGGCCTCGATGAGGTCCTTGACGCCCTCGGCGGCGACGATGTTGCCGGCCACGATCGGGACCTGCGGGTCGAGGGCCCGGACGGTCCTGATCGCGGCGATCATCGACTCCTGGTGGCCGTGCGCGGTGTCGATGACGAGCGTGTCCACACCCGCGTCGAGAAGCTGCTTGGCCTTGCCCGCCACGTCGCCGTTGATGCCGACGGCGGCGGCGATGCGCAGCCCGCCCTTGGCGTCGACGGCCGGGCTGTACAGGGTCGCCCGGAGCGCGCCCTTGCGGGTGAGGATGCCGGCCAGGCGCCCGTCCTTGTCGACGGCCGGGGCGTAGCGGCGGTTGGCGGCGTCGAGGGTGTTGAAGGCCTCGCGCGGCTCGATGTCGGCGTCGAGGAGCAGCAGGTCCTTCGACATGACCTCGGACAGCTGGGTGAAGCGGTCCACGCCGGACAGGTCCGCGTCGGTGACGACGCCGATCGGGCGGCGGTCCTCGTCGACGACGACGCCGGCGTCGTGGGCCCGCTTGGGCAGCAGCGACAGCGCGTCGGCGACGGTCTGGTGCGGCTCCAGGACGATGGGGGTGTCCAGGACGTGGTGACGGCTCTTGACCCAGCCGATGACGTCGGTGACGACCTCGATCGGGATGTCCTGGGGGATGACGACCAGGCCGCCGCGCCGGGCGACGGTCTCGGCCATGCGGCGGCCGGCGATGGCGGTCATGTTGGCGACGACGAGCGGGATCGTCGTACCGGTCCCGTCGGGCGAGGAGAGGTCCACGGCCTGCCGGGAACCCACGGCCGAGCGGCTCGGCACCATGAACACATCGTCGTACGTGAGGTCGTACGGCGGCTTGACGTCATTGAGGAAACGCACGTGCTGACATCCCAGTCGTTCGGATCGGCCCCTAGGCATTTCAGCCAGGGGAAAAAGCACGTAGTTCATTGTCCCACGTCTGTACGAATACCAGTCCCGGGCGAATCATCCGAGGCTCGCGGGGTCTCTTTCGTCGTTTCCTCCGAATCCTTCGGGGATCTCACCGAGGGAGAGGAGGACGGCGAGGCCGGCGGGGCGCTCCTCGACGGCCGTGGCGAAGACCTCCTGGGCCAGCCGCCACTCCCCGGGGTGGGTCGCGGCGTACTCCTGCCAGCCGGTGACGACGAGGGTGACGGGCTCGGGCAGGTCGGTGAGGCAGTCGGCGAGGGCGTCCCAGTTGCGCCCGAACCAGTCGGGCAGGGCGAGGGCGGTGGCGCAGCGGTCCATGAAGGCGGCCTTGTCGGCGACGCCGCGCAGGTCGAGGACGACGGGGTCGCCGTGCTCATCGAGCCTCATCCGCGACCACCTCCCGGAAGCTCTCGTAGTGGTCGTCGGTGTAGTACACGTCGCCCTCCGTCCCGGTCACGATCCGCCGGGCCCCCCGGTCGCGGGCGCCGGGGGTCTTCACCGTGTACTCGTGGTAGTAGCCGCGCTTCTGCCGGGGCAGCACCTTCTCGAAGTTCGAGAAGACGGTGCCGTCCTTGGCGTACGGGAAGGGCCCGCCGTCCCGGATGAGGGTGAGCGTCCGCCGCGCCTCGGCGGGCAGCGCGCCCTCCCGGACGGTGGGGAGCGCGGAGAAGCGGGTGGCGGCGGCGCCGGGGCTCCGGGTCCCCGGGCCGCTGCCGGGGGTGCGGGAGGCGGCCGGCGGGGCGGCCGCGGTGGTGCGGGAGGGGGCTGCGGTGGCGGTGCTCTCGGCCCTGCTCGGGCCGCCGCCGGTGCCGCCGCCCGCACAGCCGGTCAACAACAGCGCGAGCCCCGCCAGCAGGGCGAGCCCGTGCCGGGCACATCGTGTGATCATGCCCCCGATGCTGCCATCCGGCGGCGCCCGCCGACACGAACGCCCCGCCGGGCGAGCGGCGGGGCGCATCGGGCACGGGGGCCGGATCCGGTACGGGATCGCGTACGGACCTCGCACGGCATCGGGTGCGCGTACGGGATCCGGTACGGGTCCGGGATCAGGCGCCGTCGGGGTCCTTGCGGTCCAGGGCCGGGCGGGGGCCCGGGCTGGACTCGGTGAGCAGGTAGTCGGCGGCCGAGCGGTCCGTCACCAGGCTGGTGACGAGGCCCGAGCGGAGCACCGCGCCGATCGCCGCGGCCTTGCGCTGGCCGCCCGCGATGGCGACGACCTCGGGGATCCGCCGCAGCCGGTCGGCCTCGACGGTGATGCAGCGCTCGCCCAGGTCGCGGCCGACCCGGCGGCCGTCGGCGTCGAAGAGGTGCGCGGACATCTCGGCGGCGACGCCGAGCGAGGCGTAGTGGGCGCGCTCCTCGTCCGAGAGCATGTCGTGGACGGTGGAGATGCCCGGCTCCCAGGAGCCGATGGAGACGCAGGCGACCGTCACCTTGTCGAAGTACTCGAAGGCGCGCGCGATGCCGGTCTGGCTGCGCAGCGCCGCCGCGGTGGCCGGGTCGGGCAGCAGCATCGGCGCGTAGATCGGGTGCGCCTCGCCGCCGGAGACCTGCGCGGCCCGCCGGACCGCCTCGACCGAGCCCCGCTCGGCCGTGCCCGCGTCGTAGACGCCGGTGAGCTGGACGACCGTGCAGGGCGGCAGCCGGTCGAGGGCCGCCGCCATGTGGATGGTGGACCGGCCCCAGGCCAGGCCCAGCACGTCGCCCTCGGTGACCAGCTCGCCGAGCAGGTCCGCCGCGACCTCGCCGAGGTTCTCCGGGTCGGGCGACTCGTCCTCGCCCTCCGCCGGGGACTCGACGACGACGGCGTGGCGGAGCCCGTAGCGGGCGCGGAGCGCGTCGGAGCGCTCGGCGTCCAGCTCCGCCGGTACGCGGATCTCGATGCGCACGAGGTCGCGCTCCAGGGCGGTCTCCAGGACCCGGGCCACCTTGAAGCGGCTCACGCCGAACTCCTCGGCGATCTGGATCTTGGACTTGCCCTCGAGGTAGAAGCGGCGGGCCATGGCCGCCGCCTGCACGAGCTCCGCGGGTCCCATCCGCAGGGCTGACCGTCCCGCCGACATACCCGCCACCGCGATCTCCTCACTGCTGTTCACGTACGGCTGCTCCGGTGCCGCGGGCCCCTGTCCGGTCCGCGTCACGCTGTTGTCACCGGGGCTGGAGCGCCCGGCGCTGTTCACACTCTGGACTCACCGTTCATCCTGTCAGATCCGGTGGGTCCTGTTCGGTTCCGTCGGCGGCCCGACGGGCCGCGTTCATGTCCCGGAGGGCCGCTGGCGGCTCAGTGGCCACACGCCCACGGGGCCGAGGCCGTCACGGCCTCCGCCTTCGCCCGCAGGGAGCGGACGGCGGCGGCCGGGTCGGCCGCCCCGTAGACGGCGGAACCGGCCACGAAGACGTCCGCGCCGGCCTCGGCGCACCGCTCGATCGTGGACTCGGCGACCCCGCCGTCGACCTGGAGCCACAGCTCCAGACCGTGCTTGGAGATCAGCTCACGGGTGCGGCGGATCTTGGGCAGCATGATGTCCAGGAAGGCCTGCCCGCCGAAGCCGGGCTCGACCGTCATGATCAGCAGCATGTCCAGCTCGGGAAGCAGGTCCTCGTACGGCTCGATGGGCGTGGCCGGCTTGAGCGCCATGGACGCCCGCGCGCCCTTGGCCCGGATCTCCCGCGCGAGGCGCACCGGCGCCGCCGCGGCCTCCACGTGGAAGGTGACCGAACCGGCGCCCGCCTCCACGTACTGCGGGGCCCAGCGGTCCGGGTCCTCGATCATGAGGTGGCAGTCGAGCGGGGTGTCCGTGGCCCGGGCGAGCGACTCGACCACCGGCACGCCGAGGGTCAGGTTGGGCACGAAGTGGTTGTCCATCACGTCGACGTGCAGCCAGTCGGCTCCGTCGACCGCCTTCGCCTCTTCGGCGAGCCGGGCGAAATCAGCGGACAGGATGCTGGGATTGATCTGCGCCATGTGCCAAGCCTGCCATGTTCTTGAGTACTTCTTTGCCGCGAATCGGTTTGCGTGCCGAGACCGTGGCCCCGTACTGGTACAGACCAGCTGATTCCGCCGCCCGGGTGTCAGGCGGTCCGCCGGATCAGGGCCAGATACATGGCGTCCGTACCGTGCAGATGCGGCCACAGCTGGACGTCCGGCCCCTCGCCGAGGTCCGGGACGCCGGGCAGCAGCGGGCGGGCGTCGATGAGCTCGGCACCGCCGGTCTTCTTGAGGACGTCGTCGACGACGACCCGGGTCTCGGCCAGGTGCGGGGAGCAGGTCGCGTAGCCGACGACGCCGCCGACACGCACGGACCGCAGCGCCTCGGCGAGCAGCCCGCGCTGGAGCGGGGCGAAGCCGTCCAGGTCGGAGGGGCGGCGGCGCCAGCGCGCCTCGGGGCGGCGGCGCAGCGCGCCGAGCCCGGAGCAGGGCACGTCCATCAGGACCCGGTCGAAGACGCCCTCGCGCCACGGCGGGCGGGTGCCGTCGGCGGCGATGACCTGGTACGGGCCGGGGTTGCCGGCCAGCGCGCGCTCGACGAGGCGCGCGCGGTGCGGCTGCTTCTCGGACGCGAGCAGGGCGGCACCGCGCTCGGCGGCCAGCGCGCCCAGCAGCGAGGCCTTGCCGCCGGGGCCCGCGCAGCCGTCCAGCCAGCGGGCGTCGGGGCCGTCGAGCGGGGCGTTGGCGAGGGCGATCGCCACGAGCTGGCTGCCCTCGTCCTGGACACCCGCGCGGCCCTCGGCGACGGCCGGGAGCGCTCCGGGCTCGCCGCCCTCGGCCAGCGACAGCGCGTACGGGGACCAGCGGCCCGGCTCGGTCTCGGCGGAGGCCGCGAGCTCCTCGACGGTGGCGCGGCCGGGGCGGGCGACCAGGGTCACGGCGGGACGCTCGTTGTCGGCCTCCAGGAGCGCCTCGATGCCGGCGCGCCCGCCGCCGAGCGAGTCCCAGAGCGCGGAGACGACCCAGCGCGGGTGCGAGTGGACGACGGCCAGGTGGTCCTCGGCGTCGTCCTCGTACGGCGGGGCGACCCGCGCGACCCAGGTGTCGAAGTCGTCCCGCGCGATCTTGCGGAGCACCGCGTTGACGAACTTGGCGCGCCCGTCGCCCAGCACCACGCGGGCCAGCTCGACGGTGGCGGAGACGCCGGCGTGGCTGGGGATGCGGGTGCCGAGGAGCTGGTGGGCGCCGAGCGCGAGCACGTCGAGCACCGGCGGGTCGACCTCGCGCAGCGGGCGGTCGATGCAGGCGGCGATGATCGCGTCGTAGGTGCCCTGGCGGCGCAGCGTCCCGTAGACGAGCTCGGTCGCGAGCGCCGCGTCCCGCCCGTCGAACTTCTCCGGCCCCTCCTTCTCGCGGGCCTTCTTGAGCAGCGGCGGCAGCACCAGGTTCGCGTACGCGTCCCGCTCGTCCACGGCCCGCAGCGCCTCGAAGGCGAGGATCCTGACCGGGTCCTTCTTGGGGCGCCGGTAGGGCTTGGGGGTACGGGGACGTGCCTGCTCGCTCAAAGGTGCTCCGCGTGAGAAGTGAACGGGGTGGTGGAACGGGTGGGGTGAAAGCGGATGGGGTGGAACGGGTGGGGTGAAGCGGGCCCGACGGGCGGCGGGAGGGCCGCCCCGGCCCTCCCAGCCTACGTCCGCCGGCGGGGGCTCACGCCCCGACCCGCTCCCCGGGGGCGATGCGGACGCCGCGCGCCCAGTCGGCCGCCTTCATCGGCTTCTTGCCCTGGGGCTGCACCCACAGCAGCTCCACGGCGTGCGAGCCGGTGCCGGCGTAGACGTTGTTCTTGCCGACGGACAGCTCGCCGGGCGCGAGGTCCGCGCGGTCCGGTACGAGGGCGGCCTGGATCAGCTTGAGGCGCTCGCCTCGGAAGAGGGTCCAGGCGCCGGGCGCCGGGGTGCAGCCCCGGACGACCCGGTCGACGCGCAGCGCGGGGGCCGCGAAGTCGACGTGGGCGTCCTCGACCTGGATCTTCGGGGCGAGGGTGATGCCGTCGGCGGGCTGCGGCACGGCCTTGAGGGTGCCGTCCTCGATGCCGTCCATGGTGGCGGCGAGCAGCCCGGCGCCCGCGAAGGCGAGCCGGGTGAGCAGGTCGCCGCTGGTGTCGGCGGGGCGGACCTCCTCGGTGACGACGCCGTAGACGGGGCCGGAGTCCAGGCCCTCCTCGATCTGGAAGGTCGAGGCGCCGGTGACCTGGTCGCCGGCCATCACGGCGTGCTGCACGGGCGCGGCGCCGCGCCACGCGGGCAGCAGCGAGAAGTGCAGGTTGACCCAGCCGTGGGCGGGGATGTCGAGGGCGGTACGGGGCAGCAGGGCGCCGTAGGCGACGACGGGGCAGCAGTCCGGCGCGATCTCGCGCAGCCGGGCCAGGAAGGCCTCGTCGCGGGGCCGCGCCGGCTTCAGGATCTCGATCCCGGCCTCCTCGGCGCGCTCGGCGACGGGGCTGGCGACGAGCCGCCGGCCTCGGCCCGCGGGCGCGTCGGGGCGGGTGACGACGGCGGCCACCTCGTGCCGCCCGGAGGCGAGCAGGGCGTCCAGGGCGGGCACGGCGACCTCGGGGGTACCAGCGAAGACGAGCTTCACGCGGGAAAACCTCGCATCTCGGGGCGATCGGGGACCTCCCCGCCCCGGGCGGGGCCGGGCGCGCGCGGGTGAGGGCAGCGCACCAGTCTAGGGCCTGTCGTCAAAGTCCCGTCGTCGCCCGGAGGGCGGCCTCGCGGCGTCTGGTGCGTGCTCTCGGCGTGCCGGGCGCAAGCCCGCGTACTGGACGTACTCGGGCTTTCGCCCGGTGCGGCGAGAGCGCGTGCCAGGCGTCGCGAGGCAGACGGGACTTTGACGACAGGCCCTGGGCCGGGCGGGCGGGCCCGGCTCCCCGGCCTCCGGCGGGTCCGCCCCGGGGGGCGTACGCGTGGGCGAGCGCCCTGCGCATATGCGTGTACGCCCCCGGGGCGTGACCAGACCCCGGGTGGCGCGTTGGTCAAGAGAGATTGACCGAAATCGGGCCGCCCCTCCCCACGCGGCCCGCCCCTTCATACGCCGGTTCGAGAGGCTTATCCATGGCCGACCACGCAACCCACGACGCCCAGGCCCGGGCGAGTCTGCACCTGCTGGTGCGGGACATCGAGCGGGTCCGGCGGCAGGTGGACGCACTGCGCACGCTGACGGCCCAGCTGGGCAATGTCTACCGCCCTCGCCGCTCCGCCCCGTCCACGGGCTTCGTCGTCTACGGGCGTGCCCCCGCCCCGACCGTCCGGCTCGCCCAGGAGCTGCGGGACAGCGTCGAGACCCTGGTGACGGCGGCGGTGGACTTCGACCGTTCCCTCGGGTTCTCCTGGGACGCGGTGGGCTCCGCCCTGGGTGTCACCAAGCAGGCGGTGCACCGCCGCTACGGCTCCCGGCGCGCCCCGCAGCCGGGTGCCGCGCTGGAGCAGGAGCGGACGCCCGAGACGACCGCGACCCGCACGCTGCCGGTGGTCCCGCCGGCCCGCAGCATGCCGCCGCAGCCGACCTCGGGCAGTCAGACCCTCCGCGAGGACCAGCGCCCGCCGGCCTTCCCCGCCCCCCGCAACGGCTGACCGCTCCCCCCTCGAAAGGCCGCCGACCGCGCGCACCGTGCGCGCCCGGCGGCCTTTCGGCGCGTACGGGCCCGGGGCCCGCCTCAGCCGATGTCCGGCGGATCCACCCGCACCCGCACCGGCTCGCCGCCGCCGCGCGCGAGCCGGGAGGCCCGGGCCTGTTTGAGGGCCGAGGCCAGGGCCGCGCCGCTGCCGGGGGGCACCCGGATCAGGGCCCGCTCCCACTGCTCGCCGGGCGGGGTGTCGCCGGGGCGGCGCGGGCCTCCGGGGCGGGTGACCGGCAGCGGGACCGGGCCGAGGACCTCGGCGTCGGCCGGCAGCGCGGCGGCGGCCAGGAAGCCCGCGAGGGCGTCCGGCGGGCCGGCGACGGCGGCCATCCGGGAGACCGGCGGGAAGCCCAGCTCGGCCCGCTCGGCCAGCTCCCGCCGGGCGTGCCCGACGGGGTCCCAGCGGACCAGGGCCTGGACCGGCCGCAGGGTCGGTTCGGCGACGACGACGACCGTGCCGCCGTCCGGCTGGCCGCGGACCAGGGAGGCGGCGTCGATCCAGCGCCGCAGCGCCTCCTCCCCCGCGCGCAGGTCGGGCCGGCCGAGCATGGCCCAGCCGTCGAGGAGCAGCGCGGCGGCGTAGCCGCCCTCGGCGACGGGCTCGGCGCCGGGCGTGCTCACCACCAGCGCGGGGCGGCCCGGCACCCGGTCGAGCACATGGTCGCGCCCGGAGGTGCGCACGGGCACGGCGGGGAAGGCCCGGCCGAGCTCCTCGGCGGTGCGCCGGGCGCCGACGATCTGGGCCCGCAGCCGGGCGGAGCCGCACTCGGAGCAGTGCCAGCCCTCGGCGCCGCGCCCGCACCAGGCGCAGTGCAGCGCCTGCTGCTCGGGGGCCTCCAGGGGGCCGGCGCAGTGCGCGCAGCGGGCGGGCGTGCGGCAGCGCTCGCAGGCGAGCCGGGGCACGTAGCCCCGGCGCGGGACCTGGACCAGGACGGGGCCGGTCTTCAGCCCCTCCCGGACGACCTGCCAGGCGAGCGTGGGCAGCCGGGCGGCGCGGGCGGCCTCGTCGCGGGCGAGGTCGGTGTCGCCGACGGTCCGCACCAGCGGGGCGGCGGCGCGGATCTGCTCGCGCCCGGCGGCGAGCGGCTGCGCCCAGCCGGACTCGACGAGCTGGGCGGCCTCGACGGTGCAGCCGGTGGAGCCGAGCAGGAAGGCGCAGCGGTCGTGGGCGGCGCGCAGCAGCAGGACGTCGCGGGCGTGCGGCTGGGGGGCGTGCGGCTCGCTGTGGCTGCCGTCGCCGTCGTCCCAGATGACGGCGAGGCCGAGTTCGCGGACGGGCGCGAACATGGCGGCGCGGGTGCCGACGACGGCCCGGACGGCGCCGCGCCGCACGGCGAGCCACTGCGCGTACCGCTTCTCGGGTCCGGCCTCGGCGGTGAGCAGGGCGTGCCGTCCGTCGCCGAGGAGCTCGGTGAGGGCCCGGTCCACCCGGTCGGCGGCGCGCCCGTCGGGGACGACGACGAGGGCGCCTCGGCCGGAGGCGAGGGTGGCGGCGACGGCGCGGGCGATCTCCTCGGCCCAGTGGGGGCCGGGCAGCGCGGTCCAGACGGCCCGGGGCGCCCCGCCGCGCGCGAGGGAGTCCAGGAAGCCGGCCCCCCGCTCGTACCGCGTCCAGCTCCCCGGCTCGGGGACGGGCGGCGGGGGCAGCGGCGCCGGCGAGGGGCGGCCCTCGGCGCGGGCGCTGCGGGGGGGCACGGCGAGCTGGAGCACGTCGGCGAGGCTGCCGGCGTACCGGTCGGCGACGGCGCGGGCGAGGGCGAGCTGCTCGGGGCCGAGCACGGGCTCGGGCGAGACGACGTCGGCGAGCGCGGCGAGCGGCCCGGAGTAGTCGGAGTGGGCCAGCCGCTCGACGAGGAAGCCGTCGATGAGCCGGCCGCCCTCGCGCCGCCCGCCCCTGACCTGGTGCGCGCCGGCCCCGAACCGCACCCGCACCCGCACGCCCGGCTGGGCGGCCTCGTCGAGCTCCTCGGGCACCGCGTAGTCGAAGAACTGGTCGAGGTGGAGCACGCCCTTGTTGACCACGACCCGCGCCACCGGAAGCTCCTTGGCGAGCGCGGCCCCCCGCCAGGTCCGGGGCTTGGCCCGCGGCACCTTGGCCTGCCGGACGGTCTCCCGGATGAGCGCGAGCTGCTCGGGCTCCTCGTGCCCCGCGGGCTCCGTGTGCCCCTCGGGCTTCTCGTTCTCGCTGCTCACAGCCTCATACCTACCAGACCGCACCGACAGTCCGGCGGACACGGCGAAGGCCCGGCCCCCCGTGAGGGGTGCCGGGCCTTCGGAGGACTGCCGTGGGGGCGTGGATCAGACGCCGGCGGCCGCCTTCAGGGCCTCCACGCGGTCGGTGCGCTCCCAGGTGAAGTCGGGCAGCTCGCGGCCGAAGTGGCCGTAGGCGGCGGTCTGGGAGTAGATCGGGCGGAGCAGGTCGAGGTCGCGGATGATCGCGGCCGGGCGGAGGTCGAAGACCTCGGCGATGGCGTTCTCGATCTTCTCGGTCTCGATGGTGTTGGTGCCGAAGGTCTCGACGAAGAGGCCGACGGGCTCCGCCTTGCCGATCGCGTACGCGACCTGGACCTCGCAGCGGGAGGCGAGGCCCGCGGCGACGACGTTCTTGGCGACCCAGCGCATGGCGTAGGCGGCCGAGCGGTCGACCTTGGACGGGTCCTTGCCCGAGAAGGCGCCGCCGCCGTGGCGGGCCATGCCGCCGTAGGTGTCGATGATGATCTTGCGGCCGGTGAGGCCGGCGTCGCCCATCGGGCCGCCGATCTCGAAGCGGCCGGTCGGGTTGACCAGCAGGCGGTAGCCGTCGGTGTCCAGCTTGATGCCGTCCTCGACGAGCTGCTTCAGCACGTGCTCGACGACGAACTCGCGGATGTCGGGCGCGAGCAGCGACTCCAGGTCGATGTCGGAGGCGTGCTGCGAGGAGACGACCACGGTGTCGAGGCGGACGGCCTTGTCGCCGTCGTACTCGATGGTGACCTGGGTCTTGCCGTCGGGGCGCAGGTACGGGATGGTGCCGTTCTTGCGCACCTCGGTGAGGCGGCGGGAGAGGCGGTGCGCGACGTGGATCGGGAGCGGCATGAGCTCCGGGGTCTCGTCCGACGCGTAGCCGAACATCAGGCCCTGGTCGCCGGCGCCCTGCTTGTCGAGCTCGTCCTCGTCACCCTCGACGCGCTGCTCGTAAGCGGTGTCGACGCCCTGGGCGATGTCCGGGGACTGCGACCCGATGGAGACCGAGACGCCGCAGGAAGCGCCGTCGAAGCCCTTCTTCGAGGAGTCGTACCCGATGTCGAGGATCTTGTTGCGGACGAGGGTGGGGATGTCCGCCCACGCCTTCGTGGTGACCTCACCGGCGACGTGCACCAGGCCGGTGGTGATCAGGGTCTCGACGGCGACACGGGAGGTGGGGTCCTCCTTGAGCAGCGCGTCGAGGATGGTGTCACTGATCTGGTCAGCGATCTTGTCGGGGTGACCCTCGGTGACGGACTCCGAGGTGAACAGACGACGGGACACAACGCTCCCTGGGGTTGCAGCGGCTGCTGGCTAGACGATTGCGGACCGGCAGGGGGCTGCGCCCCGCGACGTTCCGAGAACAGTCTATCGGTCACGATCGGGTATCTGGCCAGGAGTCTTGGCACGTGATTCCCGTCGCGGAGCGGAAATGGACAGCCCCGCGCCATGAGTTGTCCGTTTTCTATTGATTTAAGGATGGCGGAGCGACGGAAACCGGACGGTCCGCTCCCTTGACGGTCCGCCTCCGCCGTCGCTCCCGCCCCTCACGTCACACGGATGGGGCATCCAGCTCCGTCAGGAGACCCGCAGCCGAGGCAGCACGAGGTCCCAGACCGTCTCCGCCAGCGCTTCCTTCGGCCCGTACGGGACCGGGGTCTCGGTGCCGTCGGCGGCGAGGACCACGGCCTCGTTCTCCTCGGAGCCGAAGGTCTTGCGCTCCCCCACCTCGTTGACGACCAGCAGGTCGCAGCCCTTGCGGCGCAGCTTGGCGCGCCCGTTGGCGAGGACGTCGTCGGTCTCGGCGGCGAAGCCGACCACGACCTGGCCGGGCAGCGCACGCTCGGCGGCCAGCTCGGCGAGGATGTCGGGGTTGCGGACCAGTTCGATGGTCGGGGCGCCGCCGTCGTCGGTCTTCTTGATCTTGCCGGGGGCGTAGGCGGCGGGCCGGAAGTCGGCGACCGCGGCGGCCATCACGACGGCGTCGGCGTCGGCGACCGCCTTGAGGACCGCCTCCCGCAGCTGGACGGCGGTGCCGACGTGCACGACGTCGACACCGGCCGGGTCGGGCAGCCCGGCGTTGGCCGCCACCAGCGTGACCCGGGCGCCGCGCGCGGCGGCGGCCTTGGCGAGGGCGTAGCCCTGCTTGCCGGAGGAGCGGTTGCCCAGATAGCGGACCGGGTCCAGGGGCTCGCGGGTGCCGCCCGCGCTGACCACGACGTGCCGGCCGGCCAGGTCGGGGGCGGCGGCGCCGCGCGCCAGCACGTTCCGGCAGACCTCGAAGATCTCGCCCGGGTCGGGCAGCCGGCCCTTGCCGGTGTCGACGCCGGTGAGCCGGCCGACGGCGGGCTCGATGACGACCGCGCCGCGGCGGCGCAGCGTCGCCACGTTCTCCTGGGTGGCCGGGTGCTCCCACATCTCGGTGTGCATGGCCGGGGCGAAGACCACCGGGCAGCGGGCGGTGAGCAGCGTGTTGGTGAGCAGGTCGTCGGCGAGGCCGTGGGCGGCCTTGGCCAGCATGTCGGCGGTGGCCGGGGCGACCACGACCAGGTCGGCGCCCTGCCCGATGCGCACGTGCGGGACCTCGTGCACGGAGTCCCAGACCTCGGTGGAGACCGGGTGGCCGGAGAGCGCGGACCAGGTGGCCGCGCCGACGAAGTGCAGGGCCGCGTCGGTGGGCACGACGCGGACGTCGTGGCCGGACTCGGTCAGCCGCCGCAGCAGCTCGCACGCCTTGTAGGCGGCGATCCCGCCGCTGACCCCCAGGACGACCTTCGGCTTGGCCACGACTTCTCCTGCTCCCCGTACTCGGATGCGTACGACTTCATGAGACACCACAGGCCCGGCGGGTGGTCCGCCGGGCCTGTGGTGACAAGCGATTACGAGCTCTGCTGCTCTACTGCGCCGGGTCCGCGATGGCCTCGGAGGTCAGCAGACCCGCGTTGATCTCGCGCAGCGCGATCGAGAGCGGCTTCTCGTGGACGTGGGTGTCGACGAGAGGACCGACGTACTCGAGCAGGCCCTCGCCCAGCTGCGAGTAGTACGCGTTGATCTGGCGCGCACGCTTGGCCGCATAGATCACGAGGCTGTACTTGGAGTCCGTCGCCTCGAGCAGCTCGTCGATCGGCGGGTTGATGATGCCCTCGGGCGCGGTGATGGAAGAGGACACGCTCTACCTTCCGAAGATGGAAAAAAGATCAGACAACGTTCATCAACGTTAGCAGCTCACGGGCGACGTCCTCGACCGAGGTGTTGACCAGCGTGGTGTCGAACTCCGACTCGGCGGCCAGCTCGACCTTCGCGGCCGCCAGCCGGCGCTCGATCACCTCGGGCGACTCGGTGCCTCGGCCGGTGAGCCGGCGGACCAGCTCCTCCCAGCTCGGCGGGGCCAGGAAGACCAGCTGGGAGTCGTCCATGGACTCCTTCACCTGGCGCGCGCCCTGGAGGTCGATCTCCAGGAGGACCGGCTCGCCGGCCTCCAGGCGGTCGAGCACCGCACCGCGCGGGGTGCCGTAGCGGTTGCCCGCGAACTCGGCCCATTCGAGGAGCTCGCCGTTGGCGATCAGCTTGTCGAACTCGTCGTCCGTCACGAAGAAGTACTGGACGCCGTGCTTCTCGCCGGGGCGGGGCTTTCGTGTCGTGGCCGACACCGAGAGCCAGACCTCGGGGTGGACCTTGCGCATATGAGCGACGACCGTGCTCTTGCCCACCCCTGAGGGGCCGGAGAGCACGGTCAGCCGCGGACGTACCTCTGCTGCCATGCAGCGATTATTCCAGCTTCACCGGGGTGCCCGGGACGCGTGTCCCGGGCACGGTCCGCCGTTCAGGCGCCGGTGCTGCCGAACTCGCGCTCCAGGGAGGCGATCTGGTTGGAGCCGAGGCCACGGACCCGGCGGCTCTCGGAGATGCCCAGGCGCTCCATGATCTGCTTGGCGCGGACCTTGCCCACGCCCGGGAGCGACTCCAGCAGCGCGGAGACCTTCATCTTGCCGATGACGTCGTTCTCCTGGCCGGACTTGATCACCTCGTGGAGGGATGCGCCGGAGTGCTTGAGTCGATTCTTGACCTCGGCCCGCTCCCGGCGAGCCGCGGCGGCCTTTTCGAGCGCGGCTGCGCGCTGTTCAGGGGTAAGGGGCGGAAGAGCCACGCCTACGTCACCTCGGATGTCGAACTGTCGGATACGGACCGGTGGGAAGCTGCACGCCACACACCAGTGGAGCAGCGACCGACGTGGAGTACGCCGAACGCCGACTCTGCCCCGGAGACTAGCGGCCATGGCCGCTCCAGTCAGCGAGAACAGACGAAAACTCCAGGTCAGCATCCATCGGATCGGGCTTTTAAGACAAATCGGCCCGGATTTCGGTAAGGATTCCGCCAAGGAGTCGTCGACCGGCGTCCGAGACGTGTTCGGAAACACTGTCCGATCCGGCGTCCGGACAGCGCTCGGCCGGCGCTCGGCCGGCGTCTTCCCGGCGCCGGATCAGGGACGGAACGGTTCCGGAGCGCTACCGGCGGGCGCCCCTCGGCCACCGGATCAGCGGTGCGCGTATCCCACGGCGTCCCGGAACGCGCCGAATCCGCGCTCCGCGAGCTCCACGCGCAGTTCCCGGAGGACGTCGAGCGGCGCCGACGGGTTGGTGAAGATCGCGGTGCCGACCGCGACGCCCGAGGCACCCGCCAGGACGAGCTCCAGGGCGTCGGCGCCCGAGGTGATCCCGCCCATGCCGAGGATCGGGACCGCGCGGAAGTCGCCGCGCCGCATCGCCGCGTACACCTGGTGGACGCAGCGCACCGCGACCGGGCGGACGGCGGGGCCCGACAGGCCGCCCGTGACGCCGGCGAGGGCGGGCCGCAGGGTGACGGGGTCGATCCTCATGCCGAGCAGCGTGTTGATCATCGACAGGCCGTCGGCGCCCGCCGCCACGCACGCCGCCGCGACGTCGACGATCGAGGTGACGTCCGGGGTGAGCTTCGCGTAGACCGGCAGCGCCGGATCGGCGGCCGCCCGTACCGCGGCGACCACCTCGTGGGCGGAGTCCGGGCCGGCGGCGAAGACCAGGCCGCGGTTGGCGACGTTGGGGCAGGAGATGTTGACCTCCACCCCGACCACCCCGGGCGCGCCGGTGAGCCGGGCCGCCGCCTCGGCGAACTCCTCGGGCCGCTCCCCCGCCACCGACACCAGCACGCGCGCCCCGCGCTCGGCGAGCCAGGGCAGCTCGCGGTCCACCAGGTGGTCGACGCCGGAGCCCTGGAGGCCGATGGAGTTCAGCATCCCGCTGGGCGTCTCCGCCATGCGCGGGGTGGGGCGGCCCTGCCGGGGCCGCGGCATGACGGTCTTGGTGGTGAGGGTGCCGAGCTCGCCGAGCGGTACGAAGGCGGCGAGCTCCCGGCCGTATCCCGCGCAGCCGGAGGCGGTGGTCACGGGGTTGGGGAGGGTGACGGACGCGCCCAGCGGGGCCGACATGTCGACGGCGGCGGGGTCGAGGGCGCTGGAGCGGGAGGTCGTGCGGGCGGTGGCGGGGAGCTGGACGGGGGCGTTCATGCGTGGACTCCTCCCCGGGGGTCCCGGGACTCGGCGGACGGGGACGGGGACCCGGGCACGGCCGGGGAGGCGGGTGGTTCCGGGGAGGCGGATGCGGGCGGGGAGGCGGGTGCGGGCGGGGAGGCGGGTGGTTCCGGGGAGGCAGCCGGGGGCGGGGAGGCCGCCGGGCCCGGGACGCCCGCCTCCGACCAGCGGACGGCCGTGCCGTCGAAGACCGGGCCCTCGGTGCAGGAGCGGACCAGGCGGGTGGTCCCGTCCGGGCCCGCCACCGGCAGCACGCAGCTCATGCAGACGCCGAAGCCGCAGGCCATCGCCTCCTCGACGGCGGTGTGGCTGCGGGCGCCCGCCGCGACGGCCACCTCGGTGACCGCGCGCAGCATGGGCATCGGCCCGCAGGAGTGGACGACGTCCGCGCCGACGGTCCGGACCATGGCGGCCAGCGGGTCGGTGACCCGGCCCCGCTCGCCGTACGAGCCGTCGTCGGTGACCACGGCGACGTGCGGGGTCAGGGCGCGGGCCTCGGCCACGCCGAAGAGGCGGTCGGCGGTGGCGGCGCCCAGGACGAAGCCGACCGAGCCGCCGCGCGCGAGGATCGCCTCGGCCAGCGAGAACATGGGCGCGCTGCCGTAGCCGCCGGCGACCAGTACGGCCGCCTCGGGGCCGTCGGCGAGCGGGAAGGGGGTGCCGAGCGGCGCGACCAGGTCGACGGTGTCGCCGGGCCGGTGCCGGGCCAGCGCACGGGTGCCCCGGCCGTGCTCGGCGAAGATCAGCTCGATGGTGCCGGCGGCCGGGTCGGCGCGGTGGATCGAGAAGGCGCGCCGCAGCGGCGTGGCGGAGTCGCGGCCGCCGATGGCCAGCGTGGCGAAGTGGCCGGGGCGGACGCCCGCGGCGACACCCGGGGCCCGCAGCAGCAGCCGGTGGTAGGCCCCGGCCGGTTCGATGCCGAGTACCTCGGCGGGGGTCTGTACGGGCCGCGCCACGTCCGCTCCGTTCCTGCTCCGCGCCCCGGGCGGGCGCGTCCACCCTCCACGCTGCCCGGGCGGGTGCGGCTCGGACAGGGCCTAACGCCCCTTTCCCGTAAGGCACTTCGGGCCGCGAGGGGCGGTGGACGGAAAGCGCGGCGGGACCCGTGCGCGCGCCGTACCGGGTACGGCGCGCGCACGGGTCCCGCGCGGGCTCGGGGAGGGGGGCTCCCGGGGCGGGTCCTAGCCGGCGACGGCCGTGCGCACCTCGTCGGCGAAGCGCTCCGCCGCGCCGCGCAGCGCGGCGGCGTCGGGGCCCTCCTTGAGGACGCCCCGGCTGACGTTCGGGACCACGTTGCGGACCGCGGCGCCGAAGACCCTGGGGAGGTCCGCCGGGGTCGCGCCCTGGGCGCCGATGCCGGGCGCGAGGAGCGGCCCGTCGATGTCCAGGTCGAAGGCGGACAGGTCGCCGAGGGTGGCGCCGACGACCGCGCCGAAGGAGCCCATGGGGGTCTCCCCCGCGTTCTCGGCGGCCAGGTGGGCCAGCATGGTCGCGCCGACGGTCCGGCCGTCCTCGCGGACCGCGCGCTGGACCTCGGCGCCCTCCGGGTTGGAGGTGAGGGCCAGCACGAAGAGGCCGGCGCCGGACTCGCGGGCCAGGTCGACGGCCGGCTTCAGGGAGCCGTAGCCGAGGTACGGGGAGACCGTGAGCGCGTCGGAGAACAGCGGGGCGTCCTCGCGCAGGAAGGCCTCCGCGTAGGCGCCCATGGTGGAGCCGATGTCGCCGCGCTTGGCGTCCATGACCACCAGGCCGCCGGCCGCGCGCAGATCGGCGACGGCGCGCTCCAGGACGGCGACGCCCTTCGAGCCGAAGCGCTCGAAGAAGGCCGCCTGGGGCTTGAAGACGGCGACGGTGCCGGCCAGGGCCTCCACGACGGTGTACGTGAAGCGCTCCAGGCCCGCGATGTCGTCGGCGAGGCCCCAGGAGCCCAGCAGGGCCGCGTGCGGGTCGATGCCGACGCACAGCGGGCCGCGCTCGTCCATGGCGGCGCGCAGGCGGGCGCCGAAGGGGGCCGGGGTCTCCGGGCTGGCAGCGGTCACTTCGCGTCCTTTCGGTGGGCGGCGCCGACGGCCTCGGCGAGGGTGGCGTACGGGGAGGCGGCCAGGCGCGCGGCGAGGCCCTGGTGGATCGCGCGGGCGTAGAACGGGCCCTCGTAGATGAAGGCGCTGTAGCCCTGGATCAGGGTGGCGCCCGCGAGGATCCGCTGCCAGGCGTCGTCGGCGTTCTCGATGCCGCCGACGCCGACGAGGACGATCCGGTCGCCGACGCGCGCGTACAGGCGGCTCAGGACCTCCAGGGAGCGCGCCTTGACCGGGGCGCCGGACAGGCCGCCGGTCTCCGCGGTCAGCGCCGGGTCGGAGGCGAGGCCCAGGCCCTCACGGGCGATCGTGGTGTTGGTGGCGATGATGCCGTCGAGGCCGAGCTCCAGGGCCAGGTCGGCGACGGCGTCCACGTCCTCGTCGGCGAGGTCGGGGGCGATCTTCACCAGGAGCGGGACGCGGCGGTCGGTGACGGCGCGGTCGGCGGCCTCGCGGACGGCGGTCAGCAGCGGGCGCAGCGACTCGGTGGCCTGGAGGTTGCGCAGGCCCGGGGTGTTGGGCGAGGAGACGTTGACGACGAGGTAGTCGGCGTGGCGGGCGAGCCGCTCGGTGGACTTCACGTAGTCGGCGGCGGCCTCGGCCTCGGGGACCACCTTGGTCTTGCCGATGTTGACGCCGACGACGGTCCGGAAGACCGGCTCGCGGGCGGCGAGGCGGGCGGCGACGGCGGCCGAGCCCTCGTTGTTGAAGCCCATGCGGTTGATCAGGGCGCGGTCCGGGACCAGCCGGAAGAGGCGCTTCTTGGGGTTGCCGGGCTGGGCCTCGCCGGTGACGGTGCCGATCTCGACGTGGTCGAAGCCGAGCATCGCCATGCCGTCGATGGCGACGGCGTTCTTGTCGAAGCCGGCGGCGAGGCCGAAGGGGCCGTGCATCCGCAGGCCCAGGGCCTCGGTGCGCAGCGCCTTGTGGCGGGGGGCGAGGACGGCCGCGACGAAGGTGCGCAGGACCGGGACGCGCGCGGCGAGCCGGATCCAGCGGAAGGCCAGGTAGTGGGCCTTCTCGGGATCCATCCGCTTGAAGATCAGGTTGAAGAAGAGCTTGTACATCGTCCGAAATATCCCTCGTGCGCTCATGAAGAGGGGGACACCGCGGTGCTGCCGGTGTCCCCCTGCTTCTCTCGGGCTGCTAGTCGCGGGCCGCGGTCAGGTGCTCCGCGTGCTCCTGGAGCGAGCGGACGCCCACGTCGCCGTGGTTGAGGGCGTCGATGCCCTGGACCGCCGCCGCCAGCGCCTGGACCGTGGTCAGGCAGGGGACGGAGCGGGCCACCGCCGCCGTGCGGATGTCGTAGCCGTCGAGGCGGCCACCGGTGCCGTACGGGGTGTTGACGATCAGGTCGACCTGGCCGTCGTGGATGAGCTGGACGATCGTCTTCTCGCCGTTCGGGCCCTCGCCCTCGGACTGCTTGCGCACGATCGTCGCGTTGATGCCGTTGCGCTTGAGGACCTCGGCGGTGCCGGAGGTGGCCATCAGCTCGAAGCCGTGGGCGACCAGCTCGCGGGCCGGGAAGATCATCGAGCGCTTGTCGCGGTTGGCGACGGAGATGAACGCGCGGCCCTTGGTGGGCAGCGGGCCGTAGGCACCGGCCTGCGACTTGGCGTACGCCGTGCCGAAGACGTTGTCGATGCCCATGACCTCGCCGGTGGAGCGCATCTCCGGGCCGAGGACGGTGTCCACGCCTCGGCCGTGGATGTCGCGGAAGCGCGACCACGGCATGACGGCCTCCTTGACGGAGATCGGCGCGTCGAGCGGCAGGGTGCCGCCGTCGCCGGTCTTCGGCAGCAGGCCCTCGGCGCGCAGCTCGGCGATGGTGGCGCCGAGCGAGATGCGGGCGGCGGCCTTCGCGAGCGGCACGGCGGTCGCCTTCGAGGTGAAGGGGACGGTGCGGGAGGCGCGCGGGTTGGCCTCCAGGACGTACAGGATGTCGCCGGCCATCGCGAACTGGATGTTGATCAGGCCGCGCACGCCGACGCCCTTGGCGATGGCCTCGGTGGAGGCACGCAGGCGCTTGATGTCGTAGCCGCCGAGGGTGATCGGGGGCAGCGCGCAGGCCGAGTCGCCGGAGTGGATGCCGGCCTCCTCGATGTGCTCCATGACGCCGCCGAGGTAGAGCTCCTGGCCGTCGTAGAGCGCGTCGACGTCGATCTCGATGGCGTCGTCGAGGAAGCGGTCGACCAGCACCGGGCGGGTCGGCGAGATCTCGGTGGACTCCGCGATGTACGACTCCAGGCGGGTCTCGTCGTAGACGATCTCCATGCCGCGGCCGCCGAGCACGTACGAGGGGCGTACGAGGACGGGGTAGCCGATCTCGTCGGCGATGGCCTTGGCGCCGGCGAAGGTGGTGGCGGTGCCGTGCTTCGGCGCGGGCAGCCCGGCCTCGGCGAGCACCTGGCCGAAGGCGCCCCGGTCCTCGGCGGCGTGGATGGCCTCGGGGGAGGTGCCGACGACCGGCACGCCGTTGTCCTTGAGCGCCTGGGCGAGGCCCAGCGGGGTCTGGCCGCCGAGCTGGACGACGACGCCGGCGATGGGGCCCGCGAGGGACTCGGCGTGCACGATCTCCAGCACGTCCTCAAGCGTCAGCGGCTCGAAGTACAGGCGGTCGGAGGTGTCGTAGTCCGTCGAGACGGTCTCGGGGTTGCAGTTGACCATCACGGTCTCGTAGCCCGCGTCGCTGAGCGCGAAGGAGGCGTGGACGCAGGAGTAGTCGAACTCGATGCCCTGGCCGATGCGGTTCGGGCCGGAGCCCAGGATGATGACCGCGGGCTTCTCGCGGGGCGCGACCTCGGTCTCCTCGTCGTACGAGGAGTAGAAGTACGGGGTCTTGGCGGCGAACTCGGCGGCGCAGGTGTCGACCGTCTTGTAGACCGGGCGGACGCCGAGGGCGTGCCGGACCTCGCGGACGACGTCCTCGCGCAGGCCGCGGATCTCGGCGATCTGGGCGTCGGAGAAGCCGTGGCGCTTGGCCTCGGCGAGGAGCTCGGGCTCCAGCTTCTCGGCGGCGGCCAGCTCGTCGGCGATCTCCTTGATGAGGAAGAGCTGGTCGACGAACCAGGGGTCGATCCGGGTGGCGTCGAAGACCTCCTCGGGGGTGGCGCCCGCGCGGATGGCCTGCATGACGGTGTTGATGCGCCCGTCGGTGGGGCGGACCGCCTCGCGGAGCAGCTCGGCCTTGTCGCCGGTCTCGCCGGTGAAGGCGAACTGCGAGCCCTTCTTCTCCAGGGAGCGCAGGGCCTTCTGGAGCGCCTCGGTGAAGTTGCGGCCGATCGCCATGGCCTCGCCGACCGACTTCATGGTCGTGGTCAGCGTGGAGTCGGCGGAGGGGAACTTCTCGAAGGCGAAGCGCGGGGCCTTGACGACGACGTAGTCGAGGGTCGGCTCGAAGGAGGCCGGCGTCTTCTCGGTGATGTCGTTGGGGATCTCGTCCAGCGTGTAGCCGACGGCGAGCCGGGCGGCGATCTTGGCGATCGGGAAGCCGGTGGCCTTGGAGGCGAGCGCGGAGGAGCGGGAGACGCGCGGGTTCATCTCGATGACGATGATCCGGCCGTCGGCCGGGTCGATCGCGAACTGGATGTTGCAGCCGCCGGTGTCGACGCCGACCTCGCGGATGATCGCGATGCCGATGTCGCGCAGCCGCTGGTACTCGCGGTCGGTGAGGGTCATCGCCGGGGCGACGGTGATGGAGTCGCCGGTGTGGACGCCCATCGGGTCGAAGTTCTCGATGGAGCAGACGACCACGACGTTGTCGTTCTTGTCGCGCATCAGCTCCAGCTCGTACTCCTTCCAGCCGAGGATGGACTCCTCCAGGAGCACCTCGGTGGTCGGGGAGAGCGTGAGGCCCTGGCCGGCGATGCGGCGCAGCTCGTCCTCGTCGTGGGCGAAGCCGGAGCCGGCGCCGCCCATGGTGAAGGAGGGGCGGACGACGACGGGGTAGCCGCCGAGGGTGTCGACGCCCTTGAGAACGTCGTCCATGGAGTGGCAGATGACCGAGCGGGCGGACTCGCCGTAGCCGATCTTGGCCTTGACGGCCTCGACGACGCCCTTGAAGAGGTCGCGGTCCTCGCCCTTGTGGATGGCCTCGACGTTGGCGCCGATGAGCTCCACGCCGTACTTCTCCAGGACGCCCTGCTCGTGCATGGAGATCGCGGTGTTGAGCGCGGTCTGGCCGCCGAGGGTGGGCAGGAGGGCGTCGGGGCGCTCCTTGGCGATGATCTTCTCGACGAACTCGGGGGTGATCGGCTCGACGTAGGTGGCGTCGGCGATCTCCGGGTCGGTCATGATCGTGGCCGGGTTGGAGTTGACCAGGATGACCCGCAGGCCCTCGGCCTTGAGGATGCGGCACGCCTGGGTGCCGGAGTAGTCGAACTCCGCTGCCTGGCCGATGACGATCGGGCCGGAGCCGATGACCAGGACGGACTGGATATCGGTGCGCTTAGGCACGCTCGGCCTCCATCAGGGCGGTGAAACGGTCGAAGAGGTACGCGGCGTCGTGCGGGCCCGCGGCGGCCTCGGGGTGGTACTGGACGGAGAAGGCCGGCTGGTCGAGCAGCTGGAGGCCCTCCACGACGTCGTCGTTCAGGCAGACGTGCGACACCTCGACCCGCCCGTAGGGGGTGTCGGAGACCTTGTCGAGGGGCGCGTCGACGGCGAAGCCGTGGTTGTGCGCGGTGACCTCGACCTTGCCGGTGGTGCGGTCCTGGACGGGCTGGTTGATGCCCCGGTGGCCGTACTTCAGCTTGTACGTGCCGAAGCCGAGCGAGCGGCCCAGGATCTGGTTGCCGAAGCAGATGCCGAAGAGCGGGGTCTTGCGGCGCAGCACCTCCCGCATGACGGCGACGGGGCCGTCGGCGGTGGCCGGGTCGCCCGGGCCGTTGGAGAAGAACACGCCGTCGGGGTTGACGGCGTAGACGTCCTCGGCGGTGGCGGTGGCGGGCAGCACGTGGACCTCGATGCCGCGCTCGGCCATCCGGTGCGGGGTCATGCCCTTGATGCCGAGGTCGACGGCGGCGACGGTGAACTTCTTCTCACCGATCGCGGGGACGACGTACGTCTCCTTGGTGGCGACCTCGGCGGAGAGGTCGGCGCCCTTCATCTCGGGCTGCTGGCGGACCTCGGCGAGCATGGTGCCCTCGTCGGGGAGCGCGTTGCCGGAGAAGATGCCGACGCGCATGGCGCCGCTCTCGCGCAGGTGGCGGGTGAGGGCGCGGGTGTCGATGCCCTGGATGCCGACGACGCCCTGCGTGCGCAGCTCCTCGTCGAGGGAGCGCCTGGCGCGCCAGTTGGAGGAGACGCGCGCGGGGTCGCGGACGACGTAGCCGGCGACCCAGATGCGGGAGGACTCGGGGTCCTCGTCGTTCACGCCGGTGTTGCCGACGTGCGGGGCGGTCATCACGACGACCTGGCGGTGGTACGACGGGTCGGTGAGGGTCTCCTGGTAGCCGGTCATGCCAGTGGAGAACACGGCCTCGCCGAAGGTCTCCCCCACGGCCCCGTAGGCGCGGCCGCGGAAGATGCGGCCGTCCTCCAGGACGAGTACGGCGGGAACCTTGTCGGCTCCCCTGGTGGAGGTCGTCATCGTGCGCCTTCCGTCGTGTGTGCGTGGTTCGTGGTGCTCATGGAGTTGACGGCCTCGACCCAGGCGGCGTGCTCGGCCGCGTGGTCGGAGCGGAAGCCGGAGTCGAGCAGGGTGTCGCCGTGCTCCCAGGTGACGACCAGCAGGCCGCCCTCGGTGAGGACCTTGCCGGCGATGCCCTTGTCGAGACGGGCCTCGCGCAGGGCGGCGGCCGGGATGAGGAAGTCGTGCGCGCCGGGGCGGACGACCGCGATCCCCTGGTCCGTCAGGGTGAGCTCGGCGCGGCTGCGGACGCCCAGGCCGTGGGCGACGATCCGGTCGAGCCACTGCCCGGCGGTGGTGGAGCCGTGGTAGCGGCCGGCCAGCGTGAGCTTCGCCTCACCTGGCTCGGCGGGCGGCTCGGGCAGGGCTGGGAGGCCGGACTGGAGGCTGCCGCGCCACTTCCATCCCTGGCGCATCAGCCAGTAGACGAAGACGACGAACAGCAGCAGTCCCGCGACCCAGCCGATGCGGCCGGCCCAGTCGGTGACCTCGGCGGATTTGCGTTCGGCCAGATGGATGAGTGGTGTCACGCCAGCTTCCCGTCGACGAGCGTTGCCCGACCCCGCAGGAACGTGTGGGTGACGCGCCCGGGCAGCTCACGGCCCTCGTAGGGGGTGTTGCGGCTGCGGGAGGCGAAGTCGGCGGGGTCCACGACACCACGGTAAGCCGGATCCACCAGCGTCAGGTTGGCGGGCTCACCTGCCGAGACGGGGCGGCCGTGCCCGGTGGCCCGCCCGATGGCGGCCGGCTTGACGGACATCCGGTCGGCGACACCGGCCCAGTCGAGCAGCCCGGTCTCGACCATCGTCTGCTGGACGACGGACAGCGCGGTCTCCAGGCCGACCATGCCCATGGCGGCGGCGGCCCACTCGCAGTCCTTGTCCTCGTGCGGGTGCGGGGCGTGGTCGGTGGCGACGATGTCGATCGTGCCGTCGGCGAGCGCCTCGCGCAGGGCCAGGACGTCCCGCTCGGTGCGCAGCGGCGGGTTCACCTTGTAGACCGGGTTGTACGAGCGCACGAGCTCGTCCGTGAGGAGGAGGTGGTGCGGGGTGACCTCGGCGGTGACGTCGATGCCGCGGGACTTGGCCCAGCGGACGATCTCGACGGAGCCGGCGGTGGAGAGGTGG
This sequence comes from Streptomyces sp. NPDC042100, assembly GCF_055582325.1. Classification (NCBI taxonomy): domain Bacteria; kingdom Bacillati; phylum Actinomycetota; class Actinomycetes; order Kitasatosporales; family Streptomycetaceae; genus Streptomyces; species Streptomyces sp. NPDC042100. The sequence continues at coordinate 121,258 of NZ_JBVJDK010000016.1, forward strand.
CAGATGTGGACGCGGGAGCCGACGTGCTCGGCGAGCAGCACGTCGCGGGCGATGATCGACTCCTCGGCGACGGCCGGCCAGCCGCCGAGGCCGAGCTCGGCGGAGACGACGCCCTCGTTCATCTGGGCGCCCTCGGTGAGGCGGGGCTCCTGGGCGTGCTGGGCGACGACGCCGCCGAAGGCCTTCACGTACTCCAGGGCGCGGCGCATGATCACGGCGTCGTCGACGCACTTGCCGTCGTCGGAGAAGACGGTGACGCCGGCGGCGGAGTCGTGCATGGCGCCGAGCTCGGCGAGCTTCTTGCCCTCCAGGCCGACGGTGACGGCGCCGATGGGCTGCACGTCGCAGTAGCCGTGCTCGCGGCCGAGGCGGTAGACCTGCTCCACGACACCCGCGGTGTCGGCGACCGGGTGGGTGTTGGCCATGGCGAAGACGGCCGTGTAGCCCCCGGAGGCGGCGGCGCGGGTGCCGGTGAGGACGGTCTCGGAGTCCTCGCGGCCCGGCTCGCGCAGGTGGGTGTGCAGGTCCACGAGGCCCGGCAGCAGGATCTGCCCCTCGGCCTCGATCACCTGGGCGCCCTCGGCCGACAGGCCGGTGCCCACCTCGGCGATGGTCTCGCCGTCGATCAGGACGTCCTGGGCCTCGCCGCCGAGGACCTTCGCACCGCGGATCAGGATCTTGCTCATGTTCAGTTCTCCTCGGTGCGGGGGGTGGCGGGGGCGGCGGGCTCGTAGCCGCCGAGCAGCAGGTAGAGCACGGCCATGCGGATGGAGACGCCGTTGGCGACCTGCTCGACGACCGTGCAGCGGTCGGAGTCGGCGACCTCGGCGGTGATCTCCATGCCCCGGACCATGGGGCCGGGGTGCATGACGATGGCGTGCTCGGGCATCTTCGCCATCCGCTCGCCGTCCAGGCCGTAGCGGCGCGAGTATTCACGCTCGGTCGGGAAGAAGGCGGCGTTCATCCGCTCGCGCTGCACGCGCAGCATCATCACCGCGTCGGACTTCGGCAGCACGCTGTCGAGGTCGTACGAGACCTCGCAGGGCCAGGTCCCGACGCCGACGGGGACCAGGGTGGGCGGGGCCACCAGGGTGACCTGGGCGCCGAGGGTGTGCAGCAGGTCCACGTTGGAGCGGGCGACCCGGCTGTGCAGGACGTCGCCGACGAGGGTGATCCGCTTGCCGTCGAGGTCCTTGCCGAGCCCGGCGTCGCGGCCGATCAGGCGGCGGCGCATGGTGAAGGCGTCCAGCAGGGCCTGGGTGGGGTGCTGGTGGGTGCCGTCGCCCGCGTTGATGACGGGGGCGTCGATCCAGCCGGAGGTGGCCAGGCGGTACGGGGCGCCGGAGGCGCTGTGCCGGATGACGACGGCGTCGACGCCCATCGCCTCCAGGGTCTGCGCCGTGTCCTTGAGGGACTCGCCCTTGGAGACGCTGGAGCCCTTGGCCGCGAAGTTGATCACATCGGCGGAGAGGCGCTTCTCGGCGGCCTCGAAGGAGATCCGGGTACGGGTGGAGTCCTCGAAGAAGAGGTTGCAGATCGTCCGGCCACGCAGGGTCGGCAGCTTCTTGATCGGCCGGTCGGCTACCCGGGCCATCTCCTCGGCGGTGTCGAGGATGAGGACGGCGTCGTCGCGGGTGAGGTCGGCGGCCGAGATGAGGTGACGCATCATCGGGGTTTCTCTCCGGGGTGGGGAGGATGAGGGCATACGGGTGCGCAGGGCTGTGCCCCGGACCCGTCGGGGGCCGGTCCGGCTAGGAGGCGGGCTTGCCGCCGAGCAGCACGGTGTCGCGACCGTCCTCCTCGGCGAGCTGGACCTTGACCGTCTCCCGCAGCGACGTGGGGAGGTTCTTGCCGACGTAGTCGGCGCGGATCGGGAGCTCGCGGTGGCCTCGGTCGACGAGGACGGCGAGCTGTACGGCGCGCGGGCGGCCGATGTCGCCGAGGGCGTCGAGGGCGGCGCGGATGGTGCGGCCGGAGAAGAGGACGTCGTCGACGAGGATGACGAGGCGGCCGTCGATGCCGTCGCCCGGGATGTCGGTGCGGCCGAGGGCGCGCGCCGGCTTCAGCCGCAGGTCGTCGCGGTACATCGTGATGTCGAGGGAACCGACCGGGACCTTGGCGCCGGTGACCGATTCGAGCTTCTCGGCGAGCCGGCGGGCGAGGAAGACGCCGCGGGTCGGGATGCCGAGGAGGACCACGTCGTCGGCGCCCTTGGCGCGCTCGACGATCTCGTGGGCGATGCGGGTCAGGACCCGCTCGATGTCCGCGGCCTCGAGGACGGGCCGGGCATCGGTCTGCTGCTGTGCGTGCTGCTGTGCGTCCATATGAAACGGACCTCCTTCTCCGCCTCACGGGACGGATCTTAAAGGACGTCGGATTTGCGCCATCCACCTTACCAGGGGCGGACGGGTGCCCTGCTCACCACCCTCGCGCCACTCCGGGCGCCGCCCCCCGGGAGGGGGCGGTATGGACCATTCGGCTTGACGGGAGAGTGTCACGCTGCGTAACCTCACAGTGAGTTACCAGCCGCGCGGCGCCGCCGCAATCGTCACAGCGTCCGGGAGCGTTATGTCCAGCGAATACGCAAAGCAGCTCGGGGCCAAACTCCGTGCGATCCGCACCCAGCAGGGCCTTTCCCTTCACGGTGTGGAGGAGAAGTCCCAGGGCCGCTGGAAGGCGGTCGTGGTCGGTTCGTACGAGCGCGGCGACCGCGCCGTGACCGTGCAGCGTCTGGCCGAGCTGGCGGACTTCTACGGGGTCCCGGTGCAGGAGCTGCTGCCGGGCACCACGCCGGGCGGAGCCGCCGAGCCGCCGCCGAAGCTGGTCCTGGACCTGGAGCGGCTCGCCCACGTCCCCGCCGAGAAGGCCGGCCCCCTCCAGCGCTACGCGGCGACCATCCAGTCGCAGCGCGGCGACTACAACGGCAAGGTGCTGTCGATCCGCCAGGACGACCTGCGCACCCTGGCCGTCATCTACGACCAGTCCCCCTCGGTCCTCACCGAGCAGCTGATCAGCTGGGGCGTGCTGGACGCGGACGCGCGCCGCGCCGTCGCCCACGAGGACAACTGACCCCTCACGGGGTCGGGTGCCCCGCACCCGCGCAGAAACGTGCCGCCGGGCCCCTGGGAGTCGCTTCGACTCCCAGGGGCCCGGCGCTTTCGTGTGCGCGCCCCCAGAGGGCACGGAGGCGCCGCTCCCCGGGCGCGGCTCCCGGACACGGCGAAGGGGCCCGCAGCACGAGTGCTGCGGGCCCCTTCGAGCGCCGTACGTACGGGCGGGCGTCGGGCGGGGACTAGGCGTCCGCGTCCCGGCGCAGGCGCGGCTTCAGGTCCTTGAAGCGGCCCAGCAGCCCGTTGACGAAGGTCGGCGACTCGTCCGTGGAGAACTCCTTGGCGAGCTGCACGGCCTCGTCGATCGCGACCGCGTCCGGCGTGCCGTCCTCCCAGATCAGCTCGTACGCGCCGAGGCGCACGATGTTCCGGTCGGCGGCGGGCATCCGGTCGAGGTCCCAGTCGACCGCGTAGGTCGCGATGAGGTCGTCGATGCGGTCGATGTGCGAGGAGTAGCCCTCGACGAGCTGCATGGTGAACTCGTTGACCGGCGGCTGGTGCTCGTCCGACCGGGCGAGCCGGACCTGGTCCGCGAGGACCTCCTGGACCGAGGTGCCGCGCTGGTCGGCCTCGAACAGGATCTGGAAGGCCCGCCTGCGGGCCTTGCTCCGGGCGGCCACGGTTAGTCGTTCACCCGGCCGAGGTAGTCGCTGGTGCGCGTGTCGACCTTGACCTTCTCGCCGGTGGTGACGAAGAGCGGGACCTGGATCTCGTGACCGGTCTCCAGCTTCGCCGGCTTGGTGCCGCCGGTGGAGCGGTCGCCCTGGACGCCCGGGTCGGTGTGCTCGATCGTCAGGACGACGGCGGCCGGGAGCTCGACGTAGAGCACCGAGCCCTCGTGCTGCGCGACCGAGGCGGTGAAGCCCTCGATGAGGAAGTTGGCGGCGTCGCCGACGGCCTTGCGGTCGACCATGAGCTGGTCGTACGTGTCCATGTCCATGAAGACGAAGTAGTCGCCGTCCATGTACGAGAACTGCATGTCGCGGCGGTCGATGGTGGCCGTCTCGACCTTCACACCGGCGTTGAAGGTCTTGTCGACGACCTTGCCGGAGAGCACGTTCTTGAGCTTGGTGCGCACGAAGGCCGGGCCCTTGCCGGGCTTGACGTGCTGGAACTCGACGACGGACCAGAGCTGGCCCCCGTCGAGCTTGAGCACCATGCCGTTCTTGAGGTCGTTCGTGGAAGCCACGGTTGCGGAATCTCCTGGACTGACGTGGACCGAGGAGGCGTACGCGCCCTACAGCGCGAGCAGCTCCTTGGTCGTGATGGTGAGTAGCTCGGGTCCGCCGTCCGCCTCCTGGCGTACGACGAGCGTGTCATCGATCCGGACCCCGCCCCGGCCCGGGAGGTGGACCCCCGGTTCGACGGTGACCGGCACACAAGCGTCCAGTTTACCCATGGCCGCGGGTGCGAGCTGCGGGTCCTCGTCGATTTCCAGGCCCACCCCGTGCCCGGTGAGCGGTGCGCAGGCGTCCGTGTGGCCCCCGGCGAGCAGAATCTGGCGGGCCGCGCGGTCGATGTCGCGGTACTCCGCACCGGGCAGGAGCGCCTCCCGCCCGGCCCGCTGAGCGGCGAAGACGAGGTCGTACAGCTCGATCTGCCAGTCGGCCGGAGTGGTCCCGATCACGAAGGTGCGGCCGATCTCGCAGCGGTAGCCGCGGTAGTTCGCACCCAGGCAGACCGAGAGGAAATCGCCCTCCTCCACCCGCCGGTCGGTGGGCCGGTGCCCGCCCCGCCCGGAGTGCGGCCCGGTGGCCACGGAGGTGGGGAAGGCGGGGCCGTCGGCGCCGTGGTCGACCAGCCGCCGCTCCAGCTCCAGGGCGAGGTGCCGCTCGGTCCTGCCGACCAGGATCGACTCCAGCAGTTCTCCGAGGGCCTGGTCGGCGATCTCGGCGGCGATCCGCAGACAGGCGATCTCGTCCTCGTCCTTGACGATCCGCAGCTGCTCCACGGCGCCCGCCAGGTCCGCCAGGCGCAGCGAGGGCGCGACCGAGCCCATCGCCCGGTGCCGGGCGACGGTCAGGTGGTGCTCCTCTACGGCCAGGGCCTCCGCGCCGGCCCGGCGGGCGATGTCGGCCGCGGCGACCGCCGGATCACCGCCGCCGCCGGTCAGCGGCTGCTGGCGGAGCAGCTCGTCGAGCCGCCCGTCCGCCGGGTCGGCGCCCGGGGCGGTCGGGCAGAGCAGCACGTCCTCCTCGGGGCCGAGCAGCAGCACGGCCCCGGCGGGCGAACCGCCGGTGAGATACCGGACGTTGGCGGGGCGGGACACCAGCGCCGCCGGGCTGCCCGCCGCCGCGCACCGGTCGCGCAGTCGCACCCGTCGGTCCGCATACACCTCTGACATGTTCCGAGCGTACGAGCGCCCGCGCACCCCGGCCTGTTCAGCGGGTCCGACCGGGCGGGGCCGGACGCGGCGGCACGGCGGGCCCCGGCCCGGCCGTCAGCCGGCCGGGGGCCCCGCGAGCGCGCGGGCCAGGACCTCGTCGAGGACCCGGGCGGTGGTCTCGACGTCGTGCGTGGAGTTGTCGATGATCGGCAGGCCGGAGCCGTACCAGCCGGCCATCCGGCCGTGGATGGCGGCGACCTCCTCGTCCGACAGGCGCCGGTTGCCGCTGCGCTCCGCGTTGCGCTCCAGGACGACGTCGAGGCCGGGCAGCAGGACGACGGGGAGCAGTCCGGGGCCGACGTGCCGCTTCCAGCCGCCGAGGCCGACGACGGGCCAGTCGGGGAAGACGGCGTCGTCGAGGATGCAGGAGATGCCGTTGGCCAGGAAGTTGCGGGCGGCGAAGCCGCAGGTGCGGCGGGCGAGCCGGTACTGCGCCTCGGAGTGCTCGTTCCAGCCCGCCTGCGGGTCGGCGAAGCCGGAGCAGACCCATTCGCGCACGTCGTCGAGGCTGATGTGGGCCGTGGGGACGGGGCGGCGGCGTGCCCAGTGGCGGGCGACGGTGGTCTTGCCCGCGCCGGCCGGGCCGATGAGCAGCACGGCGAGGGTGGCGGTGGCGGTGCCGGCCACGGCGGGCGGCATCGCCCTGTGGACCGTGCCGGGGGCGCCGGTCCAGCCGGGCGCGGGCGGTGGGCCCTGCGGCGGTCCGGGCGGCGGCGCGCCCTGCGGGGCCGGGTAGGGGTAGGGCTGCTGTGGAGGGGCGGGCGGGACGGGGGGCGGCGCGCCGTGGGCGGCGCCGGGCGCGTGGGCCTGGGGGCCGTGCGCCCAGGCCGCGGGGCCGGCGGGTCGGTGCGGTGGCGACGGAGCCCCCATGCCGTGCTGCATCCCGGTGCCCACTCCGTCCCGTACGCCTGCTGCTTCCACTGTTGCCGGAACGTTACCGCCCCCGGCTTCCCGAGGGGAAACGACCGGGGGCGGTCAGGGGTGCCCGCGAGCGGGCACCGCGCGGCGGTCAGGCGGCCTGCTCCGCGGCGAGCGCGCGCAGGGCGAGCAGGTAGGAGCCGATCCCGAAGCCCGCGATGGTGCCGGAGGCCACGGCGGCCACGACCGAGGTGTGCCGGAACTCCTCACGGGTGTACGGGTTGGAGATGTGCACCTCGATGAGCGGCGCCGTGCGCTGGGCGGCGGCGTCGCGCATGCCGTACGAGTAGTGCGTGAAGGCCCCGGGGTTGAGCACGACGGGGAGCGAGCCGTCCGCGGCCTCGTGCAGCCAGCGGATCATCTCGCCCTCGTCGTTGGTCTCGCGCACCTCGACGTCGAAGCCGAGCTCCTCGCCGAGGGTCCGGCAGGAGTCGACGAGCCCCTTGTAGGAGGTGGCTCCGTAGATGTCGGGCTCGCGGGAGCCGAGCCTTCCGAGGTTCGGGCCGTTGAGCACGAGGACCCGGCGGGGCTCGCTCACGCGGACACCTCGCCGTAGGCCGCGATCAGGACGGCCGGGTCGGGGCCCTCCAGGACCGTCGGCTTGCCGATGCCGTCGAGCACGATGAACCGCAGCAGGTCGCCGCGGGACTTCTTGTCGACCTTCATGGTCTCCAGCAGCTTGGGCCACTGGTCGCCTCGGTAGGTCAGGGGCAGTCCGACGGACTCCAGGACGGCGCGGTGCCGGTCGGCGGTGGCGTCGTCGAGGCGGCCGGCCAGGCGGCCCAGCTCGGCGGCGAAGACCATGCCGACGGAGACGGCGGCGCCGTGCCGCCACTTGTACCGCTCGTTCTTCTCGATGGCGTGCGCCAGGGTGTGCCCGTAGTTGAGGATCTCGCGGCGCCCGGCCTCCTTGAGGTCGCCGGAGACGACCTCGGCCTTCACCTGGATCGAGCGCACGATGAGCTCGGCGGTGTGCGGCCCGGCGGGGGTGCGGGCGGCCTCCGGGTCGCCCTCGATCAGGTCGAGGATGACCGGGTCGGCGATGAAGCCGGCCTTGATGATCTCGGCGAGGCCGCTGACGTAGTCGTGCACCGGCAGCGAGTCCAGCGCCGCCAGGTCGCACAGCACGCCGGCCGGCGGGTGGAAGGAGCCGACGAGGTTCTTGCCCTCGGCGGTGTTGATGCCGGTCTTGCCGCCCACGGCCGCGTCGACCATCGCGAGCACGGTGGTCGGCACGGCGATCCAGCGCACGCCCCGCAGCCAGGTCGCGGCGACGAAGCCGGCCAGGTCGGTGGTGGCGCCGCCGCCGACGCCGACGATGATGTCGCTGCGGGTGAAGCCGGTCTGGCCGAGCGCCTTCCAGCAGTAGGCGGCGACCTCGGCGGTCTTGGCCTCCTCGGCGTTGGGCACCTGGATGGCGACGGCCTCGTACCCCTGGTCGGCGAGGTCGGCGCGGAGCGCCTCGCCGGTCTCGGCGAGCGCCTCGGGGTGGATCACGGCCACCCGCTTGGCGCCGGGGCCGATCAGGGCGGGGAGCTCGCCGAGCAGCCGCCGGCCGACCAGCACCTCGTACGGATCGGTGCCCGCCGAGCCGCCGACCTGGATACGGGTCACTTCCTGGTCCGTCATACGTCCTTCAACTCCAGTGCGTCGAGGATCGCCTCGGCGACCTCTTCGGGCGTGCGCTCGTCGGTGGCGACGACGGCGCTCGCGACTTCTTCGTACAGGTGGCGGCGGGCGTCCATCAGCTCGCGCCACTGGCGGCGCGGGTTGACGGCGAGCAGCGGCCGGGCGGCGCCGAGCCCGACGCGGCGGACCGCCTCCTCGACGTCCATCGAGAGGTACGCGACGGGCAGCCCGGCGAGCAGCTCCCGGGTGCCGGGGTCGAGCACGGCGCCGCCGCCGAGCGCGAGGACGCCCCGGTGCTCGGTGACGGCGGTGCGCACGGCGGCCCGTTCGAGGGCGCGGAAGTGCTCCTCGCCGTCCTCGACGAAGATGTCGGAGATCTCGCGGCCCTCGGCGGCCACGATGTCCGCGTCGGTGTCCCGGTAGGCGGCGCCCAGGCGGGCGGCGAGGAGCGCGCCCACCGTGGACTTGCCGGAGCCCATCGGGCCGACGAGGACGACCAGCGGGCCGCCGGTCACCGGATCTGCAGGTTGTCGAGGTAGGACTGGACGTTGCGACGGGTCTCGGGGACGCTGTCGCCGCCGAACTTCTCCAGCACCGCGTCGGCGAGCACGAGCGCGACCATGGCCTCGGCCACGATGCCGGCGGCCGGGACGGCGCAGACGTCGGAGCGCTGGTGGTGGGCCGCGGCGACCTCGCCGGTGGCGACGTCCACGGTGGCGAGGGCGCGGGGCACGGTCGCGATGGGCTTCATCGCGGCGCGCACGCGCAGCAGCTCGCCGGTGCTCAGGCCGCCCTCGGTGCCGCCGGCCCGGCCGCTGGCGCGGGTGATGCCGTCGGGGCCCTTGACGATCTCGTCGTGGGCCTGGGAGCCGGGCACCCGGGCGAGGTCGAAGCCGTCGCCGACCTCGACGCCCTTGATGGCCTGGATGCCCATGAGCGCGGCGGCGAGCCGGGCGTCGAGGCGCCGGTCCCAGTGCACGTGCGAGCCGAGGCCGACGGGCACGCCGTAGGCCAGGACCTCGACGACGCCGCCGAGGGTGTCGCCGTCCTTGTGGGCCTGGTCGATCTCGGCCACCATCGCCTTCGACGCGTCGGCGTCGAGGCAGCGCACCGGGTCGGCGTCGAGCTTCTCGACGTCGGCGGGGGTCGGGTAGACGCCGTAGGGGGCCTTGGCGGCGGCGAGCTCCACCACGTGGGAGACGATCTCGATGCCGGCCGCGGCCTTCAGGAAGGAGCGGGCGACGGCGCCGAGGGCGACGCGGGCGGCGGTCTCGCGGGCGCTGGCGCGCTCCAGGATCGGGCGGGCCTCGTCGAAGCCGTACTTCTGCATGCCGGCGAGGTCGGCGTGGCCGGGGCGGGGCCGGGTCAGGGGCGCGTTGCGGCCCGTCTCCTTGAGCTCCGCGGGGTCGACGGGGTCCGCCGACATGACCTTCTCCCACTTGGGCCACTCGGTGTTGCCGACCATGACGGCGACCGGCGAGCCGAGGGAGAGGCCGTGGCGGACGCCGCCGAGGAAGGTGACCTCGTCCTGCTCGAACTTCATCCGGGCACCGCGGCCGTAGCCGAGGCGGCGGCGCGCGAGGTGGTCGGCCACCAGCTCCGTGGTGACCGGAACGCCTGCGGGAAGTCCTTCGAGGGTTGCAACCAGCGCGGGTCCGTGGGACTCCCCCGCCGTCAGCCAACGCAGCCTGCTCAACGATGCTCCTCATGCTCGCGCCTGGGCTCTGCTCCGGCGCGACCTGGGTGCGCGGCCCTGGTCCGCCTCCCCTGATCCTCCCACGTCCCGGCGGCTGATCGATCGCCGGTCCACAGGTCGGAACGCATCTGTCAGGTGTCGGGTGGGGTTTCGGCCAGCTCCCCCGGCGCACTCCGCCGGGCCCGCCACCGGGTCACCACGCAGTACAGGAGGAACGCGCCGCCGAGCGCGAGGACCGGGTACCGGACCGGCGCGGGCAGTGACCCGATCCCGACCCGGAACAGCCCGGCCGCCAGATCCACGAGATCCCAGCCCGCGTCCCACCTGGACGCGAGCAGGACGTCCGCCGCCATGCTCACTCCCCCGTTCCCCCGTTCAGCCCCATACCGGTCGCGGTCCCGGTCCTCATCCCCGTCCCGGTCCCGGTCCCGGTCCCGGTCCCCGGCTCATCGCTCAGCGCTCAGCGCTCAGCGCTCAGCGCTCAGCGCTCAGCGAGTGCCCGTTCCCCCGCCGCACGCATCGCGGCCAGCGGTCCGGGCACCCGGCCGGTCATCTGCTCGACCTGGAGCACCGCCTGGTGGACCAGCAGGTCGAGCCCCCCGACCACCTTGCCGCCGCGCTCCGCCCAGGCCGCCGCGATCCGGGTGGGCCACGGGTCGTACAGCACGTCGAAGAGGGTGCCCGGCGCCTCGGGCACGTGCGCCACGAGGGCGTCCGTGGTCCCGGCCGGGGTGGTGGCGACGACCAGCGGCGCCGCGAAGGCACCGGCCGCGTCCTCCCAGGCGGCCGTGCGCACGTCGACGCCGAGCCGCTCGCCCCAGCCGCGCATCTCCGCCGCGCGCGCCTCGCTGCGCACGTACGCGGTGACCGGCCCCGCGCAGATCAGGGCCAGGGCGGCCAGCGCCGAGGAGGCGGTGGCCCCGGCGCCCAGGATCGCGGCCGAGTCCACCTTCTCCACACCCCGCTCGCGCAGCGCGGCGACGATCCCCGGGATGTCGGTGTTGTCGCCGACCCGCCGCCCGTCCTCGGTGAACACGACCGTGTTCACCGCCTCGACCGAGGCCGCCGCCTCGGTGACCTCGTCGAGCAGCGGCATGACCGCCCGCTTGAGCGGCATGGTGAGCGAGAGCCCCGCCCAGGAACCGTCGAGCTCCGCCACGAACCCGGGCAGCGCGGCCTCGTCCACCTCGAAGCGGCCGTAGGACCAGTCGTCGAGGCCGAGCTCCCGGTAGGCGGCCCGGTGCAGCACCGGGGAGAGCGAGTGGGCGATGGGCGAGCCGAGCACGGCCGCCCGTCGTCGGAGGGTCATCTCAGGTCCCTGCGTTGAACTTCTCGACGAGCCGGTCGTGCTCGGCGAGCGTCTTGGCGAACTCGGTCTTGTTCATGCCGTCCGTGGCGACGAAGTACATCCAGCCGTCCTTCGTCGGGTGGAGCGCGGCGGTCACCGCCTCCAGACCCGGGTTGCCGATCGGTCCCGGCGTCAGACCCCGGTGCTTGTACGTGTTGTACGGGTCCGGATTGGTCTTGACCTCGTTCCGGGTGATCTTGATCTTGCTCTGGCCCATCAGGTAGTTGTACGTCGAGTCGAACTGGAGGAGCTGGAAGGTCTCCTTGTTGTCCGGCGAGAGACGGTTGTAGATGACCTCGGCCATCTTGGTGAAGTCGTCGTGCGTCTTGCCCTCGGCCTGGATCATGCTCGAGACCGTGACCAGCTCCCACGGGCCCTTCAGCCCGAGCTCGCGCGACTTCGCCTCCAGGTCCAGCTTCAGGTACTCCGAGTTGGCCCGGCCGACCATCTTCCGCAGCACGTCCTCGGGCTTGCTGCCCTTGGCCACCGGGTAGCTCGCCGGGAAGAGGAAGCCCTCCAGCGGGTCCTTGACGTCGGGGTGGTTCTTCGCCCAGTCGGGCAGGCCGAGCGAGCCCGCCTGCTTGAAGGCGGTCTCCTTCGTGGTGCCGGGCTTGAGTTCGAGGCGCTTGTCGAGCTCGGCGTAGACCCAGGAGTTGCGGCGGCCCTCGGGGATGACGAAGTTGGCCTTGCTCGCCGGGCTGAGCATCAGCGCGACGGCACTCTCCGACGACATCCCCTTGCGCAGGGTGTAGGCGCCGGCCTGGATGGAGATGCCCTTGGGGTTCTTCTGCTGGGCCGAGACGAAGGCGTCGACGCTCTTGACCACGCCGGCCTTCTTGAGGATGTTGCCGATCTCGTAGCCGCCGGCTTCGTCCGGGATCACGATCTGGACATCGCCGCTGCCCTCGCCGACGTAGTCGGGCGCCGCGCCGAACTGGCCCTGCCAGAACTGGTAGCCGAAGTAGCCGATGCCGCCGACGCCGCCGCCGATGACGAGCGCCACGACCAGGCAGGCCATGCCGTTCTTGGCCTTGCGGCCCTTCTTGCCCTTGCCCTTGCCGCCGCCCCGGCGCCCGGAGCGACGGCCCGCGGGCTCGTCGTCGTACTCGTCCTCGTGGCCGTCTTCGTAGCCGTCGTGGTCGCCGTGACCGTCGCGCTCGTCGCGCGCGACCTGCTCGTCACCGGCGTACGCCTCGGCGGCGCCGTCGTCCGTACGGCCCCGTCTGCCGCGGCGTCCGCCGGGTCTCGCGGGCGGCGTCCCGTCCGGTGCGGCGTCCTCGCCGGTGAAGAAGGGGTGCGACTCCTCCGGCTCGCGCGCCGCCTCCGCCTCCCAGTCCGTGACCGGCTGCTGGGGCGGGACCTGGCGCCGGCCGGGGGGCTGCGGCGGCGGGTAGGCCTCGGGGGTGCCGTAGAGGTCCGGCTGCTGGCCGCCGTAGGGATCGGCGGGCGCGGCGTTGTACGGCATCGCCGCCTGCCCGGTCTCCCAGGTGCCGTCGTACTGCTGTGCGGGATACCCGGGCGTGTCATACCCGCCCGGGTTCCCGTACTGCTGTTCGCCGTAGCCCTGCGGATACTGCTGCTGGGGGTGCTGCGGCTGCTCGGGGTGCTGCGGCTGCTGCGCCTGGTGCGGCTGCTGGTAGGCGCCGTGGCCATAGGTCTGGCCGTACGGATCCTGCTGCTCCGGGTATCCCTGATGACCGGGATGCGCCTGGTGCTGTCCGTACTGCTGCTGCGCCTGATGCGGGTACTGCTGCTGGCCTTCCCACCCCTGGTCCCCGTACAGCGGGTCCGTGGGGTGCCACGGTTCGGAGCCCGGGCTCCGGCCATACTCAGTCATCGATCCCCAAACAGCCGCGAGGCTTCCGGACGATCCGCCTCTACGTAGTGCGGCAGCTGTTCGAACACCGCCGCATCGCGCGGAACGTTACCGTATCGCGATCAGATGACCACTTCGACGCCCTCGCCGGGCGGATTACCTGATACCCGTTCGGACTCAAGAGCGTTCTGCAGGATGATCACAGCGGCGGCCTGGTCGATGACGGACCGCCCCTTCTTGGACTTCACCCCGGAGGCCCGCAGCCCCTGGGTCGCCGTCACCGTGGTCATCCGCTCGTCGACCAGCCGGACCGGCACCGGGGCGATGCCCTTGGCCATCTCCCCGGCGAAGGCCCTGACCTTGGTCGCGGCCGGACCCTCCCGCCCGCTGAGCGAGCGGGGCAGGCCCACGACGACCTCGATCGGCTCGTACTCCTCGACGATCTGGCGCAGCCGCCGGTGGGCGGCCGGGACGTCACGTCCCGGCACGGTCTCCACCGGCGTGGCGAGGACCCCGTCGGGGTCGCACGAGGCGACCCCGATCCGGGCGTCCCCGACGTCCACCGCGATCCGGCGTCCGCGACGCATCGTCACGCGGTCTCCACCACGAGACGCTCGACGGCCTCGATGGCCTCGCCGACGGCCGCCGGGTTCTGACCGCCGCCCTGGGCGACGTCCGGCTTGCCGCCACCGCCGCCGCCGAGGGTCTTGGCCGCGGTGCGGACCAGCTCGCCGGCCTTGAGACCGCGCTCGCGGGCGGCCTCGTTGGTGGCGATCACCGTCAGCGGCTTGCCGTTGGCGGTGGTGAACAGCGCCACGACGGCCGGGCGGTCGGCGGAGATGCGGCCCCGCACGTCGAGGACCAGCTTGCGCAGGTCGTCGGCGCCGGTGCCGTCCGGGACCTGGCCGGTGACCAGGGCCACGCCGCGCACGTCCTTGGCGGAGTCGACCAGACCGGCGGCGGCCTGCAGGACCTTCTCCGCGCGGAACTTCTCGATCTCCTTCTCGGCGTCCTTCAGCTTGCCGAGCATGGTGGAGATCTTCTCCGGCAGCTCCTCCGGGCGGCCCTTGACCAGCTCCTGGAGCTGGGCGACGACCGTGTGCTCACGGGCGAGGAAGTTGTACGCGTCGACGCCGACCAGGGCCTCGATGCGGCGCACGCCCGAGCCGATGGAGGACTCGCCGAGCAGCTTCACCAGCCCCAGCTGGGCGGTGTTGCCGACGTGGGTGCCGCCGCACAGCTCCTTGGAGAAGTCGCCGATGGTGACGACGCGGACCTGCTCGCCGTACTTCTCGCCGAACTCGGCGATGGCGCCCTGGCGCTTGGCCTCGTCGATCGGCATGACCTCGGCGTGCACCTCCAGCTCGCGCGAGAGCACCTCGTTGATCTTCTGCTCGACGTCGGTGAGGACGGTGCCGGGCACGGCGTTCGGCGAACCGAAGTCGAAGCGGAAGCGGCCGGGCTGGTTCTCCGAACCGGCCTGGGCGGCGGTCGGGCCGAGCGCGTCACGCAGCGCCTGGTGGGTGAGGTGGGTGGCCGAGTGGGCGCGGGCGATGGCCCGGCGGCGCTTCACGTCGATGGTGGCGTAGGCGGTGGCGCCCACGGTCACCTCGCCGACCTGCACGGAGCCCTTGTGCACGGAGACACCCGGCACCGGCTGCTGCACGTCGCGGACCTCGATGACCGCGCCGCTGTGCAGCTTGATCCGGCCCTGGTCGGCGATCTGGCCGCCGCCCTCCGCGTAGAACGGGGTGCGGTCGAGGACGACCTCCACCTCGTCGCCCTCGGAGGCGGCCGGCGAGGAGACGCCGTTGACCAGCAGGCCGACGACGGTGGTCTCGCCCTCGGTGTTGGTGTAGCCGGTGAACTGGGTGGCGCCGTTGCCGTCGGCGATCTCCCGGTACGCCGTCATGTCGGCGTGGCCGGTCTTCTTGGCCTTGGCGTCGGCCTTGGCGCGGTCCCGCTGCTCCTTCATCAGGCGGCGGAAGCCGTCCTCGTCCACGGAGAGGCCCTGCTCGGCGGCCATCTCCAGGGTGAGGTCGATCGGGAAGCCCCAGGTGTCGTGGAGCAGGAACGCCTTCTCGCCCGCGAGCACGGAGCCGCCGGCGGCCTTGGTCTCGGTGACCGCGGTGTCGAGGATGTTCGTGCCGCCCTTGAGGGCCTTGAGGAACGCGGCCTCCTCGGCGAGCGCGACGGTCTCGATGCGCTTGCGGTCGGTGACCAGCTCCGGGTACTGCTCGCCCATGGTGTCGATCACGGTGTCGACGAGCTCTTGCACGACCGGGCCGGTGGCGCCGAGCAGCCGCATGTTGCGCACGGCGCGGCGCATGATGCGGCGCAGCACGTAGCCGCGGCCCTCGTTGCCCGGGGTGACGCCGTCGCCGATGAGCATCACGGAGGTGCGCATGTGGTCGGCGACCACGCGCAGCGACACGTCGCTGTCCTGGGCCTTGCCGTAGGCGACGCCGGTGAGGGCGGTGGCCTTGTCGATGACGACCTGGAGGGTGTCCGTCTCGTACATGTTCTGGACGCCCTGGAGGATCATCGCCAGGCGCTCCAGGCCGAGGCCCGTGTCGATGTTCTTCGAGGGGAGCTCGCCGAGGATCGGGAAGTCGTCCTTGCCCGAGCCCTCGCCGCGCTCGTACTGCATGAAGACCAGGTTCCAGATCTCCACGTACCGCTCGTCGTTGACGGCCGGGCCGCCCTCGACGCCGAACTCGGGGCCGCGGTCGTAGTTGATCTCGGAGCAGGGGCCGCAGGGGCCGGGGACGCCCATGGACCAGTAGTTGTCCTTCTTGCCGAGGCGCTGGATGCGCTCGGCCGGGACGCCGACGACGTCGCGCCAGATCTGCTCGGCCTCGTCGTCCTCCTGGTAGACCGTGATCCAGAGCTTCTCCGGCTCCAGCCCGTAGCCGCCGTGCTCCACCGGGGTGGTCAGCAGCTCCCAGGCGAGCTTGATGGCGCCTTCCTTGAAGTAGTCGCCGAAGGAGAAGTTGCCGCACATCTGGAAGAAGGTGCCGTGCCGGGTGGTCTTGCCGACCTCCTCGATGTCCGGCGTGCGCACGCACTTCTGCACGCTGGAGGCGCGCGTGAAGGGCGGCTTGACCTCACCCAGGAAGTAGGGCTTGAACGGCACCATGCCTGCGGGGACGAGCAGCAGAGTCGGGTCGTCCGCGATGAGCGACGCCGAAGGGACGACGGTGTGACCGCGCTCCTCGAAGAAGCTCAGCCAGCGGCGGCGGATTTCAGCCGACTCCATCAGTGGTCCTCATTCCGGTTGTACGAAAACGAATACGGGGTGGTGGTGCCAGGGTCCGTGCGCGGTCCGAGCGCGGCCCTGCGGCGCGGCGCCGGCAGCTCAGGGCCGGGGTCCTGGTCCGCCGGGGCGTCCAGGCCGAGGGCCGAGCCGAGCTCGGCCTCCCGCTGGAGCATCCCCGCCCTCACGTCGAGGGCGAAGTCCTTGAGGCGGTGGCCGGTCTCGACCGCCTTGTCGGCCGCCTGGGCGGCGAGGCTCTCGGGGGTCAGCTGCTTGAGCTTGCGGTTGACCTTGGCGGTGGCCCAGACACCGGCTGCCGCGCCGGCGGTGAACCAGAACGTACGGCGGAACATCCTGCTCAGCCCTTCTGCTTCCGGCGCCTCGCGGAGGGCACGGTACGACCGACGATGACAGTACGCCGGTCCTCGGCGGGCGGCGCGGCCTGCTGCCGGTCGCGCCCCAGCGCCCGGCGCACCCCGTAGCCGAAGGCCGCGACCTTGACCAGGGGGCCGCCGAAGGTGGAGGCGACGGTGGTGGACAGCGCCGAGGCGTTGGAGGTGACCTCCTGGACGTCCGAGGCGATGGCGTCGACCCGGTCGAGCTGGGTCTGCGCGGAGCGCACGGTCGCGGAGGCGTCGGCCAGCAGCGGGACGGCCTGCTCGGTCACGTCCGCCACCAGCTTGGTGGTGGCCTTGAGCGTCTGCGCCAGCCTCACCAGCACCACGGCGAGGAAGGAGACCAGGATCGCCCAGAACACGGCCACCAGGATCCCGGCAACCTCACCACCGGTCACTCCGCACCGCTCTCTGCTGTCGCTCTCGTCATCGGCTTCCGACGGACGTCGGGCCTGTGTACCTCAGACCTCCGACCCTATCGCGCCGGAGCTCTCCCGCCGCACCCCATTACCGCGCGCGGGAGGGGAGTTGCGCCGGTCCGATTGTACGGAGCGCGCGCGGATGAGTACGCTCCGTGTCCCATGCGACGGAGCAATCTCCCTGCCGAGCTCAACCGGTTCGTGGGCCGGGCCGCCGAACAGGACGAACTGGCCCGCCTCATCGAGGAGTTCCGCCTGGTCACGGTCGTCGGGGTCGGCGGGGTCGGCAAGACACGGCTGGCCCTGCGCACCGCCGCGGCTCTGCAGAAACGCTACGCCGACGGTGTCCGGCTCGCCGAGCTGTCCATGCTCTCCGGCTTCTCCGGGCTGTCTGGGCTGTCTGGGCTGTCTGGGCAGACCGGGCCGGCCGGGCCGCGCGACCCCGCGCTGGTCGCCCACGCCCTGGTCGAGGCGCTCGGCCTGACCGACCACACCCTGCGCGAGCCGCGCGAGGCGCTGGCCGAGCACCTGGCGGAGCTGCGGCTGCTGCTCGTGGTCGACGGCTTCGAGCACCTGGTCGACGCCTGCGCGGAGCTGCTGCGGGAGCTGCTGCTGCGCTGCCCGGGGCTGACGGTGCTCGCGGTGGGCCGCCGCCCGCTCCGGGTGGACGGCGAGGCCGTGTTCGCGCTGGCCCCGATGGACGGGGCCGACGCGGCGGCGCTGCTCGCCGAGCGGGCGGCGGAGGCGCTGGGCCGGTGGGCGCCGGCCGACCCGGAGCCGGTGCGGGAGCTGTGCCGGCGGCTGGACGGGATCCCGCTCGCGCTGGAGCTGGCCGCCGGACGGCTGCCGCTGCTCTCGGTGGAGCAGGTGCTCCAGCGGCTGGACGACCGCTTCCGGCTGCTGGACGGCGGGCGGCGCGGGGCGCTGCCCCGGCACCGGACGCTGCGCACGGCGATCGGCTGGAGCCACGAGCTGTGCACGCCGGAGGAGCGGCTGCTGTGGGCGCGCCTGTCGGTCTTCGCGGGCCCCTTCGACCTGGAGGCGGTGGAGTACGTGTGCTCCGGCGCCGGGCTGCCCGTGGAGCGGGTCCTGGACGTGCTCGGGGAGCTGCTGGCGCAGTCGCTGGTGGCGCGGGAGGAGTCGGCGGCCGGGCCGCGCTACCGGATGCTGGCCACGGTCGCCGCGTACGGGGCCGAGTGGCTGACCTCGCTGGGCGACGCCGAGCGGATGCGCCGGCGGCACCGGGACTGGTACATGGGGCTCGCCACCTGGTGCGAGCTGGAGTGGTTCAGCCCGCGGCAGGCGGAGGTGGCGGCGGTCACGGACGTGGCGCTGCCGAATCTGCGGGCGGCGCTGGAGCTGTGCCTGGAGTCCCCGGAGGACGTGCCGCTCGCGCAGCACCTGGCGGGGACCCTCTGGTTCTACTGGGCCGGGTGCGGGCGCCTGTCGGAGGGCCGGCACTGGCTGGACCGGGCGCTCGGCGCGGGCCCGGTCCCGGCGGAGCAGGAGGACGCTCGGCTGAAGGCGCTGTGGGTGCTGGGGTACGTGGCGGTCCTGCAGGGGGATCCGACGGCGGCGGTGGCGGCGCTGCACGAGTGCGGGGCGCGGGCCGGGGCGGCGGGCAACGCGCTGGCGGCGGCGTACGCGACGCACCGGCTGGGGTGCCTGGCGCTGCTGTCGGACGACATGCCCCGGGCGGAGGAGCTGATCGGGCGGGCCCTGGAGTCCTACCGGGAGCTGGGCGAGCTGAACAGCAACGTGCTGATGGGGCAGGTCGAGCTGGCGATGGCGCGGGCCTTCCAGGGCGACCTGGAGGGGGCGGTCGCGCTGTGCGCGGAGGTCCGGGAGATCTGCGAGGAGCGGGGCGAGCGGTGGACCCGGGCCTACGCGCTCTACGTGCTGGCGTACGCGGCGCTGACCGAGGGCGGGCACGCGCGGGCGCGGGAGCTGCTGGCCGAGTGCGTCGCCATCGACCACGCCTTCCACGACCTGGTGGGGCTGGTCCTCGCGTTCGAGCTGCTCGCGCTGGTGACGGCGGGCGAGGGGGACGCGCGGGAGGCGGCGGTGCTGCAGGGCGCGGCGACCCGGCTGTGGGACTCGGTGGGGCTGCCGCTGTTCGGCTCGGGCCACTTCAACGGGCCGAGGGCGCTGTGCGAGCGGCAGGCGGGCGAGGCGCTGGGCGGGGCGGGCTACGGGCTGGCGTTCCGCGAGGGGCGGGCGCTGTCGCTGGACGAGGCGGTGGAGCGGGCGCTGAGCGGGCGTCGGGATCCGGCCATCCGGGGCGACCGGGACGGGGCGGCGGCGCCGCGCCCGTTCCGTACCGCGCGCGCGAGGGTCCCCGGACACGCGGAAGCCCGCCGGCTCCCCCACCGGTGAGGCGGGGGAACGGCGGGCCGATACCGCGGGGGCGGTACTACTGCCGTGCCGGAATCAGCGGGCGTAGTACTCGACGACCAGCTGCTCGTCGCAGATGACCGGGATTTCCTTGCGGTTCGGGTCGCGGTCGAGGCGGAAGGCCAGGGCCTTCAGGTTGACCTGCAGGTAGCGCGGGGTCTCACCGTCGGCGGCGAAGCCACCCTCACGGGCGACCTCGAACAGCGGCTTGGTGCGGCTGCGCTCGCGGACCATCACGACGTCGTCGGGACGGACGCGGAACGACGGCTTGTCGACCTTGGTGCCGTTGACCTGGATGTGGCCGTGGACGACCATCTGACGGGCCTGGTAGATGGTGCGGGCGATGCCCGAACGCAGGACCAGGGCGTCGAGGCGACGCTCGAGCTCGACGACCAGCGCCTCGCCCGTCTTGCCCTCGGCCTTCTTCGCGCGGTCGTAGGCGCGGGCCATCTGGCGCTCGCTGATGTCGTACTGGGCGCGCAGACGCTGCTTCTCGAGCAGACGGACCTTGTAGTCCGAGTTCTGCTTGCGGCCACGGCCGTGCTCGCCCGGCGGGTAGGGGCGGGCCTCGAAGTACTTGACGGCCTTCGGCGTCAGCGCGATACCGAGCGCACGGGACTTCTTGACCTTGGGACGCGACTGGTTAGGCACGTTCTCCAGACCTCCGTTGTAGGTTAGGTTAGGCTCACCTTACTTAAGGAGATCGCATGTCTCGCCCGGGGAACACCACACGCATCACGGACGGCAGCACAAAGACCGATGCAGTTTCCACCACGGAAGCCGTGGAGGGCATCGATGCGACGGAGGTCCGATCAGCTCATGGTCAGCCGCGTCCAAACGGGCTTGATCTCGCACGGATGCCGTCAGCAGCCGAGCGCACACGAACTCTCGTACAGAGTACATGCTCCGCGGTGCTGCTGATTCCGGGGGCCGCCGGCCTCCGCCCCGAGCTGCTCTCCCCCGAGGCCCGCGCGGTCGGCCCGGAGGGCGAGGTGTTCCTGCTCTTCCCCGCGGACGCGCCGCCCGTGCGGGCCGCGACCCACGCCCAGGACGACGAACTGCCGGTGGTGCTGGAGCTCACCGACGTGGCCCCCGTCTCCGTCCCCCACCGCATCCGGGGGCGGGCCTGGATCTCCGGCTGGCTCACCTGTGTGCCCGGGATCGCCGAGCCCGGCCGGATGATGCTCCGCCTGGAGCCCGGGGCGGCCAGCGTCGACGACCTGTGGGGCACCGGCGAGGTGGACCCCGAGGAGTTCGCGGCGGCCGTCCCCGACCCGCTGCGGATCCACGAGACCGAACTCCTCCAGCACCTGCACGCCGCCCACGACGACCGGCTGCGCGAGCTGACCGCGCTGCTCGGCACCCACGCCGCCGGCCTGGTCCCCACCCGGGACGTGGCCCCGCTCGCCCTCGACCGCTTCGGTCTGCGGGTCCGCTTCAGCGCCGGACCCGAGTCCTGCTTCGACGCCCGCTTCGACTTCCCCCAGCCGGTCCGCGACGTCACCGGGCTGCGCCGCGAGATGCACCGGCTCTTCGAGGCCGCCCGCTCCTGACCCCGTCCGGCCCCCTCACGGACAGGTCCCCAGCAGCTCCTCCAGCGCCCGCTTCTCCGGCGGCGAGACCGACAGGCCGTACCTCGCCTTGATCCCGGTCCACCGCCGGCCGTACTCGCACCAGTACGCCCGGCGCGGAGGCCGCCACCGGTCGGGCGTCTTCGCGCTCTTCTCGTAATTGGTCTCCTTGCCGGTGGCCAGCAGCACGTCCAGGTCGTTGGCGTACGCGAGCCGCCGCGCGTCCGTCCACGCCCAGGCGCCCGCCCGCCAGGCCGCCGCGAGCGCGACCACGTGGTCCGTCTGGATCCGCGAGGCCCTGCGGTACGAGTACGGCAGCCGCTCGCCCGTGTACGGATCGTCCAGCACCCCCGACACCACCAGACACGGATCGCGGTCCCCCGTGCGCAGCTCGCCCAGGTCCCGCCGCAGCACGTCGTCACGGGTGTCGCAGCCGTTGCGCCCGCCGGGGGCGTCGGTGTCGTCGGACCAGGTCTCGCCGAACCTCGCCCGCTCGTACGTGTCCCCGTGCTCGCCCCACGCCACCCGCAGCCCCGCGAGCAGCCGCCGCGCCTCGGCCGCCGGGGGCGGGAAGCCGGGCGTGCCCGCCACCGGAACCGGGCTCGGAGCCGGCCGGACCGCGCCGGCGCCGCAGCCCGCGAGCCCCGCACCGGCCAGCAACAGGGCCCCGAGGCCGCCGAGGACGCGCACCGCACGGATCATGGTCCGAGCGTAGGAGCCCTCAGCCGCCCTCGCCCCTCAGCCGCCCCCGCACCATGTTCACCACATCCGCGTAGCGCGCCTCCGCCCCGTAACGGGTCGGCTCGTAGTACCGCTTGCCGTGCACCGGGTCCGGGGCGTACTGCTGGGCCGCGATCGCGCCCGGCACGTCGTGCGGATACACGTACCCCTGGGCGTGGCCCAGCTTGGCCGCGCCCTTGTAGTGCCCGTCCCTCAGATGGGCCGGGACCGGGCCCGCGAGCCCCTCGCGGACGTCGGCCCGGGCGGCGAAGATCGCGTTCGTCGCCGCGTTCGACTTCGGGGCGAGCGCCAGGGCGATCGTGGCGTGGCTCAGGGTCAGCGCCGCCTCCGGAAAGCCGATCATCGCGACGGCCTGGGCGGCGGCCACGGCGAGCGGCAGCGCGTTCGGATCGGCCAGCCCGATGTCCTCGCTCGCCGAGATCATCAGGCGCCGGGCGATGAACCTCGGGTCCTCCCCCGCCTCGATCATCCGGGCCAGGTAGTGCAGCGCCGCGTCCACGTCCGAGCCCCGGATCGACTTGATGAGCGCGCTGGCCACGTCGTAGTGCTGGTCGCCGTCCCGGTCGTAGGTCACGGCGGCCCGGTCGACGGTCTCCTCGACCGTCTCCAGGGTGATCTCCGCCTCGCCCTTGGCGAGGGCCGCGCCCGCCGCCGCCTCCAGGGCGGTCAGGGCGCGCCGGGCGTCGCCGCCGGCGATCCGCAGCAGGTGCGCCTCGGCGTCCCCGGGCAGCGTCACGGCCCCGCCGAGCCCGCGCTCCTCCGTCAGCGCCCGGCGCATCAGCCCGCTGAGGTCCTCGTCGGTGAGCGGCTCCAGGGTGAGCAGCAGCGAGCGGGAGAGCAGCGGGGAGATCACCGAGAAGTAGGGGTTCTCCGTGGTGGCCGCGATCAGGGTCACCCAGCGGTTCTCCACGGCGGGCAGCAGGGAGTCCTGCTGGGCCTTGGAGAAGCGGTGGATCTCGTCGAGGAAGAGGACGGTCTCCTTGCCGTAGCCACCCACCGCGCGGCGGGCGCCGTCGATGACCGCGCGGACCTCCTTGACGCCGGCGGTGATCGCGGAGAGCTCCACGAACCGCTTGTCGGTGGCCTTGGAGACCACGTACGCCAGGGTCGTCTTGCCGATGCCGGGCGGGCCCCAGAGGATCACCGAGGAGGCCCCGGCGGGGCCGCCGTCGCCGCCGACCAGGCGGCGCAGCGGCGAGCCGGGCTTGAGCAGGTGCCGCTGGCCCACCACCTCGTCGAGGGTGCGCGGGCGCATCCGGACGGCCAGCGGGCTGCTGGACGGGTCGTTCTCCTGGCGTTCTTCGGCGGCTGCGGTAAAGAGGTCGGGCTCCACGGTCATGAAGCCTAGGTCACCGCACTGACAGCGCGGGTGCCGTCAGCTGGTCCAGAAGTCCCACCAGCGGGTCAGGATCAGCATCCCGATGATCCCGATGTGCAGCACCGGCAGCACCCAGGTGAACTCGTCGAAGAAGGTGCGCAGCCCGCCGGGGGCGCGGATCACGCCGTGCCGCACGTTGTGCGAGGTGGTGTACCAGAACATGACGATGGTGGCGACCCAGGCCAGGCAGCACCACAGGCACAGCGAGTTGATCTCGTACAGCGACTGGTACATCAGCCAGGTGCAGAAGCCGACGCCGAAGAGCATGCCGGCGTTGAGGCCGAGCCAGTACCAGCGCCGGTAGCGGGCGCCGGCCAGCAGGCCCACGGCGATCGCGATCACCATGCCGTACGTGACGAGGCCGAGCATCGGGTTGGGGAAGCCGAAGACCGAGGCCTGCTCGCTCTTCATGATGTTGCCGCAGGAGACGATCGGGTTGAGGCTGCACCCGGGGGTGAAGTTCGGGTCTTCCAGCAGCTTGATCTTGTCGATCGTGATGACCCACGCGGCGAGCAGTCCGGCCGCGCCGGTGATCACCAGGAGCCAGGCGAAGGCGCGGCCGGCGCCGACGGCGCGGGGGTCCTCCCGCACGGCGGTCTCGTTCGCTGCCGCTGCTTTGGTCATGTCGCTCTGCTCGCTTCGCTCTACTCGTGCGCTGGGCGCGTTCGGCCGACCGGGGGCACGGCCATTGTGCCGCACAGGGTGTCACGGGCCGTGTCCGAGGGCCGTAAGCACGGCTCCGGGACAGCCCGGACGCCCCCGGACGCCCCCGGGCATGCGGAGGGGCCCGGTCCGCACGTGGCGGACCGGGCCCCTGACCCGTACGGGGCGCGGTCAGGCCAGCTTGGCCCTCACCGCGTCGACCAGGGCGTCCAGGGCGACCGGGCCCTGCTCGCCGGACTCCATGTCCTTGAGCTGGACCACGCCCTCGGCCAGGTCCCGCTCGCCGGCGACGACCGCGAGGCGGGCGCCGGAGCGGTTGGCGTCCTTCATGGCGCCCTTGAGGCCCTTGCCGCCGAAGGCGAAGTCGGCGGCGATCCCGGCCTTGCGCAGCTCGGTGACCTTGCCGAACAGGATCCGGCGGGCCTCCTCGCCGAGGGCGACCGCGAAGACGCTGGTGGCGGCGGGGAGGTCGAGCTCCACGCCCTCGGCCTCCAGTGCGAGGACGGTGCGGTCCACGCCGAGCGCCCAGCCGACGGAGGGCAGCGCGGGGCCGCCGATCATCTCGGACAGGCCGTCGTAGCGCCCGCCGCCGCCGACGGCGGACTGCGAGCCGAGGCCGTCGTGGACGAACTCGAAGGTGGTGCGGGTGTAGTAGTCGAGGCCCCGGACCAGCTTGGGGTCGTCCTCGAAGACCACGCCGGCCGCGGTGATCAGCGCGCGGACCTCCTCGTGGTACGCCGTGCAGGCGTCGCACAGGTAGTCGCGCAGCAGCGGGGCGTCGACGAGCTGCTTCTGGACGTCGGCCCGCTTGTCGTCGAGGACCCGCAGGGGGTTGATCTCGGCGCGGCGCAGGGTCTCCTCGTCCAGGTCGAGGCCGCGCAGGAAGGACTGGAGCGCCTCGCGGTAGACGGGGCGGCACTCCTGGTCGCCGAGCGAGTTCAGCAGGATGCGGAAGTCGCGCAGGCCGAGCGAGCGGTAGGCCTGGTCGGCCAGGATGATCAGCTCGGCGTCGAGCGCCGGGTCCTCGGCACCGATCGCCTCGGCGCCGACCTGCGAGAAGTGGCGGTAGCGGCCCTTCTGCGGGCGCTCGTAGCGGTAGTACGAGCCCGAGTACCAGAGCTTGACCGGGAGGTTGCCCTGCTTGTGCAGGCTGGCCTCCAGGGCCGCGCGCAGCACGGAGGCGGTGCCTTCGGGGCGCAGCGCGAGCTTGTCGCCGCCCTTGGTCTCGAAGGCGTACATCTCCTTGGTGACGATGTCGGTGGACTCGCCGACGCCGCGCGCGAAGAGGTTGACGTCCTCGAAGCCGGGGGTCTCGACGTAGCCGTAGCCGGCCGTGCGCAGGGGCGCGGAGATGGCCTCGCGGACGGCGAGGTACTTCGCCGAGTAGGGCGGGATCAGGTCGTACGTGCCCTTGGGGGCCTTGAAGGTGCTCACGTGGATCTCGTCACATTCCTCGTCGGGGAGCGTCCTGGCTCCCGAGGCCGGCCGCCACCTGCCGCAGATAGGGGTTGGTGGCGCGCTCTTGGCCGATGGTCGTCTGGGGACCGTGCCCCGACAGGACCACGGTCGAGTTGTCGAGCGGCAGGCACACGCGGGCCAGCGATCCGAGCATCTCGTCCATGTCACCGCCGGGCAGGTCGGTGCGTCCGATGGAGCCGGCGAACAGCAGGTCCCCGGAGAAGAACACGGAGGGGATCTCCGTGCTCTCGGGGGTCCGGAAGGTCACCGACCCCTTGGTATGACCGGGGGCGTGCGCGACGGAGAGCGTCAGTCCGGCGAGGCTCAGCTCGGCGCCGTCGGTGAGCTCGTGCACGTCGTCCGGCTCGCCCACGGTCAGTTCGCCCATGAGGGGCATCCCGATGGAGCGGCCGAGGGCCTTCTCCGGGTCGCTCATCATGTAGCGGTCGGCCGGGTGGATCCAGGCGGGGACGTCATGGGCGCCGCAGACCGGGACGACGGAGGCGACGTGGTCGATGTGGCCGTGGGTGAGGACCACGGCGACGGGCTTGAGCCGATGCTTCTTCAGCGTCTCCTCGACACCCTGGGCGGCCTGGTGGCCCGGGTCGATGATGACGCACTCCTCGCCTGCGGCGGGGGCGACCACGTAACAGTTGGTGCCCCAGGCCCCGGCGGGGAACCCGGCAATCAGCACGATCGTCCTTATTTGTCGTCCGGCAGATGGCTGCGGCGAAACGGAATGCAGCGGGTCAGAGCCTACCGGCGCTGCGTATTCCACAGCCAACCCGTATACGGTACGGGCACATCCGGCCAGGACTGAACAGACGATCGACAAGGAGCGGACCCGGTGGTCACCAGCGATCAGCGGCGGCGGCAGCTCGCCAGGGACAAGTACCAGCGTCAGCAGCAGCGGCGCGCGGACGCTCGGCGCAAGTCGCGCCGGATCAGCGTCATCGCCGCCTCGCTCGCGGTCGTGCTCGCCGCGGGCGGTGCGGTGTACCTCTCGGTGGCGCTGACCGGCGACGACAAGAAGTCGGACAACGCGGCCACCGAGCCGACGAACACGCCGAGCCCGGAGCAGAGCAAGTCCTCGCAGCCCGAGCCCGCGATGTCCATCGACAAGAAGGCCTCGTACACGATGGCCCTGAAGACCAACCAGGGCGACATCACGATCACGATGGACGCGGCCAAGGCCCCGCACACCGTGAACTCCTTCAAGCACCTCGCCGACAAGAAGTACTTCGACGGGACCAAGTGCCACCGCCTCACCACCTCGGGCATCTTCGTGCTCCAGTGCGGCGACCCGAAGGGCGACGGCACCGGCGGCCCCGGCTACGTCATCCCGGACGAGAACCTGACCGGCCTCGGCAAGGCGGGCGCGGACGGCTCCGTCACGTACCCGAAGGGCACGGTCGCCATGGCGAACGCGGGGGCGAACACCGGCGGCAGCCAGTTCTTCCTCGTCTACAAGGACACCAAGCTGCCCCCGAACTACACCCCCTTCGGCACCTTCGACGCGGACGGCCTGAAGGTCGTCGAGGACGTGGCGAAGGCCGGCGTCCAGGGCGGCGCCGGCGACGGCGCCCCGCAGAAGGGCGTGACCATCGAGAAGGCGGCCGTCACCAAGAAGTGACGCCGGGGCGGCCCGGCGGGGCCCGCGCGCGTGTGACCGTTGAATTTCGGTCGTGCTGAGTGCGGACAGCCGGGCCGCCGTTCGCCTAGATTGGCGTTGTGCAGCGCCGGCCGTCGGCCGGGCTGTGGAGGGCGGGCCAAGACCCGCCGGGAATCCGTGGACGATGCCAGGGGGCGGGGCCCCCGTGACGGCATCATGGTGAGGAGGCGCTGTGAGCAGCGACCCGTGGGGCCGCGTCGACGAGACGGGCACCGTGTACGTGCGTACGGCCGAGGGCGAGCAGGTCGTCGGATCGTGGCAGGCCGGCACCCCTGAGGAGGCCCTGGCCTACTTCGAGCGCAAGTACGAGGGCCTGGTGGTCGAGATCGGCCTCCTCGAGAAGCGCGTGAGGACCACCGACCTCTCCGCGAAGGACGCTCAGACGGCGATCGAGCACATCCGCGAGCAGGTCCGGGAGCACCACGCGGTGGGCGACCTGGCCGCGCTGTCGGCCCGGCTCGACAAGCTGACCGAGGCGGTCGAGTCCCGCCGCGAGGAGCGCAAGGTCCAGAAGGCCAAGCAGGCCGACGAGGCGCGCTCCGCCAAGGAGACCCTGGTCACCGAGGCCGAGGAGCTGGCCCAGAGCGAGCAGTGGCGGGCCGCCGGCGAGCGGCTGCGGGCGCTCGTGGACACCTGGAAGGGCCTGCCGCGCCTCGACCGCAAGTCGGACGACGAGCTGTGGCACCGCTTCTCGCACGCCCGCTCGGCCTTCTCCAAGCGCCGCAAGGCCCACTTCGCGGCGCTCGACGCGCAGCGTGAGGACGCCCGCAAGGCCAAGGAGAAGCTGGTCGCCGAGGCCGAGGCGCTGTCGAACTCGACCGACTGGGGCACCACCGCCGCCCGCTACCGCGAGCTCATGGCGGACTGGAAGGCGGCGGGCCGCGCCCAGCGCGAGCACGAGGACGAGCTGTGGAACCGCTTCCGCGGCGCCCAGGACGTCTTCTTCGCCGCCCGTGGCGAGGTCTTCGCCGAGCGGGACGCGGAGCAGACCGAGAACCTCAAGCTCAAGGAGGAGCTCGCGGCCGAGGCCGAGCGCCTGGTGCCGGTGTCGGACCTGAAGGCGGCCCGCGCGGCCTTCCGCTCCCTCAACGAGCGCTGGGAGGCCATCGGCCACGTCCCGCGCGACGCCCGCCCGAAGGTCGAGGGCCGGATGCACGCGGTGGAGCGGGCGATCGGCGAGGCCGAGGAGACCGAGTGGCGCCGCACCAACCCGGAGGCGCGGGCCCGCGCCGCGGGTCTGACCGGCCAGCTCCAGGACGCCGTCGACAAGCTGCAGAAGCAGATCGACACGGCCCGCGCCGCCGGGAACGACGCCAAGGCCGACAAGCTCGCCCGCGAGCTCGAGGGCCGTCAGGCCCTGCTCGACCAGGCCCTGAAGGGCCTGCAGGAGTTCGGCGGCTGACGCCCGTGTGACGTGCGGTACGAGGAAGGGCCCCCGGCTGGTGCCGGGGGCCCTTCCTCGTGCGTACGGGAGCCCCGCTCAGGGGCGCCGGGCGCTGGTGACCCGGTACACGTCGTAGACGCCCTCGACGCCGCGTACGGCCTTCAGGACGTGTCCGAGGTGCTTGGGGTCGCCCATCTCGAAGGTGAAGCGCGAGGTGGCCACCCGGTCACGGGAGGTCTGGACGGCCGCGGACAGGATGTTGACGTGCTGGTCCGACAGGACGCGCGTGACGTCCGAGAGCAGCCGGGAGCGGTCCAGCGCCTCGACCTGGATGGCGACCAGGAAGACCGAGGACTGGGTGGGGGCCCACTCGACCTCCAGGATCCGCTCGGGCTCCCGGGACAGCGAGTCGACGTTGACGCAGTCGCTGCGGTGCACGGAGACGCCGCTGCCCCGGGTGACGAAGCCGATGATCGGGTCGCCGGGCACGGGGGTGCAGCAGCGGGCCAGCTTGACCCAGACGTCCTCGACGCCCTTGACGACGACACCGGGGTCGGCGTTCGAGCGGCGCTTGGAGCGCCCGCGGGCCGGGGGTGCCGCCTCCTCGATGTCCTCGGTGGCCGCCTCCTCGCCGCCGAGCGCCTGGACCAGCTTCTGCACGATGGACTGGGCCGTGACGTGGCCCTCGCCGATCGCCGCGTACAGCGAGGAGATGTCGCTGTAGCGCAGCTCGTGGGCGAGGGTGACGAGCGAGTCGCCGGTGAGGATCCGCTGGATCGGCAGGTTCTGCTTGCGCATGGCCCGCGCGATGGCGTCCTTGCCCTGCTCGATGGCCTCGTCGCGGCGCTCCTTGGAGAACCAGGCGCGGATCTTGTTCCGGGCGCGCGGGGACTTGACGAAGCCCAGCCAGTCCCGGGACGGGCCCGCGCCCGCCGCCTTGGAGGTGAAGACCTCGACCAGGTCGCCGTTGTCCAGGGTCGACTCCAGCGGCACCAGCCGCCCGTTGACCCGGGCCCCTATCGTGCGGTGCCCCACCTCGGTGTGGACCGCGTACGAGAAGTCGACCGGGGTGGCGCCCGCGGGCAGCGCGATGACGTCGCCCTTGGGGGTGAAGACGAAGACCTCGTTGCGCGAGAGGTCGAAGCGCAGCGACTCCAGGAACTCCGAGGGGTCCTCGGTCTCCTTCTGCCAGTCGAGGAGCTGGCGCAGCCAGGCCATGTCGTTGAGGTGGTCGTCCTTGCCGGCCTTCTTCGGCACGTCGGCGCGGACCTTGGAGGCGCCGGCGACGGCCTCCTGCTTGTACTTCCAGTGCGCGGCGATGCCGTACTCGGCGCGCCGGTGCATGTCGAAGGTGCGGATCTGCAGCTCGACGGGCTTGCCGTTGGGCCCGATGACCGTCGTGTGGAGCGACTGGTACATGTTGAACTTCGGCATCGCGATGTAGTCCTTGAACCGGCCGGGGACCGGGTTCCATCGCGCGTGGACGGTGCCGAGGGCCGCGTAGCAGTCGCGGACGGTGTCCACGAGGACGCGGATGCCGACCAGGTCGTAGATCTCCGCGAAGTCACGGCCTCGGACGATCATCTTCTGGTAGACGCTGTAGTAGTGCTTGGGTCTGCCGGTGACGGTGGCCTTGATGCGGGCGGCGCGCAGGTCGGCCTGGACCTCGTCGGTCACTATGGCCAGGTACTCGTCCCGCTTGGGGGCGCGCTCGGCGACGAGCCGGACGATCTCGTCGTACATCTTGGGGTAGAGGATCGCGAAGGCGAGGTCCTCCAGCTCCCACTTGATGGTGTTCATGCCCAGCCGGTGCGCCAGCGGGGCGTAGATCTCCAGGGTCTCGCGGGCCTTCTTCTCCTGCTTCTCCCGCTTGAGGTAGCGCATCGTGCGCATGTTGTGCAGGCGGTCGGCGAGCTTGATGACCAGGACGCGCGGGTCCTTGGCCATGGCGACGACCATCTTGCGGACGGTCTCGGCCTGGGCCGCCTCGCCGAACTTGACCTTGTCCAGCTTGGTGACGCCGTCGACGAGCAGGGCGACCTGGTCGCCGAAGTCGCGGCGCAGGGTGTCCAGGCCGTACTCGGTGTCCTCGACGGTGTCGTGCAGCAGCCCGGCCATCAGCGTCGCCGGGTCCATGCCGAGCTCGGCGAGGATGGTGGTGACGGCGAGCGGGTGGGTGATGTACGGGTCGCCGCTCTTGCGCTTCTGGCCGCGGTGCCAGCGCTCGGCGACCTGGTAGGCCCGCTCGATCTGGCGCAATGTCGCCGTTTCGATCTTCGGGTCGTTGGAGCGGACGATCCGCAGCAGCGGTTCGAGGACCGGGTTGTACGGGGAGGAGCGCTGGACGCCCAGCCGGGCGAGACGGGCGCGGACGCGGCTGGACGAGCCGCCCGAGCGGCTCGGGGCCGCGGGGGTGGGCCGGACAGCGGGGGCCGGTGCCGGGGCCGCGGGCCGGATCTCCGCGGGCTTGTTCTGGTGCGCGGCGGTACCCGGCGCGGCCTGGTCGGCCTGCTGCTCGGGCTGCGCGGCGGAGAGTGGCTGGGCCTCGTCTGGCAAGAGCGCTCCTCTGGGGCTACCCCCGGACGGAATCCGGGGACGTCTCCGGGTCCCCCGGTCAGGCCCGGAAAGGCCATCGTATCGACCTGGCAGCGGCGGTGCTCACGCGCCCGCGGGATGGACGTCCGGCCCGCCTCCGAGGGATCCGGTCGCGGTGGGTGTCCGGAAAACGACGGGGGCGGCCCGGGGAATTCCCCGGGCCGCCCCCGTGTCGTCCCGCGTCCGCCGGACCCGGAGGTCCGGCGGACGCGCTCAGACGGTGATGAGCGCGGTGAGCGGTGCGCCCGACAGGGCCGGCTCCAGGCGGGCCCGGCCGGGCAGGAAGCCCAGCTCCATCAGGACGGCGACGCCGGCGACCTCGGCCCCGGCGCGCCGGATGAGCTCGATGGAGGCCTCGGCGGTGCCGCCGGTGGCGAGGACGTCGTCGATGACCATCACCCGGTCGCCCGGGGCCAGGTCCTCGGCGTGCACCTCGATCTCGGCGGTGCCGTACTCCAGCTCGTACGCCTGCCGCAGGGTGGCCCCGGGCAGCTTCCCCGCCTTGCGGACCGGGATGAAGCCGAGACCGGCGCGGACGGCGACCGGGGCGGCCAGGATGAAGCCGCGGGCCTCCAGGCCGACGATCTTCGTGGCGCCGTGCGCCGCGCACAGCGCGGCGAGCTCGTCGGTCAGCGCGCGGAACGCCTCCGGGTCCGCGAGCAGCGGGGTGATGTCCTTGAACAGCACCCCCGGCTTCGGATAGTCGGGGACGTCACGGATGCGGCTGAGAAGCAGCTGCACGGTGTCCTGGGCGCCGGCGGTCATCCGTGGTTCTCCGAGCGGCCTCGGCGGCCCTGGCCGACGACGGCGGCCTCGGCGAGGCCGTTGTCCTCGTCGGGGGACTCGCCCTTGGCGGCAGCGGCGGCCCGCTTGGCCAGGATGCGCTTCGTCAGGGCCTTCATCGCCGGCTCGCGCTCCTTGAGGTCGGCGACGAGCGGGGTGGCGATGAAGATCGAGGAGTACGCGCCGGCGGCGAGACCGACGAAGAGCGACAGCGAGATGTCGTTCAGCATGCCGGCGCCGAGGACGCCGCCGCCGATGAAGAGCAGGCCGGCGACGGGCAGCAGGGCGACGACCGTGGTGTTGATCGAACGGACCAGGGTGCCGTTGATCGAGCGGTTGGCGATCTCGCTGTAGGTCCAGCGGGTCTGCTTGGTGATGCCCTTCGTCTGTTCCTTCAACGAGTCGAAGACGACGACGGTGTCGTAGAGCGAATATCCGAGGATCGTCAGCAGACCGATGACCGTGCCGACCGTGACCTCGAAGCCCACCAGCGAGTAGATGCCGACGGTGATCGTGAGGTCGTGGATCAGCGCGATGAGCGCCGCGACCGCCATTCTCCACTCGAAGGCGATGGCGAGGTAGATCACCACCAGGATCATGAACACCCCGAGGCCGGTCCAGGCCTTCGCGGCGATCTGCTCACCCCAGCTCGGGCCGACGAGCTCGGCCGCGATCTTCTCCTCGGGGACGTTCAGCTCCTTGGCGAGCTGCGCGCGCACCTTGTCGGACTGCTCCGTGTCGAGACCGCCGACCTGGATGCGCAGCGCGCCGCTGCCGAGCTCCTGGACGATCGCGTCGTGGCCGGAGGCCTCTTCCGCGTAATCCTGGGCCTGGGTGACCGAGACGGTCGTCTTCGGGGTCGTGAAGACGGCGCCGCCCTGGAACTCGATGCCCATGTTGACGCCGCGCACCGCGAGGGCGACGATCGCCGTGATGGTGATCAGGATCGACAGGCCGTACCAGATCCTGCGGTTGCCGATGAAGTCGTAGCCGACCTCACCTCGGTGGAGCCGGGCGCCGAGATCTCCGAGCTTCGACATCTCACGCCTCCTTCGTGTCGGCAGGGCCTGCGGCGGCGGAAACGGGCTGGCGACGGGTGCGTCGCAGCGGCGGCTGGACGCCGAGGCTCTTCGGGTCGAGACCGGACAGCTTGTGCCCGTTGCCGAAGAACTTGGTGCGCGCGAGGAGCGTCATCACCGGCTTGGTGAAGAGGAACACCACGACGACGTCGAGCAGGGTGGTCAGACCGAGCGTGAACGCGAAGCCCTGGACCTTGCCGACGGTGACGACGAAGAGCACCGCGGCGGCGAGGAACGACACGAAGTCGGAGACCAGGATGGTGCGGCGGGCGCGCGGCCAGGCGCGCTCGACGGCCGGGCGCATGGTGCGGCCCTCGCGGATCTCGTCGCGGATGCGTTCGAAGTACACGATGAACGAGTCCGCTGTGATGCCGATGGCCACGATGGCGCCGCAGACCGCCGGCAGGTTCAGCGCGAAGCCGATGGCCGGGCCGAGCAGGGCCATGATCACGTAGGTGAGCAGGGCCGAGGCGCCGAGGCTGAGGATGGCGATCATCGACAGGCCGCGGTAGTACACGACCAGGTAGATGATGACCAGGCCGAGGCCGATGGCGCCGGCGATCAGGCCCGCCTTGAGCTGCTCGCCGCCGAGGGCGGCGGTGACGGTGTCCACGCTCTGCGTGTCGAACGTCAGGGGCAGGGCGCCGTAGGACAGGATGTTGCCGAGGTCCTGGGCGGACTGCTGGTTGAAGCTGCCGGAGATCTCGGCGCTGGCGCTCAGCGTCTGGTTGACGGACGGGGCCGAGACGACCTCGCCGTCGAGGACGATGGCGAACTGGTTCTGCGGCGCCTGCTGCTGCGAGAGCTTGCCGGTGATCTTCTGGAACTTCTTCGCGCCACCGCTCGTGAAGTCCATGGTGACGATCCACATGCCGCGCTGCTGGTCGAAGACGCCCTTGGCGTCGTCGACGTCCTTGCCGTCCACCTCGGCCGGGCCGAGGATGTACTTCTCCCACTGCCCGGCGCCGTTCTGGCCACAGGCGACGGCGGTGTCGGTCGGCTTGACGCCGTCACCGACGGCCGTGCGCTGCTTCGGGTCGAGGCAGTTCAGCGTGGCGAACTTCTGCTGGAGGGCGGCGGTCGCCGGGTCGGCCGGGGTGTCGGCCTTCGGGCTCTCCGTCGACTTCGGCGTCGTGGACGACGTGGCGGTCGGCGTCGGGCTCGGGGCCTTCAGCGCCTCGGTGACGGCGCGGCCCTGGGTGGACGGCGACGAGGTCGCGGTCGCGGTCGGGCTGCTCGACTTGTCCGTCTTGCCCTTGCCGGCGGTGGCGCCGGAAGCCGTGGGCGTCGGCGTGGGCGAGCCCGTGGCGCTCTTGTCGGGCGCCGGCTGCTCGGCGGCGGCGACGGCCAGGACCGGCCGGAAGTACAGCTGGGCGGTGGTGCCGACCTGCTCGCGGGCCTGCTTCTCGTTCGTCCCCTTGGGGATGTTGACGATGATGTTCTCGCGGCCCTGCGTCTGGACCTCCGCCTCCGAGACACCCAGACCGTTGACACGGCGCTCGATGATGCCGACCGCGGTGTTCATGTTGGTCTCGTTGACGGCGGACTCCTGTCCGGGCTCCGCCTTCGCCTTGAGCGTGATCGACGTACCGCCGGCGAGGTCGATGCCCAGGCGGGGGATGGTGTGCCCCGACCAGAACATGCCGCCGGTGAGTGCGACCATGGCGATCAGAATGAGTGCCAGGGCGCGGCCCGGCCGGCTCTGTCCCCCCGCCGGCCTTCGGCCCTTCTTCGGTGCTGCCACCTGTCGTTTCTCCCTGTCCAAACCGCCCCGCGCGGATGAGGCGCGAAGCGGCCACGAAGTGTGTGGTGGGGACCTGCCCCCGCAGACGTGAGACCGTCGCCACAGCCGCGCGCGCCCGGACGGGGCTGACGCGCGGCTGTGGCGGCGAAGCTACTTCGCCTCGGTCCCGCCGTCGGTCTTGCCGTCCTTGTCAGCCTCGGCGGCGTCCGACTTCTTGGTGAGGTCGGCCTTGACGTCCTCGGTCGTCTCCTCGGCGGCCTCGGTCAGCGAGGAGGCGTCGTCGGGGACGACCTCGCCGGGCTCGTCGCCGTGGACGATCCGGTTGTACTCGGAGTCCTCCATGACGGCGCCGATGGAGTTCTTCGCGTAGACCGCGTGGACGCCGGGAGCGACCTCCAGGAGGACGGTCTCTTCGCCGACCTCCTTGACGGTGGCGTACATCCCCCCGATCGTGCGGACGCCGGTGCCGGGCTGGATCTGGTTGCGCATCTCCGCCGCCTGCGCCTGCTTCTTCTTGGCAGAACGGGTCATGAGGAACATGGCCCCGATGAGCACGATGAACGGGAGGAGCATGCCGATGTTATTCACGGGACGGAATTTCCTTCGCAAGGCCGCGGTAGATGTCGCGGCCTGATTCGGGGGTGGGTGCGCCGACCATAAGGAGCGGCACCGGCGGAGTCTAGGCGAGTCCGCATCGATGGAACAACGCCCAGCATCGCACCCCGGTTCCCATACGGGCGAGTCTCCGCGCCGTCACGCCCCGAAGAGCCCCTGTTGTCCGCTTCCTGCGGGCCCCGTGCCGCCTGCCTGCGGCGGAACCATTCCGAGGTGGTGCCAGGCGGCGGGGGTGGCGACCCGGCCACGGGGCGTGCGCGCGAGGAGTCCCTCACGTACGAGGAAGGGCTCGGCGACCTCCTCGACGGTCTCGCGCTCCTCGCCCACGGCCACCGCGAGGGTGGACAGGCCGACCGGGCCGCCGCCGAAGAGCTTCAGCAGGGCCCCCAGGACCGCGCGGTCGAGGCGGTCGAGGCCTCGGCTGTCCACCTCGTACACCCCGAGGGCGGCGGCGGCGATCTCGCGGGTGATCACGCCGTCGGCCCTGACCTGCGCGTAGTCCCGGACGCGGCGGAGCAGCCGGTTGGCGATGCGGGGGGTGCCGCGGGAGCGGCCGGCGATCTCGGCGGCTCCCGCGGTGTCGATCTCGACGTCGAGGAGGCCGGCGGAGCGGTGCACCACACGCTCCAGCTCGTGCGGCTCGTAGAACTCCATGTGGGCGGTGAAGCCGAAGCGGTCGCGCAGCGGCGGCGGCAGCAGTCCGGCCCTGGTCGTGGCCCCGACCAGGGTGAACGGCGGCAGCTCCAGGGGGATGGCGGTGGCGCCGGGGCCCTTGCCGACGATGACGTCGACGCGGAAGTCCTCCATCGCCATGTAGAGCATCTCCTCGGCGGGCCGGGACATCCGGTGGATCTCGTCGAGGAAGAGGATCTCGCCCTCCTGGAGCGAGGACAGGATGGCCGCGAGGTCGCCGGCGTGCTGGATGGCGGGGCCGCTGGTGATCCTGATCGGCGCGTTCATCTCCGCCGCGATGATCATGGACAGGGTGGTCTTGCCGAGGCCGGGGGCGCCGGAGAGGAGCACGTGGTCGGCGGTGGCACCGCGCTGGCGGGCGGCCCGCAGGACGAGGTCGAGCTGCTGGCGGACCTTCTCCTGGCCGACGAACTCGCTGAGGTCCTTCGGCCGCAGCGCGGCCTCGACGGCCTGGTCGTCGCCCTCGGCGGAGGCGTCGACGATGCGCTCCTCGGCGGCGGGCGCGGTCTCGTCGTCCCAGTTCACGGTGATGGGGCCTTCTCTTCGTACGGGGGAGGTCAGCGGGCGCGGTTGAGGGTCTGCAGGGCGGCGCGCAGCAGCTGCGGGACGGGCGCGGAGCCGGTCTCGGCGAGTGCGGCCTCGGCCTGCGGGGTCACGGCGGCCACGGCCTCCTCGGCGTCGCGGCTCGCGTAGCCGAGGCCGACGAGGGCGGCGGAGAGCTGCTCGGTCCAGGGGGCGGGGCCGGCGGCGACGGCGCGCTGCTGGCCGACGAGGCCGCTGCCGCCGAGCGGGGAGCCGAGCTTGTCCTTCAGTTCGAGGAGGAGTTTCTGGGCGCCCTTCTTGCCGATGCCGGGGACGGCCGTCAGGGCCTTCTCGTCGCCGGTGGAGAAGGCGAGCCGCAGCGCGTCGGGGCGGAGCGTGCCGAGCATGGCCTGGGCGAGCCGGGGGCCGACCCCGCTGGCGGTCTGGAGCAGCTCGAAGACCTGCCGCTCGTCGTCGTCGGCGAAGCCGTACAGGGTCAGCGAGTCCTCGCGGACGACCAGGGAGGTGGCCAGCCGCGCGTGCTCGCCGAGGCGCAGCCCGGCGAGGGTGTCGGGGGTGCACTGGACGGCCATGCCGACGCCGCCGACCTCCACGACCGCGGTCGTGGGGGCGAGGGCGGCGACCGGGCCGCTGACGAAGGCGATCATCGGGTACGGCCTTTCGAGGCGTGCAGGGCGACGGCCTGCTGGAGGCGGTTCTGGGCGGGGGCGCGCCAGATGTGGCAGATGGCGAGGGCGAGGGCGTCGGCGGCGTCGGCCGGCTTGGGCGGGGCGGAGAGCCGCAGCAGCCGGGTGACCATGGCGCCGACCTGGGCCTTGTCGGCCCGCCCGCTGCCGGTGACGGCGGCCTTGACCTCGCTGGGCGTGTGCAGGGCGACGGGCAGGCCGCGGCGGGCGGCGCAGAGCATGGCGATGGCGCTGGCCTGGGCGGTGCCCATCACCGTGCTCACGTTGTGCTGGCTGAACACCCGCTCCACGGCGACGAGTTCGGGCTGGAAGCGCTCGATCCACTCCTCTATGCCGCGCTCGATGCCGACGAGCCGGAGCCCGATGTCGGCGTCGGCGGGGGTCCGCACCACACCGACCCCGAGCATGGTCAGCGGCCGTCCGGCGACCCCCTCGACGACACCGACGCCGCAGCGGGTCAGTCCGGGATCCACCCCCAGAACGCGCACCGTGCCCTCCCTTTTCGCTCACCTGTTTGTGCAGGCTATCGGCTGCCGCCGACAACGCAGCGGGGGGGCGGGGGGGGGGGCCCCCCCGGCCCCCGGCCCGGGGGGGGGGGGGGCGGGGGGGGCCCGGGGCCCCCGGCGCGGCGGGGGCGGGGGACTTTGTGGGGTTATGGGGGGGTTGGGGTATA